>NZ_JBFAWU010000008.1:0-259970 GCF_040680455.1 Streptomyces sp. NPDC052052 | reverse complement strand
GCGACCGGCACGAAGGTGCTGTCGCGCACCCCGCGCGAGTCGACCGGGCGTCCGGAGCTGACCGAGGCCGCGATCGTGGTCTCCGGCGGGCGTGGTGTCAACGGTGCCGAGAACTTCGCGGTCATCGAGGCGCTGGCCGACTCGCTGGGTGCGGCCGTCGGTGCCTCGCGTGCGGCGGTCGACGCGGGCTGGTACCCGCACTCCAACCAGGTCGGCCAGACCGGTAAGAGTGTCTCCCCGCAGCTGTACATCGCCTCCGGTATCTCCGGCGCGATCCAGCACCGGGCCGGCATGCAGACCTCGAAGACGATCGTCGCGATCAACAAGGACCCCGAGGCCCCGATCTTCGACCTCGTCGACTACGGCGTCGTCGGTGACCTCTTCGACGTCGTCCCCCAGCTCACCGACGAGGTCAAGTCCCGCAAGGGCTGATCCGTCCGCAAGCTCCGCCCCTCTCCTCCACGGTCCGGGGCCGCGTGGTGATCCCCACCACCGGCCCCGGACCGTGCTGCGTCGGCGCCGGAATGCCGATGGGGAAGAGGGAGTCGGGCTTCCCGACCGCACGGGCGCTTCCCGGCGGCTGCCCCGCAGGCTGGTTGCCGGGCCGCCGCTGCGGGAACCGATCACCATGGACACGGGTTCGAGGGACCGATGGCTTCGCTGCGGACCATCGAATCCGGGAAGCGGAACGACCGGACTGCGGAGGGGCGGACATGGGACAGCGGGAGAAGGCGGCAACAAGCCTCGCCGGTGCGGTCAGCGAGGAGATCGGCGCCTCCCTTGCCGAGGTCGACGCCGAGCTCGCCCGCCGCTACCCGGGAGACCCCGGGACGCGCCAGCCGGTCCATACGGTCTACGTTCCGGGCGACGCGTTCGGTGCCCGCACCATCCGTTCGTGGGGGAACCAGGCCCTGAAGGCCCTCGATACCCATGCACCCGACGAGGCCTCGTTCGCCTCCGTCCTCGGCATCCCGGAGGCATACGCGGGATCCGTCCACGACCGGGTACGCGCCAAGCTGGAACGCGAACCGGTCGAGGACCTGCGCATCGACTTCGAGGACGGATACGGGCTCCGCTCCGACGCCGAGGAGGACGAGGCCGCCGCCCGCGCGGCCCGGCTCGTGTCGGAGGCGTACGCGTGCGGTACGGCGGCCCCGTACATGGGCATCCGGATGAAGTGCATGGAGGCTGCCGTACGCGACCGCTCCATCCGTACCACGGACATCTTCCTCACCGGCCTGATGCGGGCGGGCGGTCTCCCCGACGGTCTGGTCCTCACCCTGCCCAAGGTGACGTACCCCGCCCAGGTCGCGGCCTTCGTCCGGCTCCTCGAAGCGTTCGAGGGGGCGCACGGGCTGCCGGCCGGCCGGATCGGCTTCGAGATCCAGATCGAGACCAGCCAGTCCGTCCTCGCCGCCGACGGCACCGCCGCGGTCGCCCGCATGATCGATGCCGCACAGGGGCGCGCCACCGGACTGCACTACGGAACCTTCGACTACAGCGCCGGCGTCGGCGTCAGCCCCGCCCACCAGGCGAGCGACCATCCGGCCGCGGACCACGCGAAGGCCGTCATGCAGGTTGCTGCCGCCGGCACGGGCGTACGCGTGTCGGACGGCTCGACCAATGTCCTCCCGGTCGGCCCCACCCACCAGGTCCACGAGGCATGGCGGCTCCATTACCGCCTCACCCGCCGTGCGCTGGCCCGCGCCTACTACCAGGGCTGGGACATGCACCCGGGCCATCTGCCGACCCGTTACGCGGCCGTGTACACCTTCTACCGTGAGGGCCTGGACCAGGCCGCGGCCCGGCTTGCCGCGTATGCGGCAAAGGCCGCAGGCGATGTCATGGACGAACCCGCCACCGCCAGGGCGCTCAGCGGCTATCTGCTGCGCGGCATCGACTGCGGCGCACTGGACGACGCCGAGGTCGCCCGCCTCACCGGGCTGACACGCGCGGATCTGGACATGTTCGCCGGGCGCCCCGGGGCCGGCACCGCCGGAACCTGACCGGGACCGGCCCCGACACCCGCCGGGGCCGGGCGGCCGCTTCGATCCGGGCGCGGGCGGAACCTCGCCCCGGTTCAGGCAGGCGGAAGCTCGCCGGAGCCGCGTGCGATGAGCGTGGTCGGCAGCTCCACCCGCGCCGGGGCGTCGTCCACGCCGTCCAGTCGGCGGAAGAGGTGCTCGGCCGCCGTCCGCCCCACCGCCGCGGCGTCCTGGGAGATGACCGTGATGCCGAGCAGATCGGCGAGTTCGATGTCGTCGAATCCGACCAGGGCGATCGGACGCTTCCGCTCCGCCAGCACTCGTACCGCCGTGACGGTCACACGGTTGTTGCCCGCGAACAGGGCGGTGACGGGATCGGGGCCCGAGAGCATGGCCTCGGCCGCCGCCCGGACCCGCGCGGGATCGGTGGAGCCGAGAGAGACCCAGGAGTCCCGGACCGGGATCCCGGCGTCCGCCATCGCGGCGTGATAGCCGCGCAACCGCTCGGTGGCGGTGTGGATACGGGGCTGGTCACCGATGAATCCGATCCTGCGATGACCGTGCGCGATCAGATGGGCGACACCCTCGCGGGCGCCGCCGAAGCTGTCGGAGAGCACCATGTCGGCGTCGATACCGACGGCCGGGCGGTCCACGAAGACGGTGGCGACACCCGCCTTCATCTCCGGTTCCAGATAGCGATGGTCGTCACCGGCGGGGATCACGATCAGCCCGTCCACCCGGCGCGCACACAGGGCGAGCACGAGCTCCTGCTCGCGCTCCGGATCCTCCGCGCTCGACCCGTTGATGAGCAGGGCGCCGTGCGCGCGGGCCACCTCCTCCACGGCACGGCTCAGCGGGCCGTAGAAGGGGTCGGCGAGATCCTCCAGGACCAGGCCTATGGAGGCGGTACGCCCCTTGCGGAGCACGCGTGCGCTGTCGTTGCGGCGGAAACCCAGCGCGTCGATCGCCTCCTGCACCCGGCGCTCCGTGTCCGGGGTGACCCCGGGCTCGCTGTTGACCACACGCGAGACCGTCTTGAGACCCACCCCGGCGCGGGCGGCGACATCCTTCATGGTCGGCCGGTTGCCGTAACGGGGCTCGGGGTGACGGGTGGTCTCGGCCACGGTGCGCTGTCCTGTCCTCGGGGTGCGGGCTGCCGCCGGGCCCGCGGGCGGGTGCCGTGGAGCGGGCCTGGGAGTGTGGCGTCGAGCATAAGCCTGGACAACGTTGTCAGCTGTCGGGAGACTGTCCGGACCTGCACGGAAGATGCAGGTCCCGCCCTCACTCGTCCGGAGCTTCCCGCAGATGCAAACCGACCTCGTCGCCGCGTTCGACATCGGCGGCACCAAGACCGCCGGAGCCCTGATCGACGGCACGGGTGCGCTGCTCGTACGGGCGCAGCGGCCGACGCCCGCCCGGGAGAGCGGCGAGCGGGTCATGGGTGCGGTGACGGATGTGCTGGCCGAGCTGACCGCCTCGCCGTTGTGGGAGCGGGTGGCCGCCGTCGGCATCGGCAGCGCGGGTCCGGTCGATGCGTCGGCCGGCACGGTCAGCCCCGTCAACGTTCCGGGCTGGCGCCGCTTCCCCCTGGTGGGCCGGGTACGGGATGCCACCGGTGGGCTGCCCGTCGAACTGGTCGGTGACGGGGTCGCGATGACCGCGGCCGAGTACTGGCTGGGTGCGGCCCGAGGCCATGACAACGCGCTCTGCCTGGTCGTGTCGACCGGGGTGGGTGGCGGCCTGGTCCTGGACGGCAGGCTGCACGCGGGCCCCACCGGCAACGCCGGCCACATAGGTCATATCAGTGTCGATCTGGACGGAGCCCCGTGCCCTTGCGGTTCCCGTGGCTGCGTCGAGGGAATCGCCAGCGGTCCGAACATCGCGCGGCGGGCGCTGCAGGGCGGGTGGCGGCCCGGACCGGACGGTGACGCGACGGCCGCCGCCGTGGCCGCTGCGGCGCGGGCCGGGCATCCCGTCGCGATGGCGTCGTTCGAGCGTGCCGCGCGTGCGCTGGCCGCCGCGATCGCCGCCACCGCCGCGCTCGTCGAGATCGACATCGCCGTGATCGGCGGGGGAGTGGCAGGCGCGGGCGAGGTCCTGTTCGCCCCGCTGCGCCGTGCCCTGAGCGACTACGCCACGCTCTCCTTCGTGCAGCGGCTCACGGTGGCTCCGGCCGTGATGGGCACGGACGCCGGTCTGGTGGGCGCAGCGGCCGCCGCATGGACGGCCCGGCCGGGCGGAACGGCGGCCCCGGCCGAGCCGACCTGCTGAACCCGACCGGCCGCCGGAGGGTTTCGTGTGCGACGACGGCTACGCTTCGGCAGCCGTGCGGGGGGACGCCGACGGACCGCGGCCCGGGGCATGTGTACCGCCCCGGACCGGTTCCTGGCCCTTCTCGCGGACTCCTGCACCCGCTCCGGATCAGCACTCCATCCGCAGGTCCGCCCAGTCGGCGTGGTCGGAGTCGGTGCCGTCCCCGCCGTCGCCGACCACCAGACGGACCACCTGCGCGCCGCGCACATCCGCGGTGATCGGCTGTGCGGCCATGGCATTGGTCAGCACTCCGGTCGACGCGGCCTTCGTGCCGTCCGCCCAGATCTCGAACGTCACGCTGCCCCTGGTGCCCTTCTCGTCGTCGACGCCGACCTGCGCGGTCACGGCGCTGCACGCCCCGCCGGCGTAGAACTCGACCGTGCTCGGCGCGTGCACCCCGAGCCCCTTGGTGAAGACGGTGCCGCCGATCGTGAGTGGGTTGCCGTCGCCCGCGCCGCTCTCGCCGTTGCTGGTGTCCCGCTCGACCGGCCCCCAGCCGCTGGACGCGGAGAGCCACGGCAGATCGCTGAGGTAGCTGCTGCCCGTCGGCGGTGCGACCACCACATGGGCCTGGAACGGGACCGAGGACCGGGCAGGCGTTCCGGCCGGTGAGCGGTACCTGACGCCGAGCGTCAGCTCGTACGTGCCGGTGGCCGTGCCCGCGGGCGGTGTCACCTGCCAGCGTGTGGTCAGCGCCCGGCCGCTCGGCAGGGCCGCGGACCCGGTCGGCGACTGCGCCTCGATCCGCCAGCCCGACGGTCCGGTAAGGGCCGTGGAGACCTTCTCGGCGGGCGTGCGACCCAGGTCGGTGACCGACGTCGTCAACGGTTCGGTGCGGCCCGCTTCCATCAACGGGCTGCCGTCCAGGTCCAGTTCCACGGCCGGCGGGTGTGCGGCCCACGCGCCGTCGGCGGCGACGCGCAGCAGCACCGTGCCGTGCGCCGGGACGGTGGCCGAGACGGAGCCGGCCGTGTTGTACGTCGTGTGCTTCCACAGGTCGCGCATCGTGTAGCCGGCGGCCCTCGGCAGCCCGGCCGCCTCCGCGGTCGTCGAGATGCGCTGAGCGTTGCCGGTCTCGTTGAAGAGCGCCACGACCCGGCTGCCGTCCTGCATCTCCTTGGCGACGACCCACCGTCCTTCGGCGGAGGAGAGAACAGTGCCCTGCTTGCCCAGCGGGTCCTGGTCGACGGCGATGACCTCCCGGTTGGAGAGGATCTCGAAGGTCTCCGCTGTCGCCTTGCGCAGATCGGAACCGATCAGCAGCGGTGCCGCCATCATGGACCACATGGAGAAGTGGGTGCGGTACTCGGTGTCCGTCATGCCGCCGTTGCCGACTTCGAGCATGTCCGGGTCGTTCCAGTGCCCCGGTCCCGCGGCGGCGGCGAGCGGCAGGTTCTGCTTCATGATGGACAGCATGCTGCTCCAGCTGTCGTTGATGTCGCCCGTCGTGCGCCAGAGATTGCCGACGTCGGCGGCCCACTCCCAGGGCTGGTTCTGGCCCCATTCGCAGATGCTGTAGACGATGGGGCGTCCGGTGGCCGCCAGCGCGTCACGCATGGTCGTGTAGCGCAGCTTCGCGTCGACGCCCTGGTTGTTGCAGTTGTCGTACTTGAGGTAGTCCACACCCCAGTCCGCGAACTGCTGCGCATCGCTGTACTCATGCCCCAGCGCCCCCGGCAGACCGACGCTGTCGCATGTCTTCGTGCCGGCGCTGGTGTAGATGCCGAGCTTGAGCCCTCTGGCGTGTACGTAGTCCGCGACGGCCTCGATGCCGTTGGGGAAACGCACCGGGTCGGCCTCAAGTTTTCCGTCCGCGTTGCGCTGCGGCTTCGCCCAGCAGTCGTCGAGGTTGACGTACTGGTAACCGGCGTCCTTGAGGCCCTTGGCGACGAAGATGTCCGCGATGCCCTTGACCATCGACTCGTCGAACTCGGCGCGGCAGTGGGTGGAGTTCCAGTTGTTGAACCCCATCGGCGGGGTGAGGGCGAGACCGTTGTCGGACTGCGGGACGGTTGCCGTATCCGTCGCCGTATCCGTCGCCGGAGTCGGTGAGTCCGCCACGGCCGGAGCGGTTGCTCCCGCCGCGCAGAGCAGTCCGGCCGCCAACGCTCCGACGACTCTGCTGCGGACCGTTCGGGTGGTACGGGTGGGAAGATGACGCATCATTACGTTCCTCCGTACTCGTGCCTGATCGAGTAGCGTCAGGTTCACGCCAAAGGCGCGCGAATACGTTAGGACGTGTTGGAGTCTGTTGGAAGAGGGGGAGGCTGCGGTTGTCGGGTATCTCGTCAAAACCCTTGACTGGGGCGTGAGTTGACGGTGAGATCCATCGCACGTTCGGTTGTGTTGGGTTGACTTCCCGAAGGAGGGGGTCATGGCACACTCTTCGTACGACGGTTCAGGTCTGCCGGGCAGCGTGGCAGGGCATCGGATGTCCCGCCGAAGCCTCCTGCGTGGCACGGCGGTCGGCATCGGTGCGATCACGCTTCCTTCGCTGCTCACCGCCTGCGGCGGCGGCCCCGGTGGCGACGGCAGGACGATCCACATGGGGTCGAACTCCTCGGACCCCGTTCCGAAGAAGGCGTTCGCCGAGGCGTTCAAGGCCTACGAGGCACAGTCCGGCGGCCGGAAGATCGCGGTGAACACGGTCGACCACAACACCTTCCAGGAGAACATCAACAAGTACTTGCAGGGCAATCCGGACGACGTCTTCATGTGGTTCGCCGGCTACCGGATGCAGTTCTTCGCCAAGAAGGGCCTGCTGTACGACATCAGCGACAACTGGCAGCAGTACGAGGGCTTCTCGGACGCGCTCAAGTCGCAGTCCACCGGCGAGGACGGGAAGCAGTACCTCACGCCGTACTACTACTACCCCTGGGCGGTCTTCCACCGTAAGAGCCTCTTCGCCGAGCGCGGCTACCAGGCACCCGGGACGCTCGACGAGTACGTGGCGCTCGCCCGGCAGATGAAGAAGGACAAGCTCGACCCCATCGCGTTCTGCGACAAGGACGGCTGGCCGGCGATGGGCACCTTCGACTACATCAACATGCGGACCAACGGCTATGCGTTCCACAAGAGCCTGATGGCCGGTGAGGGATCCTGGACGGACAAGAGGGTCAAGGAGGTCTTCGACACCTGGCGGCGTCTCCTGCCGTACTGCCAGCCGGGTGCCAACGGCCGTACCTGGCAGGAGGCGGCGACCAGCCTGCAGAAGAAGGAGGCCGGCATGGCGGTCTTCGGACTGCCGCACCCCGGCGCCCAGTTCCCCGAGGGTGAGCAGGAGGACATCGACTTCTTCCCCTTCCCGGTCATCGCCCCCGAGCACGGCCAGGACGCGGTCGAGGCACCCATCGACGGCTTCCTGCTGGCGAAGAAGTCGAAGAACCTCAGGAACAAGAAGGCCATGGAGAGCGCCAAGGACCTCCTGAAGTGGCTGGCCACCGGCAAGGCCGAGGACATCTACCTCAAGAGCGATCCCAACAACATCGCGGTCAACGACCAGGCGGACACCTCCCGTTACTCGGCGCTCCAGAAGAAGGCCGTGGAGCTCGTCTCCGGCGCGAAGAACATCTCACAGTTCCTGGACCGCGACACCCGGCCGGACTTCGCCTCGACCGTCATGATCCCGGCCATCCAGGAGTTCATCAGCAACCCGAACGATGTGGACGGTCTGGTCAACGGCATCGAGCGGCAGAAGAAGACCGTCTTCGCCTCCGACTGAACCTGGAGTACCGACCGTGTCGTTCCTCTCGGGGCGGCGCACCGAACGACGGGGCACCCGGCGGTTCTCCGGCCGCGACCTCGTCGTCATCGGTCTGCTGCTCGGCATCCCGGTCCTGCTCGACCTCGCTGTCGTGTGGGGCCCGACCCTCGCCTCCGTCCTGCTCTCCTTCACCAGGTGGGACGGGATCGGCGACATCGAATGGGTCGGTACGCAGAACTACACGAACCTGTTCACCAACTACCCGCAGTTCTGGCCCGCCGCCCGGCACAACCTGCTCTGGCTGGCCTTCCTCGGCCTCGTCGCCGCGCCGTTCGGACTGCTCCTCGCGGTACTCATCGACCGGGGCGTGCGATTCAGTCGCTTCTACCAGTCGACGCTGTACATGCCGGTCGTGCTGTCGCTCGCCGTGGTCGGCTTCATCGCGCAGCTGATCTTCTCCCGGGACCAGGGCGCGCTCAACGCGATCCTCGGGGACACCGGATCGCCGACCGACTGGCTCGGTGACCCCGACCTCAACCTCTGGATGATCCTGCTCGCCGCGGCCTGGCGGCACACCGGCTACGTGATGATCCTCTACCTCGCCGGGCTCAAGGCCGTCGACACCTCCCTGAAGGAAGCCGCGGCCATCGACGGGGCGAACGAGATCCAGACGTTCTTCCGCATCGTCTTCCCCACCCTGCGTCCGGTGAATGTCATCGTCGGCGTCATCACCGTCATCGAGTCCCTGCGTGCCTTCGACATCGTGTACGCCGTCAACCATGGCCGCAACGGGCTCGAACTGCTCTCGGTGCTCGTCACGGACAACATCATCGGCGAGGCGGCCCGGATCGGTTTCGGCTCGGCCATCGCCGTCGTCCTGCTGACCGTCTCCCTCGGGTTCGTCGTGACGTACCTGGTCCAGGAGCTCCGAGGGGAGAGGAACCGATGACCGTCGACACCCCCGCCCGCCCCGCCGCCGAGCCCGCTACCGCGGTACCCGTCACCGTCCGCCGCAGACTCCGCCCCGGCCGGCTGGGTCTGCACGCCTTCCTGGTGGCGGTCTCCCTCGGCTTCCTCGCCCCCCTGCTGCTCGCCGTCTACGCCTCGCTGCGCCCGTACGAGGAAACCTCGGAGTACGGCTACTTCTCGCTGCCGCGGCATCTCTCCTTCGACTACTACCGGCAGGCGTTCGTCGACTCGGGGATGACGCAGTACTTCGTCAACACCATGATCATCGCTGTTCCCGGGGTACTCGTCACCCTGTTTCTCGCTTCGTTCGTGGCCTTCGCGCTGGCCCGGCTGAAGCTGCGCGGCGGGATCGTCCTGCTGATGCTCTTCACCGCGGGGAACCTGTTGCCGCAGCAGGTGATCGTGACCCCGCTGTACGTGGTCTTCAACCGCATCCCCCTGCCGTACTGGATGTCCGACTCGATGACGATGTACGACTCCTACTGGGCCGTCCTGGTCGTGCAGATCGGCTTCCAGATCGGCTTCTGCGTCTTCGTCCTGGCCAACTTCATGCGCACACTTCCGCAGGAGATCCTGGAGGCCGCCGTCGTCGACGGCGCGGGTGTCTGGGCGCAGTACTGGCGCATCACCCTCCCGCTGTGCCGACCGGCCCTCGCGGCGCTCGGCACACTCCAGTTCACCTGGATGTACAACGATTTCCTCTGGGCGCTGGTCTTCGTCTCCGACGGCGACAAACTCCCCATCACTTCGGCCCTCAACAACCTTCGTGGGCAGTTCTTCACCGACTACAACCTCCTGGCGGCCGGCGCGGTGATCGTCGCCCTGCCCACCCTGGTGGTCTTCCTCCTGCTCCAGCGCCACTTCATCGCGGGGCTGACGCTGGGGTCGACCAAGTGAGGAGAGCCCGCGACCCGGACTCGCGGCGGAGGATCCGGAAGCAGGGAGCGGCGACCCGCGGCACCCGGATCAGGGCGCGTGCCTCCGGCTGATCCCGCTCGTCGTGGGCCTCGGTCGGCTCCTTACCGGTACGCTGCGGGCCCTGCCACTGAACATGTGATGGCACACGCGTTCGATAATGGGCTGCTGTGCTGTGGCCGGGCCCCCGCCGCTCGGACGGGGGCCCGGGGACTTCCCCTACTTGTCGTCGGGGGTCAGCGGATCCTTCAGCCCGGACTTTCCGGGTACGTGCTTCTCGGTCTCATCCAGGGCTTCTTTCGCCCGCGCCTTGGCCTGTTCGGCCTTGCCCTCGGCTTCCTTGCGACGGTTGCCGGTCATCTTGCCCAAGGCTTCCTTGGCTTTGCCCGTGAGCTTGTCCTTGCCGCTTCCGTGAGCCATTGCGACTCCTCGCGTGGACGAATCCTTACGTTGCCCAAACTAGGACGGATCGAGGGGAAATGCACATCGATGGAGCGTCCGCCACATGTGCGGGATGGGCGAGGGACGGCGAGCGTCTTCTGGCGGCCTTCCGGCACTTCCGTGGCAGGTCCGGAGCCGGGGCTCGTACAGTGGGCCGCCCACCGACGGAATCCGGCCGCCCCGTTCATGCGACAGGATCGCCGTCGGGTTTTCGCAGCAGGGTGTTGCGGGCAAGCCACAGGGGGCTACGGAGGAGGGGGAACCGTGATCGTCTGGATCAACGGAACGTTCAGCGCCGGCAAGACGAGCGCCGCGCGCGAGCTGGTCGATCTGATCCCGAACAGCACGTTCTACGACCCCGAGCTGATCGGCGCGGGACTGCGGTATCTGTTGCCCCAGAAGAAGCTCGCCGAGGTGACGGACTTCCAGGACCTGCCGATCTGGCGGCGTCTGGTGGTGGACGCCGCCGCGGCACTGCTGGCCGAGGTGTCCGGGGTTCTGGTGGTGCCGATGACACTGCTGCGGCAGGAGTACCGGGACGAGATCTTCGGAGGGCTGGCCGCGCGGCGCATACCCGTGTGCCATGTCCTGCTCTCACCCGAGGAAACGATCCTGCGCGAACGGATCGCCGGCCGGGTGGAGTTCGCCGACGATCCGGAGCGCAGCGAACGGATCCGGCAGTGGGCCTATGACCACATCGAGCCGTACCGGACGGCTCTGGGCTGGCTCACCCGGGACGCGCACACCATCGACACCAGCCTGCTCACTCCGCGCGAAACGGCCTGCCGGATCGCCGAGGCGGTCCGCACCGGAGCGGCCACCGCGTGCCAGATCGTGCAGACGTCCGAACCGACCGCGGAGACCGTCGCGGCAGGGGTGCTCCTCTTCGACGAACACGACCGGGTACTGCTCGTGGATCCGACGTACAAGCCCGGATGGGAGTTCCCGGGCGGAGTGGTCGAGGCCGGCGAGGCGCCGGCCCAGGCCGGGATCCGCGAGGTGGCCGAGGAGATAGGAATCCACCTCGAACAGCCGCCGAAACTGCTCGTCGTCGACTGGGAGGAGCCGAAACCGCCCGGATACGGAGGGCTGAGGATGCTCTTCGACGGCGGCCTGCTGGCCGGGGCGGACGCCGCACGGCTCCTGCTTCAGGGTTCCGAACTGCGTGACTGGCGGTTCGTCACCGAGGAGGAAGCGGCCACGATGCTGCCTCCCACCCGGTATGCACGGCTGCGCTGGGCGCTGCGCGCCCGGGAGCGGTCGACCGTGCTCAATCTGGAGGCCGGAGTCCCGGTCGGCTGAGGCGCGCAGCACGGCTGAGGCCGCCACGGAGAGCGGATCGCCGTGCGGAACCCCGTCGGGACGCGGTTCCCCGGACGTCCGGGGAACCGGTGGCCCTTACGCGCCATGGACTGCCCGGCCGGGACCCGCCGGGCGGGCGGGACCGGATCCGGGGAGCACGGCCGGCCGGGACCCGCGGGCAACCGGCATGGTCGGGACGGACAGTCAGTCAGTGCTGACGGCTAGTCAGTTCTGCTTGGATTCTGCGTAGTTCCGCAGGAACAGGGCCTCGGCGAGGGAAAGTCGCTCCAACTCCTCCGGAGACACGCTCTCGTTGACCGCGTGGATCTGTGCCTCCGGCTCGCTCAGACCGATCAGGAGGATCTCGGCCTCCGGATAGAGGGCGGCGAGGGTGTTGCAGAGCGGGATCGACCCGCCCATCCCGGCCGACTGCATCTTCTCGCCGGGGTAGGCGACTTCCATGGCCTGCGCCATCGACACGTATGCCGGGCTGGAGACGTCCGCGCGGAACGGCTGGCCCTGGCCGACCTGTTCCACCGTCAGCCTGGCACCCCACGGGGCGTGCGCCTCCAGATGGGCGGTCAGCAGCGCGGTCGCCTCCGCGGCGTCCTGCCCCGGCGGCACTCGCAGACTGACCTGCGCCCGGGCGCTCGCCTGCAGCGACGGTGTCGCCCCGACCACCGGCGGGCAGTCGATTCCGATGACGGTGACGGCGGGCCGCGCCCAGAGCCGGTCGGCGACCGTGCCGGAGCCGATCAGCCCGACCCCGTCGAGGACCTTCGCGTCCTTGCGGAACTCGGCCTCGGTGTAATCCAGTCCGTCCCATTCGGCGTCCGAGGCGAGCCCGTCGACGGTCGTGCTGCCGTCCTCGGCGCGCAGCGAGGCGAGCAGTTGGATCATCGCTGCCAGCGCGTCCGGAGCGGCGCCGCCGAACTGCCCGGAGTGCAGGTTCCCTTCGAGCGTGTCGAGCGTGACCCGCAGCATCGTCATACCGCGCAGCGTCGCGGTGACCGTCGGCAGGCCGACCCGGAAGTTGCCCGTGTCGCCGATCACGATCGTGTCGGCGGTCAGCAGCTCGGGGTGCGCCTCGGCGTACTGCTCCAGACCGCCGGTGCCCTGCTCCTCGGAGCCCTCGGCGATCACCTTGACGGAGACCGGGATGCCACCGTCCGCCTTGAGGGCGCGCAGCGCGAGGAGGTGCATGATGAAGCCACCCTTGCAGTCGGCCGCGCCTCGGCCGTACCAGCGTCCGTCCTGTTCCGTCAGTTCGAACGGCGGGGAGAGCCAGGCGGACTCGTCGAGCGGCGGCTGTACGTCGTAGTGCGCGTAGAGCAGCACGGTCGGAGCGCCGGCCGGACCGGGCAGGAAGCCGTACACCGACTGGGTGCCGTCGGGCGTGTCGAGCAGGGCGACATCCTGGAAGTCCTCGGCGCGCAGCGCGTCGGCGACCCAGCGGGCAGCCGCCTCGCACTCGCTCTTCGGGAACTGCGCGGGGTCCGCCACCGACCGGAAGGCCACGAGCTCGGTGAGTTCCGCCTTCGCGCGTGGCATCAACGAGGCAATGGTCTCGGAGATCGGACGGACAGTCATGGGCACGCTCCTCGTGGGTGCGACGTTATGTGTACGAATCCGGGTACATGCACACCAAGCGTGTGGTGCCCATGTAGAGCGAACACAGGGACGATCCTCCCACAGCGGGCACCGGTCCGATCGCGCCGTAGGATGCCGTGAGCAGCATGGGCCACTGGTGGGATCGGGAGCAGAAGCACATCGTGAGCAGCGAGAACGCAGACGCCGTACAGGAGCACGAAGAGTCGTCCGTGTGGGACGTCGTCGTAGTCGGTGGTGGACCGGCCGGAGCCTCCGCGGCCTACGCGGCAGCGGTGACCGGTCGACGGGTGCTGCTCCTGGAGAAGGCGGAACTGCCCCGTTACAAGACCTGTGGCGGGGGCATCATCGGGTTTTCGCGCGACTCGCTGCCGCCCGGATTCGAGCTGCCGCTGCGGGACCGGATCCATGCGGTCACGTTCTCGCTCAACGGCAGGCTGGCACGGACCCGCCGCTCCAAGCGGATGCTCTTCGGGCTCATCAACCGTCCCGAGTTCGATGCGGGGCTGGTCGAGGAGGCGCAGAAGGCCGGGGCCGAACTCCGTACCGGAGCGACCGTGATGAGGGTCGAGCAGCACGGCGCGGCGGTGCCGGACCGGCGTACCGTCGCCGTGGTGCTGTCCGGCGGCGAGACGGTCCTGGCCCGCGCGGTCGTCGGTGCGGATGGCAGTGCAGGGCGGATAGGGGCTCATGTCGGGGTGAAACTCGACCAGGTGGACCTCGGCCTGGAGGCGGAGATCCCGGTTCCGGAGACGGTCGCGGAGGACTGGGCCGGGCGGGTGCTGATCGACTGGGGCCCCATGCCCGGCAGTTACGGCTGGGTGTTCCCCAAGGGGGACACCCTCACCGTGGGTGTGATCTCGGCGCGGGGCGACGGCGCGGGAACCAAGCGCTACCTGGAGGACTTCATCGCCCGTCTCGGTCTCGCCGGCTTCGAACCGAAGATCTCCTCCGGTCATCTGACGCGTTGTCGCAGCGACGACTCGCCGCTGTCGCGCGGGCGGGTGCTGGTGTGCGGCGACGCAGCGGGGCTGCTGGAGCCGTGGACCCGTGAAGGCATCTCCTACGCGCTGCGATCGGGGCGGCTCGCCGGTGAGTGGGCGGTCCGGATCGCGGAGTCGCACGATGCGGTGGACGCCCGGCGCCAGGCGCTCAACTACGCCTTCGCCATCAAGGCCGGTCTGGGGGTCGAGATGGGCGTCGGGCGGCGGATGCTGAAGCTGTTCGAGCGCCGTCCCGGAATGCTGCACGCGGTGCTGACGGGATTCCGCCCGGCCTGGAACGCGTTCGCCGGCATCACCCGGGGGACCACGTCGCTGGCCGAGCTGGTACGTACGCACCCGATGGCCCAGCGGGCTCTGTCGGCACTGGACCGGTGACCTCTGACGGCCGGTGACCCCTGGCCGCCGGTGACCCCTGGCGGCCGACGGGTGGGATCCGGCGGCTGCGGCTGCGGCTGCGGCCGGGGGCGGGGCGGGCCGCACGGTCAGCCTTCGAAGGAGATCCGGAACACGGGGTGGTCCGGACAGGCGGCCAGGAGTTCCGCGTCCGAGGACTGTGCCGTGATGCCCTGGAAGTACTGGTTGACCTCCCAGCCCCACCGCTCCAGGTAGGTGCGAACGACCTGCATCTTCTGCTCGTCGTCCGCCACCTCCACGGCCGTGAAGGTGCGGATCCTGCGGCCGACCCGCAGTTCGCCGCCGCCGGCGGCCCGCATGTTGCGCACCCACTGGGAGTGGCCCCGCGCGGAGACCAGGTACTGCGCGCCCTCGTAAGCGTGCGGATTTACGGGGATGCGCTGCATCTGCCCGCTTCTGCGGCCCCGTACCGACATTTCGGCCGTGCCGAGGAGGCTGACGCCGCGCCGGGCGAGCCAGCCGATGAAGCTGTTCATCCGGACGGTGAACGCGTTGCCCTGAAGGTAATACGGCTGAGACATGGTGACCCCCATCATCGAGAGAGAGCAGTGCTCTCGTTCGGGATCAGTGTGCAGGGATCGATGCTCCGAAGCAAGATCGGTGCTCTCGTATTTGATCGGCGCTCTTTTCGTGGCAGACTGGGGATCATGAGCGCTGTCCGAGGAGCCAGGGAACGGGCCCGTGTCGAGGTCACGGCCGCCATCATGGACGAGGCGAAAAGGCGGCTGGCGGCCGAAGGTGCCGCCAAGCTGTCGCTGCGCGCCGTTGCGCGGGAGCTGGGTATGGCGTCCTCCGCGCTCTACCGCTACTTCCCCAGCCGCGACGACCTGCTGACGGCCCTGATCGTCGACGCGTACGACTCCCTGGGCGAGGCCGCGGAGACCGCCCATCGCACTGCCTGTGCCGACGACGCCCCCCACCTCGCCCGCTGGACGGCCGTCGCCCGCGCCGTACGCGGCTGGGCCCTGGCCCACCCTCATGAGTACGCCCTCATCTACGGCTCGCCCGTGCCCGGTTACACCGCACCGCAGGCCACAGTCGGCCCCGCCTCCCGTGTCGCCCTGGTCCTGATCGACATCGTCGGCGAGGCCTACCGCACGGACGGGCTCGCCGTACCGCCGCTCGCCGCCGAACTGCGGGCCGAGGCCGGGCGGATGGCTGCGGACTTCGCCCCCGGTCTTCCAGTGGAGGCCGCCGTCCCGCTGGTCGCCGCCTGGTCGCAACTGTTCGGCCTGATCTCCTTCGAGATCTTCGGCCAGTTCGACAAGGTGGTGGAGGCCCGGGACGCCTTCTTCGAGGAGGCCGTCACCGAACTGGCCCGCTCGGTCGGCCTGCCCCGTCCTCGAGACACCCCTGGCGCATCGACCGGAGGCGCTCACCGGAACCGGTGAGCGCCTGATGGGATCCGCCGGGCCCTCGACGCCCTGCGGCCCTCGGAGGCGGACCGGCCCCGACGGCCGCCCGAACGCGTCGACGGCTGCCCGCGGCCGCCCGAAACCGCCGAAGAGCCGACGGGTCGTCCGGGGCCCGTTCCCGTACGCCGGTCAGGACCAGGTGATTCCCGAGGTCTCGCTCCACAGCCGGGCCACTGCCGGGTCGCCCGTCACCGTGATCGCGGTGAGTGGCAGCCGGTTCCAGAGCGTCAGGTAGAGCTCCTCGGCCGTTCCGCTCAACTCGCAGTCCGCCGAGTCGTCCTCGACCGCCGGAGTCCCGGTGTCGCGTCGGGCCTGCGGAGGCTGTGCCGAGATACGGACCGTCCACGCCGCATCCGTGTCCGTGGCGCGCACCCGCAGGGTTCGAGGTGAGTCGCTGCGCACCCTGCTCTTCGGGCGGGAGTGGAGCCCGCACAACAGTTCGTCGATCCCGTCCATCGCATGAACGGGTGTCACCGGCGAGAGGGGGCCGCCGCGCGCGGACTCGGCGTCCACGCGGTGGATCGTCGTCTCGTGGGACTGGCGCCGTGCCCAGAACGCCAGCGGTGAGGGCGCGGGCAGGAAGGACCAGCAGTCGAGGTCGGCCGGGGCGCTCTGCAGTGCGCGCACCAGCAGACCGTGCCCCTCCCGGAACCAGTCGAGCAGTTCCCCCTCGTCCAACTCGGGCTCCCCGCCGTCGGGATGGTAGGAGGTGTGTCCCTCGACGAGGTACGCGGTCGCCCAGCGATGCACCATGCCGGTGTGCCGGAGCAGTTGGCGTATCTGCCAGCCCGGGCATGTCGGCACGGATGCACCGGGCCCCGCCTGCTCCGCGGCGGCGGCCAGCGCATTCCCGGCCTCGATGAGCGAGGTGAGGTGTTCCTGGATTTCCATGGGCGGATTGTGTCAGGCCGCGGCGCCCCGGGACCGGACGGAACGGGACCGGCCGCCCCGGCGCAGCAACCGTGCGAACCAGCCGAGGGCCAGCGCCTGCACCAGTACGGACACGACGAGCGCGACGCAGGTGAGCCAGGCCGGTCCGGCCGTGTCCGTGCCCCACAGCGATTCGCCGACGAAGAAGACGAACACGGTGGGCGCCGCGAGGAAGAACAGCCAGACACCCGCGAAGGAGGCGTCCTGGTGTGCGACGAACAGCGTGTCCACGGTGACGAACACCGCCGTGGCCAGGACCGCGCCGAGGTAGATCACCGAAGCGGCGTTGCCGAAGGTGAGGCGTGCGAGTGTGCGGAGGTGCTGCTGGTACGTGCCGGTCCCGTGCATGGTCTGCTCCCCGTGGGTGGTTGATGTGTCCATCGTGCGACCTGGGAGCCGGACCCGCCTGAGTACCTCTACTCAGTCGGTCATGTGTTCATGAATCATGTGGTCGTCCTGGCGTGCAGGCCGTTCACGGGCGGGTCGTCGCGCCGTGTGCGGCGTGCGCCAGTACTGCCGCTGTGGCGGCCAGTACCGCCACCGTCGTGAGCGCGAGGGGCAGCGAGAACCAGTCGGCCAGGAAACCGATGGCGGGTGGCCCGAGCAGCATTCCGCCGTAGCCGATCGTCGACGCGGCTGCCACTCCGCCCGGACCGGCCAGTTCGCCGGCACGACCGACCGCGACGGGAAAGATGTTGGCCAGCCCCAGACCCGCGACGGCGAAGCCGAGCAGCGCAAGCCAGGAGGTCGGGGCGAGTGAACCGAGGAGCATTCCGGCAGCTCCCGTCACACCGCCCGCGACGAGTGTGCGGGTCTGCCCCAGCCGTTCGAGCAGTGCGGTTCCGGTCAGCCTGCCAGCGGTCATGGCCAGGGCGAACAGGGAGTATCCGGCGGCGGCGACGCCGGGAGCGGCGTGCAGGTCCTGTTCGAGATGGAGTGCGCTCCAGTCGGCCAACGCGCCTTCCCCGTACGCGGTGCAGAGCGCGATCGCGCCGAACAGCAGCACCGTCCGACGGGTCCGGGCCGTCATCCGGCGCGGTGGCCCGGGACGGTTCGCGGCGGCCGTGGACGTCCGGGGAGCCGGGTGGCGCAGCAGCGCCGGGCCCGCGACAGCGGTGATCAGCAGTCCGATCCCGGTGAGGGCGAGGAGGTGGGCCGAGGGAGACAGCGTGCCCGCGACCAGTCCGCCGAGCCCGGCCCCGAGCATGCCGCCGAGGCTGTACGCCGCATGGAAACCGGGCATCACGGGACGTCGCAGGGCGGCGACCAGCTCGACGGCGGCGCTGTTCAGCGCGACGTTCATCGCTCCGTACACGGCGCCGAAGACCAGCAGCACCAGGCCGAGCGCGAGCGCCGAATGCGTCTGCGCGGGCAGCGCGATGGCGAGCGGGAAGAGTACCCCGCAGCCGACGGTCACGGGCCGGCTCCCGAACCTCCGGCAGAGCCGGCCGGCGAACATCATGGTGACGACGGCTCCTGCAGAGATGCCGAGCAGGGCCAGGCCGAGGGTGGAGGCCGATGCGCCGGTCTGGTGCTTGACGGCCGGAATGCGGACGACCCAGCCGGCGAAGAGGAAGCCGTCGAGGGCGAAGAGCGCGGTCAGGGCGGCACGGAGGCGGGCCGGGGAAGCTGGGGCGGTGTCTCCGCCCGGTCCCCCCGGTGGGGCCGTCCGCAGTTTGTTTACTTGCGGCACAAATTCACCTTAGGGGCTCACCGACGGCAGTTGCAAGAAAGGGGACCGGCGCTGCGGGCGCGGCGTACCACCGTGGCCGACCGTGCGCCACCGCGGCATCGCCCCCGTGCCGGAACGTGGGAGACTCGCCCCCATGAACGGCAAGGTGACCACCACCCGGACAAAGTTGGAGCGGGGCCGCAGCGCGCTCGGACCCGCCCTGGAACTGGTCCACACCGGACGCGCCCCCACTCGCGCCGTCCTCACCTCCGAACTCGGCGTCACCCGGGCAACGGCCGGTGCGGTCGCCGCCGAGCTGGAGGCGCTCGGCCTGATCCGGGTCGATTCCCGGCCGGGCTCCGCCGCCGGCTCGCAGGGCCGCCCTTCGCACCGGCTGGCCATCCGGGAATCCGGACCCGTCGCCATCGCGGCGCAGGTGCATGCCGACGGGTTCCGGGCCGCGCTCGTCGGGCTGGGCGGACGGCTCGTCGCCACCGCTCCCGGCTGTGTCACCGTCACGGCGGACCCGGCCCAGGTCATCGGTGAAGTGGTGGACGCCTGTGCCCGGTTGCTTCGGGACAGCGGCCTGCGCTGCGTCGGTGCGGGCCTCGCGGTGCCCTCCGCGGTCGCCGAACCGGAGGGCACCGCGCTCAACCCGCTGCACATCGCCTGGCCGGCCGGCGCCCCGGTGCGCGAGATCTTCGCCGCCTGTGTGCGGGAGGCGGGGATCGCAGGTCCGGCGTTCGCCGGCAATGACGTCAACCTCGCCGCGCTCGCGGAGCACCGGCACGGTGCTGGGCGCGGGGCCCGGCATCTTCTGTGTGTCGCGACCGGCCACCGCGGTGTGGGTGGCGCCCTGGTCCTCGACGGCCGTCTGCATACGGGGAGTTCGGGGCTCGCGATGGAGGTCGGGCACATCACGGTGAACCCCGAGGGTGGCCCTTGCCACTGTGGTGGTCGCGGCTGCCTGGACGTCGAGGCCGATCCGCTGGCCTTCCTCGTCGCCGCCCGCCGTGAACCCGGTCCGGAGGAGTCGCTGCTCAAGCAGGCCGGCGATCTGCTGCGTACGGAGTACCACGACGCGGCGGTGCGCGGTGCGGCGGAGGAGCTGATCGACCGGCTCGGCCTCGGACTGGCCGGACTCGTCAACATCCTCAACCCGGACCGCATCATCCTCGGCGGACTGCACCGGGTCCTGCTGGACGCGGATCCGGAGCGGCTGCGCGCGGTGGTGGCCGACCGCAGTCTGTGGGGCCGCAGCGGAAGTGTGCCCATCCTGCCGTGCACGCTCGACCACAACAGTTTGGTGGGGGCGGCGGAGCTGGCCTGGCAGCCGGTGTTGGACGATCCGCTGGCCGCGCTCGCGTGACGCGGGGCGGTGCGCAGCCTTCAGCCGACGTCGGCCGACCGCGAGGCGAAGGGGGGCAGGCCCTCCAGGTAGATGACGGCGTCCAGTTCGAACGGTCCGTCGGTGATCGCTCCGTACACCGCATGCAGCGGCCGTGCGGTGAACGGGGGAGGCGCCGGAAGGGTGAACCAGACGACCTTCCCCGCCTCACCTCTCGGACGGGCCCCCCAGCTCTCGCTCACCGCGGCAATCAGTGCGAGCCCGCGGCCCGACGTGCTGGATGCGCCGGCCTCGCGAACGGTCGGCAGCCGTGGGTCGTGGTCATGGACGGACACGGTCAGCCGTTCCAGCAGCAGCTCGATCTCGACGGTGCATGACTTGTCCGGCTGAGCGTGCCGGTGGACGTTGGTCAGCAGTTCCGTGACGCCGAGCGCCGCATGGTCGATCAGGGGATCGAGACGCCAGTAGCGCAACTGTGCCGAAACGATTCTGCGGACTTGACCGATCCTCGACGGCAGGGCCTGGAGCTCCACCGTGCAGTGCCTGCTTGGCTCGCTGATCACGGCTGCGACTCCCCGAAATAGGTCCGGAAGAAGACGGAGGGAACGGAATCGGCGGATGGCTGCCGCTGATTCGGGCCCGGCGGGCCGGGTCACAGTGTCACCGCCGGTCGACCATGGGTGACATGGGACCAATGTCACCCGGCGGGCGCGGCTCCGCAAGTCGCAGTGGTCCACCGGCCCCATCCCCGTCAGATCATCCGGCCGCCCGCACTGCGCAGTGCCGCGAGGAACCTGAGGGCCGGCCCCGCCTTGTCCGGGCCGTTGTTGCGCTGCCCCATCGTGAGCCGGTACCGCGTCCCGTTGAGACGCGCCACGGCCGCCCCGGCTCCGAAGAACCACGGCCGGCCCGCACTGACCGCCGCCACCGGGGCGCTGTCGATCTCCCGTCCGTAACTGGTCAGCAGGGCCAGCCTGCCGTCCTTGACGATCACCTGCCCCGCCCTCGTGAGCGAGCGGGCCCACCGCTCGATCCGTACCCCCGTCGCGCTGAACTCCGTTTCCGGCATGCCTGTTCGCCCCCTTCGTCACGCTTCTGATGGCAGTCTGCACAAGCCGGGAGCGACGCGCCAGGCCTCGTCCGGGCGGAACATCTCCTCTTCACGGTGCCGGGACGCCGGTGTTCCGCCCGGCGGCACCAAGGCTGGGCTATGGAACATCAAAGTGATCGTTTCTGCAGGTGGGGGGAATATCGTGGGGAGGGAGAAGCCGGTGACACGAGAGGAACGCGCCGATGGGCATCGATGAGCACGGACATGTCGGCCGGGCCGTGGCGACCGGCGACGTCGACCGCTCGGACCCCGGGTACCGGGCCTGGCTCAAGGAAGCCGTACGCAAGGTCCAGGCCGACGCCAACCGTTCCGCCGACACCCATCTGCTGCGCTTCCCGCTGCCCGAGACCTGGGGCATCGACCTCTACCTCAAGGACGAGTCGACGCATCCCACCGGCAGTCTCAAGCACCGGCTGGCGCGTTCTCTCTTCCTCTATGGGCTCTGCAACGGCTGGATCCGTCCGGGCAAGCCGGTGATCGAGGCGTCCAGTGGTTCGACGGCCGTCTCGGAGGCGTACTTCGCCAAGCTGATCGGCGTGCCGTTCATTGCCGTGATGCCCCGTACCACCAGCTCCGAGAAGTGCCGACTGATCGAGTTCCACGGCGGGCGATGTCATTTCGTCGATGACTCACGGAAGTTGTACGAGGAGTCCGCCACGCTGGCCGCCGAAACCGGTGGCCACTACATGGACCAGTTCACCTACGCCGAGCGGGCCACCGACTGGCGCGGCAACAACAACATCGCCGAGTCGATCTACCAGCAGCTGAGACTGGAGCGCTATCCGGAGCCGACGTGGATCGTCGCCACGGCCGGAACCGGCGGCACCTCGGCGACCATCGCCCGCTATGTGCACTACATGCAGTTCGACACCCGGATCTGTGTGCCCGACCCCGAGAACTCCTGCTTCTTCGACGGCTGGACCCAGCACAACCCTCTGGCCACCAGTGACCGCGGCTCACGGATCGAGGGCATCGGCAGGCCCCGGATGGAGCCGAGCTTCGTACCGGGAGCCATCGACCGGATGATGAAGGTGCCGGATGCGGCCAGTGTCGCGGCCGTGCGCGCCCTGGAGAAGGCCATAGGCAGGAGGACGGGCGGATCCACGGGGACCGGGCTGTGGAGCGCGTTCAAACTGGTCGCCGAGATGCTCGAACAGGGCAGTACCGGCAGCGTCGTCACCCTGATCTGCGATCCCGGTGACCGCTACCTCGACAAGTACTACTCCGACAGCTGGCTGGAGGAACAGGGTCTGCACATCGCCCCGTACGAGGAAGCCATCACGTCCTTCCTCAACGACGGCAACTGGCCCGGATAGCACGGACGGAAAGCCGCGGTACCGGGCCGTGGTCGCTGTCAGCCGGCGGGCTCGGTCAGTCGCCCGTCGAGCGTGCGCACCGCGTCCCGGAACGCCCGGCCCACCCCTGACCGGCCCAGGCGCAGCGCGATCCGGAACGGTGCGGAACCATCCGCGGCGAACGTCCACCGCACCCGTGTCCCGGTCCCGGCCGGAGTGAGCCACCACTCCTCCAACAGGGCCCGCAGACCAGGGGCGTTCGATTCGTCGACCCGGTAGGCGTAGCGTTCGGCGACCTCCGCCGCCACGATCGTCTCGCGGAACACCGTCCCGCCCCTGAGCCGGACTTCACGACCCGCGCCGTCCTCGGTGGGGCGGGCCGCCGTCACCGAGGTGAACCACGTCGGCCAGCCCGTCACGTCTTCGGCGAGGGCGCGGTAGACCGCTTCGGGAGGGGCGGACAGCTCGGCGGCGAAGACCAGCCGCAAGGGTGCGGTCTCGGTGAAGTCGAGTCCCACGGAACGGAGTCGGCGTGCCACGCTACGCACCTCCCGTGCGGTCTGCGGCGGACGGAGTCGTCGCGCACACCATAGCTGTCAATCCGTCATATGTACCAGCACGCAGGGCAGTTATGCATTTCTGCCCGAAAAGGGGGTCTTGCGCATCGACATCGACGGATTCAAGTGCTGTTGCTCCTGGCGGAGTTCACTTGCCCTTCCGGGTAGGCGCACCGGCCTTCCCTGCCGGACCGGGGTATCGGGCACCCCGGTCCGGCAGGGACGTCAGGTGGCACGTCGCGGCGGGACCGCATGCGCCGCCGCGGTGATGTTGCGGGCCATTCCACCGAACACGACTGAATGGAAGGGCCATACGCTCCACCAGTACGCGTGACCGAGAAGCCCGTGCGGGTGGAACAGGGCCCGCTGCCGATAGACCGTCATCCCCTGTTCGTCCCGGTCCACCGAGAGTTCGAGCCAGGCCAGTCCCGGCAGCCGCATCTCTGCGCGCAGCCGCAGGAGTTCACCCGGGACGATCTCCTCCACGCGCCAGAAGTCCAGCGAATCGCCCACCCGAAGCCGTTGTGCGTCCCGGCGTCCACGCCTCAGCCCGACGCCCCCGACGATCCGGTCGAGCCAGCCGCGCACGGCCCAGGCGAGGGGGAAGGAGTACCAGCCGTTCTCGCCGCCGATGCCCTCGATGACCCGCCACAGTGCTTCCGGGGCGACCGGCACCGTTCGTTCGCGTTCGTCGATGCGGAGGCTGCCGCCGGCCCAGTCGGGGTCCGTGGGCAACGGGTCGCTGGGCGCGCCGGGCACCGCGGCGGACGACCAGCGGGTGTCGACGCGGGCCTCCTTGATCCGCTGGAGCGCCAGCCGTAGTGCCTCTTCGAAGGCGATGGGGCCGCCCGGCGGATCGGGGACGTACTCGGCGATGTCGCGCTCGCGGCAGACCACTTCGTGGCGCAGCGACTCGGCCAGCGGACGGGCGATCGACGGGGGTACCGGTGTCACCAGGCCGATCCAGAGACTGGACAGTCCCGGAGTGAGGACAGGAACCGGAAGGATCACCCGCCGCGGCAGTCCGGCGACCTCGGCGTACCGCCGCATCATGTCCCGGTACGTCATCACGTCCGGGCCGCCGATGTCGAACGTACGGTTCACCTCGGGCGGCAGCCCGGCACAGCCGACGAGATACCGCACCACGTCCCGCACCGCGATCGGCTGGATCGAGGTCCGGACCCAGCTCGGGGTGACCATCACCGGCAGTCGCTCGGTGAGATGACGCAGGATCTCGAACGAGGCCGAGCCCGATCCGATGACCACCGCGGCCCGCAACGCGGCCGTCGGAACCCCGGAGTCCAGCAGAATGCGCCCCACCTCGGCCCGGGAACGCAGATGCGGCGAGAGTTCCCGCTCGGGCACCCCGGCCGGCGTGAGCCCGCCGAGGTACACGATCCGGCCGACTCCGGCGGCCCGTGCCTGCTCCCCGAAGATCCGGGCCGCCTGGCGGTCCCTCTCCTCGAAGTCCGGTCCGGAACCGAGCGCATGCACCAGGTAGTACGCCACGTCCACGTCCCGCATCGCCGCCCGCACCGAAGCGGCGTCACGGACATCGCCCTCCACCACCTCGACCCGATCCGCCCACGGGTGGTCCCGCAGCTTCCGCGGGGTCCGCGCCAGTGCGCGCACCCGGAACCCCGTGTCGAGGAGCGCGGGCACCAGTCTGCCTCCGATGTACCCGGAGGCACCGGTCACCAGACAGCGCAGCTGCGTACCACCGTGCACGTCGGTCATCCGCCGAGTCTCGCACCGCAGCGCCGTGCGGCGCCGAGCGGACGTACTGCGAACGGCGGCACACGGGCCGCGCCGGACGTCCACCCGCACCCGCCCCACCGGCCCGGCCGGGCCCCGCTACGGGCAGGGCCGCGCAGGGCCGCCCAGCATGCCGTCGAGAACCCGGCCGAAGACCCGGCGGCCCGGCCCGGCGATGAGCGGGTCGGCCCACTGCGGAAGCAGCCGGACGGTCAGCTCCTCCACCCACACCACATGGGATCCGGAATCCGTCGGATGCACGCTGATCGACGCCCCGCCCCGGATCAGCGAACCGCGCTTCTCCAGTCGGCACAGCCCCGCCCGCCCGGCCGTGGGCGGCGTCCAGCGCACCACCTGCATCGGATCGTCGAAGCCCAGCGGACCCACTCCGGTACGCGCCACGAACACGCTTCCGATCCGGGTCGGCGGCCCGGAAGAAGTGGTGATCACGGTCAGCGGCACATACGCGGCATGCCGCTCCCAGTCCGTGACCCGGCGCCATGACTCGGCTGCGGGGAGCGGCGTGGATCGCTCGATCCGGAAGACGGCCACACCAAGATCCTAGGGTCTCTCGGCCGGCTCGGGCTGGGCTCGCGCGCTCCGCTCCCCGCGCCGGACCGGCGGACGGCTCAGGTCTCCGCCGCGTTGCGGCCGGCCACCAGCAGACCCGGCAGATGCTCCGCTATCTCCTGGTGGGTGGCGTCCGACAGGCCCGCATCCGTGACGAAGGTGTCCACCTGTTCCAGCGTCGCGAAGGAGCTCAGGCCCACCTTGCCCCACTTGGTGTGGTCGGCGACCACCACCACGCGTCGCGCCGACTGGACGAAACGGCGGTTGGTCTCGGCCTCCGCCAGATTCGGTGTCGACAGTCCGGCTTCCACCGAGATTCCGTGCACCCCGAGGAACAGCACGTCGAAGTGGAGTGAGGCGATCGCCTGGTCCGCGACCGGGCCTACCAGTGAGTCCGACGGAGTACGTACCCCGCCGGTGAGCACCACCGTGGCGGCCCCGGCGCGCGTGCCGCCCGCAGCCGGTGACGGCTGTCCGGAGTGGAACACATCGGCGACCCGCACCGAATTGGTCACCACGGTCAGGTCCGGCACGTCCAGCAGGTGCTGAGCGAGCGCGTACGTCGTGGTGCCGCCCGAGAGCGCAATGGCGCTGCCCGGGGCGACCATGACCGCGGCCGCCCGCGCGATGTCCTCCTTGGCGGTCAGCTCCAGGGCCGACTTGATCTCGAAACCGGGCTCGTGCGTACTGGCCTCCACGACGGGAACGGCCCCGCCGTGCACCTTCTCGATCACACCCTGGCGCGCCAGCGCGTCCAGATCCCGGCGGACGGTCATGTCGGAGACGCCGAGCTTGCGGGTGAGCTCATTGACCCGGACCCCGCCACGCCTGCGCACCTCGTCGAGGATCAGGGCGCGCCGCTGCTCCGCGAGCAGGTTCTGATTCTCGCTCAACGCCCCTACGGCCCCTTCCGCTGCCTGGCACCTTCTCTTCGACGCTGTCATCCTGCCACGCGGTGTCGGCGGCCGTTGCACTGGGGAGATTCCGTGAGAGCGGTACGTGCACCGGTCTCCGTCCGGGATTCTTGTGACGGTGCATCAGCACTCCTCCCGCGATCGAGAGAGCGAGTCACGTCAGTGCCACCTGCCACCCAGGGTCCGCAGAGTCCGGGGCCCGCGCTGGAGCTCCTCGTCCACGGTGTGGGCGGAGCGACCCCCCAGGACATGCTCGACGATCCGTGTCCGGTCCGGGTGACCGGCGACGCAACCGCCGCCGTCTACCGCCGCGCCGTGGACATGGACGCCGAACAGCGCCCGGAGCGGCACGGTGACCGGCCCATCGCCGAGGCCTACTGCTGGTCCAACCTCACCTCCGGCAACGGATCCCGGGCGCTGTGGCTGCTGCTCCTGCCGTTCATGGTGGTCAACCTCGCCCACTGGATGCGCCCCACCGCCCGGAGCCGTACCCGCGCGGTGCGTCTGTACGGCGTGCTCGTCCGGCTCGTCGCACTCAGCCTCACGGTGCTGCTGACCGCGGCCGCCTGCGAGGTCGCACTCGATCTGGCCGCCTGGCAGTGCGCCGGTGTGCCGGACTGCTCGAACCGGCGCTCCTGGCTCGGTTTCCTGTCGACGGACCAGGGCGGCTGGTGGTCCCAGCCGGGCCGGAGGCTCGCCTTCGCCGCCGTGGTGCCCACCGCCCTGGTGGGCCTGCTCTGGTTCCTGTCCAACCGGACATGGAGCGCGTACGAATCACAGCGCCCGCTCACCTGGGACGAGCCGGACGACTCCGGCCCCGGCCCCGCACACGACCCCGGGACCTCCGGCGCCTCCGCCGGTGGCCGCCCGGCCCTCGGAAGGCCCGGTTTCTGGTACGGGCGCCGCCTCGTCGCACGCCTGCGCGCCGTCCACACCGCGGCCGGATTTCTCACCGTCGCCGCCTGGGTCGCGGGCGCCGCGGCCCGCCACGACCGTGCGGCCGGCGGACCCGTGCCCGCGATCCTCGGCCGGCTGATCGAGGCGGCGCTCGTCCTGGGTGCGCTCGTCGTGCTCTGGGCCGTCTGCCGGCGCGGCCGCAGCGAGAGGCGTCTCGACAGCCGGCTCGACCGCACCCTGATCACCTGGCTTCCGGGCGCGGCGCTGGCCCTGCTCGTCCTCTCCTCCGTGTTCGCGGCCTGGTCGCGTCCCGCCTGGGTCTCGGCGGGTGCCCTGTCCGGTGACATCACCTTCAGCGTCCTCACGCTCGGCCAGGCGGTGCTCGTGGTCGCCCTCGTCGGGGTGGCGCTGGGCCTGTACCGGCGGACCCCCGAACCCCGCACCGTCATGGGCGGACTCGGCGGGCCCGCCGTCGCCATGCTCGCCTGTGCGCTCGGCGGTCTCATGACCGGCGGGGTCGCCCAGCGCGTCGCCGACTGGCTCGACGGCCCCGGCACCCCGGGCATGGGGCGAAGCCCCGTCATCGAGGGACCGCCGGTGCTGCTGAGCTGGCAGGCATCGGTCATCCCGGTGCTCCTGGTGCTGCTGACGGTCCCCGCCGCCCTGCTGCTCCTGCGCACCTGGCTCGCCGCTCGCGCCCTGGAACCCGAGATCGACGGGGAGTATGCAGGAGCACGGCCGGATCCCGTCCGGACCCGGCAGATCGCCCGGATCCGGGCCACGGCAGCGCTCACCGACTCCGCACCCTGGATCCTCGGGCCGGTCGCGGGCGCCTCGCTGCTGCTCGGTGCGGCGGCGGTCGGCGGGGCCTGGGCGAGCGGTGAGGTGCCGGGCCTTGCGATGGAGGGAAGCGGCCCCTTCGTCGAGTCCGTGGCCGAAACGGCGCAGGCGACCGGATCCTGGCTGATCGGACTCGGCTTCCTGCTCTTCGTGACCTGGGGACGCCGCGCCTACCGCGACGCCTCGGCCCGGCGCACCATCGGCATCCTCTGGGACGTCGGTACGTTCTGGCCGCGTGCCGCCCACCCCTTCGCCCCGCCCTGCTACGCCGAGCGTGCCGTCCCCGATCTCGCGTCCCGGATGTCCGGGTGGACCGCAAGGACACGGGGCCGGCTCGTCATCTCCGGCCACTCCCAGGGCAGCGTCCTCGCGGCGTCCGCGGTCTGGCAGCTGCCCGCCGGGGCCCGGAGCCGGGTCGCGCTGCTCACCTACGGGTCGCCCATCGAGCGGCTGTACGCGCGGTGGTTCCCTGCCTACTTCGGCCCCGGACCGTTGGCCGAACTGCACCGCACCGTGCACTGCTGGCGCAACCTCTGGCGGGCCACCGACCCGATCGGTGGACGGGTCCGGCTCGACGAGGGTCCGGGGCCCGAGGTGGACCGAGGACCGCTGAAGGACCCCCTGGTCTACGGACGCACCCCCGAGCACCCCCTGCTCGAACCCGTACGGGGGCACTCGGACTACCAGGCCGACCCGGTCTTCGCCCAGGAGCGGGCCGCACTGCTGGAGCGGCTGACACCCGTACTGCCGCGCCAGGCCGACGGGGCAGGAGCCGGGGGGACCCCGAAGGCCCCCGGCAGGACGGGCGGAATCCGGCCGACCGGAGGCCATCCCACAGGCTCTCCTCAGGGGAGCTCCGGCAGATCCTCCGGGTAGAGGAGTGTGAGGTCGTCCGTGCTCGGCGCGGTGAGCTGGGCGACCCGGCCCGCATGTTGCTCCACCATCGACTCGAAGGTCTGCCGGGCGGTGCGCCCGTTACCGAAGGCAGGGCCCTTGGGTAGCTCCGTGAAGTACTTCAGCAGTGCTTCCCCGGTACCGGAGGACAGGCTGTACTCGTGCTCCTCGGCCTGCTGCTCGACGATGTGCAGCAGCTCGGCGGGCTCGTAGTCGCTGAAGGTGATGGTGCGTGAGAAACGGGACGCGACACCGGGGTTGACGGTGAGGAACCGCTCCATCTCGCGGGTGTACCCGGCGACGATGACCACCACCGCGTCCCGGTGGTCCTCCATCAGCTTCACCAGTGTGTCGATGGCCTCCCGGCCGAAGTCGCGGCCGGAGTCCTCGGGCGACAGGGCGTAGGCCTCGTCCACGAACAGCACCCCGCCGCGCGCCCGGTCGAAGGCTTCCTGGGTGCGGATGGCGGTCGAGCCGATGTGCTCGCCGACCAGATCGACCCGGGACACCTCGACCAGATGCCCCCGCTCCAGCACCCCGAGCGCGGCGAGGATCTCGCCGTAGAGCCGGGCCACGGTGGTCTTGCCGGTGCCGGGCGAGCCGGTGAAGACGAGATGGCGCCGGACGGACGCGGCCTTGAGCCCGGCCTGCTGACGGCGGCGGCCGACCTCGATCATATCGGTCAGGGCCCGCACCTCACGCTTGACGCTGTCCAGACCCACCAGCGCGTCCAGCTCCGCGAGAACGGCGTCCGAGGTGCGAACCGGTGCGGCGGCGGGCACCTGGGCGGGCGCGGGCTCCATGGCGCGGGGCGCGGGCACCGTGCCGAGCAGCCCGGGCGACGACTGGGTCGCCGTCAGCACCGCCGGGGCCGGGGGAGCGGGGGTGCGCAGTGCGCTCTCGTCGCTCGTGCAGTCCTCCACGACGGGGCCGGCACCCTCACCGCTGCCCCCTTCGGCGAACTCGTATCCGCCGCGGGCGCACCGCTCGGTGCGACAACGGGTCAGCGTCGTACGGCAGCCGTCCATCACATGGAAGCCGTAGCCCTCGCTTCCGGTGACCCGGCAGCTGTGGAAGGTGCCGCGCCCCTCGGCGGAGACATAGAAGCCGGCCTCGGCCGGCGAGGTGACCGTGCAGCGCTCGATCGTCGGGTCGGCGCCCTTGGTGACGATCACTCCGGTCTGTGCCGCGTCGACGGTGCAGTTGTTCAGGGTGCCGCCGCTGCCGTGGTCGCGGAACCAGGCACCCGTGGACACCTCCCGGATACGGCAGTCGTCGAGCTGTGCGGTCGCCCCGTCACTCACCGACACCGCGGTGTTGCGGACCTGGGTGAGGTCGCTGTCGACCACATCGGCGCGCGACCCCCGGTCGAGCACGAAGATGGCGTCCGGTACGTCGTGGACCCGGCTGGAGTCCAGTATCACGGTCGCCCCGTCACTGACCCAGACCGCCGGGTAGTCGCCCGTACTGTCGTGGATCTCGCACTGGTTGGCGTCGACACGGGTGCCGGGGTCCCAGACCGACAGCCCGTTGCGGCCGAACCGGTGCACCGTGGAGCGGGTCAGGGTGAGGACCGAACGGGAACGCAGATCGACCGCGTTCTCCGGGATGTCGTGGATGTCGCAGTCGGCGAGCGTCAGGACGGCGTCGGTGTCGAGTGTGATCCCGTCCGCCGAAGTGCGGTGAACCGTGCAGTCGGTGAGGCTGGCGGCCGCTCGGGCGGTCACCTGCAGGCCGCTTCCCTTGACCTCGTACACCTCGCAGCCGACGGCCTCCAGACCGCTGCCGTCGCCGGCGACGAGCAGCCCCGCCCCGGACGCGTGGTGGATCCGGCAGTGTTCCAGCCGAGGGTGTGCGCCGTTGCGTACGGAGACGCCGGACTGGCCGGCCGAGACGACCTCGCACTGCTCGAACGCGCCGCCGGCGCCGTCGAGCACGGCGATGCCGACCCCGGCAGGATTGTCGACCGTGCAGCGGCGCACGGTCGGCCGTGCAGTGCCACGCACCTCTATGCCCGCGGCCGACCGTGTGACGATCCGCAGATCGGCGAGGTCCGGCGCACCGTCCTCGACGAGCAGCGCCGGGGCGGTCGAGTCCTGCCCCTCGACATGGAGGTCCGAGACGACGGCGGAGGCGCGGACGGTCAGTGGCACACCGTCGACCGGGGCGATGCGCACGGAACCGGACGAACCCTCGGGGCCGCGCAGCGTGACCGCGCGGTCCAGGACCAGATTCTCCCGGTAGGTGCCCGGCGCGACCGTGAGGACATCCCCTTCGGCTGCGGCCTCCAGGGCTGCGGTGAGGGAGGCATATTCACCTGTGCGGCGCCGCCACCGCGATGTGCCGGTGTGTGTCACCTGGACCGTGCCCTGTGCCATGGTGCTGTTGCGCCCCCACCTCGTGCGTGTGTGATGCCCGTGTCACCGGCCTCAGGGCAGCGGTGAACCCGGACCTGCCTGCCGAGGAAGCCGGGCGAGCGGGTCCACCGTAGCGCGCGCGGCGGGCGGGAGTTGACCCGATCCGCTGCTGATCAGCTGCCGGTCCCGGTCCTGCCCCAGTCCGGACCGGTCCTCGCCCAGGCACGGTCGATCCGGATGTGCCGTCCCCGGATCATGCGCCGGACGATCAGGCGCCTGGCGCCCTCGACCACGCCGACGGCGACGAGCGTCGCCTCGAGCCCGGCCAGTGCCGCGTGCGTACGAGCGGTCGAGGCGTCCATGGGGCGCGGCACGGGGCGACCGTCGCGGTCGGTCCAGATCTCCACCTCCGCCCCGGGGCCCGCCCGGTGGGAGGAGATGGTCACCGTACCGCGGCGGCCCGTGCCGTCCGGTGCCTTCCAACGCGCCAACACCGAGGTGTGCGCGGGGCGTTCGGAGGAAACCTCGGAGTCGACGACGAGAGGGCGCACCTCCAGTGTCCGGCGCACCACGACGGCGGTCGTGGCGTGCCGCTCGGCCTGCTGGGCCCGCACCGTTTCCTGCAGGGCGTCATCGGTGAGCGAACCGCACCCCCAGCCCACCGCCGGCGCCCCCAGCACCATGAGAAGCAGCGCGACAAGAGCCACCCACGCCTCGTGCCGGTCGGTGGCGCGGCACAGCGGATTGTGCCTCCAGCGCCATACTCCCGTGACCGCCCGCACTGTCCCCTACCCCCCTTCCGTATCCATCTTGACCCGATACGGCATGCTTCGCCCCCCCCTGCGCCGACACTGCGAGAGCAATCTCACCAGGGTCGACGTATGGGCCAGCCCCGGAGTTCCCCTGCTCCGCAGGCCGGCTGACGAGTCGTCCGGGGCGCGTGGCCGAGGGGGTTGCACGGCCGGCACAGGGATGCCGAGGCCGTGTGAAAACCTCGGCTCAGTACCCCCGGCCCTGGTACGGGCGGTTGTACGGGTCCTCATAGGGCGAGGGTGAGGGTGCGGGGCGGGGCGACGCCGGACGCATCGCCTCGTAACCGGTCCCCGGCGCCGGCCGCTGCGGCGCGTGGGGCGCCTGGTATCCACCGCGGACCCCGGTCGGCTGCTGCGGAATGTACGGCGTCGGAGCGTGCTGGAACTGGGCGGGCTGCATGGGTGCGTAACCCTGCTGGGCCGGCTGCGGGTAGCCGTACGACGGAGCGGGCTGGGAAGGGACCGCGGGAAGAGCCGGCAACGCCGCGGGGAGGGCGGGCAGATGACTGCTGCCGCTGCCGCTGCCGGTGTCATAGGCACTAGGCACTCGGATCGGTGAGATCTGAGGAGTGCCCCGCTCCGCGACCAGGGAGTCGTAGATCGGAGTGTCGGAGAACGACGCCGCGGCGTAGTAGCCGCCGCCGTAGGTGGAGCGGGGGGAGGTCATGGCACATAAGTTACGCCCACGATGTGCCGGTTGGGGAGCCCCAATCTTATGCTCATCCGATTTACGCTGGTTCTGTCAGCCTGACCTGACAAAACATCGCCAAAGCTTCCGTCGAAAGCAGGGCTTTTCCGGTGGAGGGTCTCACAGCTGACGCGAAGCCAGTGCCGCGACGGGGCAAACGTTGCCTGTTGCGGCACTAGGGACGGGCTGCGAAGACCGACATCCGCGTGGGACCTGCCAGGGCCGATGCAGAAGCGTGGGCCGCACCGGAGCGCCGTGGGATCCGAGGGTGTTGCCGACGGATCGCCGACCGGTGCCCGCTCGGTTGTGGGCCCCGGGAGGGGCGGAGGAATAGGTTGGTGAGTAAAGCTTTCGGACAGTCGGACGCGATGGGGGAGAGCAGAACGATGCTCAAAGGATCCAATGTTCCGGTGACAGCCCACGCCGTGCGGGTCGAATTGGGGTGGCGGACCGCCCCGGGAATGCCGGACGTGGACGGGTCCGCGCTCCTTCTCGTGTCGGGAAAGGTGCGCAGCGACGCGGACTTCGTCTTCTACAACCAGCCCTCCCACGCATCCGGAGCGGTACGCCACGAGGGCAGGCGGAGCGTCGGCGGTGCGGTGACCGACTGCCTTGCGGTCGACCTGGCGCGCATCGAGCCGGTCATCGACCGCGTGGTCCTGGCGGCCTCCGCGGACGGTGGCACCTTCGGGCAGGTGGCGGGACTGTACGTACGAATCACGGACGCCGCGAACGGTGCGGAGATCGCGCGCTTCGACAGCTCGGACGCGACGGTCGAGAGTGCGTTCATTCTCGGGGAGCTCTACCGGCGCCAGGGCGCCTGGAAATTCCGGGCCGTCGGTCAGGGATACAGCACCGGCCTCGAAGGCCTGGCGAAGGACTTCGGTATTTCCGTCGATGAACCACAACACCGGCCTCAGCCGTATCAACAGCCCCCTTCACCTCAACCACCGCAGCCCGGTGGGGGAGTGGGCCCTCTGCCGCCACCCCCGTCGGTGCTTCCGCCCGTACCGGCCGGGGCCCCTCCGGTCCCTCCGGCGCCCCCGGTCGTCCAGCCCGTCCGGCTGTCCAAGGTGACACTCACCAAGGACGCGCCCTCGGTCTCCCTCGCGAAACAGGGAGGCACTTCGGGAGCCCTCCGCGTCAATCTCAACTGGGAGGTGCGCAAACAGTTCAAGGGCTGGGGGAGCAAACTCGGCAGAGCGGTCGCCCACCATGCGGACCTGGATCTCGATCTCTGCGCCCTCTACGAACTCACCGACGGCCGCAAGGGAGTCGTGCAGGCCCTCGGAAACGCCTTCGGCTCGCTCCGGCAGCCCCCTTATATCCATCTCGACGGGGACGACCGCACCGGCGCCGTCGCCACCGGCGAGAACCTCACCGTCAACCTCGATCAGAAGGACATGTTCCGCCGCGTCCTGATCTTCGTCACGATCTACGAGGGGGCCCGGAGTTTCGCCGATCTCCACGCGACCGTCACCCTTCAGCCCCAGAACGGTGCCCCGATCGATTTCTCGCTCGACGAATGCACCGTCCCGTCCACCATCTGCGCGCTCGCGCTTCTGACCAACAACGGGGGAGACCTCGTGGTGCAGCGCGAGGCCCGCTATCTCGTCCCCGCCCGCGGGGTGAGCCCGCAGCGCACCATCGACCAGGCCTACGGATGGGGCATGAACTGGACCCCCGGCCGTAAATGATCGCCACGGGGCCCGGTCGGCACCGCGCCCGTCGCCCCCGTCCCGGTCTGCTCAGCGGTCCGGCGCGGCCTCGGGCCGGGCGTATGTGCGCCCCTTCCAGGCCGCCCCCCGCCCCCGGTGATGCTGGACCGCCGAGTCGACCGTCATCAGCAGATACAGCACGGCCGTGAACGGCAGCAGCGGTGCCAGCCACAGCGACTGCCGGTAGTGACCGAGCATCGGCATGTACGTCACGGTCATCACCGCCCAGGCCACCCCGCCCGCCCACGCCGCCACCGGAGCACCCCCCAGCAGACCGGCGACGAGCGTGACCGGCGGGGCGAGGTACACCAGCGCCAGCCCGAGGACCGTCCCGACGAGCAGCAGCAGGTTGTGCCGCAGCTGGGCGTACGCGCTCCGCGACACCATCCGCCACAGGTCCGCCAGCCGCGGGTACGGCCGTACGCTGTCCACCCGCTCGGCCAGCCCCAGCCAGATCCGCCCGCCGCTGCGCTGGACCGCCCGCGCCAGCGACACGTCGTCGATCACCGCCTGCCGGATCGACTCGGGCACCCGTGCCCGGTCCACCGCCCAGGTCCGCAGCAGCACACATCCACCGGCCGCCGCAGCCGTCCGTGTCCCCGTCCGGTTCACCCACCGAAACGGATAGAGCTGTGAGAAGAAGTACACGAAGGCGGGGACGACCAGCCGCTCCCAGACACTCGACACCCGCAGCCGGGCCATCTGCGAGACCAGATCGAATCCGCCCGACTCGGCAGCGGCGACGAGTTCCCGCAGGCTGTCCGGCTCATGCGCGATGTCGGCGTCCGTCAGCAGCAGGTAGTCCGGCTGCGGCTGACGGGCCCTGGCCAGGGAGATCCCGTGCCGCACGGCCCAGAGCTTGCCCGTCCAGCCGGGCTCCGGCTCGCCGGGCGACACCACCGTCACCGGCAACCCCCCGGACCGTGCGGACAGGGCGCGGGCGACGTCCCCGGTGCCGTCCTCGCTGCAGTCGTCGACGACGAACACTTCCGCCGGCCCGGGATAGTCCTGTGCCAGCAGTGACGGAAGACTCACCGGAAGCATGTCCGCCTCGTCACGGGCGGGGACGACCACCGCAACGGACGGCCAGTGTTCCGGAGCCTCCCGGCGCGGCAGGCGCTGGTCGGTCCGCCAGAAGAACCCCTGTCCCAGCAGCAGCCACACCCAGGCGGCCAGTGAACCCACGGCGATCCAGGCAACAGCGTTCATTCGCCGCAGTCTGCCCCACTATGACGGAACCGCAAGGGCGGTCGACTATGGTGACTGGGTGAAGATCGCGCTCATGGACTCAGGAATCGGCCTGCTTGCGGCCGCCGCCGAAGTACGCCGGCTGAGGCCCGACGCGGATCTGGTGCTCTCCTCCGACCCCGGCAGCATGCCCTGGGGACCACGTACCCCCGAGGACGTGACGGCCCGCGCGCTGGACGTGGCCCGTGCGGCGGCGGCCCTGCGTCCCGACGCGCTGATCGTGGCCTGCAACACGGCCTCCGTGCACGCCCTGCCGACGCTCCGCGCGGAGCTGGAACCCGCTCTGCCGGTCATCGGCACCGTTCCGGCCATCAAGCCGTCCGTCGCCGCCGGCGGACCCGTCGCGATCTGGGCGACGCCTGCCACCACCGGCAGCCCGTACCAGCGGGGACTCATCCGCGAGTTCGCCGGGTCCGTCGCCGTCACCGAGATCCCCTGCCCCGGTCTGGCCGATGCCGTGGAACACGCGGACGACCAGGCGATCGACCGGGCCATCGCCGCAGCGGCCGCCCGCACCCCGCGGGATGTGCGGGCCGTGGTCCTGGGCTGCACCCATTACGAACTGGTCGCCGCACGCATCCGTGACGCCCTCCGGCAGGCCGGTCTGCCGCCGGTCGCGCTGCACGGCTCCGCCGGTGCCGTCGCCGCCCAGGCACTGCGCCGCATCGGGGCCGCCCCCGCTCCGTCGGCCGAACCGGCCACCGGTCTCACCGTGCTCCTCGGCGGGGACACCGCCGACCTGCCGCAGGCCGCTCTGGCGTACGCCGAGGGGCGCCTGCTGGGCGTCGCCAGCCCCGCCCGCTGACCCCGCCGAGAGCCTCGGACCCCATCCCCGGCGGGCGGAATGTTCAGTACGCTGCTTGACATGAGGGACCACCCCCGAAAACCGAGGCACGCCGGAGCCGACCCGCGCTCCGATGTCTGGGTCGGCAAGGCCACCAACAAGGCCCAGTGGGTGCTCGCCGCCGCAGGTGCGGCCTGTCTGGCGCTCGGTGTCCAGCTGGCCGTCACCTCCAACTGGACCTCCGGGATCGCTCCGCTGCTGATGTCCGTGATCGGCTGTGTCGCCGCCGGACTGTTCATGCTCTTCGGCACCCTGGCCTTTGTGCACGTGGCCGTCAGGGTCGACGGGGACGCCCTCGAGGTGCGCTGCGGCCACATGGGTCTGCCGCGCCGCCGGATTCTGCTCACCCATGTGGTCGGCGCGGAGTTCGTCCCCAGGGTCACCCCGCGCCAGTGGGGCGGCTGGGGCTACCGCTGGCGCCCCGGACAGGGCACGGCCGTGGTGGTCCGCAGGGGCGAGGGGCTGGTGCTGCGGCTCGGGGACGGCCGCACGTTCACCATCACGGTCGATGACGCGGAAGCGGGCGTGCGGTTCATCCGCGACCGTCTGCACCTGTCGACGAACGGCGTACGGGCCGGAGCCTGATCCGCGGGACGGTCTGCCGCCGTCCGACGCGCTGAATGTCCCGGGCCGGGCTCAGAGCAGCAGGGAGTGATCCGCCCGCAGTGTGCGGCGTACCGCGCCGGGACGGCGACGGACCGTTCCGCGGGCCCCGTCCGGACCAGGTGTCCGCGGTGGCCCGTCCGTGCTGTCCGGTCCGCCGGCCTCCGTCGAACCGTCCCCGATGGGCTGCCGGGCCGACGCCAGCCCCGCGAGCAGTCCCGCCCCCGCGGTCACCGGCGTGAAGCTGAGTGCGTTGCCGACGGCGGCCAGCACGGCGAGTGCGGTGAGCGCGGCGCCCGCCGTCAGGACGACGGCCGTGGCGCGCGGCGACCGCCACAGCACGTACATCAGCCAGCCGAAGGCCGCGCCCAGCAGCACCACCCCCACCACTCCCTGCTCGGCGGCCAGCTGCAGGGGCGCGGAGTGCGGCCTGCCGTCGGAATGAACGGTCTGCTCCACAGTCGGGCTCAGTTCGGCGAAGCGTCCGGGCCCGATACCGAGCACCGGATGGTCCCCGGCCAGCTTCAGCGCGTCCTGCCACAGCAGCACCCTGTTCGTGGTGAGCGGACCTTCCAGCGACACCATGAGGCTCTGCGGAAGAGCGTCCGCGGCGACCGCCCACGACGTGCCGACGACGAGACCGGTGGCCAGCGCGAGTCCGGCCAGGCCGAGGAAACGGTGCCGCGTCCTGGTCGCGGCCAGCGAGCACAGCAGCACCCCGAGCGCCGCGGCGAAACCGGCTGCCGAGCCCGCCGTCCACGCGGCGCAGGCGGTACCGAGCGCCAGCAGCCGCAGCGAGACCCTCAACGATGACCGGCGGGCCGCGGCTGCCCCGCAACAGGCCGCGCCCGCCGCGAGCACCAGCAACGCGGCGGCGGCACCGGAGTGACCGGGCGCCGCGTCCGCCGACGTCATGGCATCCGTCACGCCACGACGCACGAGAAGTCCCATGACGAGCGCCCCGAGGGCAACGGCCGTGGCGGCCGCCACCGGAAGCAGCGTTCCGCAGATCCGTCCGCAGGTGAAGCCCGCGGCGACGGCCAGCAACGCCAGCAGCACACCTTCCGGCCCGGACTCCCGTCCAGCGGCGGTGACCAGTGACCAGCTCGCGCAGACGGCGAGAAGCACCGCCCCCGCCGTGTCGGAAGCGTTGCCGCCATCCCGCTCCGCTGGTGCAACCGTCACGTCCGCCCCCCGACCGGTGACTGTCCCGTTCACGCCACGGCCGGATCCGGCCGATCGGTGGGGGACTGGCGGACACGGTACTGGCAGCGGCCCGGGTCCGTGCGGGAAAGCGTCCGATCGGTCCGGCGCACAGGTCCCGGCGCATGCTCGCGGCTGCCCCGTGCACCGCTGACCACCGTAGACTCCGCGGGGTGAGCGCCACCATCACCCCAGTCGATGACCCGCAGGAGTCCGCCTCCACGTCCGTGCCCGGAAAGGCGCGGAGGGCGAGGCGGCTCGTACGGCCCGCAGCCGCCCTGCTGTCCGGAGCGATGCTGTACCTGAGCTTCCCGCCCCGGCCCCTGTGGTGGCTGGTGCTGCCCGGTTTCGCCCTGCTCGGCTGGGTGCTGCACGAACGCAGGGTGCGTGCCGCGTTCGGGTTGGGCCTCCTCGCCGGACTGGGGTTCATGCTGCCGCTGCTGCACTGGACGGGCGAAGAGGTCGGTCCGCTGCCCTGGCTGGCGCTCGCCGCGGCCGAGGCACTGTTCGTCGCCGTCGGCTGCATCGGGATCGCCGCCGTCTCCCGCCTCGCCTGCTGGCCGGTGTGGGCCGCCGCGGTCTGGGTCCTCGACGAGGGGATCCGGGCCAGGATCCCCTTCGGCGGCTTCCCCTGGGGAAAGATCGCCTTCGGGCAGGCGGACGGGGTCTTCCTGCCGCTCGCCGCCGTCGGCGGCACCCCGCTGCTCTCCTTCGCCGTGGTGCTCTGCGGCTTCGGTCTCTTCGAAGCGGTGCGTCAGTTCCGGTCGTTCCGCAGCACCCGTGAGGTGCCCCGGGCCGCCGTCGCCGCAGCCGCGGCGACCGTCCTCGTACCCGTCGCCGCGGCCTGTGCCGCGCTGCCGCTCGTGGACGACTCGGCCGAGGACGGCACCGCGACCGTCGCCGCGATCCAGGGCAACGTGCCGCGGCTCGGACTCGACTTCAACTCCCAGCGCCGCGCCGTCCTCGACAACCACGCACGCCGCACCGAACAGCTCGCCCAGGAGGTGAAGGCCGGCAAGGTCCCGCAACCCGACTTCGTCCTGTGGCCGGAGAACTCCTCCGACCTCGACCCCTACCGCAACGCCGATGCCCGGATCGTGATCGACGACGCGGTGAAGGCGATCGGGGTGCCCACCGTGGTCGGTGCGGTGATCGAGCCCGACACCGGGAAGCTGCGCAACACCCTCATCCAGTGGGATCCGGAGAAGGGCCCCGTCAGTACCTACGACAAGCGCCACGTCCAGCCGTTCGGCGAGTACATCCCGATGCGTTCCTTCGTACGCCTGTTCAACTCCGACGTGGACCGTGTGCAGCGGGACTTCGGCCCCGGACGGAAGGTGGGTGTCTTCGACCTCGCGGGCACCGAGGTGGGGCTCGTGACCTGTTACGAGGCCGCGTTCGACGACGCCGTGCGGGACACGGTCGAGCACGGCAGCCAGCTCATCGCCGTACCCAGCAACAACGCCACCTTCGGCCGCAGCGAGATGACCTACCAGCAGCTGGCCATGTCCAGGGTGCGGGCGGTCGAGCACAGCAGATCCGTCGTGGTCCCGGTCACCAGCGGAGTCAGCGCGATCATCCGGCCGGACGGCACGGTCGTCCGGAAGACGAAGCTCTTCACGGCGGACGCACTGGTGGAGGAGGTGCCCCTGAGGTCCTCGCTCACGCCCGCGACCCGCATGGGGCCGCTCCCGGAGGGAGTGCTCGTGCTGATCGCCCTGGCCGGGCTCGGCTGGGTCACCGTCCGTTCGGCGCGGCAGCGGCGCAGCCGCTGATCGCCGTGCGGGCCACGTAGAGTCGGCCCATGGCAACTCCTGATTTCATCCGAGAGATCCGGGCCACCGCGGGCCAGCAGCTGCTTCTGCTGCCGGGCGTCACCGCCGTGGTCTTCGACGACGAAGGCAGAGTGCTGCTGGGACGCCGTTCCGACACCGGCAAGTGGGCGGTCCTCGGCGGTATCTGCGAACCGGGCGAGGAACCGGCGGCGACAGCGGAACGCGAGGTGTACGAAGAGACCGCCGTGCGCTGTGTGGCGGAGCGGGTGGTGCTCACCCAGGCCCTCTCGCCGGTGCAGTACGCCAATGGCGACCGCTGCCAGTTCCTGGACATCACCTTCCGCTGCCGGGCGACCGGCGGCGAGGCGCGGGTCAACGACGACGAATCGCTGGAGGTGGGCTGGTTCCCGCTGGATGCGCTGCCGCCGCTGAACGAGTTCGGCCTCTTCAGGATCAAGCAGTCCCTGACCGACGGACCCACCTGGTTCCAGCCCACCGCCCAGGAGTGACGTCCGGCGCCCGCCGGGACCTCGGGCCCGTCCGGACCGCGCTCAGGTCACGAAAAGCTCCGAGAAGAGTGCCGCCGTGGTGCCTGCATGGTTCCGTGGAAGTTGAGCCCGACGGTGTCGGCGAGCAGCAGGTATTCGAAGCTCCGGGCGTCCATCAGCGCGAAGTCCGGGCGTCCATCAGCGCGAAGAAGGGACACCGCGCTCCACGGGGCGGTCAGCTCGGCGCACCTCGGCATGGACGACGAACAACCCCGGACGGCCATTTGGACGGCCGTGATGATGAGCAGGAGGTGGGCTCGTGACTGGGGCAACGGGCAGGGTGGCCATGGTGACAGGGGCCAGCAGCGGAATCGGGGCGGCCACCGCGCACCTCCTGGCCGCCCGAGGGATGCGCGTGGTGGTCAACTATCTCCGCGACACCAAGGCAGCCGAGGAGGTCGTGGCCGGCATCGAGGCCGCAGGCGGGCAGGCCATGGCCGTGCAGGCGGACGTACGCGACGCAGCGGCCGTCGAGAGTGTGGTCGAGCAGGTCGAGGCGGCGTGGGGCGGCATCGGCGTGCTCGTGCACAACGCACTCATCCCCTATGTGGTCAAGCCGTTCCAGGACATCACCTGGGAAGAACTGGGCGGCAAGATCGACGCCGAGATGCACGCGGCGTTCGTGGTCACCAGAGCCGTCCTGCCTGCCATGACCGAACAGGGCTGGGGGCGCATCATCTATCTCGGTACCGGCCTCAGCCGCCGACCCCGGGAGGGCATGATCGCGCTGGGCACGTCCAAGGCGGCGCTGGAGCAGATGGCCCGCTACCTCGCCCAGGAACTGGGCCCGCAGGGCATCACGGTCAACATCGTCGCACCCGGCCCGGTGGAGGACACCCGCATGGCGGGCGTGCTCGACGAAGCGCACAAACAGCGGCAGTTGGCCGGCACGCCCCTGGGCCGCCTGGCACACGCCGCCGACGTCGCCCGAGCAGTCGCCTTCTACGCCGACGAGGACAACGCCTTCATGACCGGCACCACCGCCGCGGTCAACGGGGGAATGTCCATGGACTGACCCATCGCTGCCCTGCCCGCACGGGGCCGTACCAGCCCGCTCCGGTCGGAACTCCGGATCGCCTCCGGTACACGGCCACCCCGGCACCCTCGGCCTGAGCCGCCGGGCCCGTGGCACCCGCGGCGCATGGCGGCGACACGATCAAGGAGAGACGTCCATGTACACGATCGATCTCGCCTACGTGGGCCGGGGCCTGCACGAGGAACTGGTCGCCTACATCGCCGACCAGCAGAGGTACTACGCCGACGAGGGTGTCCACGTCGCGCTGCACGACGGCTGTTCCTGGGACGAGGAGCGGCTGCGCCACGGCGCCACCGTCGGACTCGGCCGGGCACTGCTGTCCCGACTGGACGATGGAATCCCCTGGGTCGTACTCGACGTCAACACCCACCGCCAGCTGTTCTGGTTCCTCGCCCGCCCCGGCCTGACCTCCCTGGCCGACCTGGCCGGCCGACGGCTGGCGGTCCACGCCCCGCACACCCCACCCGGGTGCTTCGCCCGGATTGTGCTGCGCCGGGCGGGCCTCGACCCGGACCGCGACATCCACACCATCGTCCGTCCGCCCGGCGACTACGGCATGGACCTGCGCCGACTGCACGACGGCACGATCGACGCCGCCTACGTCGGCAGCACCATGGCACCGGAGGCGATAGCCGCCGAGTACGGCTGGAACGTGCTGGCCTGGGTCGGTGACCACTTCCAGATTCCCACCGTAGGTGTGGCCGTCGACCCCCTCTGTATCCACCCGGACGATCCAGCGGTCCAGGCCGTCGTACGAGCCCACCGACGCGCCCTGCAGTTCATCCACGACGAAGCCGACACCACGGTGCGGTACATCCAGACGTTCCTCGGCCGACACACCCCAGACGAGGCCCGCGACCACTACGAGGCCTTCATCGCACCGTATTTCACCACCGACGGCCAAGCCGACCTCGCCGTCGGCGCCACCGCGATCACCACGGTCGCCGCCGAGCTCGGCGTTCCCGGCACCGTCACCGCAGCCGAGTTCTACCGGACCACACCCTAGGAACGCCGGTGACGCCGGCGCTGCCGAAGCGTGGGCAGCACCTCGCGACCGCCCGGGCAGAGATCCCGACGGCTGCTCAGCAGAGTCGCATCACGTGCCTGTCGGGCCGAGCGCGCGGCAGGTCAGGCCCTGGCGATGTCCCTCCCCGGCATAGGCTCCGCGAGCCTGGTCCGCCATGCGGGCGCACCGAACGCGTCCGCGAAGTACTGCGTCTCGTGAACTACGAACCCGCGCGCGAATTCCATGATGCTCACGGAGTAGGTGGGTACCCCGTCGTACGCAATGACGCACTCGCTGGTCCACAGGTCCCCACTGCCGACGATCCGGTGGACGGTGAAGTGCCGATGGGCGGGGTGCCCGCCACGTTGCGCCGAAATCGTCGCGCGGCCCCGGAATCGTTCACCTGACTGGGGATAGTCGAGGACTGCGTCCGCTGCGTAGATGGCGTGCTCGGCTTCGGTATCCCCACGTTCTGATGCCCGCCAGTGCTCCTCGAGCGCGGCCCTGGTCCGGATGTCGGGATCCATCGCATGGTCCCCTCTGCAGGCGGCCGGGGCGATCCGGGGACCCGGGAACGCTTCGGTGCTTCCTCCCAGGATGACAGCGTGGACCGCCCGACGCACCGGCTCGGCCTCAGGTCAGCCGCGGATCAAGATCGGACGGCTCGTGGTGCGTGGAACCGCCTGGCCGCTACACGCACCCACGGGAGAACCGCCCGGCGCGCAGCCGCTGGGACTTCGGGTCACCCTCGGGATGTGCCCTTCCCGGTCCGGTGCCGGGGCGCGCGAGCCCTGCGTGATCCAGACGAGAGACCCTATTGAGCCGACAGTCGTGCCGCCTTCAGTTCGAGGTCGCCCGCGCCCCAGGCCCAGCGCTCGTTGGGGCCGCCGAACCCGTGGAGCACGCGGTCCTTGGAGATGTAGCGCTCGAAGCCGGCGGCCGGATTCCCGTTGTAGCCGGCATAGAAAGCCGCTGCGACGCTGCCCGGCCCGCCCGGCGAACGAGGTTCAGACGGTACGGGCTTCGGCCGCGGGGGCAGAGGTCCCGGCCGGCTCCGCACCGGCTCCCTCGATGTCCGCGAGATCCCGGTCCCTGGTCTCCCGGGCGCAGCCGATCGCCACTACGGTGAGGAGAGCCGCGGCGATGACGTACAGCGCGATGGGTGTCGAGCTGTCGTAGTGAGCGAGCAGGGCGGTGGCGATGAGCGGCGCCGGAGCACCGGCCGCCACCGACGAGAACTGCGCCCCGATCGACGCACCCGAGTACCGCATCCGGGTCGCGAACAGCTCCGAGAAGAATGCTGCCTGCGGTGCGTACATGGCTCCGTGGAAGATGAGCCCGACGGTGACGGCGAGCAGCAGGTTTCCGAAGCTCCGGGTGTTGATCAGCGCGAAGAAGGGGACCATCCACAGGCCGACGCCGATCGCGCCGACGAGATAGACGGGCTTGCGCCCCAACCGGTCCGACAGCGCGCCCCACATCGGAATGACCGCGAAGTGGACGGCCGAGCCGATGAGCACCGCGTTGAGAGCCGTCTGCTTGCTCAGATCCGCTGCCGTGGTCGCGTAGACGAGGATGAACGCCGTGATGACGTAGTAGCTGATGTTCTCCGCCATCCGGGCCCCCATGGCGATCAGCACATCGCGCCAGTGGTGGCGCAGCACTGCGACGAGCGGCATCTTCTCGGCCGCCCCGGCAGCCGACCGGCGTTCCTCGGCCTGCGCCAGTGCGGCCTTGAACACCGGTGATTCGTCGACGGAGAGACGAATCCACAGCCCGAGGATCACCAGGACCCCGGAGAGCAGGAAGGGGATGCGCCAGCCCCATGCTTCGAAGGTGGACTCCGACATGAGCGCGGTGAGCGCGGAGAGCACCCCGGTGGCGAGCAGCTGCCCGGCCGGGGCACCGGTCTGGGGCCAGGAGGCCCAGAACCCGCGCCGTTCGGCGTCTCCGTGCTCCGAGACCAGCAGAACGGCCCCGCCCCACTCACCACCGAGAGCGAAGCCCTGCACCAGACGCAGGGCGGTGAGCAGTACGGGGGCGGCGGACCCGACCGTGGCATGCGTGGGCAACAGCCCGATGGCGAACGTCGCTCCGCCCATCATCAGAAGGCTGAGCACCAGCAGCTTCTTGCGGCCGAGCCGGTCGCCGTAGTGCCCGAACACCAGGGCACCGAGCGGCCGGGCGGCGAATCCGACCGCATAGGTGAGGAAGGAGAGGAGCGTGCCGACGAGCGGGTCGGACTCGGGGAAGAACAGTTTGTTGAAGACCAGCGCGGCGGCTGACCCGTAGAGGAAGAAGTCGTACCACTCGACGGTGGTCCCGATGAGACTCGCGGCGACGATGCGCCTGAGGGAGCGGGAGGTTGGCGGGGCGGATGCCGAGGCAGCCATGAACACCACTTCCGAAACGGTTGGCGGGGACGGATTTCGTGTCGCCACACGGTAGGAATAGGCCGGTCGGAGGTGCATGTGGCGGGACACCACACTTCTCGTCGGAAGGGTGCGTGCGCTCACCATGGAGGCGGAGGGCCCCGGCGGGGCCGCGAACGGCCGTGTCCGGGTCACGTGGTGCAGGCGCGCTCCGAGGAGGTTGCTTCGGGGGACTTCGCGATGAAGCAGGAACAGGTGTGGGGCTGGGCGGCACGGAACCATCGGCGGCCCGAGATCTGATAGCCGGTCCGGGCGGGATGTCCGGGGCGGGCCCGGACATCCCGTATCCGCGACATAGCTCGCGGTCGAGTGCCCGATCGGCGAGGTGAACCGGCCGCGCGGACCCAAGACGCCCAGCTGCGGATCCCGTGACCACCGGAGGTCGGAATGCGTTCCCCTGCCGGTCGGCGAGGAGGCCAGTGCCGCAAGGGTACTGACGTTCCATCAGGAGGCGACGAACTCAGGATCAGGGGCGGGGACTTCGGGCTGGGCGCCGAGGCGCCCGAACGTGACCGCGACCTCTGACCCGTCGGACGGCTCCTGTTCCCGGACGTGGATTTCTCGTTCGGGCGGTGCCGTCCCCGGATGCGTGGGGCGACCTATCGGACCTGAAGGACAACCTTGCCCTGGGTGTGACCGGCTTCAACGTGGCGATGGGCGGCGGCGACCTCTTCGAGGGGGTAGACGGTGACGCTGGGGATTTTGACAGCGCCGGTGCGATACCAGTCGACCACCTGTCGCAGGCCGTGTGTTGTTCGGCCGCCGACGCGATGGAATCCGTACCTCTCAGCGCCTTCGGCATCGATGGTGGTACCGATTCGCTGACGTTCGGTGACGAGCTCCAGGGAGGCAGCGGTGGCATCGCCGCCGATCAAGTCGAGTGCGGCGTCGACTCCTTGTGGTGCGATGCGGTGCACACGTTCCATGAGGCCGGGGCCGTAGGACACAGGGATCGCGCCGAGGGAACGCAGGTAGTCGTGGTTGCGTTCACTCGCGGTGCCGATGACGGTGGCGCCCCATGCTGGCCTTCACGCTCATCAGCCTCATCCCAGCCGTCGTCCTCCCGAGGTTCAGGCCTGAGCGCCCGCCCCTGCAGGGCAGTGGTACGGCGCCGCTCGCCGATACGGATCCGACACCCCAGGGTGGACCGCTGGCCTGATGCGGCTCTCACTGAGTCACAGCAAGTCTCACAGTCGTGCGGTGCCGCGCTCGGTCGCTTTCGGCCGATATCGATCCGCTCGGTGGGGTTCTTCGTCAACAGCCGACCGGATGACCTACGTTGGCTGCACCGGAGTCATCACGAAGGGGCGCACGCATGACGATCTCGCTCGGTCTCGGTCTCCCGCAGATGAAGCAGTACGACCTCTCCCGCGACGTGGCCGCCGTGGCTCGCGCGGCCGAGGAGACCGGATACACGAGCCTCTGGGTGTTCGAACGCATCCTGTTCCCCGAGCCCGCCACCCAGGGGCTGTACGGCGTACCGGGCCTGCCGTGGCCCGACGGTTACCGGAGTGTCGCCGACCCCCTGGTGACGCTGACGCTTGCCGCGGCAGCCACCGACCGGGCGCGGCTCGGCACCAGCGTTCTGGTGGCGCCGTTGCATGTTCCCTTCCAACTGGCCCGGGCACTTGCCTCGTTGGACGTCGCGAGCGGTGGGCGGGTGGTCGCGGGTTTCGGCACGGGATGGTCCCTGGACGAGTACGCGGCTGCCTCCGTCGCACCGTTCGCACGCCGTGGCGCGGTGCTGGACGAACTGCTGGACGTGTGCGCGGCCGTCTGGGGACCCGACCCGGTCTCGTACGAGGGGGAGTGGACCACCATCGCGCCGTCCGAGGTCGGTCCGAAGCCGGTTCGCCCCATCCCGGTCCACCTGCCCGCGAACAGCCCGCGGGCCACCCGTCGTCTGGTGGACCGGGCGGACGGGTGGATGCCAGTGGCCATGGGGGCCGCTCGGCTGACCGAGGACTGGCAGCGGGTGCAGGACCTGGCTGCCGAGCGTGGCCGGGAACGGCCGATCGAGGTCTGTGCGCGCGTCAATGCCCGGTACAGCGCCAAGCCCTTCGAGGGCGCGGGGCGCCAGCCCTTCCAGGGGAACGTGGCGCAGATCGTCGAGGACCTGGTGGCGCACGCCGAAACCGGTGTGACGGAGATCCTGCTGGACCTCCAGAGCACGACACGTGATGCCGCGGAGCTGATCGATGTCGCCGCCGAGGTGTACGAGGCGGCTCGAACGGCGGGTGTCTGACGCTGTTCCGCACCGCGGCCGCCCGGCGTGCGGAGCTGTCGCCGCTGCCCGGACGCGGGCGGAGCCCCCGGGGCGGCCCGGCTTCGTCGAGGCTGCGTGCACCCGGCCGACGGGCCCGAGCGGCACGGAACCACCACCGCCGGCCCGGTCCGTGCCGCTTCTTTCAGCTCTCGGTGTCCTCGGCGCCGCGCTCACCCTCCGCCTGGGACGGCTGGGTGCGTGCCGTGGCGGGGTGCCGTTCCTCGGCGGGATTCATGTCCTCTTCGAGCCGTTCGCCCTCTGCCTGCGACGGCGTCGTGTACTCCTCGTTCTCGCGCATGGCGGCCTCCACGGTCGGAACGCTTCCATACAGATCGAGCGTAACGCCTCGTCGGGGCAGCGGCCCGGGAAGGCCACCGGAGAAAACGACGTGCGGGCCGCCCCCGGGTTTTGCCAGGCTGCGTCGATGAATCATGAACAGATGTCCGGGCTCGCCCATGCCGCACACCCGATCAAGTCCCCGCTCGACGACGAATCGGTGCGCCAACTACTGGAACACGGCATCCCACGCGGCGACGAGCGGGTACTCGACCTGGGGTGCGGCGGCGGGGAGTGGCTGCTGCGCGCCCTGCGCACACACCCGCGCCTGTCCGCCGAGGGCGTCGACACGTCCGAGGCCGCGCTGCGGCAGGCCGACGAGTCGGCGAGCCGTCTCGGCGTCGGGACGCGTCTCGCACTCCACTGCCAGGACGCCGCGGACTTCCGTTCCGAGCACTCGTTCGATCTGGTGCTCAGTGTCGGGGCCACGCACGCCTTCGGTGGGCTGCTGCCCACTCTCGCGGCGGCACGCCGGCACCTCGCACCCGGCGGACGCGTCCTGATCGGTGAGGGTATCTGGGAACGTGAACCGTCACCGCAAGCGGTCCAGATGCTCGGGGACTTCACCGACCTGGCGACCACCGTGGAGCGGGTCGCCGCCGACGGGTGGACTCCGGTCCACGGGCATGTCAGCACGCGCCGCGAACTGGACGACTACGAGTGGTCCTGCTGGGGGTCACTGGCCTCCTGGGCCCTGGATCACCCGGATGACCCGGCCGCCGCGGAGGTCCTCGGGACGGCGGCGATCCGCCGCACCGAGTGGTTGCGCGTCTACCGGGAGGTGTGGGGCTTCGTCAGTCTGGTCCTCCGCCGGACCGCAGACTGATCCGACCCCCCGGGCGGCGCCGGGAACCCTCGGGATCTCACCCGACGGGAACCCCCGGGATCTCACCCGACCGCGCCGCCGAAAACGGGGGTCGCCTTCTCTCCATTGGGCCGTGGCCACGCCGGAGTTGCGTGGCCACGGGGGCCATGAGTCCGTGGGAATCGTGCCCTGCCAGATCTCACCCTCCAGGAGAAGACATGCACTCCGAGCAGGAAGGCCGCCCGGCCGACACGCTTTCCGTCGTGTACACGGTCCACGTCATCGAAGGCGGTGAGCAGGGGTTCCTGGACGCCTACGAGCGCATACGAAACTCCGTCGCCAAGGTCCCGGGACACATCATCGACCGGCTGGGCGAGCCCATCGACGACTCCCGCCAGTGGGTGATCACCAGCGAGTGGGAGACACCGGCCCACTTCTTCGCCTGGCAGCAGGGCGAGGAGCACCGCGCGCTGGTGGCCCCGCTGCGCGTCTGGGTCGACCGGACACAGTCCCTGCGGTACCGGGTTGTCCGGGAGACCGTGGGGGTGAAGTCATGACGCACCCCGCCACCGGGCCCGTCGCCGTCCTCGGGCTCGGGACGATGGGCACCGGCCTTGCCTCCCGCCTGCTCGAACAGGGCGTCCGGGTGCGGGTCTGGAACCGCACCGAGGAGCGCACCGAACCGCTCGCCCGGGCCGGCGCCGTCGCCGCGGCGCATCCGGCCGAGGCCGTCGAGGGCACGAGCGCCGCCATCTGTACCGTCGCCGATGCGGACGCCCTCTCCGCCGTACTGCATGGACCGGATGGCATCCTGGCCCGCGGCCCCTACCCCGGCGCCCTGGTCTGCGCCGGCACCGTCGCCCCCGAGGAGGTCGTCCACCTCACCGGCGCCACGCCGTCCGTGCTGGATGTCGGCATGCTCGGCAACCGGGAGCACGCCCGCAGCGGTGAACTGCGGCTGTTCGTCGGCGGCGAGGAACGGGTCTTCACCGCTGGGCGGCCCCTGCTCGAACTGCTCGGCAAGGAGGTCGTCCACCTCGGCGAACTCGGTTCCGGCATGCGGATGAAGCTGCTCCTCAACCTCCTGATGGGCATCGAGGTGCAGGCGCTGGCCGAGGCCGTGGAACTGGCGGTCGCCACCGGACTCGACCGGCAGCTCGTCCTCGGCACGATCGCGGGCAGCGGCTTCGCCTCGCCCGTCATGTCGTTCAAGTCCAAGCGGCTGGCAGCCGGGCGCTTCGACCAGCCCGACTTCCGGCTGAGCCTGATGGCCAAGGACCTCCTGCTCGCCGCGGACCAGGCAGCCGCGGCCGGACTGCGGCTCCCCCTCGTCGCCGCAGCCGCCCGGACCCACGTCCGCGCCATCGACCAGGGACACGGCGACGAGGACTGTGTCGCGGTCGCCCACGCACTCGCACCGACCCAGGGAACCCACACGTGATCATCGACATCCACGGACACCTGTCCCCACCGGAGGCCGCCCGGCGCTTCCCCATGCCTCCCAGCCTGACCGACGTCGACGCCATGCTCGCCGCCCGAGCCGAGGCCGGGATCGACCTCACCATCATCGGCAGCCCGGTCGGCGCCGGTGCCATGGCGAGAGTCCCGGGCGTCGACAACTACGCGCAGCCCCGAGACCGGCTCCGAAGCTTCCACGCCTGGATGTCGGGCCTGATCGCCTCCCACCCCGACCAGTTGCGCGGATACGTGTACGCCAACCCGTTCGGCGACGACGACCACCTGGAGGGGGTCCGTGAGACGCTGGCGGATCCCGCCTTCGTCGGGCTGATCACCAACTCCAGCGTCCATGGCGAGCTGCTCGGCTCACCGCGGGCCGACTCCTTCTTCGCGCTGGCGGCCGAGGCGGGGGTGCCGGTCCTCGTGCACGCCCCGGCCGAACCGATCGGCACGGACCGGGTCGAGCACCTCGGCTTCGTGGAACAGATCGGCCGGTTCGGCGACGTCACCATGGGCATGGCGATGATCGCGTTCGCGGGGTGGCTGGACAAATACCCCGGACTGCGGCTGATCGGTGCCACCGGTGGCGGCGCGATGGCCCTGCTGCCCGAACGTCTGCAGACGGCGGCGCGCCCCCGGCACTGGGGCGGCGGCCGCCCGGCGGCACAGCCCTCGGACCCCGGGCCCTCTTCAGCCGGGGGGCCGTCCGCACCGCCGTCCTCCGGTCCGCCGACGACGGACCCGGCCGGTGCGCTCCGGCGCATGTACGTCGACACCAGCACGTTCAGCGCGGCCCACCTGGGCCTCAACGCGGAGGTGCTGGGGCCGGAGCGGATGCTGTTCGGCACGGACTCGCCGCCCATGTCCGTACCGCTGGAGGAACTCATGCGGATGATCGAGAAACTTCCGGTCGACCAGGCGTCCCAGCAACTCATTCTCGGCGGCAACGCCGAAACCCTCTTCGACCTCAGGAGCCGTCCGTGACGACCGTGGAGGATCCGGCCGCAGCGGCCGAGCGCTGCACACCCGAGTACCGGCAGAACCCGCACCCGGTCTACGCGAGCCTCAGGGAGACGGCCCCCGTCTGCCCCATGCGTCCGCCGCACGGCATCGACACGTATCTGATCACCCGGTACGAGGACGCGAAGGCGGCCCTGGCCGACCCGCGGCTGAGCAAGGACATGTACGGGGCCCGGGATGCCTACCGGAGGATCTTCGGTGACTCGTCCCTGGCCCTGGACGACCACATGCTCAACTCCGACCCGCCCAAGCACACCCGGCTGCGCAAGGTCGTCGGCTCCACGTTCACCCCGCGCCGGGTGGAGGCGCTGCGGCCCCGGATCCAGGACATCGTCGGCACACTGCTGGACAACTGCGCCACGCGCGAACCGGTCGACCTGCTGCCCGCGTTCGCGTTCCCGCTGCCGATCATCGTGATCTGCGAACTGCTCGGCGTGGAGCCCGACGAACGGCCGGAGCTGCAACGCCTGTCCACCACGGTGGCGCAGACAGGATTCGGCAAGGAATCCAAACAGGCCCAGCAGAACGCCGAGGAGCGTCTGCACGCGTACTTCGCGGACCTCCTCGCGCGCAAGCGCACCAGCCCCGGTGAGGACCTGCTCAGCGCGCTCATCACGGCCCGGGACGAGAACGGCGGGCTCACCGAGCAGGAGCTGATCTCGACCGCGTTCCTCCTGATGTTCGCCGGCCACAAGACGACCGCCTACCTCATCGGCAACGCCATCCACCACCTCCTGAACCATCCCGCGCAGCTCCGCGCCATGCGGGAGGACCCGAAGCTGGTCGGAGCGGCAGTGGAGGAACTGCTGCGCTTCGACGGCTCCGTGGAGAGCGCGACCTTCCGCTATGCGACCGAGGACATGGAGATCGCCGGGACGCGGATCCCGAAGGGTGCCCTGGTCCAGATCGCGTTGAGCGCGGCCAACCGCGACCCGTTGAAATTCGACGCCCCGGACGAGTTCGACGTGACCCGTTCCGAGCACGAGTACCGAGCCCATCTCGGGTTCGGGCACGGCATCCACTACTGCCTGGGAGCGCCCCTGGCCAGACTGGAGACGCAACTCGCTCTCACCGGTTTGTTCAGTCGCTTCCCCGGAGTGGCTCCGGCGGACCCCGGGCGGGAGGCGCCCTGGATGGCTGTTCCGTTCCCCGCCTTCCGGGGCCTCACCGAACTGCGCGTCGTGCTCAAGCCCGCCGCACCGTGACCGTCGGCGGCGAAGGACAGCGGCCCTCCGCCGGGGCCGTCCCGGACACCCCGGGACGGCCCCGGCGTCCCCGGCAGCGGTTTCGGGAGCGGTGGATGCCGGCGAAACGGCCGGCGCCGTGAGCGTCACGCTCCGCTCGGCGGCCTGAGCGCGGCGTACGTTCCCGCGCCCGCCGCCAACAGCATCACGCAGCCGGTGAAGATCAGCCCGGCCTGCCGCAGCCCGAGCCAGGTGGCCATGGCCCCGACCCCGACCACCGGGACCGAGATCCCGGCGTAGGCGACGACGAAGAAGGCGGAAATGGTGCCCCCGCGATGCCGCGCCGGGGCCGCGTCGCCGACCTGGGTCAGCGCCGCACGGAAGGCCAGACCCTGACCGGTGCCGCCGCCCAGGGCCCCCAGGACGAGCAGCGGCATGGACTCGGCGACCAGTGAGGATGCCACCAGCAGCAGGCCGGCCACGAGGATGCCGCACCCCACGGGGAGCGCCCGGCACGCCCCGATCCGCTGCGTCAGCAACTGCCCGGCGGTCGAGGCGAGGAAGACGGAGAACACCACGGCACCCGAAACAGCCAGGTTGTGCACCCCGAGCGTCCGTGCGGCGAAACTCGGTGCGACCGCGGTGAACAGGCCGAGCAGCGCGAACCCGGCGAACGCCGCCAGCGAGGCGGGCGCGAACACGCCCTTCACCTCGGCCGGCACCGTCACTCCCTGCGGGGCCAGCGGCGGCCATCGGATCGGCTCCGCAACGGTCTCCGGCAGCGACCGGATGATCCCGCAGGCCACCGCGACCAGCCCCAGATGCACCCAGAACGGCAGCGCCAGAGGCCAGCGGGTGTACTGCGCGAGGAGGCCGGAGAGCAGCGGCCCACAGCCCAGACCGCCCATGTTCGCCGCGGTGGCGGCGAACCCGGCCCGTGCCTTCTGTCCCGGTCCGGCCAGTTCGATGACGGCCGCCGTCGCCGCACCGCTGAGCAGACCGGCCGCGCAGCCGGACAGCAGCCGCCCTGCGAAGAGCAGGGGCAGACCGCGCTCCAGGAGGAAGCAGCCCGCACTGGCGGCCGACAGAACCATGGCACACAGGAGCACCGGCCTGCGGCCGACCGCATCGGAGTAGTTCCCCACGACCAGCAGCACGGTGATCACGGCGACGGCGTACACGGCGAAGATCACCGTCACCATCAGCTCGGTGAACCCGAGTTGTTCCTGGTAGAGCCCGTAGAGCGGGGTCGGCAGGGTGGTCCTGGCCATCCCGATGGCGAACACCACCGCTGCGGCCGCGTAGCCCGGTCGTCGGCCGCCCGTGCCCCCGCTGGTCTCGCGTTCGTTCACCGGGTCACCCTACGAGCGGGTACCCGGCCGCGAAGCGGCGGCGCGGCACGTCGCGACCGCGGGGCATCCCTTGCAGGGCCGCGGGAACGGTCAGTCCCAGAGTTCGTAGGTCTCGTGCTGCTCGGTATGGGCCGGCCTGTCCCCGGTGTACGTGAGCTGCATCCGGGTGAAGTGTTTCAGCTCGGGGCGCTTCTCCCAGGACTGCGGGCGGTCCAGACTGACGACCACCGGATAGGAGTGGAACCTGCCTGCGGCGCAGTAGGGCTGACAGTCATTCACCGAGTCGAAGCCGCTGCCCTTGGCGGAGGTGTCTCCCCAGTCCGACCACTGCAGCCCGATGAGGTGGTTGTTGCCGTCCCCGCAGGCGATCAGGAAGTCACCGGGGCGTACCTGTGGCTCCGAGAAACAGTCGACGACTGCGACACGAGCGGGTCCCGAGGACGCCGCGGACGTGGCAGCGGATGCCGGTGACACCGCTGTCGCGAGCGCCGCCGCAGCGCACAGCATGACCGCTGTCCTGAACCTTTTCCCCTGCATGGCGGCTCCCCAGATACCTCGTCCGGGCCCGGTGGCTCCCCGAGCGCCCGATGTGTCCCGTACGCCGGAAGCGGTCGCCGGCGCGGCGCCCTTCCTCCAGCGGTTGTTCCTGAGTCGACGCTACGACCGCGGCCGGGGATCCACCACCGGTGTGGCCGGTCCGGCGCCGGACCCGTCGGCGCGAGCATCCGTGAGCCCATGTCTGCGCGGAAACCGCTGCTCGGGGCACGTGGCCCTCATGGTGTGCGGGCGTAGTCTGGCCGTAACGCCTGTGCACCGCGAGTGAGCGACGGAGGCGGAGCATGACCGACCCCCACGGCTTCCTCAGGACTCCCCGTCGGCCCGTACCCGCACGCCCCGTGCAGGAACGGCTGAGCGACTGGAACGAGGTCTACGCAGGGCAGGCGAGACTTCCGCTGGTGTCCGAGCAGGCGGGGCGGTGCATGGACTGCGGCGTACCGTTCTGCCACAGCGGCTGCCCGCTGGGAAACCTCATCCCCGAGTGGAACGCGTACGCGCACAAGGGCGACTGGTGGGCAGCGGCCGAGCGGCTGCATGCGACGAACAACTTCCCGGAGTTCACCGGGCGGCTGTGCCCGGCACCGTGCGAGGACGCCTGCGTGCTCACCATCAACGCCGATCCGGTGACGATCAAGAACGTCGAACAGGCGATCGCCGACCAGAGCTGGGCCCGCGGGTACACGGCACCGCAGCCGCCCGCGCGGTCCACCGGCAGGACCGTCGCAGTCATCGGCTCGGGTCCCGCCGGGCTGGCGGCGGCACAACAACTCACCCGTGCCGGTCACGCCGTTGCCGTGTACGAGCGCGCCGACCGCATCGGCGGGCTGCTGCGCTACGGCATCCCCGCGTTCAAGCTGGAGAAGTGCCACCTGGACCGACGCATCGACCAGATGCGGGCGGAGGGCACGACCTTCCGCACCGGTGTCGACATCGGTCACGATCTCGACGCCGGTGAGCTCGCGTCACGGCACGACGCGGTCGTCGTCGCCGTGGGAGCCACGGGGCGACGGGAGCTGCCCGTCCCCGGCCGTGAACTCCACGGCATCCACCAGGCCATGGAGTACCTGACCCTGGCCAACCGGGTCGCCGAGGGTGACCGCGACGTACCCGTGGTCACCGCCGAGGGCAGGAACGTGGTGATCGTCGGTGGCGGGGACACCGGCTCGGACTGTCTGGGCACCGTGCTGCGCCAGGGAGCTGCCTCCGTCGTGCAGCTGGACATCAATCCGGAGCCGGGGGACATCCGACGGGACAGCGAGCCATGGCCGGTGTACCCGAAGGTCTACCGGATATCCCATGCGCATCAGGAGGCGCGGGAGCAGGACGGGACGGATCCGAGAGTCTTCTCCAGCGCCACCCTCAGCTTCGAAGGGGACCGGTCGGGCCGGGTGCGCGCGCTGCGGCTGGCAGAGGTGGAGCCCCGGGACAGAAGGCCGAGGCCGGGGACGGAGCGAGTGATCCCGGCGGATCTGGTGCTGCTCGCGCTCGGTTTCTTCGGCCCCGAGCGGGACACCGGACTGATGCGGCAGCTCGGGCTCATCCTGGACGACCGGGGGAACTTCGCCCGGAACGCCGCCTTCGCGGCCGCGACCGCGGAAGCGGGGGAGCCGGCCGGCCGTGCGGGCCGCACCGGGACCGACGGGCTGTTCATCGCGGGTGACGCGGGGCGCGGCCAGTCGCTCGTGGTGTGGGCCATCGCGGAGGGGCGGTCCGTCGCGGCCGCGACGGACCGCTATCTGAACGGTTCGACGGCACTTCCGGCGCCCATCGCTCCCCAGGACCGGCCCCTGGTCGCCTGACCCCGCTCCCGCACCGTCGGACGGGTGATCCGGACCCTGGCACTCCGGGTACGGACGGGTGGAATCTCCGCGCGAGCCCCCGTCATACTGAGCCGCGGCGGGAACCGGAGAGGCGGAATCTTGACCCAACGACATGCACAGTACGACGTTCTGGTGGTCGGAGGCAGCGGGGTGGACACCATCGTCCGCGTCGACTCCCTGCCGGTCCCGGCGGCCGACTCGGTCCACGTCGGCCCCATCGAGGAGTGGCCCGGTCACACCGGAGGGAACGTGGCCCTCGGAACGCGGGCGCTCGGCCTCGACGTCGCACTGCTCGACTGCATCGGCGACGACTGGATCGGCACGCAGGTCCGTGAGCGCATGGCCGCGGGGGACGTGGAGTTCGTCCCGCTCATCTCCTCCGCGGGAACCCGCCGTGCGGTCAATCTGGTCGACGCGACGGGGCGGCGGATGTCCTTCTACGACAGCCGCGACCCGGCCGACCTGCGGATGCCCAGGGACTTCTACCTGCCCCGGCTGCGGCGCACCCGCCACGTCCACCTCTCCCTCATGAACTTCGCGCGGTTCCTCTACGACGACATCGAGGAACTCGGTGTCCCCGTCTCCACGGATCTGCACGACTGGGACGGGCTGGCGGACCACCACCGGGAGTTCGCGCTCCGTTCCGACCTCGTCTTCCTCAGCGCGGCGGGCGCGGGCGAGCACACCACCGACCTGATGCACGAGATCCTCCGCGAGGGCCGCGCGGAGACCGTCGTCGCCACAGCGGGCGCGGACGGCTCCTACGTCCTCACCCGGGACGGCGGCCCGGTACCGCACCACATCCCCGCGACCGTCCCGCCCGCACCCGTGGTGGACTCCAACGGCGCGGGCGACGCGTTCGTCTGCGGTTTCCTCTACGGAAGACTCGCGGGCCGGGACGTCCTGGAGTGCGCCCGCCTCGGCGCGGTGGCGGGCGCCCATGCCTGTACGGCTCCGGGTTCCACCGCGCTGGTCTCCCGGGAGGCCCTGTCGGCCCCGGAGCACGCCCCGACCGGAAGCCGGTAGAGCTCCGGCCGGGCCCGGACACCGCGGACAGCGGCTCCGTACCACCCCGGGAAAGCCGGGCGGAGCGTCCGCCGGGCCCGTCCGCCGCTCCCGGCGGGCGGGCCCGGCATTTCACCCGGTGGGCGGAAGCCGCTCGATGGCGACCAGGGCCGCGTCGTCGCCGAGACGGCCGCCGGCGTGGCGGACGAGGTCGGCGCACAGGAACTTCAGCAGCGTCTCCGGTGACTGGCCGCACCGCGATGCCGCCCGCTCCTGGAGCGGGTAGAAGGCCCCTGCCCCGTTCCGGGCCTCGATGACACCGTCCGTGTACAGGAGCAGGGTGTCGCCCACGCCGAAGGGAAAGGTCTCCATCTCGTGCTCCGTGACCAGCAGATGCCGCAGACCGAGGGGCGGAGCCGGCACGCGTACATCGAGCGCGATCACCTCACCCGCGCGCAGCAGGAGCGGCGGTGGGTGACCACAGCTGACCAGACAGAGTTCGGTGCCGGGATCGGGGATGTCGAGCACCGCGGCGGTGACGAAGGACTCCGCGAGGTCCACTTCCACGTCGTTGTCCTCGCCGTCCTCACCCATGTGGTTCTGGTCCGGGTCGATGCTCCCCTCCAGATGCGTGACCAGTTCCGGCAGCCGCAGATCCTGACGGGAAAGAGCGTGGAAGGCCCCCAGCACGCTGGCTGCCTCGCTGATCGCGGCCAGCCCCTTTCCCCGTACATCACCGATGATCATGCGGGTTCCGTGGCAGGTGCGGGCGGACGCGAAGAGGTCGCCCCCGATCTGCGCCTCCGCCTCGGCGGCGAGATAGACCGACGAGATGCGCAGCGAACCGCTTCGGACCGGCAGCGGTCGCAGCACCACGCGCCGGGCCGCCTCGGCCACCGAACGCAGTCGGCTGACCGCCTGTTCATTGCGTACGCGCAGATGGGCGAAGACGGTGACGAAAGCGGAGATGAGGACGAGCGCGACGATCTGGTAGGTGTGATTGAGGTCGCCGGGGGTGCTGCTCTCCACGGCCACCAGGACCTGGGCCAGCACCGCGACCGCGCCGACGAGTGCGGTCATCCGCGGCCCGGTGAACGAGGCGGCCACCGCGGGGGCCGCCACCAGGAACGGACCGAGATGGACATCCGGTGGCGTGACCATGTCCACCACCAGCACGGCGGCGATCAGTGCGAAAGGCACCGCGAGGAGTGCGTTCCTGCGGCCGGGGGACTCGCGGAACGTCCGCAGGAAGCGCCTGTATGCCATGTTTCCGGAATACCCCACCCGGTCCCGATCCGCTCTTCGTGCGGCCGGGCGCACAGCCCGGGCGACAGATGCGTCACCCTGCGGCGCCCTGCGTCGGCGCGGCGGAACCGGGACGCCGGGACGCGGAGCGGCCGACGGCTCGCCACTCACTCGTCGAGGAGCGGCAAACCGCCGGCCGGATGCCTGAGGCAGGTACTGAGTGACGCAGGTGAAGTGACCGAGTGCTACTTCGGCGGGCGCGTGTTGCCGCCGCCGGGGTTGCGCTGCTGATCGCTCTGCTCCTGCAGCTTCCGGGCCTTCTCCTGGAGCCGCTGGCGCTGCTCAGGGTCGGTGGTGCGCTCAGCGGCTTCGGTCATGTGCCGGGCCTTCTCGCGCATCTGCTGCGCACGGTCACCGGATTCACGTGCAACGCTCATCATCGCTCCTTGTGCGGTTGGGAAGAGCTTGCTCCATCAGAGAACCAGCGTCGACGGTCCACCGCACCTCGAATCGTCACTCAGCGTCACGGGGTGTCGAGGGTGGGGCGGTCCGGGGCACGGTGCGGCGCTGGCATGATCAAGGGCATGAACGAGAGCATCATCGCCGCGTGTGACGGGGCATCGAAGGGCAATCCGGGGCCTGCCGCCTGGGCGTGGGTCGTGGCCGACACCCAGGGGCGTCCGGAACGCTGGGAAGCGGGACCGCTGGGGACCGCCACCAACAACGTCGCCGAACTCACCGCACTGCGGGAGCTGCTGGAGTCGACGGATCCGTCCCTGGCGATCGAGGTCCGGATGGATTCGCAGTACGCGATGAACGCGGTGACGAAGTGGCTGCCGGGGTGGAAGCGCAACGGCTGGAAGACCTCGGCCGGAAAGCCGGTGGCCAACCGTGATCTGGTGGCCCGGATCGACGCCCTGTTGACCGGCCGGGCCGTGAGGTTCGTGTACGTGCCGGCCCATCAGGTGGACGGCGACCCGCTCAACGCCCTTGCCGATCAGGCGGCCGGTGACGCCGCGGTGGCCCAGCAGCCGGCCGGTTCCGCGCACGGCTCGCCGCTGCCGACTCCCGACCCCGCTCGCGCGACCGGGCGGGGGAGCAGGGGCGGTCCCGTGAAGAAGACGGCGGGAGCGGCGCGTCCGGCACGGTCCGGCGGAACGATCCGGGCCAGGTACGCGGGCCGCTGCCACTGCGGAAAGTCTTACGCCGCACAGGAGTTGATCGCCAAGAACCCGAACGGCTGGGGGCATCCCGAGTGCCGCGTACCGACCGCCTGAGACGGGCCCGTCGGGAACGGATCGCCGACCGGGGCGTGCGAGTGGCCCCGCCCGGCACGGCCCGCGTGCCATGATGCGGCTTCGGTGGCAGGGCCCGCGCCGCACCGCGGGCCCGCCGGCAACCGCGACACGCTGGGGGGCGCATGGGAAGCTCAGGTACGGTTCTGCGCGAGTTGCGCGGTGCGCAGAAGACCGCCAAGGGGGTGTCGCTCTATTCGCGGTACGTGAACCGTCCGGCCGGCCGCCTGCTCGCGGCCGGTGCATACCGCATCGGACTGACTCCCAATCAGGTCACGCTCACCAGCGCGGCGTTCACCTTCTCCGCCCTCGCTGCCGTGGCTCTCGTCCGGCCGTCGTGGGGGCTCGCGGTCGCGGTGTACGCGGGTCTCGTCCTCGGCTTCGCCCTCGACTCGGCCGACGGGCAACTGGCCAGGCTGACCGGCACCGGAGGGCCGGACGGCGAGTGGCTGGACCATGTCGTGGACTGCGCCAAGATGATCCTCGTGCACACCGCCGTACTGATCTCGTTCCGGCGCTTCTTCGCGCTGCCGGCCGAGGGCTGGCTGCTCCTTCCACTGGGATTCCTGTTCACCGCCGTGCTGACCTTCTGTGCCGGTCTGCTGCGCGAGCAGCTGGGCAGCAAGGCCGCTCCCGCGACGGCGGACGGCAGCGCGTCCGCCCACGTCTCCCGGATCCGGGCCGTGGCGCTGCTGCCCGCCGACTACGGGGTGTTCTGCCTGGTCTTCCTCCTGCTCGGTGACCCGGCCGCGTTCCGGATCGGCTACCTGGTCCTCGCCGCCGTGCACGCGATGTTCCTGATGGCGTTCCTCGCCAAGTGGTTCGGGGAGCTCAGAGCGCTCCGGACTGCGGACTGACGAGCGCGTCCAGCACCCGGCGCAGCTGGGTGCTGGAGGTGTGCACGGTGTACGGGAAGTACACCACCTCGACGCCGACCCCGGAGAAGTCCCGCTCCAGCCGCCTGCCCTTCTCGGTGTCCCGCCAGTCGTCCCCCTTGAAGATGACGTCGAACCTGACCTGCTGCCAGGTCTCGACCTTGTCGGGCACGGTCTCGACGAACGCCGCGTCCACGTAGCGGATGCTGCGAACGATCTCCAGTCGTTCCTGGAGCGGAATCACCGGCTTGTGCCCCTTGGCCCGTGCGGCCATCTCGTCCGAGACGACGCCGGCGACGAGGTAGTCGCACTGACTGCGGGCGTGCCGCAGGATGTTGAGATGCCCTACGTGGAACAGGTCGTAGACCCCCGGCGCGTAACCGACCCTGTGCACCATCCGTTCTCTCCCCCCACGGTGAACGTGATGTCCGTGCCCGGCAGCGGTTGTCCGGACATGGCATCCGGTGCTGCGGGATATCGGCATCGGTGTTGATGGTGCAATGACCTTACTGTGAAGGCCGGTTGCGCATCTCGTGAACGGATAAGCTCACATTTGGGGCTGTTCCTTGGGGGGAACGCAGAAGGCTCCGGGGGGAAGGCGAACATCCATGTCCGATGCCGATCGTCACAAGCCGTTCGAGGGACGCACTCTGCTGATCGTCTCGACCAACTACGCGCCGGAGCTGACCGGCATCGGACCGTATGCCACGCAGCTCGCCGAGCACTGGGCCGCATCCGGGGCCCGGACCCATGTGCTGACCGGCATGCCGCACTACCCCTCCTGGCGCACCGAGACGGAGTACCGGGGGGTGTGGCGGGTCACCGAACAGCGCTCCGGGGTGACCGTCCATCGACGAAGACACTACGTACCACCCCGTCAGACCGCCCTGCGCAGAGCCGCGTTCGAGGCGACCGTGCTGGGACACGGCCTGCTGTCCACCCGGTTGCCGCGCTCGATGGACGCGGTGGTCTCCCAGATGCCGAGCCTCGCCGGAGGGGTCATCGCGGCCCGGCTGGCCCGCCGCCACCGCATCCCGCACATACCGGTCGTGCAGGACCTGATGGGTGCCGCGGCCGCGCAGAGCGGGATGCCCGGCGGCGGCCGGGCGGCAGCCGCCGCCTCGGCGGCCGAACGCTACGCCCTGCGCGGCGCCGCCCTCGTCGGAGTCATCCACCAGAGCTTCGTCCCGCGCGTCACCGCCTACGGGGTGGACCCGGACCGAATCCGCACCGTCCCCAACTGGTCGCACGTGCCACCCCCTTCGGGCGACCGCGCACGGACCCGGGCGAGACTCGGCTGGAGCGAGGGGACTCCCGTGGTGCTGCACTCCGGGAACATGGGGCTCAAACAGGGCCTGGAGATCCTGGTCGACGCGGCCCGGCTGGCCCCGGACATCCAGGTCGTGCTGATGGGGGACGGGAACCAGCGCGACGCACTGCTGGCACGGGCGACAGGACTGCGCAACATCGACTTCCTGCCACCGGCCGACCCGGACGACTTCACGGACGTCCTCGCCGCCGCCGACGTGCTCACGGTGACCCAGCGGGCATCCGTGCTCGACATGAGCGTCCCCTCCAAACTCACCTCGTACTTCGTAGCCGGCCGCCCCGTCGTCGCCTCGGTCGCCGAGGAGGGGGGCGCCGCCCAGGAGATCCAACGGTCCGGCGCGGGGATCCTCGTCGCCCCGGAGGATCCTGCCGCGCTGCTCTCGGCCGTACGCAAGCTCGCCGAGGCGCCGGCCGAGGCGGACCGGCTCGGTGCCAACGGACCGCAGTACGTCGCACGTCACCTGAGCCGGGAAGCGGCACTGGCCCGCTTCGACGCCCTGCTCACCGAGGCACTCGCGGACGCACAAGGGGGACCACGCCGATGACTCAGCCGATCCGCGCCCTCGAGGACCAGGACGAACCCGCGCTGCTCAGGGACCAGTTCCGCCAGCTCCTGCGCTACCGCGCCCTGCTCGCCCTCGGCGTGGCCCTCGGACTGCTCGGCGGTGGCTGGCTCGCCCTGAGCAGTGAGGAGAGCTACACCTCGACGGGCGAGGTGGTCGTACGCTCGGCCGCCTCGGACCCCTTCGCCGCGGGCGCCTCCGCCGACAAGGGCATCAACATCGGTTCCGAGCGGCAGACCGCCGTCAGCGACACCGTGGGCAGCCTGGCCGCCGGCTCCCTGGCCAGGCAGGGCGACCGGGTCGAGGTCGGCACCCTGCTGTCGGGGCTCCAGGTCACCAATCCGCCGAACACCCTGGCGCTCCGCTTCGCCTACACCGGCCGAACCCCCGCCGTGGCGAAGGCGCGGGCCCAGGCGCTCGCCGACGCCTACCTGGAGATCCGCAGGCAGCGCACCGAGAACAGCATCGCCAACATGGTCGACGGATACCGTGCGCAGCTCGACCCCCTCACCACGCAGCGCGACCAACTGGCGCAGCAGGAGGGGGCGAGCGACGACGTCACCAGCGCACGCGCCAACCTCGTGGTCTCCATCTCCGAACTCAGCAGGAAGATAGCGGAGTTGCGCGCCCTGGACACCACTCCGGGCTATCTGACGAAGAAGCCCGTCGCGCCCACGAAGCCCACCGGTGCGGGACTGCCCCTGCTGCTCGGACTGGGCGGCGTCGTCGGGCTCGCACTCGGACTGCTCCTGTCGTGGGTGCGTCTGGTGTTCGACCCGGCCGTACGGTCCACCCGGGAGCTGGTCCACGCGCTCGGCGCCCCGCTGCTCGGCACCCTGCCCAGGGAGCGCGCGTCCGCGGGCTCCCTGCTCGCCATCGGACGCGGCGGCAGCCGGCTCGCCGAGGAGTACCGGGCGGTCGCCTTCCGGCTCGCCTACGACCCGTCGTTCGCCCGGCGTCGCAGACTCCTGGTCACAGCCCCGCGCGGGGACGACGCGGCGGCGGCCGCCGCCGCGGCCAACCTGGCCGCGGCCTTCGCCGAGATGGGGCGGGACGTCCTCCTGGTCGAGGCGGATCTGCGTACCCCCTCGCTGGCCAGGGACCTCGGTCCGGCCGTGCAGGGAACCGGGCCGGGACGGGCCTCGCAGGGGCGGCGGACCTGGCCCGCGGACAGCCGGATGAACGTGGACGTACCCGGGTCGGGCGCCTTCACCCTGATAGCGGGCCGACGCACGGACAACGTGCCGCGGGCCCTCACCTCCGCGCCGGTCGGACGGATCGTCGCCGAGGGTGACCGGCCGGGCGCCGTCGTCATCGTGCTGGCCCCGCCCGTGCTCTCCTACGCGGACGCCGTCGCACTGATCGACCGGGTGGAGGGGGTCATGGTGGTCTGCGAACCCCGCGAGGTGCACCGCAGCGACCTGGAGCGGATCCGCGAGATCATCGAGGCGGCCGGAGGTTCCGTACTCGGCGCCCTGCTGCACCCCGGCCGCAGCCGCCACGACCGCCGGGCCCGCAAGAGGGCCGCCGAGCACCGTGCGGGCAGAGCCGGTCACGGCTCCGCCGCGGGCCGGGACGACGGCGGCCGCGGCCCGGCACACACCGGCGACCCGGCCGACACACTCGGCCTGCGTTCCTTCGACCCCACCGCGGGGACCGGATGAGGGCACCGTCCGCGATCGTCTGCTCGGTCGCGGACCAGGGCGTGGCGGCACTCACCAACATCCTGGTGCTGGTGAGTGCCGCACGGCTCTCCACCGTGGCCGACTTTGCCCGCTTCTCGGCGGTCTACCTCGTCTTCACCGTGCTGCTCGGGATCTCCGGCGCCTACACCGGGCAGCCACTGGTGCTGCGGCGCGGCGCGAGCGACGAGGTGCGCGGTGCGTGCCGGTCGGCGGTGACCTTCACCCTGCTCGCCGCGGCCGTGCTCGGCGCCCTGCTCGCCGCCGTCGCCCTGCCCCTGGAAGGGGCCACCGCCCGAGCCCTGCTGATGCTGGGAGCCGTCCTGCCGGTGGTGCTGGGGCAGGACACCATGCGCTACGCCTTCTCCACCCTTCACCTCCCGCACCTGGCCCTGGTGAGCGACGCGCTCCGACTCGGCTGCGGACTGGGCGCGTTGGCCGCCCAGCCGGCCGGTGCCGGGCCCGCGCGGCTCGTCGCCGTATGGGGACTGTCCGCGCTGCCCGCCCTGCTGTTGTCGGCCGCCCTGCTGCACCGCAGAGTGGCCGGTACACCCCTGCGGCTGAAGGCGCTGCTGCGCCGTGGACATCTGGGGCGGCGCTTCGTGGTGGAGTTCGGGGTCGGCAACGCCACCAGCCAGCTCTCCGTCCTGGGACTGGGCACGGTCGGCAACCCCCTGGTGGTCGGCGCCCTGCGCGGCGCGACCACCCTCTTCGGGCCGCTGAACGTGCTGTTCACCTCGGCCACCGGTTTCGGCCCGCCGCTGCTCGGCCGGATCGCTTCCGAACGGCGCAGGGTCCGCGCCGCGGCGACGCTCGCCGCAGTCCTGGCCGCCACGGCCGCGGCCTGGGCCGCCGCGCTCGCCCTGCTGCCCGACGGAATCGGCCGCCACCTGCTCGGCGACACCTGGCCCACGGCGGCCGCGCTGCTCCCGGCGACCGGCAGCCAGTACGCCGCGATGGCCGTCGGCACCTGCGGGCTGCTGGCGCTCCGGATGCTCGACCCGCGCACCACCCTCTCCATCCAGGTGGTCTTCTCCCTCGCCGCCGTCGGCTTCCTCGCCGGTGGATACCTGCTCGGCGGGGTGCCGGGTGCGGCCTGGGGTCTGTGCCTGGGATCCGTCTGCAAGGCGGCGGCCACCTGGACCCGGGTGGTCCGGCTGCGTCGCGGAACCGCGACCGGACGGATCGCCGTCAGCGCGGACGCGGTCCGCTCCGCTCCCTGAAACCGGTGATCAGCAGCAGGCAGAGCGCCGCGATCGCGGCCTTCCCGACCGACTGCAGCAGGGGACCACGCAGCAGAATGAAGGAGTACCCGGCGATCAGCGGTGCGGCGACGGCCAGAACGCTCCCGGGACCCGGACCGTCCCGGGACACCGCACGCGCGTAACGCCGGTCGGTCCGTGCCGCGGCATACCCGATGAGGGGGAGACCGCCGACCACGCCCAGCGCGCCGAAGTCGACCCAGAGCTCGGTCCACAGAGGCGCCGACAGGTTGGTCATGTTCATCCCCATCCACTGCCCGACACGCACCCCGGTGTCCTCCGGCTTTCCACTCCACACCGAACGCGGAACGAAGAAGAAGGCGGAGCCCGCCAGTTGACGCCCGAAGGTGTGGCCGTGGGCGTCCACCCACGTCACTGTGTTGGCGAACATCACCGTCTGGTCGTAGTCCTTGGTGGCCAGCGGCTCGAATACCGATGACGACTCCACCGGCCGGTATCCGGCACTGTCGTAACGGAAACGGTCCGCGTACGGGAACAGCACGAGCGCCCCGACCACTCCCAGGGCCAGCACCGACCGGTACACCGCCGCACTGCTCGGAAAAGCGGTGAACAGGAGCGAGACCAGAACGGTCAGGAACCAGTAACGCGCGTTGGACATCGGGTTGTTCACGATGACATTGAGGATCAGCAGCCCGCACCACACCAGAACCGTCGACGGTGAACGCCGCGCCCTGCGGGAGGTCACCAGCCGGCGGGTGAAGAAGAGCAGCGCCAGCAACGCGGGAACCGTGCCGAACCCCTTCAGGAAGGCCGACCCCACCTGGGACTGCTCCGAGGCCACCCCGCTGACCGCGACGGACGCGCTGAGCTCCTGACGGCTGGTGAAGAAGACGCCGGGTCCGCCGAGCTTCAGGATGTAGTAGCCGCTCGCCACGAAGGCCAGCACCACCAGCAGCCCGAGCCGGCCCCGGTGCGCGACGGCCGGGCCGCGCCCCGGACGCCTGGTGCCGCGACGGCGCAGCGGACGACGGGACGCCAGCAGCGCCCCGAGATCGAAGGCCGCACACCCCACCAGGACCAGCGCGATGGCCGTCACCAGATCCGACCGCGGCCCCACCATCGGAGTCGGTGTCTGCCCGATGACCGCCTGGGCGAACGGGGCCACCCCCATCGCGATGTACACGAACATCCAGAACACGCCCTGCAGCAGACGCCGCCGCGTGGACAGGATCATCGTGGCGAGCCGGGCCCCCGCGTAGCAGGTCAGCACCAGTTGCAGCCAGTAGGCCGTGTCCCGGACGCCCGTCCCCGGCTGTGCGGCGATCACCGCGGGCAGGAAACAGACCAGTCCCAGGATGAGAGGCACGGCCATGGCCCGCGACAGCATCGCCCACGACATGGGCCTCACCGGCGGCCGGACCGGATCCCGCGGTCCGTGCTCCGATGTGGGTGCGGACGGCGCCGCCTCATGCACGGACGTCATCTGCTCCCCGTTCCGTGGACCTGTGAACACTCTAACGAATCAACCCACTTGGGGGGCTTTGGATGACTAGGCTGTGCAGGATCGGCAGAGGTTGAGGGGGCCCTGGTGAGGATCCTGCACATCGTCACACTGCACACCCCGGACCATGCGTTCGGCGGCCCGACGCGGGTCGCGCTCAACCTGTCCAAGGTCCAACGGGCCGGAGGCGACGACGCCCGCATCATGGCACTGGGCGACGGCTTCGAAGGCCCCCTGCCGCGCGAGGTCGAGGGCGTACCGGTCCATCTCTTCCAGGCCCGTCATCTGCTCCCCGTGTTCGAGGTCAGCGGCATCACCTCGGGCGCGCTGCTCCGCTCCGCCCGCCGCATGATGCACGGTGCCGACCTCGTCCACGTCCATCTGATGCGCGACCTGGTGACGCTGCCCGCCGCGCTGCTCGCGCTGGCCACCCGCACCCCCCTGGTCGTCCAGACCCACGGCATGGTGGACCCGACCGAGAACCGTGTCGCCCGGCTGACCGACCTGCTGGGAGTGCGCAAGGTGCTGCGCGAGGCCGACGTCGTGCTGCACCTGACCGAGAAGGAACGTCTCGATGTCCAGGCCGTCGCCGCGCCGGTGCCACTGACCCGCACCGTACGGCTGGTCAACGGTGTCCGGCCGCAGGAGCGGCGGCCCGCCCGGGACGCGGACCGGCCGCCGACGGTCCTCTTCCTGGCCCGGATCCAGGCGCGCAAACGGCCCGAGGACTTCGTCGGTGCGATGCCGGCGGTCCTGGCCGCGTACCCGGACGTCCGGTTCGTGCTGGCCGGACCCGATACCGGGGCGCTGCCCGCAACCCTTGAACTGGCCCGTCGCCTGGGCGTGAGGGACTCCCTCGACCATGTGGGACCGCTCGGCCACGAAGAGGTCCTGGCCGCGGGGCGGCAGGCCGATGTGTACGTACTGCCGTCGATCGAGGAACCCCTGGGCGTCTCCGTCCTCGAAGCCATGTCCGTCGGCACCCCTGTGGTCATCACCCGCACCTGCGGCCTGGGACCCGACGTCGCACGGGCCGGGGCCGGACGGGTGATCGACAGCAGGGTCGGCGAGGACCGGAGGAACGCGCTGAAGGTGGCCGAGTCGATCCTGGAACTCCTGGAACCGGAGGCCAACGAACGTGCCGGAAAGGCTGCTTGGAACCTGGTCCAGGAGCACTTCACCATCGACGTCGTGACCCGGACCCTCCGGAAGGCCTACGAGGACGTGGTCCGCCGGAGGGCCTGAAGGGTCAACCTGTCTTCCCCTCCCTGGACTTGAGCGCGATCTGCCAACGGTAGAAGCTCATCGCCAGTGCGAAGTCGAAGCCCGCCCGCCCGTCCAGGAACCCGCGCCGGTACACATACATGTACGCGAACGACACCAGGGGTTTGAAGGGCGCCTTGTGGAACACCTGCCCCTGACGCGACTTCGCCTTCCGCACCTGTTCCCTGACCTCGGGATGGTGCTCCAGCCAGGCCTCCCAGTCCGAGTACCGGTTGTGCCGCTCGAACCAGGCGGTGACCGGATCGAGATCCCGGTGCTCGATCGGATTGCGGAGCGTACCGACCGAGTCGGCGATCGGTTGGTAGTGCCCCTCGACCTCGCCGATGCCCGGCGCGTCGAGATCACCGACCTCCGGATACCGGCAGCGGGTCCGGTCGGTGAGCGACCGCTTGCGGATCGTGTATCCGTGCCGCAGCCGCTTCCCGCAGAACCAGTAGCTCAGCGGTACGTCGTACGCGGCCGGTTTCGGTGCGCCGGGACCGGTGAAGATCTGCCGCAGTTCGGCCAGCAGTCCGGGGCTGAGCCGCTCGTCGCCGTCGAGCAGCAGGATCCAGTCCAGGTCCGTGCGGACATGGTCCAGGCACCACTGTTTCTTGCGCGGATGGCCACCGTCCCAGGTGTAGGTGATGACCTCGGCACCGCACTCCTGCGCGATTTTTGCCGTGTCGTCCGTACTGTTCGAGTCGACGACGACGACCGCCTCGAAGTGGCCGAGCACCGACTGCACCGCCTCGGCGATGTTCAGGCCCTCGTTCTTCGTCGGGATCGCCACCGCTATCGGCAGTCTGTTCATCCGCGCCCCCCTTCGGGCAGCCAGGCGTAGCAGCCTGTGGAGGTGAAGACACGGGCCGTCCTCGGAACGGTGATCGCGACCCGCTTCCCGGAGGTGGAGGAGCCCGACGCCAGGTTCCTGCCGTTCTCCCCGGTGATCTGCCAGCTGCAGTTCAGGGTGGGACTCACGTCGTGGTAGCGGCCCGGACGGATCTGCTTGTCCTGGTACGTGCCGTCCGCGTAACCCTGCGATGCCTCCCGTACCAACTCCGCGTGCTGGGTGCAGAGATGTTCGACGGCGGGTTCGGCGTCGCTGATCTCCCGCGCGACGATGGCACCGACGGCCGTGTCCCGGTCGACCTTGACGAGGTACGTCAGCCTGTCACAGGTCTCCTGACCGGTCTGGAGCACGGCGGCCGGGTCCATGCCCTTGGGCACGCGGTCGACCAGATACTCCCGCTGCTTCTCGGTGAACGACCCGGTGGCCGGGGTGAGTTCGTCGGTGGGCAGTTTCGGCTGCTCGCTCGTCCCGGCGGCCGGGGCGCCGTCGGCCGCGGCGACCGAGGGCCCGGCCGAGGGGGTCGTGAGCGGGGTACGGGAGGCTGTCGGCCTCCCGTCGCCGGCTGCTCCGTTCTCCTCGGCGGACGAGCCGCAGGCGGCCAGCGCCGCCGCCAGCACGACGACGGCGGCACCGGCCCGAAACGGATGACTCATTCACCTGTCCTCAGCGCGTAGTGGGCACTGACCTGCGCGCTGCTGAGCGCAGTCGGGTAGACGGCGGTCTCGTCGATCTGCCCGGCGAAGAAGTTGCTCGTCGGTTTGCCGGGCCAGTTGCTCAGGTTGTCCCCGGCGACCCGCCAGTAGCCGTTGTAGTTCTGGTTGCTGGTGTACGCGGCGTTCGAGGCGACGAGCTTCCCGTCCACGTACAGCGCCAAGCCACCGGTGCCCTGCGTGGCCACAACGTGGTGCCAGGCGCCGTCGTTGTAGGCCGCGGTCGTCGCGATGGTTCTGGCACTGCCGCTGTAGACCCCGAAGACCAGCCGGCCGTCGTCGCGCATGTACACATGCTTGTCGAACTGGGTGCTGTTCTGCATGGTCACATTGCCGAATCCGATGATCCTGCCGCCCTTGGTGGTCGTGGTTCTGATCCAGGTCTCCACCGAGAACCTGGTCGGTGACGCATGGCGCCTGTTGCTGTACGCGTACTGGTTCGATCCGTTGAAGCCGATCGCGGTCGAGTCGCCCGCGACAGCGGCCGGAGTCTGCCGGTAGGAGGGGGAGTTGCGCAGGAATCCGTTGTCCAGTCCGCTGCCGGTGTCGCCGGCGAAGGTCGAGGTGCCTTCGTCGTACCGCCAGTACAGCGACGCACCGTCCGCCAGCACCCTGGCGGGGTACTTCTCGTCCGTCGACGCCACGGTGGCGGACAGCGCGGGCGACTTGGCGCTGGTGTTGGTCCCGTCGCTCGCCGTGATCCGGTACGAGTGGGTCTCGCCCGCCGCCACGTCCGTGTCGGTCCACCTCAGCTGCGGCCGGTCCCAGAACAGCGAGTATCCCGTCGTGGTGTACACCGGCGTGCTCGCGCCGTCCTTGTAGATCCGGTACGTGAGTTCACCGTCGTCGGCATCGAAGCTGGTCTGCCAGTCGACCACCACCCTGCCCGCCCGAACGGTGGACAGGCTGACGTTGGGCACCCAGGGCTTCCCTGTGTCGGGGCCGTCCGCGAACCGGGTCAGGCCCTGCTGTGCGGAGCTGTTGACGGTGGTGAACTCGCCGCCCACCCACAGGTAGTGGTGGCCGTCCTTGTCCGTCTGCGCCATCACCCGAGGCCCGACCGGTTCCCCGATGCCGTCGTTGGTGTCCGGGAACCAGGGGAGCAGCGTCGGGTCGTCGACGGACTGGGCCAGCAGGTGCTTGCGTGGCTGGTCCGGGAACTCGCCCATGCTGGCGCAGTCGTGCGCGTGGCTCCCGCTGTACAGCACACCGTCGTGCACGAGGACGGCCTGGGTGGCGCCCAGGCAGGTGTCCCGCCAGCGCTGCTCGAAGGTGCTGAGGTTCAGGGCGATCCGGCCGTCGAAGACACCGCCTCCGGTGCCTTCGTTGGCGGTGTAGAAGCCGGTGGCGTCCGTGGTCAGGTCCTGCACCGTGGAGGTGTTCGGAATGAAGCCTGCCGGGTAGCTCTTGTCCACGTCCCCGGTGGTGGCGTCCACGACGGCCAGGGCGTGCGAGGTGGTGCCGTTGACGGTGAAGAAGTCACCGCCGATCAGGACGTGTTTCTGGTCGGGTGTCAGTTCCAGGGCCCGGCCGACCTCGTCGGTGTTGGCCTTCCACGGCTTCAGCGCGGCGCCGGTGGTGACCGCGGCGAACTTGTTCCGGGTCTGCCCCGCCACGGTGTTGAAGTCGCCGCCCAGGTAGACGGTGTCCGCCGTGACGGCCAGCGCCCGCACCGTTGCGGAGACGGAGAACTTGAAGTCCTGGCGCGGGGTGCAGCTGGCGGTGTCGATCGCGACGATATTGCTCACCCCGACCCCGTTCACCGCCCCGAACTGTCCGCCGGCGTAGAGAGTCTTCTGGTCGGGGGAGAGCGCCAGTGCCCGTACGGTCGCCGTCCCCGACGAGAGGGTGAACGACAGGCTGCAGTCGGTCGGTTCCCCGGTTGCCGCGTCGAACGCGGCGAAGTTGACCGCGGGCTGTTCCGACGTCCCGGCGGCCGCGTCCGGAGGCCGGACGGTGGAGAAGGTCCCTCCGGCGTACACGACACCGGAGTCCGACGCGGCCATCGACCAGACGATGCCGTTGGTCTGCCAGGTGGTGAGGTCGTCGGCGGTCAGGGAGACCGGCGCGGTGAGGGCCGCGGCGGGGGAGCCCTGGGACGCGGTGGTGGACAGGGCTCCGACGAGCAGGCAGAGCACCGCGGACGCGGCACGGGCCCTGCCGCGTCCGCGGTGCCTGCGCGCCGTACTTCTCTTCATCATGCAGCTCCGAAGGTGAGAGCGAGTTGCGGCCGGGCGGCCGCGACTGATGCCTCGTCCGACTGGCGACGGAGACGTTCCGTCCCGTCGCAGGCCGGGGCGAGTGGGAGATCCGGACCCGGGGTCCGGACCGACGTGGACGTGCCCGGGGCCACCGGGCGGCCGGTGGATTCCGAGGTCGCGTCCGGGGCGGTCCCCGGCTCCGTCGTGGGGTGCGACGGCCGGGCGTCGTGGGGGAGTGCCGCACCGGCCCGTACCCGGGTGGACGGCGGGGCGGTGCTGCGGGCGGGAGTGGCGGGACCTCTCATCGGTCCACCCGCACGGCCGCCCCGGCGAGTTGGTCGGCCAGCTGGCGGATGTCCGCGTCGACCATGATCCGGGCGAGTTCCTGCGCTCGCACCGCTGGTTTCCAGCCGAGCAGTTCCTCGGCCTTGGCGGCATCACCGATCAGCGCGTCGACTTCGCTGGGGCGTTCGTACGCGGCGTCGTAGCGCACATGCTCCCGCCAGTTCAGGCCGGCGTGCTCGAACGCGTACTCCAGGAACTGCCGGACACTGATCCCCTCGCCGGTGGCGACGACATAGTCGTCCGGGCTGTCGCACTGAAGCATCCGCCACATCGCGTCCACGTACTCGGGGGCATAGCCCCAGTCCCGTACGGCATCGAGGTTGCCCAGGTGGAGGTGGGTCTGCAGGCCCGCCTTGATCCGGGCCACGCCCCGCGTGATCTTCCGGGTCACGAACGTCTCGCCGCGGCGCGGGGACTCGTGGTTGAAGAGGATCCCATTGACCGCGAACATCCCATAGGCCTCGCGGTAGTTGACGGTGGCCCAGTACGAGTAGACCTTGGCGACGCTGTACGGGCTCCGTGGATGGAACGGCGTCCGCTCGTTCTGCGGCGGCGGGGAGGCCCCGAACATCTCCGACGAGGAGGCCTGATAGATCCGGGTGTCGACCCCGCTGGCCCGGACCGCCTCCAGCAGTCGGACGGTGCCGAGACCGGTGACGTCGCCCGTGTACAGCGGCGCGTCGAACGAGACACGGACATGTGACTGCGCGCCCAGGTTGTACACCTCGTCCGGCTGGATGTCGCGCAGCAGATTCACCAACGCCACCCCGTCGGCGAGGTCGGCGTGATGCAGCACGAACGAGCGGTCCTCCTGTTCCGGTCCCTGATAGATGTGGTCGATCCGCTCGGTGTTGAAGCTCGACGACCGGCGCATCAGGCCGTGCACCGTGTACCCCTTGTCGAGCAGCAGCTCGGACAGGTACGAACCGTCCTGCCCGGTCACGCCGGTGATGAGTGCGGTCTTGGCCACGTCTCCCCCCTCTGTGTTCGCCTCATGTGCTGTACGTTCCCGCCGAAATACGGGACTGTGAGTGATCTGCGGTAAAACGTCACCGCGCGCTGCGGCCGCTGGCACAATCCGATCCATGACGACTGATCTCCCCGGCCCGTCCCAGGAATCCGTCCGCCCCCTCCTACGACCCGGCGCCCGCATATGGGTCGCGGGCCACCGCGGCCTTGTCGGCTCGGCGGTGGTCCGCCGCCTCACCGCCTCCGGGTATCAGGTGATCACCCGCGATCGTGACCGTCTCGATCTGCGGGACGCCGCGCGGACCGAGGCGTTCCTCCGCGAGGTCCGCCCCGACGCCGTGGTGCTGGCCGCCGCCAAAGTGGGCGGGATCATGGCCAATCAGACGTATCCGGTGCAGTTCCTGGAGGACAACCTGCGGATCCAGCTCAGCGTCGTCGCCGGGGCGCATGCCGCCGGGGTGGAGCGGCTGCTCTTCCTCGGATCGTCCTGCATCTACCCCAGGCTCGCCCCGCAGCCGATCCCCGAAAGCGCCCTGCTCACCGGTCCGTTGGAGCCGACCAACGAGGCGTACGCACTGGCCAAGATCGCCGGGATCGTGCAGATCCGCTCCTACCGCCGGCAGTACGGTGTCGCGTACATCAGCGCCATGCCCACCAACCTCTACGGTCCGGGTGACAACTTCGACCTGGAGACCTCGCACGTCCTGCCCGCGCTGATCCGCCGCTTCCACGAGGCGCGACGGGACGGCTCGGCGACGGTCATGCTCTGGGGCTCCGGCCGTCCGCGCCGCGAATTCCTGCATGTGGACGATCTGGCCTCCGCGTGTCTCCTCCTGCTGGAGCGCTACGACGGTGAGGAGCCCGTGAACGTCGGCTGCGGGCAGGACCTCGCGATCAGTGAACTCGCCGGGATAGTAGGTGAGGTGACGGGGTTTCAGGGGGAAATCGCGTGGGACGCGTCGAAGCCCGACGGCACTCCGCGCAAGCTGCTCGACGTGTCCCGGCTCGCCTCCCTCGGTTTCGTCCCGCGGATTCCCCTGCGCGACGGCATCGCCGGTACCTATGCATGGTGGCTGGAGCGGCAGATCGCTGAGGTCTGAGCGGATCCGACGGTCCGGCCGGCACGGGGCGGCTGCCGCAACGCGACGGCCGCCCGTCCTTTTGGCCCCGACGTACGTCCGGTGGATTCGCACGGTGCGCATCCTTCGGCCGCCGCTCTCAGTACGCCCCGCGGCCGTCGGTGACGGCGCGCAGCGTACGGGCCATGAGTCCCAGATCCGTGGCCACCGACCAGTTGTCGACGTACCACAGGTCGAGGGAGACGGTCTCCTGCCAGGACAGATCCGAACGTCCGCTGACCTGCCAGAGACCGGTCAGTCCCGGCCTGACCGCGAGCCTGCGCAGCTCGTGCTCCTCGTAGCGGGAGACCTCCTCCGGCAACGGCGGCCGGGGACCGACCAGGGACATGTCACCGCGCAGCACATTGAGCAGTTGCGGCAACTCGTCGAGAGACGTCCGGCGCAGCAGACGGCCGATCCCGGTCACCCGGGGGTCGCGGCGCATCTTGAACATCGGACCGTCGTGATCGTTCGCCGCGACGAGCTGCTCCTTGTGACGCTCGGCGCCCACCACCATCGTCCGGAACTTCCACATGGTGAACGGCCGGTTGTGCTGCCCGTGGCGGATCTGACGGTGGAGTGCCGGCCCTTCGGAGCCGAGCCGCACCGCCGCCCCGATCAGCAGCAGGAGAGGCGCCAGGACCAGCAGGCCGCAGGCGGCACCGACGCGGTCGACCACGGCCTTCAGGACCATCTGTGGTCCGCGGCGCAGCGGTGGTGCGATGTGCAGCAGGGTCAGCCCGGCCGCCGCGGCCGGCCGTACCCGGTCGACCGCTATGCCCGAGAGTTCCGACAGCACGGACAGCGGAAGCCCGCCGTCGTGCAGTGCCCAGAAGAGCCGGCGCAGCCGTTCCTCGGAGAGCTGCGGCCCCGGGACCACCAGGGCCAGGTCGGCGTCATGGGCGAAGGCGCCGCCCAGCACCGTCGACGCGTCGTCGTCGGCCGGCGTCGGTCCGAGCCGGCCCGGCACCTTCACCTCGCAGGCCAGCGCCGTGGTCCCCACGGGTACGGCGGCCACGACCGCGTACGGATGGTCCGTGCGGGAACCGAGCAGACCTACCGCGCGTTCCACTCCCGCGGCCTCGCCGACGACCAGGACCCGTCGGGTCTGTCGGTGCCGCCGCCGGGGCCGGGGCAATCGCCGTACGGCCCCTGCCGCGATGCCCATGAACAGGCCCGGCAGGAGTGCCACGACCGCCGTCGCGGGATCGGTGGCGTCGCCGACCACGGTCCACAGGACGGCGAGTGCGCCGATCAGCAGAAGCCAGTCACCGATGCTGCTCAGCAACCCCGGTGGACGGCCCCCGGGCCGGTCCGCGTAGCGGCCGCGCACGGCCCGCACACCGGACCACACGAGCGCGGCCACCGCCGCCGCGAACGCGGCTCGCGGCTGGTCACCGGCCCGCAGGACGAGCCACGCCGTGATCCCCAGGCCGAGTGCCTCGGCCCCCGGGGCGGCCGTCCGTGCGAACCGAACGGACTTCCTTCGCGCCGGCGCCGGCTCCGCAGGCTCGCGCCGACCGGCCTGAGCCCTGCAGAGATCTTCCAGTTCCTTGCTGCGGGACCGACGTGAATCGGCCCGTGGACCAGGCGCCCCCGCCAGTCCCACAGGTGCCGATCTGTCCCATCCAGGTAGCTCGACATGCCCCATGAACCCCCCAGTCACAGTTGCATCGCCACAAACAGGGCGCATCCCCCGATCCCATGGACTGACGGATGCGCCCTCGCTCGGTGCACGATATCCACACACGTGCCATTTGGCAGGAGTTCCGGTGAAGTTCAGACATCGATGCCCACTCCGACCTCGTCCCGTTCCGTACGGGAACTCACCTTCTATGGGTGAGTGTTCGCATGTGGAGGGTGCGGTAATCGGAAGCTGTGCGGAAATGTGCGCGGCCGGTTGGGCGGCACCGTCACTCTCCCCCGAGGTCACTGCGCTGCGGGGCAGCCTGGAACACGTGTCGAAGTGGCAGTGTCGGAGCGTCACTTCTCGGCTGGGTCGGGGGCCCATCTGACCGATGTGGCAGCAGAGTTGGGCATGCCGAACGGATGATGGTGTGCCGGGCCGCTCACCGTGGTCCGGCCCTGGCTTCGTCCGTGATCGGGCGGACAGAACCTGGCGGTGAGGCGCCGGAAAACCAGTGGAGCACCGCCGTTGTGCACCGTTACCGTGCTGCCGAACCAAGCCGTCCAGTCAAGGACATGCCGTTGTACACCGTGTGAGACCTCCCGAGCGCTGATGCGTCGCGCGTCGCGCCTGTGCGCCGCGCTGCTTTTTTGCTGCGGACTTCTCACTGGAACCGGTGTACTTCTGTGCTCAAGAACTGGGTGGTCGCACCCACTTGCCTGCCGCTCGTTGTCCGTCGTTGCGACGCGTGCGCGTCAGAACGCTTCCGGGCAAGCGGCAAATTTCGCGTCAACGCACACCACAAGCTCATCGACGCCTGGCTCCTCGCGCTCTGTACCGCTTGCGGGGAAACGGCAAAGTTCACGGTCCTGGAGCGGGTGAATGTGCGCTCCGTACGACCTGAGCTGCTGGACCGGCTGCATGACAACGACCCTGGACTGGCGGCTGAGCTGCTCCAGGATCCGGTCGTGCGGCGCCGTCATCGCATTGCCCTCGACTGGGACAACGCCTGGCGCCTCGACACCGGCGGATCGGATCACCTGGACCACGAGGTGATCGACGTCTCGGTCCGCTTTGCGGCGCGGATCCCGGTCCGGCCGGTGCGGCTGATCGCTGAGGGTTGCGGACTTTCACGGGCCGAGGTCGAGAGACTGATCACGGAGGGGAAACTTGTTTCGGCAGTCCGGTTGAGCGGCAATCTCTCCGGCGACTTCACCTTCACGCTCAAGCGCTGATCCCTCCCGGGACCAGGGGCCTGTCCGGCAAGATCCGCCGGACAGGCTCCGAGTGCTTGGTGGGGTCGTCCTGGTCAGTGGTGTCGCGGCCGCTGGGGCAGGAGGCCGTCGGGTTCGTCGTCGGGCCGTGATGTCCGGGCGTTCTGTGTCAGCTGGTCCACCACGTCGGCCAGCTCGTCGCAGGCCCGCTCGATCGTCCGGCGGATGTTGCTCTGTTCGGTGACGACGGCCGCGAGCAGCAGCGCGGTGAGGGTCACGCAACCATTGAGGACGGTGAGGTTGACCATCACCTGGAGGGTGGTGTGGCCGGCGAACGGCCCCACTCCCTGCGCCCCCGCGAGAACCGCCAGGGACGACACCAGAAAGGCGCAGGGGGCGCTCCCCGCCAGTTGGAAGCGCAGGGCTGCCCAGATGAGCAGCGGAAAGACCATGTAGAGCATCGAGAGTGTGGACCTGGTGGCCATCAGCGAGACCGCCACGGCGACGACCAGCAGCGTGCTCGCCTCGACCCACCGGTCGGTGAACCGGGGCATCCGGATGCTGCGGAGTGCGAGCAGTAGAGGGGTGACGACCAGGACCCCCATCGCGTTCCCCGACCACCACCCCGCCAGAACCGGCCAGAGATCGTCTCCGGGGACACCGCCCTGCAGCACCAGCGTGGCGGTGCCCACGGACGCACTGATGATCATGCCCGTCAGTGCGCCGAGGAAGACCAGCAGGATTCCGTCGCGGAGTCGGTCCAGCTCCATGCGGAATCCCGCCCTGCGGAGCATCAGGAAGGAGCAGACGGGGGCAAGGGTGTTGCCCGCCACGATGGCGACGGTGAACGCCGGGGACCCCTCGCTCCGGAGCGTGGCGGCGACGAGCACGGATCCCAGCGCGATACCGGGCCAGACGCGCAGGCCGAGGTAGAGCAGCGCGCCGAGCGCGACGCCCGTCGGCGGCCAGATCGGTGTGAGGGCCGCGCCATTGATGTCCACGCTGCGGATCAGGCCGAGGCCGCCGGCCAGGTAGTAGGCGGCAGCGACGGCCAGAGGGTGCAGTACGGCCGATATCGCACTTTTCGTTCTTTTGCTGCGGGTCACGCATTTCATCAGACACCCACCCGGGCAGGTGTCGGCTGTTTGACACGCTCTGCCCGGATCTGTGGATCACCCAGGGGCGAGCGTGGTTGCGTGGCGCAGGACGAGAACGGCGGCGTCGTCCTCGTGCCCGGTCTGTTCCGCCGCCTGCAGCACCGCGTCGGCCAGTTCACCGGCGTCTGCGCGGACCCCGGAGGCCACCAGCCGCTCGACTGCGGCCAGGCCTTCTTCGATCGGGAACGAAGGCCCTTCGACGACCCCGTCCGTGACCAGGACGAACGCGCCGGCGCCGGACAGCCGTCGGCGGGTGACCGGATAACGCTGGCCCGACTTGATCCCCAGGGGAAGGCCGCCCTCGTCGGAGGTGACGCCGGACCGCCCGTCGGCGGTGGCCCACACGGCCGACACATGCCCGGCCCGGGCGGTCTGGAGCTCCCAGGTGACCGGGTCGAGACGGGCGAACGTGCAGGTCGCGAAGAGGTCGGAGTCCACCGACAGCAGCAGATCGTTGGTCCGGCCCACCACCTCTCCGGGGTCCGCGGCGGTGGCCGCTATCGCGCGCATGGCGATGCGGATCTGCCCCATGAGTGCGGCTGCCTCGACGTCGTGGCCCTGGACGTCGCCCATGGCGAACGCCAGTGAGCCGTCCGGCAACAGGAAGCCGTCGTACCAGTCCCCGCCGATGTCCAGCCCGCTGCGGGCCGGCGCGTACCGGGCCGCCGTCTGCAGCCCAGGAAGGGTGGGAAGCGAGGCGGGGAGCATCTTGCGCTGGAGTGCCTCGGCCAGTTCCACCCGTGCCTGATGCAGCTCCACCTCACGGCGTGCCCGTGAGGTGAGCTGTTGCAACGTGCTGAGCAGTTCGCCGGCGCTCGCCGAACGAGCAGGACGATGCCGGTTCATGGTGCTCCGCACTGGGTGGAAGTGACTGGGCCGATTCTATTTCGCCGGTGCGATCCCCGCAGGACGAGCCGGAACGCGCGAACCGGTCCGGCCGGGTGGATGCTGGTGACAGGACCGCGTCGTGGCGGCGGACCGAGGCCGGGCGTGGTCGCGCAGGAGGTGCGCGATGACTCGCACACGGGAGTGGCAGGTCAGCGTCGGTCTGTCCGAGGAGGACGGTACGACCCGGGCCGAGGCCGTGCTGGACACCGGCTCCGAGAAGGTCGTCGGACACGGGGTCGCCCGCTGCAACCCGCAGGACGTGGACATCCCTGCCATCGGTGACGATCTTGCGGCCAGTCGTGCCATGAAGGATGTCGCCCTGCAGCTGATGAAGGTCGCCGACCAGGAGATGGAAATGGCCGGAGCCGGTCCCGCGAACGGGCCGGTCGCACCGCCTTACGCCTGGTCCGACACCACGGCCTGATCCTCGCGTGACGACAGTCGGGGCGGCGTAACGATCCGCCGCGGAACTTTTGTTCCCCTTTCTGTGGGTAAAGGGAACTGTTTTTCCCCTATGGGCAAGTGGAGGCTGTTACGGATTTCCCTTGACCGGGCGGGCGGGGTCCGAGGCGGAGTGTGCCGGGTGCGGGCGGCGTGGTGGATGGTGTCCCCGCAGTGCCGCGCGGATGTGTGCAACAGGCATGGATTGACAGGTACTTGAAGAGGCGGGATGGGTGGCGCCTACAGGTGCGTGTGACGGAAATGTCTGTACTTCGTAACACGTATCGGTGGGTCTTTCGCGACTCGGGCAATCGGGCCACAGTGTGCGTTCTCGGCAGCACGGCCGAGATCGAACAACGCCCGGACCGCACGGTCCGGGCCCAGATCCGAAGGGGTCTTCATGTCCCGTTCCGCACGGCGGTTCACCGCTGCCGTTATCGCTTCCGGTGCGCTGGTGGCCGCCGCCGCTCTGCCGGCGGCCGCAGACGACCATGGCCATGGATACGGTCGCGACCGCGGTCCCGGCCACGCCTCGTTCGACCGGCGTTCGCCCGTGGTCCTGGGCGCGATCCAGTACAACAGCCCCGGTCGCGACTTCGGCTCCAACCGCAGCCTCAACGGTGAGTGGGTCACCGTCACCAACCTCAGCCGTCACACGGTCGATCTGCGTGGCTGGACCCTGAGCGACGAGAGCCACCGCAGCTACCGGTTCAATCTGTGGTTGGCGGGCCGTTCCTCGGTGCGCGTGCACACCGGAATCGGCCGCGACACCAGCCGCGACGTCTACCAGGACCTCCGCAGGTACGTCTGGGACGACAGCGACACGGCGACTCTGCGGGATGCGCGTGGGCGCCGGGTCGACGTGAAGTCGTGGGGCTATGACCGCGACGACCGTGGCCACCACGGTCGTGACCACCGGGACCGTGACCACCGGGACCGTGACCACCGGGACCGTGACCACCGGGACCGTGACCACCGGGACCGTGACCACCGGGACCGTGACCACCGGGACCGCGACCACAAGGACCGTGACCACCGGGACCGCGACCACAAGGACCGTGACCACCGGGACCGCGACCACGACGGTCGCCGCTGATCCGGCCGGCGGCCGCTCCCCGCTCCCGGAGCGGCCGCCCTCACCCTGAACGCGGCGCCCCGCGGCCGATCCGGCCGCGGGGCGCCGCATTCGGTGTGCCCGCACGGCTGTCCCCCGAAGAGCTCCCGCTCGCGGCGGGTGCTGCGTGCCTGGTCAGGAACCGTCCGTCACGGGCGTGATGTCCTGCTCGGTCCACAGCGCCTTGCCGTCGTTGCCGTAGCGGGTTCCCCAGTGGCTGGCGAGCTGGGAGACGATGAACAGCCCGCGTCCGCCCTCGTCGACGGTGCGGGCATGACGCAGATGGGGGGAGACCCGACTGCTGTCGTGGACCTCGCAGGTGAGCGAGGGGCCCAGGATCAGCCGCAGTTGCAACGGAGGCGTGCCGTACCGCACGGCGTTGGTGATCAGTTCGCTCACGATGAGTTCGGTCGACTCGATCGTCCCGGTGTCGAGGTGCCAGCCCGCGAGCCGGTCGCGCACGAGCGTGCGGGCGATGGCGGGCGTGGTCGGGTCGTGGGCCAGCTCCCAGGTCGCGACCCGTTCGGGCGGGACGACGTCGGTACGGGCGAGGAGGAGGGCGGCGCCTTCGTCGGAGGCATCTGCCGGAAGGTGGTAGACCACGTCGTCGCACAGGGCCCGGAGACTCCGGCCGGGCCGTGCGAGTGCCTCGTGCATCCGCTGCGCGGACGCCTGGTCGGTCACGAGGGTGCCGGTGAAGAACGCCAGAAGGCTGCCCTGGTCGAGTTCGAAGGAGGCGGTGGCGAAGGGGGAGGTGTCGGTGGAGAAGAGCGAGGGTCCTTCGGGCACGTCCAGGACGGTCGTGATCCCGTCGGGCGTGACGAGGACCGGCGCCGGGTGTCCCGCCCGGGCGATGGCGCAGGTACGGGAGAACGGGTCGTAGACCGCGTACGTGCACGTTGCGTGCAGCGACTCCTTGCGCAGCCGGTCGCCGGGCGGCAGCGACGCGCGTTCGACGGCCAGGCGGCCGGCGGTGTCCGTCAGCCGGGCCAGCACTTCGTCGGGCTCCAGGTCGAGACCGGCCAGCGCGTGGATGACGGTCCGCAACTGTCCCATGGCGATGGCTGTCTGGAGGCCGGGGCCGTCGACCTTGCCGATGATCAGCGCGGTGCGCGCACCGGAGAGGCTGATGGTGTCGAACCAGCTGCCGCGGTTGCGACCGGGCAGCAGGACGTGCGCCGTCTCCACGGCGATCCGGTCCCCGTCGTGCTGGGGCAGGAGCCGCCGCTGGACCGTCGAGGCGATGGCATGGTCGTGCTCGTAGCGCCGTGCGTTCTCGATGCTCAGCGAGACATGGGCGGCGGCCGTCAGAGCGAGCGGAAGATCGTCCTCCTCGTAGGGCTCGGTCCCCTGGCACCGATAGAAACTCGCCAGACCGAGGACCGCGCCGTGCAGCTTCAGAGGGACCACGATCAGGGAATGGGCCTGCGTCGCCTTGATCATCCGGGCGCTCTCGGGGTCCGCGTCCAGCCACGGCGTTCGGGCGTCGAGCTGGACGAGGCGGGGCCGGAGGTCCGAGGTGGCCAGGGCATAGGGCGTCCGGGCGGGCAGCCGCCGCATCTCTGCGACCAGGCCGTCCCGGCGGCCTGCGTCGCCGGGACCGCGCACGGCCGTGCGATGGAACGGGACATCGTGCCCCAGGGGCCCTATCGGCGGATCCGAACCACGCAGCACGTCGTCCACGACCTCGACCACGGCGAAGTCGGCGAACTCCGGGACGACGGCCCTGACGAGCCCCTCGCAGGTGTCTGCCACGTCGAGGGACCTGCCCACCCGCGTGCGCACCGCGGCGAGGCACGCAGCCCGGGTACGTGCCTTCTCCTCCTCGGTGACATCGACGACGGCGGCCAGCAGCCCGAGGGTGTGCCGCTGCGCGTCCTCCAGACGGTTCACGGACACCCTGAGGAAGCGCACGGGGTCGGGAGAATCCCGGAGCCGGCCGCGGATCACGTGATGGTCCGCGGTCACGCCGGTCTCCAGCACCTCGCGCATGGTCCGTTCGGCCAGGTCCGGATCCTCGATGAGGTACGCCTCCGTGAAGTAACGCCCCACGAGGTCCTCGGCGGGAACGAGGTTGCTCAGCGGGTTCGCCCGCACCACCCGCAAGTCCGTGTCCAGTACATGCAGACCCACCGTGGGCTGGGCGAACAGGGTGTGGAGTATCGCCGCCCCCATGCCGTCGGCCACGGTCGCCGTGCTGTCCGATGTGCCGGCGTCCGTCACACAATCACCCCATCGTCCCTCGCCCACCTGCCGCAATCGGCGGGTAGGCACAAGGGTCGGACCAACCGGCGCGTTCCGCCACCGCTCAGCGGCAGATGGGTTGCGCTGTGCCGGGAGTACGGGAGGACGACAGACCCCGCTGCTCGGCCCGTGTCCCGAGTGGCTGCCCGGGACGCGGGCCCGAGGAGCGCCGGCGGAGAGCCGTCGGGCCGGGTTTCGGAGTCACCGTCGCTGCCCGGTCCGCCGCTACCGCATGACCGCGGGCTCTTGCCGCCGCAGGAGTCGGGAGACCACGCCTCCGAAGAACACCGAGAGCACCACCAGCATCCCCATGTTCAGCAGCCACGCCGCAGCGGAGTGATCGAACAGCGGGTCCGCGCTCACCCTTCCGGGCACGATCCTGCCGAGCCCGATGGTCCCGCCCATCGCCGCCAGCGCCCACCGGGACGGCACCAGCCACGCCACCTGCTCCAGGCCGGGTACCCCGTGCAGTTTCAGCAGAGCGCCGCAGAAGACGACCTGCACGATGGCGAGGAGCACCAGCAGCGGCATGGTGACCTCCTCCTTGCGCACCAGTGCCGAGACGACCAGCCCGAGCATCATCGCGGTGAACGACAACATGGCCACGGCCAGGGTGATCTCGACCAGGGGCGGCATGAGAACGCCCTTGCCGCCCGGGGCGTTGAGATCCACGCCCACCAGGCCGACCAGGGTCAGAACGACGGCCTGCAGCACCGTGATGGTTCCCAGGACCACCACCTTGGACATCAGATACGCCGATCTGGAGAGCCCGACGGCACGCTCCCGTTGGTAGATCGCCCTTTCCTTGACCAGTTCTCGTACGGCATTGGCGGCGCCGGTCAGCACGGCACCCACACAGAGGATCAGCAACGCGTTGATCGCTGTGTCCGAGGTCAGACGGCTGCCGGCCAGGGCCCGGGTCATGGCGCCCATCACGAACGGCAGAGCGATCATGACGGCCAGGAAGGTCCGGTCGGCGCTCAGTGCGGCGGCGTAGCGGCGGACAAGGGTGTGCAACTGCGCGCCCTTGCTCCGGGTCTTCGGCGGCGGTTCGGCCGGTACCGGCGGGGCGTGCGCCGGTTGCGGCTGCGCGCCGGCGTTCGCGATGTACTGCTGGTGGTAGGGGGACGCGCGGTACTCCGCCGACCAGTCCCGGTCCCGGTCGTGCTCGAATGCCTCGAACGCCTCCGGCCAGTGGTCGAACCCGAGGAACGGGAGCGCTTCCTCCGGGGGCCCGAAGTAGGCGGTCCTCCCGCCGGGGGCGAGAACCAGCAACTGGTCGCAGACATCGAGGCTGAGCACACTGTGCGTGACGACGATCACCGTACGGCCGTCGTCGGCGAGCCGCCGGAGCACGCGCATGAGCGAGCGGTCCATTCCGGGATCGAGCCCCGACGTCGGCTCGTCGAGAAAGAGCAGTGACGGCTTCGTCAGCAGCTCCAGTGCGACGCTGACGCGTTTGCGCTGACCGCCGGAGAGGCTGTGGATCGGCAGGTTCGTCCGCTTGGTCAGACCCAGCTCACGGATCACTTCGGTGACCCGGGCCTGTCGTTCGGACGGGGCGGTGTCGTGCGGGAAGCGGAGCTCGGCGGCGTACCCGAGGGCGCGGCCCACGGGCAGCTGGGAGTGCAGGATGTCGTCCTGCGGGACGAGCCCGATGCGGTGACGCAGCTCGGCGTAGTCGTGGTAGAGGTCGCGGCCGTCGTAGAGGACGGTGCCCTGGTCGGCCGGGCGGAGGCCGGTCAGTGCGTTGAGCAGGGTGGACTTGCCGGATCCGCTCGGACCCACCACGCCGAGGAGGCACTTCTCGCCCACAGGGAAGGAGACGTCGTCGAGCAGGCACTTGCGGCCCCGGTCCACGGTGACGCTCAGGTCCTGCACATCGAGCGAGACCTCACCGGTGTCGACGAACTCCTGCAGCATGTCGTCGATGAGGGCGAACTCGGAGTGGCCGACACCGATGATGTCGCCCTCCGCGACCGGCGCGCGTCCGACCAGCTGGCCGTTGAGGTACGTGCCGTTGTGCGAGCCGAGGTCGACGATCTCGTACGTTCCGTCCGGATGCGTCCGCAGTTCGGCGTGCCGGTGCGAGACGACCAGGTCGTCGACGACGAGGTCGTTGTCCGGGCTGCGGCCGATGCGTACGGTGCGGACGGGCCGCGGGCGCACGCTGGTCGGCTGCCGGAACGTGATGGTGGCCTCGGGCTTGGCGACGGCGGTCGGGCGGTCGGCCGATCGGGTCGCGCGGGGCGGGGAGGTCTGTTCGACCAGGGCCACGCACGGTCCGTTCACGGGGTGGCCGAACCGGATGACGCTGCCCGGGCCCACGTCCGACTCCTGGATCCGCCGGCCCGCGGTGTACGTGCCGTTGGTGCTGTCCTCGTCCTTCAGCAACCAGTGGTCGGCCACGGGCCGCAGTACCGCGTGGTGCCACGAAACCCTCTCGTCGTCGAGGACGATGTCGCTCCGGGGGTCGCGCCCGACGTGGTAGTCACGGCTCGGGCTCAATACGGTGGCCCCCGCGTCGGTTTCGAGAACGAGTTCGGGCGCGGTCATGGCAGGCCGTTCTCCCATGCCCAAATTCTAGCGATACGTCCACCTGCACGCCTGATGCGTCGTCGTCTCGGACAGCCCCCCGCCGGCCCGGGCCGCGAGCCTTTGGCCCGCCACCCGGGCGGTCCCGGCGCAACCGCGGGGTTCAGTCGCCCAGGGCCGCGGAGACCACGGCCCTGGCCTCCTCCTGGACCCGGCCGAGATGGTCGGTGCCCAGGAAGGACTCGGCGTAGATCTTGTACACGTCCTCGGTCCCCGAAGGGCGGGCGGCGAACCACGCGTTCTCGGTGGTCACCTTGATGCCGCCGATCGGTGCCCCGTTGCCGGGCGCATGGGTGAGCACGGCGGTGACGGCCTCACCGGCCAGGGTGTCGGCCGTGACCTGGTCGGCGGAGAGCCGCGCGAGCACCGCCTTCTGCTCACGGTCGGCGGGGGCGTCGATCCGGGCATACGCCGGCTCACCGAACCGGGCGGTGAGTGCCGCATAGTGCTCCGACGGTGACGCGTCCGTCACCGCGAGGATCTCGGACGCGAGCAGCGCCAGGATGATGCCGTCCTTGTCGGTGGTCCACACCGAGCCGTCCCGGCGCAGGAACGAGGCCCCGGCGGACTCCTCGCCGCCGAACCCGAGCGATCCGTCGACCAGCCCGTCCACGAACCACTTGAAGCCGACCGGTACCTCGACCAGCTCGCGGCCCAGGCCGGCGGCGACCCGGTCGATCATTCCCGAGGAGACGAGTGTCTTGCCGATTCCGGCACCGGCCGGCCACCGCTCCCGGTGCCTGTACAGGTGATCGATGGCGACGGCCAGGTAGTGGTTCGGGTTCATCAGCCCGGCGTCGGGCGTGACGATGCCGTGCCGGTCGGCGTCGGCGTCGTTCCCGGTGGAGATCTGGTACTGGTCGCGCTGCTCGATCAGCGAGGCCATCGCGTACGGCGAGGAGCAGTCCATCCGGATCTTTCCGTCCCAGTCCTGCGTCATGAAGCGCCAGGTGGGGTCGGTCAGGGGATTGACGACGGTCAGATCGAGCTGGTGCTCCTCGGCGATGCGGCCCCAGTAGGCGACCGAGGCGCCACCCAGGGGGTCGGCCCCGATGCGGACCCCGGCCGAGCGGATCGCGTCGAGGTCGAGCACGGAGGGCAGGTCCGCGACGTAGCTGCCGAGGAAGTCGTACGTCCCGGTGGTCGAGGCCGCCCGGGCCCGGGCGTAGGGGATCCGGCGCACGTCCTTCATCCCGGCGGCGATGATCTCGTTGGCCCGCTGCTGGATCCAGCCGGTGGCCTCGGAACCCGCCGGACCGCCGTGCGTCGGGTTGTACTTGAACCCGCCGTCACCGGGCGGGTTGTGGGACGGGGTGACGACCACACCGTCGGCGAGGTGCGACGTGCGGCCCCGGTTGTGGGTGAGGATGGCGTGCGACACCGCCGGGGTCGGGGTGTAGCCGTCGGCCGGGTCGACGAGCACGGTCACGTCGTTGGCGGCGAACACCTCGAGGGCGGTGACCCGGGCCGGTTCCGACAGCGCGTGGGTGTCCGCACCGAGGAAGAGCGGCCCGTCGGTGCCCTGGCGCGCCCGGTACTCACTGATCGCCTGGCTGGTGGCCAGGATGTGGTCCTCGTTGAACGCGGTGGTCAGGGACGACCCGCGATGGCCCGAGGTGCCGAACGCCACCCGCTGGCCGGGCTCGGCCGGATCCGGGTGCAGCGCGTAGTACGCGGTCACCAGCCGGGCCACATCGGTGAGATCCTCGGGCCGGGCCGGCTGTCCTGCTCGTTCGTGCGGCATGCGCCCACTCCTCCGTATCGTTGCGATCTTCCCCTCCGCTATTTTCGCGGGTGCCCGGCGCCGGGCCGCAGCGGCCCCGCCGTGGACGTGCACCGGCGCGGCGTTCCACAGCCCACCCGGCTGAACAGCCCGAATTCTGTGGAGCGGCGGGCCCGCCCGGCCTTAGCCTCGTACCGAGGAGAGACCGCACGCCGCGGATGCCGGTGGGAAGCGGGATCCGACCGGACGGGGAGAGAAGAGAAGACATGGCACCGAACGAGTCCGCGACAGCCGACCGCATCCTGCTGCGCGAGGCCTGCGCCGAGGACGCGGAGGCGCTCACCGGGCTCTTTCTCGCCTCGCGTGCCGCGGCCATGCCCTACCTGCCGAAGGTGCACAGCGACGAGGACACGCTCGCCTGGATGACCCATGTCGTCCTGCCGGGGACCACGGTGTGGGTCGCGGAGTCCGGTACCGGGGAGGTGCTGGGCTTCGCCTCCGTCGACGGGACCGAACTGGAACACCTCTATCTCCGGCCGGACGTACGGCGCCGCGGCATCGGCTCGTCGCTCCTGGCGAGGGTGCGGGAGTCCGCCCCCGAGGAACTGACGCTCTACGCCTTCCAGCGCAACACCGGGGCCCGGGCCTTCTACGAGCGGCATGGCTTCACCGCGGTCGCGTTCGACGACGGCAGCCGCAACGAGGAACGGGAGCCGGACGTCAGATACCGCTGGACCGCGCGCGGCTGACCGTACGTCCCAAGCTGCCGTACGGCTCCCGCACACCCTGCCCCGGCCGGAACGGGCGGGCCGCGTGCGGGCCGCAGGCAGGATCGCGAGGGGACGAGGGCTGCGGCACAGTGGGCGTATGGAAGATCTGAACGCCCTCGCCGACGAGCATCTGACCACGGCCCGCAGCTCTCCGCACGGCCGTAGTGCCCACCGACTGCTGCACGAGGAACCCCTGCGGCAGACCGTCATCGCCCTCACCTCGGGCTCCGCCCTCGAGGCGCACAACGCACCCGCCGCCGCCTCCGTCCAGGTGCTCCGCGGCAGGGTCCGCCTCACCGCGGCCTCCGGGGACGTGGAGCTGGGCGCCGCCGAACTCCACCCGATCCCGCAGGAGCGGCACGGGCTGCTGGCGCTGGAGGACGCGGTGGTGCTGCTGACGACCGTCAACGAGTGACGGCGGTCGCACCCGACCGCTCCGTCCCCGCCTCGTGCGATGAGGCTGCGCGACCCGATGTCCGCCCCGGCCCCTCGCACGAGCGCCGTCGCGCCCCCCGTACGCGAGCGCCTTCGCGCCATCCGTGCCGGACCGGCCGAAAAGTGAGGGTGTCGCGCCGGCTGGGTGGGCAGGTACTGGTGTACGAGCCCGGAGGAGCGGGCGAAGCGGCCGGTACCGAGGGGTGTGTGGCGTGAGCGACCAGGATGTGTGGCAGTTCTCCGACGACCGTGGTCAGCTGTCGACCGGCGGACGGCTCCCGACCCGGGTGCTCGCCTACGTCCAGGCCGGAGCGACCCTCTGGGACCACGGCATACGCGTGAGCGCGGTATTCGGCTCCGACCATGACGACCCGACCGTGCCGGACGCCGCGAAGACGGGATCACTGCCACTGGCCGAGGTCGGTTACCTCGGCGCGGGCAGCACCCTGGACGTGGACGACCTGCTGCGTGGCGAGCCGGAACTCGTCGTCGCCGTCAGCTACGGCGGCGGCCATGTCTACGGGCTCGCCCCGGAGACCGCCAAGCATCTGGAGGAGCACGTCCCGGTCGTCGTCATCGAGGTGGGCCCGGCGCGCACCCTCGACCGGATCGGGGACCGGTTCGCCCGGTTGGCCCGGTCGCTCGGCGCCGAGGAGGTCGCGGCGGAGCGGGAACTGGACATCGCCCGCGACCGGCTGCGCACGCTCGCCGGCGGGTCGGAGCGGCCCCGGGTGGTCGCCCTGTCCCCGGCCGGTCAGGAGCAGGCGCATCTCGCGCGGCCCCGCATGTGGCCCGAGTTGCGTGCGCTCGCCGAGCTGGGCGTCGGCGTGGTGGAGCCGGCCGACGGGCCCGGTGCGAACTGGTCCACCGTCGGCTGGATGGATGCCGCGGCCCTGCGGCCCGACATCGTGCTCGCCGACTCCCGGGCCAACGCCACCTCCCTGGACGAGCTCCGGACGAACGGGACCTGGGCGGCGATCGAGCGCGCCGCCCGGGTCGTGCCCTGGAACCCCGAGCCGGTCTGCAGCCCGCAGGCCCACGCACGGTTCCTGACACGGGTGGCCGACGCGGTGGAGGCGGTCGCCCACGGGTGACGACGCACGCGGTCACGGGGGAGTGCGCCCCTCCGTGCCGTGGTGGACCGGAGACATCGGACCCCGCCCGCCGATCCGGATGAAGGCCCCTAACCGGGCGCCGTCAGGTGCGGGGTGTTGTCGTCGTCGAGGAACTCGACGACAGCGAGGGCGAACAGCGCGCACAGGGCGATCCAGAGAGTCACCAGACCCGTCGGCCGGTCCCATGCCACCAGGACCGCGGCGGCCACCCCGACCACCGCCCAGTTCAGCCGGCGCCTGGTGCGGTGCACCCATCTGCCGACCGGGCCGCCGGTGAAACCGGCCGCGTCCCGTACGGCACCGATGCCATCGCTCCACATGGCCCTGACCCGGGTGGCGGCGCGGCCCTCACCCGTGAGCCAGGCAGCGAGGGCCACCACGATGCCGAGCGTGATCACCAGGCGGACCAGCGCGCGCACGGAGCCGACCAGGGCGTCGAAGACGGAACCGGCGGCCGGCTGCGAGACCCCGGACGGAAGGCTGTCGAGATAGAACGCGCGGCCCACCCACACGGCCAGCCCGAGCACCGCGGCACCCGCCGCGACCGCGAGCGCCGTCGTGACCAGGGCACGCCGGCGGCGTACGGCGAGGAGCACCCCGCCCACGGCAAGGGCCAGCGTGACCAGTGGCAGCCAGAAGCCGATGATCTGGAGCGCCCGGAACCATTTCTTGGCCTTGCCGACCGCGTCGGACGTCAGCACCGTGAAGTCCGTATGGATCTCGGGGATCTTCGCGGCGACCGTCAGCCCCTGGTCGACGAGGCGTTGTTTGACCCGGTCGATGACCGGTGCCAGATCGACGGTGACGGTGTCGTTGGTGAGCTTCACCGCCCCGCCGCCGCTCCCGGACAGTGCCTTCAGCGCCGCCGCATGGGCGGCCCGGTTGAGATCGGTCCAGATCGTCCGGAAGGCGTCGGTGGCGACGAACTTCTGCACGGTCGTGTGCACGAGGTCCGAGATCCCCGCCGTCAGGGGACCGCTCAGTCCCGACAGCGCCTTGTCGACCACCGGCCGGTCCGCGGGGGCGACATCGGCCAACAGCGTTTTGAGGTCGAGGTGCTTCATGACGGCACCGGTCACGCGATCGGCCACGGCGGACTGCACATCGGGGTCGGATGCGAGCGGCGCCATCATCGCCACGTAGTTGTCCGTGTTCCCGATCTGGTTCTTCGCCCAGGTGGACACGATGCTCAGCGGAGTGAGGACGGCCGCGACCAGGATGAGCAGCGCGGCGAAGAACGACCGGGCGCGGGGCCGGCGCCGGGCCGCCGAGCGGTTCTCCAGCACCGTCACCCGGGCGCGCAACGCCTCCAGATCGGCGTGTGCCGGCGGGGGCTTCGACTGGTTCGGGTCCGCTTCCATGCACCAAGGGGATGCCCGGCGGGGGCGAACGGCGCGGCGGACTCCTGCGGATGGGGGAACACGGTCACCGGGCATGTGGCGTGGTTCAGGCCATTCGTCCGATCGGTGATCCGTTCGGTCCAGTGTGACCGCATCCTTGCCGGGGCCACGGCCGTTCGACCACCGATAGGCGTGATCGATGACGGAGGAGGGGCGGAACATGGGGCGGGCCGACACGGGGGTCGCGGTGACGGGACTGGGGCTGGTGACCCCCGCGGGAGCCGACGAGCACACCTTCTGGGCCGGACTGTGCGCCGGGGTGTCCGTGGCCCGGCGCTGTCACGAACTGGCCGGAATGCCGGTCGACTTCGGCTGTCCGGTGGACGGGGCGGACCTGGACGAGGCGGTCGGTGGGCGTTCGGCGTGGCGGATGGCACGGTTCGCGAAGATGGCGCTGGTCGCCGCCCGGCACGCCGTGGCGGACGCCGGGCTGTCACCGAAGCGGTGGGACGGCGACCGGGTGGGAGTGGTGATCGGTGTCGGCGTGGGCGGGGTGTCCGCGCTCGTCGACAACCTGCGCAGGCTGGACGGCGGCGGACCGGATGCGGTGTCGCCGCTCCTGGTCCCGATGATGATGCCCAACGCCGCCGCCGGTGAGGTGGCCATCGCCCTGCGGGCGCACGGCCCCAGCCTGGCACCGGCCAGCGCCTGTGCGTCCGGGGCGACCGCGATCGCCGTGGCCCGGGACCTGCTGACGAGCGGCCGGTGCGATGTGGTGGTGGCCGGCGGGGCGGAGTCCGTACTGACCCCGTTGGTGGCGAGCGCCTTCGCGGGAATGGGCGCGCTCTCCCGGCGCACCGGCGATCCGGCGGGGGCGTCGCGGCCGTTCGCCGCGGACCGGGACGGTTTTGTGCTTGGTGAGGGCGCCGGTGTCCTGGTGCTGGAGCGGACCCGCGACGTGCACGCCCGCGCAGGACGGCCGCGCGCCCTGCTGGCCGGTGCGGGCTCCGGCACCGATGCGCACCATCCCACGAGCCCGGACCCGGCAGGAGCCGGTGCCGGCAGAGCCGTGGAGGCGGCGCTGGGTGAGGCGGGCTGGGCCGCGCACGAGGTCGATCACATCAATGCGCACGGCACCTCGACCCCGCTGAACGACGCGATGGAGAGCGCGCTCATCCAGCGGCTCTTTCCCCACCGCCCCTCGGTGACCGCCCCGAAGGGGGTGCTCGGTCACACCCTCGGCGCGGCCGGGGCGATCGAGGCAGCAGCCACCGTACTGACCCTGGAACACAGCCTTGTTCCGCCGGTCGCCAACCTGGACTCGCTGCCGGACGGCTTCGACCTCGACTGCGTCGTCAAGGAGCCCCGTGCGCAGCACGTCGAACGGGCACTGAGCCACTCCTTCGGTTTCGGCGGGCACAACGTCGCACTCGCCTTCCAGCGCGTCGCGCCGGACGGTCCGCCGGGGACGGCCTCCGGTGTCCTCGCAGCCGGCTGATCGTTCTTGTCTCATGACCGCAACGATCGACAGCTCTTCCACCGGACGGGCCACAGAACTGCTCACCGGTGTGCTCCTGGGCGACAACATCGCCCAGGAGCACGGTTTCTGGCGGCAGCTGATCCGTACGCAGCCGTTCCGCCGCCAGGACCTCGGCACATCCGACGAACGCCTCTGCCTCGCGTACGAGCGGATGCGCATCCTCAACGACAGCCTCGACAGCGGTGCCCGGCTCGCCGCCGACCTCCGCGCCCTCGCGGCCCTGCACGAATGGCTCGGACCGGTCGACCCGGCCCTCACCACGGTGGCGGGCATCCACTACAACCTCTTTCTGGGCAGCCTCCTCGACCATCAGGCGGACGGCCGACGCGATCTGTCGGACTTCCTCCGGCTGCGCAGCATCGGCACCTTTCTCTGTACGGAGGTGGCGCACGGAAACGACGCCGCCGCCGTGGAGACCACGGCCTCCTACGACCGCGAGCGCGACGGGTTTGTCCTGCACACACCGCACGCCGGTGCCCAGAAGTTCATGCCCAACACCAGTCCGGCAGGCGGCCCCAAGACCGGCCTGGTGGCGGCCCGCCTGCTGGTCGACGGCACCGATCAGGGCGTCTTCCTCTTCCTCGTACCGCTCACCGACGCCGAACGGGCGCTGCCCGGCGTACGGGTGCGCAGACTCTCCGCACGTCTGGGCAGTCCGGTGGACCACAGTGTGACCTCCTTCGACCAGGTCTTCGTGGGGCGCGAAGCACTGCTCGGCGGGGAGCACGGACGGATCGGCGACGACGGGGAGTTCAGCAGTGTCCTCGGCAACCGCAGACATCGCCTTCTCACGTCCATCGGGCGCGTCACCTCCGGAAAGATCTCGATGAGCGCCTGCGCGGTCGGCTCCGCACGCGCGACGCTCGCCGTCGCCGTGCGGTACGGCGGGCACCGGTACATCTCCGGACCCCGTGGGTCACGCCGGGTACCGGTGATCGCCCATCGCAGCCACCACGGCCCGCTGGTCCGGGCCATGGCCACCGTCTTCGGGATGAGCCTGCTGCACCGCAGGGCCATGGAGCGCTGGGAGAAGGAGAGCGACGGGCCGAACCGGGCGGAGGCGGAGCGACTGGTCGCTGTCGCCAAGGGGTGGATCACCTGGGAGGCCAGGGATGTGATCGTGGAATGCCGTGAGCGGTGCGGTGCCCAGGCGCTCCTGGAACACAACGGCATCAACGCACTCATCACCGGAGTGGAAGGCGCCATCACCGCAGAGGGCGACAACCTCGCCATCCATGTGAAGGCGGCCACGGAGATGCTTCTGGTCACCGAACAGGCCGCGTACGACGTTCCCGCGGGGGGCGGCACCGGCGACCTCACCGACACCCGGTTCCTCGTCGGGCTCCTGACCGCGCTGGAGCGGATCTGGTTCGACCGGGCCCGCGAGGGGATGGGCCGTGCGCCGTCCGGTGACCCTCTGGAGCGGTGGAACCGCGCCTCGGGCCCGGCCCTGCGCGGTGTCGAGGCCCATGCCCAGCGGCAGGCGGCAGAGGCGTACGCGGATGCGGTGGCGAGCCTGCCGGACGGGCCGGCCCGTGACCGACTGGTCGAACTGCAACGGTTGTTCGTGCTCGACCGGATCGCCCGTGACAGCGGCGATCTGCTGGCCGCAGGCCGTATGACGGTGCATCAGGTGGAGGAGCTGTCGAACAGGTCGGAAGAGCTGATCGCCGCCGTCGCCCCGCATCTGCCCGCACTCGTCGACTCCTTCGCACTGCCCCGGGAACTGCTCGCCGACTGGCCCATCGCGGGGGCCGATTACGTCGATTCCTACGACGACCCCGAAGCCGCCTGGCAGCCGGACGGGGGCCGGACGAGCGGGACGGAGCAGTGAGGGGAACCGCCACGAGGACGCGCACGGGTGCGCGAGCCGGTCGGCCGCTGGAGGTGCTCGGGGCCCTCGGTGTCCGTGCTGTGCTGTTGGTTTTCTGGGGCACCGCGGCCGTCCTGGCCCGGTGGTGCGCAGAGCCGCCGGAGCGCGGTGGTGAATCGGTTCGCCGCAAGGCGTAACCGGAGACACGCCGCCCCGTTGATTCGGCGTCGGAACGATGCCCCGCCGTCTCGGACCAGCAGTGCCGAACGAAAAGAGGAAACTCATGAGTGCGATCCATCCCAAGATCACCGAGGTGCTGACCCACACCTTCAAAGTGCCCGCTGCCGAGATCCACCCGGACTCCACGATGGACAGCCTGGAGATGGACTCCCTGGCCGTGGCCGAGTTCGCCGTCCTCATCAGGGAGTCGACGGGAGGCCGGGGGGACTTCGACCGGCTTCCCAAGGAGGCCACCCTGACCGACATCACACGATTCATCGACGCGGCAGTGGGCGGCAGGGTGTCGGCGGACGGCCGCGCATCGATGAGCCCCACGCGATGAGAAGGCCCGCCGTTGCCGTGACCGGCCTGGGAATGATCACCCCGGTCGGCAACGACACCGAATCCACCTGGCGGGGGGTGTGCGCCGGAGTGTCGCCGGCGCGTACGGTCGCGTCGCTCGAAGGGTGCGCGGTCGACTTCGCCTGCACGGTCGACGGCATCGATCTGGACGCGGCGATCGGTGGCCGGACGTCCTTCCGGATGGGGAAGCACGTCAAGTTCGCCGTGCTCGCCGCCCGTGAGGCGGTCGCCGACGCCGGACTCGATCCCGCGCGGTGGGAGGGCAGCAGGGTCGCTGTCGTCGTCGGAACGAGCAGCGGAGGTTCTGCCGCGCTCACCGAACAGGCCGTCGTACTCGACCGGCAGGGACCGGAGGCCACCTCGCCGGTCGGCATCCTGCTCACGATCCCGAACATGCCCGCGGCCGAGATCGCCATCCGGCTGCGCGCCACCGGGCCCAGCCTGGCGCCGTGCACCGCCTGCTCGTCCGGGGCCACCGCCCTGTCCGTCGCCCGCGATCTGCTGGTCACCGGACAGTGCGACATCGCGATCGCCGGAGCCACCGAGTCGATCGTCCACCGGGTCGCCATGACCGGATTCGCCCGGTCCGGAGCTGCGGCCCCGGCCGAGGGCGAACCGGCGGGACGGTGCCGGCCCTTCGCGGCCGACCGCGCCGGCCTGGTCATGGGCGAGGGTGCCGCCGTCATGGTGCTGGAACGGACGGACGACGCCGCCGACCGCGGCGCCGCCCCCCGGGCCCTGCTCGCGGGCGCGGGTGCCACCACCGACGCGCACCACCCCACCAGCCCGCACCCCTCCGGGGCGGTCGCCCAGGCCGCCGTCGAGGCCGCTCTGCGCGACGCGGGCTGGGTCGCCGGGGACATCGACCATGTCAACGCACACGGCACGGCGACACCGGTCAACGACGCCATGGAGGCCGCTCTCATCGAGCGGGTCTATCCGCACCGGCCGCCCGTCACGGCCCCCAAGGGCGTCCTGGGGCACTGCATGGGTGCGGCAGGAGCGATCGAGGCCGGACTGACCGTTCTGACGCTCCAACGCGGAGTCGTTCCGCCGATCGCCAACCTGGCTGCCCCGGCACCCGGGTTCGACATCAACTGCGTCACCGAGCAACCGCTGCGGCAGCCCGTCCGGCGTGCTGTCAGCCACTCCTTCGGCTTCGGTGGACACAACGCCGTGATCGCTCTTCAGCGTCCGTAGGACCAGGAGAGTGGTGCGGCGGAAGCGTGTCCGGGCGAGCCCGGTCCGCCGGAGGTGCCGGACCCGCCGCACACGCGGCGGGTCCGGCACCCGACAGCCTCTCCGGACAGGACGACTCGTGCCGCGCCAGGCAACGTTTGCGCGACGGGCCAAACGTTGCCTGTTGCGGCACTAGACCTTCTTGAGTGTGAAGTCGGTGGTCACCGTCTCCTTCCTGACGACCTTGACGGTGGTCACCGTCGGTGCGTACCCGTCCTTGGCGGCGATCACGGTCAGCGGGTTGTTGCGGACATCGAGCCAGAGGGCGTAGTGGCCGTCCTTGTCGGTGATCAGGGTGTACGAGTTCGCCCACGAGTCGATCTGGACGGTGGCCCCCTTCAGCGGTGCCGTGCTGCCGTCGGCGGCCTTCCCGAGCACCGTGCCGGTGATCTTGCCCCAGGTCTTCGGCGGGGCCACCGTCATGGTGACGGGGACTGCCGCCACCGCGTACGGGGTGTTGGTGGCGATGCCGATCCGGGCGGTGAACTCACCCGGCTGGGTGACCTCGTCCACCGAGGCGTCGACCGACACGGCGACCGAGACGGTGGCACCCGGAGCGATGGTGAACTGCGAGGAGTCCAACGACAGCCAGCTGACACCCGAGTCGCCGGTCTGGTCGTAGCCGGAGAGCAGTTCGACCGTGGTGATCGGGTTGGCGTTGCCGGTCGCGCCGCCGACCTTGTAGAAGCCCGGGGCGCCGCCGCCGCGGTAGCTCGCGACCGTGGCGTTGGGCAGGGTGGACCAGGTCCCGGCTTCCGGATCGAAGGCGTAGCCCGCATTGGTGAGAGCGTTGCCGCTGATGCCGGAGGACACCAGCAGCAGGCCGTTGGCCGCGGTGGAGGCGGAGCCCCACAGCGCCTTCGGCATGTCCGGCAGGGCCGACCAGGAGTCGGCGGTCGGGTCGTAGACGTACGCGGACTTGAGTTCGCCGTCGTCGGTGACACCGCCGGAGCAGTACAGCAGTCCGCCGATGGCGCCGCAGGCCTCCCAGGCGACCTGTACGGGGTAACTCGCCGCTGTGGACCAGGAGTTGTCCGCCGGGTCGTAGACCTTCACCGAGGCGGCGCCGCAGACGCTGGCGGTGCAGCCGCCGACGACGTACAGCTTGCCGTCCAGGACCGCGGATCCCGAGCCCGCCAGCGGAGTCGGCGAGGAGGCGCCGGTCGTCCAGGAGTCGGAGGCCGGGTCGTAGATCTCCAGCTTGGCGTCCGGGCTGCCACTGGCGCCCCAGCCGCCGACGGCGTACAGCTTGCCGTCGATGAAGCCGTGCGCCGGGGCCTCCCGGGTGTCGGCCGCGTCGGCCAGCCTGGTCCAGCCGGTCTCGGCCTCGTAGGAGTACAGCGACTTGATGTCGTCCGAACCGTCGTAGCCGAACGCGGAGTAGAGCTTGCCGTTGTCGGCGGCGACCGCGTTGTCCTCGATGGTGGCGGGCAGATCGGCCACGGTCTCCCAGGCGTCGCCCGCCGCGGCGGGCCGGGCCGTGGCGTCTCCCGTCGCACCGGTGCGGCTCTTCGCCGACAGGGGTGAGTAGTCACCCTTCTCGCTGATCAGCGGTGCACCCGAGACCGCCTGGGTGAAGCCGCCGGCCTTCTCGGACAGGGCGACGGTGGCGTCGGCGCCACCGGTGTTCTTGATCGTGAGCGTCTTGGTCGCCGAACCGCCCCAGGCGACCGAGGGGTTGACCGAGGAAGGAGTGACCTTCAGACGCCCGGCCTTGAGGGCGAAGTTCTTCTGGACGGTGGAGTCGGCGGCGAAGGCCACGGACTTGGCGACCGCGGTGTACTTGGACATGGCGGCGGTCACGGTCTGCTTGCCGACCGGCGCGAAGGCCCAGTAGAAGCCCTCGCCGAGGGCCGGGTCGTCCGGGGTGGCGGCCGAGGTGGTGCTCACGGCACCGGTGCCGGTACCGGTGAGGGTGGCCCCGCTGATGCCGTCGCCGGTGTTGGCGTCGGTGACCTGGCCCACGACCAGACCGCCGGGGACGGTCGTCACACTGCGGGCGCCGATGAGGACGTCGTCGACCTGCCACCACCAGCCGTACTTGCCGGTGAAGTGGAACCGCACTCTCACATCGGACTCTCCCGCGTAGTCGGTCAGCGGGATCGTGATCCTGGAACCGGTCGTGGTGGTGGTGTGCGAGGAGACCACGGTCCAGGTGGTGCCGCCGTCCGAGCTCACCTCGACCTTGGCGGTCTGGGTGGAGTAGGGCTTGTAGGTGGTCCGGTAGCTGAGCTCCGGCAGGTCCGTGTCCGAGAAGTCGTACGACGGGCTGGTCAGCGTGGAGTCCTGGGTCTTGCCGCTGCCCGTCTTGTCGCTGTCCACGATGGCGAAGGCGCCGGTGCCGCCGGTGGTGTTCTTCCGGTTGCCTGGGTCGTCGAACACCCAGCCGCCGGTGGTGCCGGTGGCGTTGTCGACGGTCCATCCCTCGGGGGCCGAGGTGGTGGAGTCGAAGGGCTCGGTGGTGCCGTCGTCCACGGCTGTGTACCCGGCCGCGGTACCCGCCCAGGCGTCCACCGGCAGGCTCACATCGGCGGAGACCGCCGAGTCGCCCACGGTGATGTCCTTGGTGGCGCTCTGGTAGCCCGGGTAGTTGGCGGTGACCTTCAGGGTGTAGGTCTTGCCGGCCGGAAGATCCACCGAGTAGGTGCCGTTGACCGGGTCGGTCTCGAGCGGCGCGCCGGGCACCCCGGCCACGGCGATCTCGGCGTACAGCGGCCAGCCGTGCCCGGAGCCGTCGGTGACCCTGCCGGAGACCGTCCGGGTCGGCACCGCGGTGAGTGCGAAGCTCTGGGTCACCGAGCCCCCGTCGGTGATCTCGACGCCGGAGAGGGTGGCCGTGGTGTACCCGTAGGCGTCGACCGTCAGGTCGTAGGTGCCGGCCGCCAGGGTCAGCGTGTAGCTGCCGTCCGTCCCGGACCTGGCCTTGGAGTCGCCCGCGGTGATCTCCGCGCCGACGACCGGATCACCGGTGGCGCTGTCGGTGACGGTGCCGCTCAGTACGCCGTGCGGACCGTTGCGGAAGGCCTCGACGCCGTTCGGGGTGCCGAGGCCGGTCGGACCGTCCCAGCCGTCACCCGCCGTGCACAGAACGGCCGGGGTGCAGGAGCCGTTGTTGCCGTCGACGACGTCGTTGAGACCGCTGCCGTCGGCCGCGTACGGGTAGGCGGCGGGGTAGGTGCCGGCGGTTGGTGTTCCGGCCACGGCGTAGACACCGGCGATGATCGGCGAGGAGGCGCTGGTGCCGCCGTAGACGGCCCAGCCGTCACCGCCGTAGGTCTGATAGACGGAGACACCGGTCAACGGGTCGGCGACCGCGGAGACATCGGAGACCGCGCGCATGTCGCAGCCGGTACCGGAGTTCTGCTGCCAGGTCGGCCTGGGTTCGTAGAGTGAGCAGCCCGAACCCGGCCCGCCGTAGCTGTTGTGCCAGACCGACTCGGACCAGCCGCGACTGGTGGAGGAGTCCTGGGCCAGCGCGGTGCCGCCCACTGAGGTCACGTACTGCGATGCCGCGGGGTAGGCGACACCGTAGGCGTCGTCGCCCGATGAGGCGACCACGGCGACACCCGGGTGGTTGTAGTGGGCGTCGAAGTCGGTGGTCTCCGACGGGTCCTCACCGCTGCCGGGGGTGCTGGTGTAGCCCGTGCCGTACGAGTTGGAGATGTACTTGGCGCCCTGTGCGACCGCTTGGTCGACGGAGGCGCCGATGTCCTCGAAGCTCGCGGAGTCGGCCTCCACCAGGACGATGTCGGCGTACGGGGCAGCCGCCGAGACCATGTCCAGGTCGAGCGAGATCTCACCGGCCCAGCCGCTGTTGGGCGCCGGGTAGTCCGTCCCGCCCCTCTGGTCCACCTTCTTGAAGCAGCCGTTGGCCGTGGTGCAGGCAGGAAGGCCGTACTGGGCCCGGTAGACCGCCAGGTCCTCCTCGGCGGTGGGGTCGTCGTAGGCGTCGACGATGGCGATCGTCTGGCCCGCGCCGCCGTCGGCCGGCAGGTTGTAGGCGTCCTGGAGCGCCGTGGCGCCCCAGCCGCTCGGGGTGGTGGCGCTGGGCTGGACGCCCTCGGTCGGGGTCACATCGGTGCGGCGCAGGGCGAAGCAGCTCACCTCACCGGGGCCGGGCTCGGCGCAGGAGGCCTCGACGGACGGCTTGGCGGTGGACTCGGAGGCCGCGGCGGGCGCCGCGTTCGCCGCCGGTGCGGTGAGCCCCATGAGGGCGATGGCCGAGGCGCCGACAAGGGCGGTGAGCCCGGACCGGACCGATCTTCTGCGTCTGGCAGCCGGTCTGGAAAATCCGGTGACTGTCAATTGCGTGTCTCCCATGTGATGCACGGGTCGACCACACGCTTTTCAGGTCGACGGCGAATGGTGTTCGCCGTTCATCAATTGGTCGGTATATGGGAGACGCCTGTCAATGACGTTGCTGTTGACACTTTATTTCGTGCTGTATCAAAAGCAGGCATGTAGGAATGAGGCGGGAGGAAAGCGGCAGCCGGTGGAAGACATGGATGAGGCGATCTGTGGCCCTTTTGTGGAATGCAGGCGAAATTATGCGGTATTGCAGGGGGTGTCGGATGCTTCCGGTGCTCGGGGTGATGGCCAGGCCGGAGGTGTCACTGCCGACCGTCCGCTCCTCGGGTCCAGGCCGGATCGCGTCCGCTTGGCCTGCATCGATCCCTCTCGCCTCCCGCGTCCATCGGCGACGGGCCGGCCGTTCGCCACGGACAGAACATGATCGAGGAGCGGTGGAGGGTCGCCCTGGAATGGGGTGTGAAATCGGCCGGTCGGAGAGGGGTGGGCCCCCCTTCGGGGCGTGTGAAGTAATCGCTGCCAGTGCTTTTCTGTGAACCCGGGGGTTGTCGGGTGGCGGGTTTCGGACTTTTATTGGTGTCCGAAGCGCGGCAGGGGCTTTTTTCTGCTGGGGAGGTCGAGGGCATTTATGGATCTTCTGTGGTGGGGGTGCGGAGCGGCTCATCGATGGCAAAAGAAATTAAAAATGCGTCCGTATTTCTTGATCGGGGTTTGTTCGTGGCGATCCGGTGGAAAATGCGGGCAGGGGGCCGACCGGAGTCGCGATGCGGCGGAAACCCGTCACGGCTCCCGGCACGGCAGAGCTCGGCTGCCACAGCTCCCGGCTGTCCGGTCCCACGGTTTCCTCGTCGATCGGATGCCGTGGGCCCGTTCGCGGTCGTCCGGGTCCCTGCTCGGCTGGGCCGTGATCGCTCTGTGCGGACCGGTGATGACGTCGAACGCCCCTGGGGACGGACCGGACCCCACGGGAGTGCCCCGCGTTCCTGGCGGGTGCGCGGGGACGGGGCAGCCCTTCAGCAGGCCGGTGGGTCCGAGGGCCGGGTGCCCGACAGGCCGTAGTGGCGGAGCAGCTCCTCCTTCTCCGCCACGGACAGATGCGCGTCCGCGTCCACCCGGGGGGCTCCCCTGACGCGCTCCTTCGTGTGGGCGACACGCAGACCGGATTCCTCTCGGCGGGCCCCGGCGAGGGGCACGAAGCTCTCCGTCAGGCCGAACAGGCCGGTCCTCACCGTGATCCAGTCAGGGCAACCGGTGTCGTCGTCGACGTAGACGCGGCCCACGCTGCCGATCTTCTCGCCCACGGTGTCGTACACCGTCAGGCCGTCGAGTTCTGCGGAGTCCGTGAACCCGTCGGCGGTTCCCATGACCGAACCCTCCTCGCCCGGGCGCGTCCTGCGGCCGGTTCCTCCGGCCGGGCGCGTTCGAGACCCATCGCGCCTCATCCGCGGGGGCGCCGCAACCGGCCCTCGGTCGAGGCCGGCCGCCGCCTGCCCGGCGGGCGCCCGGGGGACAGCGCTGCGCGCACCGTGCCCGCATCTGGTCCGCCCGGGTGACGGAGGAAGGCGCGTGACCGGATCGCCGGGGACGGGACCTGCCCCGGCGGTGCGCACCACGACCGGCCCTCCGGTACGTCTGCGCCCCGCACCGCACCCGGGACAGCCCGTGATTCCCCGGCGCATATCATCGAGGGCCGACCGTCCACCGTCGTCCTGTCGCGCCACCGGGGGTGCCCCATCCGTTCCGTACGCGTCCGCCTGCCCGAACAGCGCGGCGAACTCCTGACCCGGCACGAGGACGGGCTGGACCTGCACCATCTCGTGTGGCGGCTCGGACCGGGATGGCGGGTGTGCAGCAGCGCCGTACTCGGCGGAGGCATCGGCCCGCGCGAGTGGATCCTCAACGCCCAAGTGCCCGGCGGCTATCCGCGTATGGACCCCGACCGGCACCTCGCCGCGATCGCCGCCGCGGAACACCTCACCGGACCCGGCGCAGGGCTGATGACCGCCGCCGATGTCACCGCGTACACCACCGCGACCGACGAAGGCGTGACCGCGACCGCCACCTGCGGACTCGGCGTACGCGGCTGGGCCGCGGCCCCTGCCGAGGACACCGAGACACCACCGCGTCCGGGAACGGTCAACATCGTCGTCACCCTGCCGGTGCCGCTCTCCGACGCCGCATTCGTCAACGCGGTCGCCACGGCGACCGAGGCCAAGGTCCAGGCCCTGCTGGACGCGGGGCTCGACTGCTCCGGCACCCCCACCGACGCCGTCTGTGTCGCCGCCCCGTCCCCGGGGTCCGCCGCCCCCGGCGAACCCTTTGCGGGGCCGCGCTCCCCCTGGGGCGCGCGACTCGCCAGGGCCGTGCACGCTGCCGTCCTCGAGGGCGCGTTGCGGCAATTCTGAGAACTCACCGCGCGCCGCGAGCCGACCGGGGCGCCGCCGACGAAGGGAGTTCCCTCATGACCTCAAGCGCTGCCGACGCCACCCCACCAGAGCCGACCGTCGCCGTCCTCGGTACCGGAATCATGGGATCCGGAATGGCCCGGAATCTGCTGAGGGCGGGACTCCCCGTCCGGGTCTGGAACCGGACACAGGCCAAGGCGGCCCCGCTCGCCGCCGACGGTGCCACGGTCGCCGGGACGCCGGAGGAAGCCGACGGCGCCGACGTCATCATCACCATGCTCAACGACGGCCCCACCGTCGCCGCCGTACTGACCGACGCCGCGCCGGGGCTGCGCGCCGGCCAGGTGCTCCTGCAGAGCTCGACCGTCGGGATCGATGCCACCACCGATCTGGCCCGGCGTGCGGGGGAAGCGGGCCTGGTCTATCTCGACGCGCCGGTCCTCGGCACCAAACAGCCCGCGGAACAGGGCACGTTGACCGTCTTCGTGTCCGGCCCCGCCACCGCCCGCGCAACGGTGAACCCGGTCCTGGACGCGATCGGGCAGCGCACCGTCTGGGTCGCGGAGACCCCCGGCACGGCCTCCCGGCTGAAACTCGTCGCCAACACCTGGGTGGTCACCCTGGTCAGCAACATCGCGGAATGCCTCAATCTCGCCGAGGGGCTGAGGATCGATCCGCAGATGTTCCTGGATGCCATGAAGGGCGGACCGCTGGACTCCGCCTACCTCCAGGGCAAGTCCGCCGCCCTTCTCTCCGGCGACCTCACCCCGAGCTTCACCGTGACCAACGCGCTCAAGGACAGCCAACTCATCCTGGACGCGGCCCGGACGTCGGGAGTGCGGCTGGACCTGGTCGCCGCGGCGGCCGAGCGATTCTCGCGTGCCGAGGAGGCGGGGCACGGGGCCGAGGACATGATCGCCACCTACTTCGCGGGCCGCGCCCCCGAGCAGGACGGCGGCTGAGCACCGCGTCCCCCGGCCGCCAGGTGCCGGAGCGGTCCGCTCCGGCACCACCGCGCCCCGTGACGCCTCAGACGACCTGCACCTCGTGCCGCACCACGGCATCGAACAGATAGCCCTGCGTGTTGTGGACGGCGACCTCCGGCTGAGTACGGCCCGCCCGGTCCGTCGCCCGCGCCAGCAGGACGGCCGGCCCCCGGTCCCTCGGCCGCCACTCGGTCGACCAGCGGACCCAACTGCCGCTCCGCGGCTCGTCGTGCAGCCGCACGGGCCGCCACCCGGCGCCCCCGTCCGTGCTGACCTCGACCCTGCGCACGGGGCTCCCGCCCGACCATGACCGTCCCGTCAGCACATGGCGCCGCCGCACGCGGAACGATGCGCCGGGTGCCACCTCGAACGCGCTCTTCAACGTCTGCTCGGCCAACGGGGCGCTGCCCTCCGGAGGATAGGCGGGACCGAACAGCCGGTAGAGACCGGTGTTCCACGGAGAGAGGAGGGGCTGTGCGCTCACCTCGATGTCGCCCACCCACTTGATGTTCGCGATGCCGACCCAGGACGGCACGATCAGCCGCACCGGGAAGCCGTGGTCGGGTGGCAGCGGCTCGCCGTTCATCTCGTAGGCGAGCAGCACGTCGTCCAGCGCCTTGGCCACCGGGAGAGGTCTGCGCACCCGGCCCAGATTGATCCCGTTGCTGATCACCTCGCCGTCCAGGCCTCGCGGCAGCACATCCACCGCGTCCCTGCCGATGCCCGCCCGCCGCAGCACGTCGGCGAGCCGGACCCCGCGCCAGCGAGCGGTGCCGATCGCGCCCAGGGTCCAGGCGGTGCCACTGACCTGCTGATTCTGCTGTGTCGTGTAGAAACTGCGGGCGTTTCCCGCACACTCGACGAACGCGGTACGGGTGACCGGAGGAAGTGCCCGCAGTTCGTCGTAGCCGAACTCCACCGCCGGGCCCCTCAGCCCGTCACCCCAGACGGTCAGCCTCCAGTCCGCCGCGTCGAGGCGCGGGGTGACGGTGTGATTGCGTACGAAGAAGCGGTCGGCCGGAGTCAGCAGCCCGGTGCCGCGCAGCGCCGCGAAGTTCGTCTCGGCGTTGGTGCCGCGCACCGTGAACACCTCGGGCGGCAGCGGTTTCACGATCCCCGGGGCGGGCGAGGTGGCCGAGGGCACCGCCTGCGCGGGACCGGCGATTCCGGCCGCCGACCCGGCGGCCGCCGCGGCCGCCACCAGTCTCAGCAGATCACGGCGTTCGATGCCGGCGGACCGTGCGGCACCCCGGGACCACTGGCGCAGCCGCGTCGCGTCGTAGGCGGACTCGGACGGTGGAACGGATCCCATGGACATCTCCAGGCGACGAGGTTCGCGGCACTTCGCGGGGTGCGGGCGGGTCCGGCTGACGGGCAGGGAGGCGCGGCGGCGGTGAGGGGGATGCGAGCGCGACGCGGCGGGCGTCGCGGGAGCCGTGCGCCGTGGCAGCGCCGGTACGGCTCGGCTCAGCGGAGCCGACCGCGGCGACACGCGGCGGACGCGAGGCGTCCCAGATCGACATGACGTCGCGAGACGAGAGCCGGGGTCGTGGGCATGGGGGTGAGCGTGGCAGCGGCACGGGAGGGCGTCAACCGCTCGTGGGTGCGGCTGTCCGGCGCCTCGTACGGGCTCGGACATCGGGCACGTGCCCGGCCGGAAACCTCCCCGCAGCGGATGTGACCTGCGCGGACGCATCGGCCGCACGGCGGCTCCGGAGCGGGGGACCGGCGGCCGCCGACGTTCCGGGCAGGGCGACGGAGTTCATGCGACCGTAACGGAGGAGCGCGATCACGAGCGGGTGGACGAGACGTCGCCCGGTGCGTCGGCCGAGGACCCCGTCCGCCCGGATCATTCCTCGACGAGCATCCCGCTGCGGAGCTTGCGGACGATCCTGCTGAGCAGGCGCGACACGTGCATCTGCGAGATGCCCAGTTCCACACCGATCTGGGACTGGGTCAGCTCATGACCGAAGCGCAGGTCGACGATGCGGCGTTCACGGTCGTCGAGTCCGCCCAGCAGGGGTGCGAGCGCCTGCAGGTTCTCGACCGCCTCCATGGCAGGGTCGGGTTCACCCAGGACGTCCGCGAAGGTGCGCCTCGGCGTGTTCCTCCGGCCCGCGTCCGTCGGATCGGCCGGCATGTCCAGCGAACCCGCCGTGTATCCGTTCGCCGCCACGATGCCCTCGGAGACCTCGTTCGTGCTGAGGCCCAGCTGTTCGGCCAGTTCCGCGAGGGTGGGATCGCGGTCGAGCCGGGTGGCCAGGGACTCCTTCGCCCTGGCGATGCCGACCCGCAACTCCTGGAGCCGGCGCGGGACATGCACGGCCCAGCTGGTGTCGCGGAAGAACCGCTTGATCTCGCCGGTGATGTACGGCACGGCGAAGGTGGTGAACTCGACCTCGCGGGAGACGTCGAAGCGGTCGATGGCCTTGATCAGCCCGATGGTGCCGACCTGGACGATGTCCTCCACGTCCCCGCCGGCGCGGTTGCGGAACCGGCCCGCGGCGAACCGGACGAGGGAGAGGTTCATCTCGATGAGCGTGTTGCGCGCGTACTGATGGGCGGGGGTTCCCTCCTCCAGGGTCTGGAGGCGGTCGAAGAACAGCCGGGACAGCTCACGCGCGTCCGGCGGGCTGACCTTCCCCGCCTCCTCGATCCACGGCAGGTCCCCGGTGTCACCGACGGCCTCCCCTGCAGGCGTCGACCGTGCGCTCTCCGCTCGCTCCGTCCCGGCGGTCCGCGCCGTGTGCGCCGTCATCTCGTCACACTCCCCTGCTCGTAGGTGAGGTGTATGCGCCTGCCCCCGGAGGAAGTCCTCATGCGCGGGAGCAGGAAGCCGATCGGATGACGTCCTGTCGACGCCGCTCACCGCCCCGCTCGGGCATCGGTATTCGGGCGGACGCCGACGCCGGACAGCAAACCGCCCCACCGGTACGGGGGAGCCCGGTGGGGCGGTCGTCTCCAGAGTGCCACACCGGACGGCACAGCGGGACCGGCGGGGGCACCTGCAGCGGTGGTTGACTCGAAGACGCGGTACGGCGTCCAGGACGCGGACATCCGACAGCGAACGGTCGCGCGGCGATCCGGACCGCCGGATCGGGTGTCTCCCCGGCGTACTCGCCCCCGGCCCCGCCCGCGTGCCGGGCTCAGAAGGGCCGCCCGCCCCGCCCGTGCTCCTCGTGTCGCATCATGGTTGGCGGATGCCTACGCGGTCGGCCCGGGGAATACCCGAACGGGCAAGGGCCTTCACGCTGTTGGGACGAGCGGAGACCGCCCGGCCGCCGGTGCGAGGGTGTCGCACGCAGGCGCGCGGCACCGAAGCCCCGCCGCGATCGAGGAGAGAGGGAGCCCATGCCCCAGACGTACATGTTCACCCGCACCGGCGGACCGGAGGTGGAGGGGCTCGTCGAGCAGGACATGCCGGTGCTCACGGACCCCGCCCACCTCGTCAGCGCCGGAGGCAGGCCCCTGGCGGTGGAACTCGGCGGGGCGGCCACCGCGATCGAGGCGGGCGCATGAGCGCGCCCCAGAGCATGACCGGTGACGCGCATCCGCTGGACAGCCCGGTCCGCGCGGCGCTGACGGGTCCGCACGCACACTTCGCCGAGCGTCGCGGCCGCGTCCTGCGCTATCAGGCGGACGTGACCCCCTGGGCAGCGCTCCCGGATGCGCCGGAGGCCGGGGACTGGGCCGACGTCGCGGCCCTCACCGGACCCGGTGGCGCGGTTGCCCTCCTGTCCTTCCGAGCGGCGCCACCGGACGACTGGGAGATCACCTTCCGGGCCGAGGGCGTCCAGCTCGTCGGCACCGGCGTCGACGCGGCCCCGTTCCCCGAGGCCGTCCGGCTCGGTCCGGCCGACGTGCCCGAGATGCTCGACCTGGTCGCCCGTACCCGCCCGGGACCCTTCCTGCCCCGTACGGTCGAGCTCGGCACCTACTTCGGCGTCCGGCGCGAGGGAGCGCTCGTCGCGATGGCGGGTGAACGCCTGCACCCACCCGGCTGGAGCGAGATCAGCGGTGTCTGCACGGACGAGTCGGTGCGCGGTCAGGGGCTCGGCAGCGGGCTCATCCGCGCCGTCGCCCACGAGATCAGGCAGCGGGGCGAGACGCCGTTCCTGCACGCCACCGCCTCCAACACCCAGGCCGTCCGGCTCTACGAGTCGCTGGGATTCGAGCTCCGCCGCCCGACGTCCTTCCTCGTGGCGCTCGTGCCGCACCAGCCGTCGAGGGGCCGGCGGGGGACCGGTGTCGTGTCCCGCGACGGGGAGGCCGGCGCGGCAGTCGTGCGCTGAACGGGGGCGCCGCGGGGCCTCGGCCCGGGGCTTCCGGGCCGAGGCCCAGCGCCGTTCTCCGCTCCGGACCTTCGACGCCGCGCGAGAGGTCGTGAGGCGCCCCCGGTCACCGTGGTGCCACCAGGGGGCGCAGGGCGCTGTCGCGCAGCCGGACCACCACGGGGGCACAGCGCCGCGCCGCGATCGTCAGCGGCCATGCCACGAGCGCGCCGGTGACGAGCCCGATCAGCACATCGTGCGGGTAGTGCACGCCGATCCATACCCGCGACGCGGCCATCAGCACAGCGGCCGCCGCCGCGATCGTCCCGAGCCGGCGAACGGTCAGGGCGACGGCTGTCGCCGAGGCCGCCGCGATGGCGGCGTGGTTGCTGGGGAAGGACCAGTCGCCGAGGGCGGGACACGCCTCCAGCGTCACGACATGGAGGGTCTGGCACGGCCGCTGCTCATGGAAGGCCGACTTCACCAGGTCATTGACGATGTACGCGGCCACCACGACGAGCGGGGCGCAGAGGGCCATGGCCGTGCGCTCGGGGCCCGCGGAGCGGGCGCGCCACCAGGACACGAGCATCAGCACGGCGAACACGGCCAGTCCGTAGTCCGACCAGATGCGGACGGCGGAGTCCACCGCGGCGGGGGAGCGCTGGGCCAGCTCCGTGATCCAGGTGTACAGGCCGCCGTCGATCGAGGCGGCGGTGGAGGCGAGACGCATCAGCTGTTGTCTCCTTCAGCGGTACGCCGGTTCCGGGACCGGAGCAGTTCGACGGCGAGGGGGAGGAGAGAGATCACGACCACGACAGCCACGATGGGCAGCAGATAACGATCGACGTTGGGCACCGAGGACCCCAGCGCGTATCCCGCGAGAACCAGTCCCACGGTCCAGACCGTCCCCCCGACGGCCTGCCACAGGGCGAACGTCCCCGCCGGGACGTTGAGCGCCCCGGCCAAGGGGTTGAGCACCGTGCGCACGACGGGGACGAAGCGGGCGAGCACGATCGCCCGGGCGTGTCCGTACCTGCCGAGCAGCTCCTCGGCGCGGGAGGCGCCCTCGTGCAGCCGTCTGGCCCGGCTGCGGGCGAGCAGGGCCCGGCCGCCGCGGCGCCCGATCCAGTAACCGGTCTGTGCGCCGAGCAGCGCACCCGCCACGGCCGCGAGCAGCACCTGCGTCAGCGACAGGTCGACCGGGCCGTCGCTGCCCGGTACGCACAGCAGGCCCGCCGTGAACAACAGGGAGTCGCCGGGCAGGAAGAAGCCGACGAGCAGCCCCGTCTCGGCGAAGAGCACGACGGCGATGCCCAGCGCGCCGAAGGCCCCGAGCAGCGAACCCGCATCGAGGAGGTTCACCGCCTGGGGCGCGGCCGCCCAGGAGAATACGGACACGGTGGGGGTCTCCCATAATGGTGAGCGGGCGGTCCCGAGGAGCGCCCGGACTGACTACAGTGGTGTAGACGGTCTACATCACTGTAGACGCCCATCGGGGGAGGAGAGTTCCCATGTCTCAGGCGAAGGGGATACCAGGCGGAGAACCCGACCCCCGCGCGCACGGCGAACCGGCCGCGGAGCCCGGGCCGGAGCACCCGTCGTCGCACCCCGCCGCGCCGGAACGGCGCCCCTCCGGCGAGCTCGAGTCCACGATCCTGACGGCGCTGTGGGCGGCTGACATCCCACTCACCCCGGGCCAGGTCCAGGAGGCGATCGGGGCGACCCTCGCCAGGACCACCGTCACGACGATCCTGTCCCGCCTCTACGACAAGGGAACGGTCACCCGCACCCGTGCCGGCCGCGGATTCGCGTACGCCCCGACCGAGGACGCGCCCGGGCTGACCGCCCGCCGTATGCACAGCGAACTGCAGAAGGAGCAGGACCGCGGCACGGTTCTGGCCCGATTCGTGTCCCAGCTCACCGATGAGGACGAACGACTGCTCCGGGAGCTGCTGGACGGCGAAGCCCGGTGATCCTCGCCGTATGGGTGCCGCTGCTGATGCCCTTCGTCGCCGTGCCCGCGGCCCGTCGTCTGGCGGACGCCCTGCGGCCGGTGCACGCCGTACGGCTCCTCGTCGCCACGGGGATCGGCCTCGCCCTGTGCAGCCTCACCGCGCTGACCCTGCTGGTGGTGCCGGGCGCGACCCGTCTCCCCGCCGTCGCCGCCCTCGGTGAACTCGTCGGCCCGCTCTCCGGCATCACTCCGGCCCCCGCCGTTCCTCTCGCCGCCACCGCGCTGGTCCTGCTCACGGGCTGTGCCGCCGCCGTCGGCCTGACCGCCCGCCGGCACTGGACGGAACTGCACCGGGCCGCGCACCCGGGCGGCGAGCTGGCCGTCCTGCGTGACAGCCGGCCCGATGCGTACGCCCTGCCCGGACGTCCCGGCATCCCGGGCCGGATCGTCGTCACCACGGGAATGCTGCGCGCCCTCGACCCCGCCGAACGCGAGGCCCTGCTGGCCCACGAGCGCGCCCATCTCACGGGCCGCCACCATCTCCTCGTCGTCGCAGCCGAGGCGGCGGCGCTCTGCCACCCCGCGCTGCGCGCCCTGCGCGCCCCCTTGGGCTATGCCCTGGAACGCTGCGCCGACGAGGCGGCCGCCACCGCCGTCGGTGACCGAAGGGTGGCCGCACGCGCCATCGGCCGGGCCGCTCTCGCCGCCCGGGCGGCCGAAGCCGTGGCCCGGCCCCGCCCACGTGTGGCGCTCGCCGCGGCTGCCGGGCCCGTACCGCGTCGTGTCGCCGCACTGCTCGGGCGCGGTGCGCCGCGCCGCTTCGGCCGGGCAGCCGCCGCGACCCTGCTGGCCTGCCTGGTCGTGTCCGGCACCGCCGCACTCGACGCCGCGAGCGATCTGCACAGCAGCATCGAGACGGCCCAGGGCGAGAACCCGCAGCGCTGACCCCGCCCGGCCGAAGCGCGGCGGGCGGGCCCGTGGCCCCTCGACCGCCGGAACCCGGTGGGCCGCTGCGACCGCCGTGCCGGCACCGGCGCCGTGGATGCGTACCGTGACATCTGCTCGGAGACCGTGTCACCCGACTGCCTCCAGGTGTTCCCGCAGCCGGTCGAGGAAGGTCCGCTGGCCCGACACGAGCCGCTCGGCGGCCTCCTGCGGCGGGAACCAGGCGAACCGGTCGATCTCCGGGAACTCGCGCAGCACGCCGGATCCCCTCGGCCACTCCATGGTGAATGTCCCGGGGACGGCCGTCGAGGCGTCGGTGTCCGCCTCCAAGGCCCACACCGTCACGGTCTTGCCGCCGGACTGACGGGCGTCACCGAGCGACACCCACGCACCGTCCGGCACCGGACGGCCGAACTCCTCCTCGAACTCACGGCGGGCAGCGGCCCCGGGCTCCTCGTCAGGGCCGTACTCCCCCTTGGGGATCGACCACGCGGCGCTCTCGCGGCCGGCCCAGAAGGGGCCGCCCATGTGCCCGATGAGCACCTCGAAACCAGCACGGTCGTCCGTGGCTTCCGCCGGCCGACGGAACAGCAGAAGGCCCGCACTGTGCCTGGTGCGTTTCTGGGACGGCATGCCTTCCAGTCTGCGCAACGGGTACGGTGCGCGGCCACGGAAGGCACCCGTCCAGGTGACCACCGACGGGACCGACGTCGTCGGACCGGCGCCGTGACGACGGAGCCCGTCCGCCTACTGCTTGTGGTAGTCGTGGGCCTCCGACGCCGCGGCCTCCACCGCCGCGATGTCGCCGCCCGCCGACGCGGTGACCAGGGCAGCCACCGCACCCTCCAGGAACGGGGCGTCCACCAGCCGCGAGCCGGCCGGCAGCTCGTCCTCCTCGGCCAGCATCGTCTTGACCGTGAGCACCGCACTGCCCAGGTCGGCCAATAACGCCACTCCCGCACCCGCGTCCACGGACCTGGCCGCCTCGGCGATCAACTCCGCACTGGTCCCGAAACCACCCTCCGGGGTGCCTCCGGCGGCGGCCACCGGAGCCGTCGCGCCACCTGCCGCGAGCCCCCTGGCCAGCTCGGCGACCGACTCGGCCACCGCACCGCTGTGCGAGACCAGCACGATTCCGACCTGCTTCCCGCCGCTCATGCGTCACCGCCGTCCGCACCGTCGGTCTCGGCCAGTGCGGCGATCAGCAGCGCGGAGGACGTGGCCCCCGGGTCCTGATGCCCGATGCTGCGCTCACCCAAATAACTCGCCCTGCCCTTGCGGGCCTGAAGCGGTACGGTCGCCAGCGCCCCCGCCTCCGCCGCCTCCCGGGCAGCCTTGAACGAGGTGTTGAGCGCCTCGGCGGCCGGCAGCAGTGCGTCGAGCATCGTCTTGTCCCCGGCCTGCGCCCCGCCCATCTGTGACACGGCGGCGACGCCCACCCCGAGCGCCTCCGCCAGCTGCGGTCGTGCGACCTGGGGCGCGTCGCCGAGAGCCTTGCCGGTACGCCGCAACAGCGTCCCGTACAAGGGTCCTGAAGCCCCGCCGACCGATGAGATCAACTGCCGGCCGGCGAGCATCAGCACGGCCCCCGGGGTCTGTGGCGGCTCCTTTTCCAGGACCGCCCTCACCGCGGCGAATCCGCGTTGCATATTGCTGCCGTGATCGGCGTCCCCGATCGCCGCGTCGAGCTCGGTGAGATGGTTCGCCTCTCGGTCGACGGATTCCGCGGTCGCGATCATCCATCGGTGGAAGAAATCGGCGTCGAGCACGTGATCTCCTTTTCCGGCGGGTCAACGGCCCCAGCGCAGCGCGGGTGTCTCCACCGGCGCGTCCCAGAGGCGCAGCAGCTCCTCGTCCACCTGGCAGAGCGTCACCGAGCAGCCCGCCATGTCGAGCGAGGTCACATAGTTCCCCACGAGCGTACGAGCCGCCACGACACCCCGCTCGGACAGCACCCGCTGCACCTCGGCATTGAACCCGTACAGCTCCAGCAGCGGCGTCGCACCCATCCCGTTGACCAGCACGATCACCGGTCCGCGCGGTTGCAGATCCGTCAGTACCGCGTCCACGGCGAAGTCGGCGATCTCCCGGGACGTCATCATCGGCCGCCGCTCCCGTCCCGGCTCGCCGTGGATCCCGATGCCCAGCTCCAGCTCGCCCGGCGGCAGATCGAACGTGGGGGACCCCTTGGCCGGAGTGGTGACGGCGCTGAGGGCCACCCCGAAGCTCCGCGACGCCTCGTTCACCTGCCGGGCCACGGCCTCCACCCGGTCCAGCGGTGCGCCTTCGTCGGCGGCGGCCCCGGCGATCTTCTCGACGAACAGGGTCGCACCCGTGCCCCGCCGCCCCGCGGTGAAGAGACTGTCGGTCACCGCCACGTCGTCATTGACGAGGACCCGGGCAACCCGCAGGCCCTCCTCCTCGGCGAGCTCGGCGGCCATCTCGAAGTTCAGCACGTCACCCGTGTAGTTCTTGACGACGAACAACACCCCCGCCCCGCTGTCCACGGCCGCGGCTGCCCGCACCATCTGATCCGGCACCGGCGAGGTGAACACCTCTCCCGGACAGGCCGCGGACAGCATCCCGGGCCCGACGAAGCCCGCGTGCAACGGCTCGTGCCCGGACCCGCCCCCGGAGACGAGCGCCACCTTCCCGGCCACCGGTGCGTCCCGCCGTACGACGACCCGGTTCTCGACGTCCACGGTCAGCTCCGGGTGGGCGGCGGCCATACCCCGCAGCGCGTCTGCGACCACGGTTTCGGGGACGTTGATGAGCATCCTCATGGGTACCTCCTGGGAAGCTTGGCAAGTGGGTCTTCGACCTGTGTTTGTTTTGCTGGTCAGAGCAGGTGCGGGCCGTTCTTGACCTCGGCGGCCCGTAGCGGCCGGAAGCGGGCTGTGGCGGTACTGGTGCTGACGTGGTGTGACTTCGATGACGGGTCGTCAGGTCGGGTGTACGGCCGGGTGGGACTCGGGTGGAGTGCCGCTGTCGGCAGTATCGGCCTTGCGGCAGCGAAGGTCACGCGCGAGAACGTCCGTGGGCGTGCCCCGTTCCCGAAGCGGGGTGCTTTCGGTGGGGGCTGGACGCCGGCGGCACGGCACGCTCACCCCGCACCACCGACCGCCCCCCGGACCTGTGCCGGTCCGGAAAGGGGCCGGATCTCGCTCGGCGTTCCCGGGGGCCGGTACTACGCGCACTGCCGTCGCCTCACGGTCGCCGCCTGCCGGACCGGCGACTCGTCACGACGTTCTTTCGTGGCAGCGGCGCTCACACGTTTTCGAGGCTCGACTGCGCACTGCGGTCCAGCGGTTGCCCGGAGGAGCGTGGGCGACGGAGCCGGCTCGGCCACCAGACGTTCGGGCCGATGTCACGGACCAGAGCCGGTACGAGCAGGGAGCGGACCACAAGGGTGTCCAGCAGGACGCCGAACGCCACGATGAATGCGACCTGCGCCAGGAACGCGAGGGGGATCACGAGCAAGGCGGCGAAGGTAGCGGCCAGGACCACACCCGCGGAGGTGATCACACCACCGGTGGCGATCAGTCCGCGGAGGATGCCCTGGCGCGTGCCGTGGCGCAGAGTCTCCTCCCTGACCCGGGACATGAGGAAGATGTTGTAGTCGACTCCCAGTGCCACCAGAAAGACGAAGCCGTACAACGGGACCGAGGCGTCCGTGCCGGAGAATCCGAAGACGTGGGTGAAGACCAGGCTGGAGACACCGAGCGTCGCCAGGTAGTTCAGAGCCACGGTCGCGACCAGGAGGACAGGCAGCAACAGCGAGCGCAGGAGCATGATCAAGATGGCGAGAATGATCGCGAGGACCACCGGAATGATCAGGGTGCGGTCCTGCTCGGCGGTGCGCTGGGTGTCGTACTGCTGAGCGCTGTACCCGCCGACCAGGGCGTCCGGATCGACGCTGTGCAGGCGGTTCCTGAGGTCGCTCACGGTCTGCTTCGCGGCGTCGCTGTCCGGTGCGCTGTCCAGCGTCGCATCGACGCGGACGCGGTCGTCGACGACGAGAGGATCGGCGCCCGGTGCCCCGGAGACCGTCACGACGGCGGCGTCGGCCACACCCGGGGTCTCCGATGCCGTCTTCTCGACGCGCTCACGAGCAGCGGCGTCCGCGAGGATGACGACGGGCTGCCCGGAGCCGCCTGGGAAGTGCTTGCTCAGCGTCTCCTGGGCGGTGACCGACGGTGCGTCGTTCACAAAGACCTCGTCCAGGGGCACACCCTTGGAATCGAGGGTGGGGAAGAAGGCGGCGCCGGCCAGCAGCAGCACGACCGTGGCCGCCCACAGCCGGCGCGGCGCGGTGTCCACCCGGTCGGCAACCCACCGCCAGATCCCGTGGCCGCCGCGCTGTTCGTCGGCCGCTCTCGGCTTCGCAGGCCAGAAGGCGGCCCTGCCCAGCAGTGCGAGGACCGCGGGCAGGAAGGTGAGGGCCGACAGAGCGGCGCAGGCGATGCCGATGGCGCCGACCGGCCCCAGTGCCCGGTTGTTCGTGAGGTCGCTGAGCAGCAGGGCGAGAAGCCCCAGCGCCACGGTTGCCGCGCTGGCCGTGATCGCGCCCAGGGAGCTGCGGGTGGCGGCGAGAGCCGCTGCCACCCGATCGTTGCGGTGAGCGAGTTCCTCGCGGAAACGGGCTGTGAGCAGCAGCGCATAGTCGGTCGCGGCGCCGATGACCAGGATCGACAGGATTCCCTGCACCTGTCCGTCCACGCGTACGACGTCGTGATCGGCCAGGACATAGACGATGGCGGAGGCCACCCCCAGGGCGAACACCGCGCTGATGATGATCACGAAGGGGAGCAGTGCGCTCCTGTACACCAGCAGCAGGATGACCAGCACGGCCGCCAGCGCCACGCCGAGGAGGAGTCCGTCGATGCCGCCGAAGGCATCGCCGAGGTCGGCTCGCGTGGCGCCGGGTCCGGCGATCTCCGCCGTGGTGCCCTCGACACCTTGCGCGGCCTTGTGGACCTCATCGAGGACTTCGGTCAGCCGGTCCCCGAGTTCGGGGCTCAGCGGGACGACGCCCTGGAGGGCCTGTCCGTCCTGGGACAGCACGGCCGGTGAGGGGCTGCCCACGACGCCCTCGGTGTTCCTCATGGCACGCAGGGCGCGATCCGCGGCTTCCTGCTGCTCGGCGGTGATGTCGCTTTGGTGGTTGCCCGTCCATACGACGATGGCGGGCAGGGCCTGTTCCTGTTCGAAGCCCTTCTGCTCGGTGACGACCTTGGTGGACTCGGCGTTCTTCGGCAGGAAGGCTGCTTGGTCGTTGGTCGATACATCGCCGAGCTTGCCTGCGGCGGAGCCGAAGGCGCCCCCGAGACCGAGCCAGACGAGGACGAGGAGGACAGGGATCAGCCAGTGGACGGGTCGACGGACGGTGTTCATTCACTCCCCAGACAGCATGTTTCGCGTGCGGCGCGGGGCAAAGGTAACTCGAAGGGAAAGTATCTCAACAGTTGAGAGATCATATGCTTGGGTCATGCAGTATCGGAGTCAGGAGGGCCCCAGCGGTCCGGCCAGTGATCTGCAGGGGTATGCGGTGCTCCTGCGTCGTATGAACAGCGAGTTCAATCGCCTTGCGCACGCCTTTGCCCAGGCTCACCACCTGCACTCGACCGACGTTCATGCCCTGGTGGAGATCCTGGATGCCGACGCGACAGGCGGCGGGGCGATGACTCCCTCGAGGCTGCGCGAGAGGCTCGACCTCACTTCCGGTGCCGTCTCGGCATGCCTGGACCGGCTCGAACGCGCCGGTCACATCACTCGCGTCCGGGATGACGCGGATCGCCGGGTCGTGCACCTCCACTACAGCCCCGGGGCGCGGAACCTGGCCCGCCGGTCCTTCATGCCGCTGGCTCGCAGTACGGAAGCCGCGAGAGAGAAGTTCACGCCCGAACAGCTGAAGACGATCGCGGCCTTCCTCGGCGCGCTCAATCAGGAGCTTGCTGCGGAGCGCTGACCGAGGTCTGCTGCGGGAGGCTCGGCCCCGGGCTCGGCCGTTCCTGTTGCTGCGCACGAGCCGCTCGCCGTGACGGGCCGGCGAGATCCCCGGTGAGGCTGACCCGGGTGTCGCCGCTGTCGGGGCGACATTTCCACCACTGGGTGCGGAGGGGGCGCGCTCGAGACGATGTTGACGTGCACACGTCTTGACTGGTGGCCGCTTCGGCACGCACCGTTGCTGAGCCGTTGTTTCCAGGGGGGTGCGTGAACAGCAAGTTGCTCCTGAGGGAGTCGGTGAACGGGCGCCACGCTCCGGTGCTGCGTGCCTCCCGTCGACGCGGTGCGGTCGCCCGGCTCACCTGGACGGGGCAGGCCGCCGGCCGCAGCGCGTCGAACCCCCTGGAACGCCCCGTCGGGGACGCACTGCTGAACCTGCCCGACCGGGGCCGACCCAGACGGGTCCGAGAAACGTCCGAGCCAGCGACCACCGAACGAGAGAGCCGCCATGACCGCTGTTCCACTCCGCAGATCCCGCTTGCTGTTCGTCCTAGCCGCGCTGCTGTTCACCCTCACGTCGGCCCCGTCGGCGTTCGCCGCCGCGTCGCCCGTGCCGGCCGCCGACCAGGCGGACGCGGCGGACAGCCCGGACCGGGGTGCCGAGGTCGTCGCGGTCACCCAGGTCGCCGACCGGCAGGTCGACCTGTCGGTACGGTCGGCCGCGCTCGGCGGCCGGACGGTGAAGGTACGTCTGCTCACGCCCGACGGCTGGGATCCCAGTGACCGCAGCCAGCACTGGCCGACCCTCTGGCTGCTGCACGGCTGCTGCGGGGACTACACGTCATGGACCGCCCGGACCGACGTCGCCCGGACCGACAGTCTGCGCGACGTCCTCGTGGTCATGCCGGAGGCGGGCTGGAACGGCTGGTACAGCGACTGGTGGAACTACGGGCAGGGCAGTGACCCCGCATGGGAGACCTTCCACACCAAGGAACTGCGTCTGCTCCTCGAGCACGGCTGGGGGGCGAGCACCAACCGCGTCGTGGCGGGCCTCTCGATGGGCGGACAGGGCGCCCTGCTGTACGCCGCCCGGCACCCCGGGATGTTCAAGGCCGCCGCGGCCTACTCCGGCTCCGTGCACCCGCTGTTCGACGAAGCGTCCGCGAACCGCATCATGGGGTACTTCGCCGGCCAGGGCAACGACCCGCTGAGGGTCTGGGGCGACCCGGTCGCACAACGTGATGTCTGGGAGGCCCACGACCCGTTCCACCTCGCCAAGCGCCTCACCTCGGTCCCCGTCTACCTGTCGTGCGGCGACGGCACCGCCGGCCCCTTCGATGCGGCGGGAACCACGAGCGCCCTCGAAGCGGACTTCCACCGACAGAACCAGGCCCTGGCCGGCGAGCTCGAACGCCTGGGCGCGAAGCACCTGGTCACCAACTTCTACGGTCCCGGAACCCATGGCTGGGCCTACTGGCAGCGGGAGTTGCACTCCTCGCTCCCGATGCTGCTCCACGCCCTGCGGACCGACTGACCCGGTCCGTACCGGGAGAGCCTTCCCCGGGCTCCGCCCCCGGGAGCCGGGACGGCCTGTCGTCCTGGCCCGAACGGTGGTTTCATGAAAGGGGCGGAAAGGGTCTTCATCAGGTGCGGAGAAGCGACCAAGGTCCGCGCACCGCACAATCAGGATCCGCGAGAAGTGGATTGGGCTCTTTCCGTCCCCTCATGCGGGCGCCCGGTCACCACCGGCGCACAGGCATGGCCCGGGCCTCCTGTCCGGATCAGGCCGGCAGACCGGTCCGGACGCCCCTGGTGCCGCTCCCAACGCTAGCTGCCGCTGCCGTGGGGGGCGTAGAGGTCGAGCAGGCGGATCCGAGTGGCCTGCAGGCGGTGGGCCAGGACCTGCCCGACCCAGTGGCCGACGGCCGAGCCGAAGGCGGGATCCGCATCCATCATGATGCGTACGGTCGCGGCGTCGAACTCATGGGTACGGACCGGCGTCATCGCCTCCGCGCCGAGGTGCCAGACGTACGGCTCGAACAGCCAGGCCCAGCCCACCAGTTCGCCGGGACCGAGTCGGTCGATCACTGCCGGGAAACTGCCCGGTACGCGGATGTCCAGGGTGATGGTGCCCGAGCGCAGGATCCAGAAGCGGTCAGCGTGGTCGCCTTCCTGGAAGAGGCGGGATCCCTCCGGGAAGTTGACCTCCTGTGCCCGTTCCATCAGACGGTTGCGGTACCGGACGGGCAGGGCCGTGTTGATACGGGTTGCCGGAGCGGTCATCGTCGGCCTCCTTCGTGGCCTCCGACATCGGCAGGGCCGGACGGCCGGTTCGCGGACCTGTGTGGCCACGACGACGGGGCGGCCGGCCGGGAACCCCCGTACAGGAGACTCCGTACGCACCACGGGGCCGCTGCCGGTCCGGGGCACACCGGTCCCGCTGCCCTCTTTCCTCCACTATCTGCCTCCCGCACCCCACGGGCCAGCCGGGCTCCGGGGATCCGGACCGCTGATCCCGACGCGCCAGGCACCCGACCAGGCGTCCGGGACCCGCACCGCGGGGTCCGGGGCCCCGGTCCGGGGCCCCGTCCCCGACCCGTGCCGTTCCGGGCCCTGCCGCTCCGGGGTCCGTATGCGGCGTCCGGAGATCTGGGGTACTCCTCGAAGGAGAAGGAGCCGGGCTCGGCGCACCGGCTCGGATGCTCGCGAAGGAGACGGAGGCAGTTTTCATGGAGCCAGTTGTCACCGTCGGGCTCGACGGCTCACCCGAGAGCCATGCCGCTGCTCGCTGGGCCGCCGTCGAAGCCGAGCGGCGCAGGCTGACGTTGCGCCTGCTGCACGCGTGGCCCCTGCTGGTTCCCGAACCGGCCGGTGCGCCCGTGGAAGCGGACCAGAACTACTGGGTGAAGCGGATCGTTCATGCCACGCGCTCGGAGCTCCAGGCACGCCATCCGGGTCTTCCCGTCGTCGGCAGCCTGGTGGCCGACGACGCCGAGCAGGCGCTGCTTCGAGCGGCGGCGGACTCCGAGATGATCGTGCTCGGCTCGCGAGGACTGATGCCCGTCCAAAGCTATTTCCTCGGAGACATCAGCCTGCCCGTCGTGGCCCGGGCCGAGTGCCCGGTGGTCCTGGTGCGCAGCGAGGCGGGCGAGGCGGGGGAAGCGGCCACTGCGGCCCCGGAGGGCGGCGTGGTGGTGGCGCTGAAACTGTGCGGCCCCTGCGACGACCTGCTCGCCTTCGCGTTCACCACCGCCGCGGCGCGAGGGGTACCGCTGCGGGCCGTCCACGCCCGGCGCCTGCCCCTCGACGCGTACGTGCCCTGGGGTGTGGATCACGACGTGGCGGAAGATGTCGCGAAGGAGGCGCAGCAGCACCTCAGCCGGGCCCTGCGCCCCTGGCGTGACAAGTTCCCGCAGGTGGAGGTGGCCGACAGCGTTGCCCTCGAAAGCCCCGCCAAGGTCGTCGTGCGGGCTGCCGAAGGCGCCGGCCTGTTGGTCGTCGGCCGCCATGGACATCGCCCCGCCCTGGCGTCGCCCCCGGGTTCCGTGGCCCAGGCGGCCATCCATCACGCGCGCTGCCCCGTCGCCGTCGTCCCGCTCGACCGGGACCGGTGACCAGTGCCGCAACAGGCAACGTCCGCCCCGTCGGCAAACATTGCCGGTCGCGACACTGGCTGCGACACGGCCCGCCCGGAGGACGACTGGGCGGACGCCCGCTGCTACGCCGTCCGGGGGGACGCCTCGTCGAAGCGCTTCAGCACCAGCCGCGCGACATCCGGGTGCGCACCCAGCGGGGCGGAGGTCAGACAGCCGCCGGCTCGCTGCGCCCGTGCGGAGAAGTGGCCGGGAGCCATCAGATAGCGGGCCACCGCCACCCGGCGGTGGCCCGTGGCGCGCAGGGCCGCCACCGCGTCGGCCGGGGTCGGTGTACGGGCACAGAGGTAGGCCGGAACGACCGGCTGCCCGAGCCGCTGTTGCAGCAGGCCGGCCATGATTTCGGTGTCCGCGGCCGCCGCCGGATCGGTGGATCCGGCGGCGGTGAGTACGACGGCATCGGCTCCGGTCCGGGCCGCGGACCAGCCCGCTTCGGCGAGCCGCTCGCCGAGAGCGGTGGCGAGCAGCGGATCGGTGCCGAGGACCCCGGCGGTCCGGACGTCCAGATGCGGTGCGGTGGCCCGTACGACGGGGAGGTCGATCCGGACGTGGTACCCGGTGTTCAGCAGCAGGGGGACCAGCACCACCGGGCCACTCGCCCGGGCCAGCACCTGGGCCGGGGTGGGTGCGGCGAGGTCGAGGAAGGCGAGACCGGCCGTCAGGCCCGGGCGCTGGGAGCGGATCTCGTCGAGGAGCGCGTGGTAGGTGGCGATGCCTGCTTGGTCACGGGTGCCATGGGCGACGGCGAGCAGGGCGGGAGCCGCGGACGGGGCCGTCATGGTGCCGCCACCAGGCTGTAGCCGCGCTTGGGCACGGTACGGATCAGCCGCGCGTGCCCGCCCAGCGATGCGCGCAGCCGGGCGACGGCCGCCTCCACCGCGTGCTCGTCGGCCCGGCCGGTGCCCCAGACGCGGCGCAGCAGTTCGGCCCGGCTCAGTACCCGCCCGGGCTGCTCGGCCAGGGTGCGCAGCACGGCCGCGAGCAGCGGGGGCAGTTGTACGGCAGGGCCGCCGTCGACCAGCACGGCGTTCCCCTGGAGCACCAGCACCCCGGCACCGGAGAGGACTTCGCGCCTGCCACGGGCGGGCAGGGCGTCCTCCAGGGTCCGCACCATGGCCCCGAGCCGGCCCCGCTCGGGGCAGAGCACGGCGACGCCCGCCTCCTCCAACGGCCGGGCGCAGACCGGCCCGACACAGACCGACAGCACGTCCTCCCGGAGCCGCGCCAGTACCTCGTCGCCCAGGCCGAGTTCCGTCGAGGCGGCGAGAAAGGCGGTGATCGCGGGCGCGCTGGTGAAGGTGAGCGCGTGCAGTTCGCGACGCACGGTCTGCTCGACCAGCCGGCTCAGCGCCGACGGATCCCCGGGAGGTCCCCACCGGTAGACCGGAACCGGGATGACCTCGGCTCCGCGTTCGCTCAGCGCGGCGGTGAAACCGTCCAGCGGCACACCGTGCTCCTGCACGGCGATCCGTTTGCCGGGCAGGTCCCGTGCGAGCAGCCAGGTCAGCAGTCCGTCGGTGGTCTCGGTGGCCGGGGAGAAGGTCTCGCTCAGCCCTCCGGCGCGCACGGCGCCGGTCGCCTTCGGGCCGCGCGTGAGCACCACCGCGTCCCGGCACACCTCCGCCAGCCGCCCGCCGTACCCCCAGCCGTCGGCCGCGCTCAACCACCCGCGCCAGCCGACCCCGGTGGTCGCCACCACATAGTCGAGCGGGGCGGCCAGGCAGCGCGCCGTGGCCCGGCGCAGTGCCTCGTCGTCCTCCAGGGGGAGGATGCGGAGCGCCGGTGCCTCGACCACCCTGGCGCCTCGTCGGCGCAGCAGCGCGACGAGCTCCTCGCGGCGGCGCGCGGCGGTGACTCCGACGGTGAAGCCGACCAGAGGGCCCGAAGGCGGCGTGCTGTCCATGTCGGCAGGCTCGGCCAGCACTGTTTCGTGCTCGTTGCGTGTCCATCACCCCGAGGTAAGCGCAGGTGGCCCCGGTGTTACGCCAGGTTTCCGCAGCGTCACCCCCGGCCCGGAGGGCGGTGAAGGAGCCGTACCCCGGGCGCAACGTATGCGACCCGGTCATGTAATCGCGCGGCCCGAAGCTCAGTGGCATGACGACGACCGACACCCACTGCCCGTACTGCTCACTGCAGTGCGGCATGCGCCTGCGGGCGCCGCACGACGGCCTGGAGGCCGAGGTGCTGCCGCGCCCCGACTTCCCGGTCAACCGCGGTGCGCTGTGCGGGAAGGGCCAGTCGGCCACCGCCGTACTCGGCGCGGGCGCCCGGCTGACCGCGCCGCTGGTACGCGACGGGCGGGGCGGGCCGCTGCGCGAGGCCACCTGGGCCGAGGCGCTCGACCGGGTGGCCGCCGGCCTGGCGGCCGCCGGGCGGCGCCACGGCCGGGGGTCCGTCGCGGTCTTCGGCGGGGGAGGGCTGACGAACGAGAAGGCGTATCTGCTCGGCAAGTTCGCCCGGGTCGTGCTGCGCACCCCGGCCATCGACTACAACGGCCGGTTCTGCATGTCCTCCGCGGCGGCCGCGCACCGTCTCGCCTTCGGACTGGACCGCGGTCTTCCGTTCCCGATCGCGGACATCGCGCAGGCCGGCTGCGTGATCCTGGTCGGCGGCAACCCGGCCGAGACGATGCCGCCGGCCCTGCGCTACTTCCGTGAACTCCGGGCGAACGGCGGCACATTGATCGTGGTGGATCCGCGGCGCACCCGCACCGCCGAACAGGCCGACCTGCATCTGCAACCGGTTCCCGGCACCGACCTGGCGCTGGCGCTGGGGCTGCTGCACCTGGCGATCGCCGACGAGCGGGTGGACCAGGCGTTCGTCGCCGAACGCACCACCGGATTCGATGCCGCCCGCACCGCGGCCATGGCGCACTGGCCGGAGCGCGTGGAGCGGCTGACCGGTGTCCCGGTGCACCAACTCCGCCAGGCCCTGGGTCTCTTCGCGGACGCCGCCACCGGCATCGTGCTCACCGCGCGCGGCCCCGAACAGCAGAGCAAGGGGACCGACACCGTCGGCGCCTGGATCAACCTGTGCCTGGCGCTGGGCAAGGCCGGCCGGCCGGGCTCCGGCTACGGCTGCCTGACCGGCCAGGGCAACGGGCAGGGCGGACGCGAGCACGGCCAGAAGGCCGACCAACTGCCCGGCTACCGCTCGATCGAGGACCCGGCCGCCCGCGCGCACATCGCGCGCGTCTGGGAGATCGAGGCCGACGACCTTCCGGGCCCGGGCCGCTCGGCCTACGAACTCCTCGACTCCCTGGGCACCGACGGCGGGGCTCGGGCGCTGCTGGTCATGGGCTCCAACCCGGTCGTCTCCGCGCCGCACGCCGGTCACATCACCGAGCGGCTGAGGGCCCTGGACTTCCTGGCCGTCAGCGACCTGGTGCTCTCCGAGACCGCGCAGCTCGCGGACGTGGTGCTGCCCACCACGCAGTGGGCGGAGGAGACCGGCACCCTGACCAACCTGGAGGGCAGGGTCATCCTGCGCCGCGCAGCGCTCACCGCCCCGGAGGGCGTCCGCACGGACCTGCGGGTGCTGCGCGAACTGGCCACGCGGCTCGGTGTGGACCGGGGCTTCCCGGAGGACCCGGAGGAGGCGTTCGAGGAGCTCCGCCGCGCTTCGGCCGGTGGCCCCGCCGACTACGCCGGAATCAGCTACCGGCGGATCCGGGCCGAGGACGGGGTGTTCTGGCCCTGCCCCGACGAGGAGCACCCCGGCACGCCCCGGCTGTTCCTGGAACGCTTCGCCACCCCGGACGGCCGGGCCCGCTTCGTCCCGGTCACGCACCGTCCGGCGGCCGAGGAGCCGGACGCCGAGTACCCGCTGTACCTGACGACCGGGCGGGTCCTTGCGCAGTACCAGAGCGGGGCGCAGACCCGGCGGGTCCCCGAGCTGAACCGGGCCGCCCCCGGACCGTTCGTGGAGCTCCACCCGCGGCTGGCCGCACGGCTCGGCGCATCCGACGGCGAGGCGCTGGCCGTCACCAGCCGGCGCGGCCGTGCGGTGGCCCCGGCCCGGATCACCGACACCATCCGGCCCGACACGGTTTTCATGCCCTTCCACTGGGCGGGCGCCGGACGGGCCAACACACTCACCAACCCGGCCCTCGACCCGACCTCCAAAATGCCTGAGTTCAAGGTGTGCGCCGTGCGTGTGGAGCGGGTCCGATGAGCCGGCGGATCGCGGTGGTCGGCGCGGGCATGGCGGGAGCCCGGTTCGCACAGCAGTACGGGGCGCTCGGCGGGGACGGAGAGGTGGTGCTGTACGGCGCCGAGCCGCGTGGCCCCTACAACCGGGTGCTGCTGGCCGACGTGCTGGCCGGACGTTACGACCCGGAGGCCGTCGCGCTGCCCTGCGGAGCCGGGACGCGGGTGCGCAGCGGCTGCGAAGTGGTCGCTCTGGACCCGGAACGCCGCCAACTGCGGCTGGCCGGCGGCGAGTCGGTTCCGTACGACGAGCTGGTCCTGGCCACCGGAGCCAACCCCGTACTCCCGCCGCTGCGCGGGCTCTACGCCCCGGACGGGCTGATGGGCGGGGTGCACGCACTGCGTACCCTCGCCGACTCCGCCCGGCTCGCCGAGGACGCCGCCGCTGCCGAGCGCGCCGTGGTGATCGGCGGCGGGGTGCTCGGGGTGAGTGCCGCCCGGGCCCTGGCTGCGCTCGGACTCCCGGTGGAGATCGTCCACCAGGCACCCCATCTGATCGACCGTCACCTCGACGAGCAGGCCGGGCACGCGCTGCGCACCTCCCTGGGTGCGCTGGGAGTGGAGACCTATGTGGAGAACCGCGCACGCGCCCTGCACGGTGCGGCACGCGTCACCGGGGTCGAACTGGCCGGCGGCCATGTGCTGGAGGCGGACCTGGTGGTGCTGGCCTGCGGCGTACGTCCGCGTACCGGGCTGGCGGGCGCGGCCGGACTCACGGTGCGCTCGGGTGTCGTCGTGGACGACCACCTGGCGGCCTCCGCACCCGGGGTGTACGCGATCGGTGACTGCGCGGAGCACCAGGGGGTCGTCCACGGGCTGGCCGGTCCCGCCTGGGACCAGGCGGATCTGCTGGCGGCCCGGCTGTCGGGCGCCGAGCCGGACGCCCGGTACACCGGCTCACGCCCGCTGGCCCGGCTCAGCGCGGGACCCGTGGAGTACGCGTCCTTCGGGGAGGTCGGCGAGCACCTCCCCGGCACCGACGTCCTGCGCCTGGTCGACCCGACCCGCGGCTCGTACAAGAAGCTCGTGCTGCGCGGCGACCGGCTCGTCGGCGGCATCCTGCTGGGCGACCTGGCCGCCGTCGGTGCCCTGACCAGGGCCTATGAGCGCGATGACCCGCTGCCGCCGGACCCCCTCGACCTGCTCACCGCCACCCCATGACTGTCCGCACCACCACCCGAGGAGCCCGCCCGTGATGGAGAAGTCCCTGGTCCTGGTCGGCCACGGCATGGTCGGACAGCGCTTCCTGGAAGCCCTGTTCGAACAGCCGGCCGCCGGAACACCGCACCGCTGGCGCGTGACCGTGCTGGCCGAGGAGCCCCGTCCCGCCTACGACCGGGTCCACCTGACGAGTTGGTTCTCCGGCACGACGGTGGAGGAACTGACCCTGTGCTCGCCGGGGTTCGTCGAACAGCACGGCATCGACCTGCGCCTCGGCGACCCGGCGACCGCGATCGACCGCATCACTCGGACCGTCACCACCCGCAGCGGCGCCGAACTGCCCTACGACGCCCTGGTGCTGGCGACCGGCTCCTACCCGTTCGTGCCGCCGGTGCCCGGTCACGACGCCGAGGGCTGCCATGTCTACCGGACCATCGAGGACCTGGAGGCGATCACCGCGAGCGCCGAGCGCGCCACGGTGGGCGCGGTGGTCGGCGGCGGCCTCCTCGGCCTGGAGGCGGCGGGCGCGCTGCGGGCCATGGGGCTGGAGACACACGTGGTCGAGTTCGCGCCCCGGCTGATGGCCCTCCAGGTCGACGACGGCGGCGGAGCGGTGCTCCGAGGCAAGATCGAGGACCTCGGCGTCCAGGTGCACACCGGTGCCGGCACCCGGCGCATCGACGCGGACGAGGACGGCCGTGCCCGGGGCATGGAACTCTCCGACGGCACCGAACTCGCCGTCGACCTGGTGGTGTTCTCCGCGGGCGTGCGCCCCCGGGACCAGCTCGCCCGCGACTGCGGCCTGCCGGTCGGCGAGCGCGGCGGTATTGCCGTGGACGAGCACTGTCGCACCGAGGACCCGCGCATCTGGGCGATCGGCGAGTGCGCGCTCGCCGTCGACGGCCGGGTCTACGGCCTGGTCGCCCCCGGCTACGCGATGGCCGACACGGTGGCGCGCGAACTCACGGGCACCGAAGCGGAGTTCACCGGTGCCGACACCTCCACCAAGCTCAAGCTGCTCGGCGTGGACGTGGCCAGCTTCGGCGACGCACTGGGAACCACCGAGGGCGCCCTTGAGGTGCTGTACGCCAACAGCCGCGCCGGGATCTACAAGAAGCTGGTGGTCGGCGCGGACGGCCGGCTGCTCGGCGGGGTCCTGGTCGGTGACGCCGACTCCTATGCCATGCTCCGCCCTCTCGCCGTCAGAAGGGCCGAGCTGCCGGCCCCGGCGGAACAGCTGCTGCTGCCGGCCGGTGACGGTGGGCAGGGCCCGCTGGTGCTGCCGGACGAAGCGGTCGTCTGCTCCTGTCACAACGTCAGCAAGGGCGCGATCCGGGCGGCCGTCTCCGGGCAGGGCCTGCGCACCGTTCCCGAGGTCAAGAAGTGCACCAAGGCCGGCACCGGCTGCGGAAGCTGCGTGAAGCTGCTGGGTACCCTCGTGACCGAGGAACTGGAGGCGGGCGGGATCGAGGTGGCCCGGGGCCTCTGCGAGCACTTCACCCACACCCGAGCCGAGCTCTACGAGATCGTGCGGGTCAAGGGCATCACCGCCTTCTCGCGCCTGATCGACGAGCACGGCACCGGCGAGGGCTGCGACGTCTGCAAGCCCACCGTGGCCTCGATCCTGGCCGCCCTCGGCAACGGCCACGTCCTGGACGGGGAGCAGGCCACCCTGCAGGACACCAACGACCACTTCCTGGCCAACCTGCAACGCAACGGCTCCTACTCGGTGGTGCCCCGCATCCCGGGCGGGGAGATCACCGCTGAGGGCCTGATCACCATCGGCGAGATCGCACGGGACCACGGCCTCTACACCAAGATCACCGGCGGGCAGCGGATCGACCTGTTCGGCGCCACCGTCGACCAGTTGCCGGGGATCTGGCGCCGTCTGGTGGACGCCGGTTTCGAGTCCGGCCACGCGTACGGCAAGGCGCTGCGCACGGTCAAGTCCTGCGTCGGGCAGACCTGGTGCCGCTACGGCGTACAGGACTCGGTGGCCCTCGCGATCGAACTGGAACTGCGCTATCGGGGCCTGCGGGCGCCGCACAAGCTCAAGTCCGCCGTCTCCGGCTGCGCCCGGGAGTGCGCGGAGGCGCAGAGCAAGGACTTCGGGGTCATCGCCACGTCCGAGGGCTGGAACCTCTACGTCGGCGGCAACGGGGGAATGACGCCCCGGCACGCCGACCTGCTGGCCGCGGACCTGGACCACGACACCCTGATCCGCACCATCGACCGGTTCCTGATGTTCTACATCCGCACCGCCGACCGCCTGGAGCGCACCGCCCCCTGGCTGGACCGCGTGGAGGGCGGCCTCGACCACCTGCGCGCGGTCGTCATGGACGACTCCCTGGGCATCTGCGAGGACCTGGACGAACTGATGGCGCGCCATGTGGAGACCTACGAGGACGAGTGGGCGGCCACGCTCGCCGACCCCGAGCGGCTGCGCCGCTTCGTCTCCTTCGTCAACGCCCCGGGAACCCCCGACCCCACCGTGCGCTTCGTCCATGAGCGCGACCAGATCCGCCCGGCCCGTCCCGAGGAGGACGGGTTCACCCTCGAGCCGGCCCTGATCGCCGGCCCCGCCCTGGAGGTACGTACACGATGAGCGAGGTCACCCTGTCCCCGGCCGGCGAGCACCTGGTGGAGATCGACGACGGTCTGGCCTGGACACCGGTCTGCCGGTTTCAGGACCTGGTGCCGGGGCGCGGCGTCGCGGTTCTCGTCGGCCCCGACGACGAGCAGGTGGCGGTCTTCCGCGAACGCGGTGGCGCGGTGCACGCGGTGGCGAACCGCGACCCGTTCAGCGGCGCCCACGTCATCTCGCGCGGCCTGACCGGCAGCCGGGGGAGCGTTCCGGTGGTGATCTCGCCGATGCTCAAGCAGGCCTTCGACCTGCGCACCGGGCACTGCCTGGACGAGGACCACGCCCCCGACGGCTCCACCGCCGACCTCAGGGTCTGGCCGGTACGGGTGGTCGCGGCGACGCCCGCGGAGGTGTGCCGATGAGCACCGTGACCACCACCCCGACCCCCACGCCCTCCGGTACCGGCACCCGCCGGATCGAGGACTGGGACCCCGAGAACACCGACTTCTGGTCACGGGCGGGCGCCAGGATCGCCCGGCGCAACCTGGTCCACTCCGTGCTCAGCGAACACATCGGCTTCTCCATCTGGAGCCTGTGGTCGGTGCTGGTGCTCTTCCTCGGCCCGGAGTACCACATCGACGCGGCCGGGAAGTTCATGCTCACCGCCGTGCCCACCGCACTCGGCTCCGTCCTGCGCATCCCGTACACCTTCGCCGTGGCACGGTTCGGCGGGCGCAACTGGACCGTTTTCAGCGCGTTGCTGCTGCTCGTACCGACCGTGCTCGCCGGAATCGTGCTGCGGCCCGGTGTCTCCTACGGCACGCTGCTCGCGGTGGCCGCCGTGGCCGGGGTGGGCGGCGGCAACTTCGCCTCCTCGATGGCCAACATCAACGCCTTCTACCCGCAACGTCTCAAGGGCTGGGCCCTGGGAGTGAACGCCGGCGGCGGCAACCTCGGGGTACCCGTGGTGCAACTGCTCGGCCTGCTGGTGCTGGCCACCGCCGGCGCCGGCCACCCGCGGGTGCTGGTCCTGGTCTATCTGCCGCTGATCGTGCTGGCGGCGCTCGGCGCGGCGCTGCGGATGGACAACCTCGCGGGCGTGCGCAACGAACGCGGGGCGATGCGTGAGGTGCTGGGCGAGGCGCACAGCTGGGTGATGTCGCTGCTCTACATCGGCACCTTCGGTTCGTTCATCGGCTTCGGCTTCGCCTTCGGGCAGGTCCTCCAGGTGCAGTTCCACGAGCAGTTCGACACCCCGGTGAAGGCGGCCTCCCTCACCTTCCTCGGTCCGCTGCTCGGCTCGCTCTCGCGCCCGCTGGGCGGACTGCTGGCGGACCGGTTCGGCGGCGCCCGGGTGACCTTCTGGACCTTCGCGGCGATGGCGCTGGGCGCGGGAGTGGTACTGGAGGCGTCCCGGCAGCACTCGCTGGCGCTGTTCCTGTGCGGGTTCGTCGCGCTGTTCGTGCTCAGCGGGGCCGGAAACGGGTCGACGTACAAGATGATCCCGGCCATCTTCCGGGCCGAGGCCCGGGCCGCGATCGCGGCCGGCGCGGTGCCGGCCGAGGCCGAGCAGCGCTCGCGCCGCCTGACCACGGCACTGATCGGGGTGGCGGGCGCGATCGGCGCCTTCGGCGGGGTCCTGGTCAACCTGGCCTTCCGGCAGTCCTTCCTGGAGACGCAGAACGGCCAGGCCGCATACGTGGTCTTCCTCGCCTACTACGGCGTGTGCCTGGTGCTGACCTGGGTCTGCTACCTGCGACGGTCCCCGCGCCGCCTGCCCGGGGTGTGACCGCGGCCCGGCGGTGACCCGCGCGTCCCCCGTCGGCCCGTGCGCGGACAGCCCCGGGGTGTCGAAGGCCGTGCCCCCTCCCCGGGGCACGGCCGTCCCCGTGCCGCCCGTCCGCTGGAACGGATGCCGCAAATGCCGCCGTCGCGGCCCTGCCGGGGTGAGTATCGGGACGCTTGGTCCTAGGGTGCGAGCCATGGCAGAGAGCGCACGTCACCGGCGTGCCGCGGGGTGGGGCGTCCGCACCGCCCCCGGCTCCGGCACTCCGGACCCGCGCCGCTGGCAGGCGCTCGCGGTGTGTCTGATCGCGGGGTTCATGACCCTGCTGGACGTGTCCATCGTCAACGTCGCGCTGCCGTCCATCCGCGAAGGACTCCACACCCCCGAGTCCGACCTGCAATGGATCATCTCCGGCTACTCCCTCGCCTTCGGCCTGTTTCTCATCCCCGCGGGACGGCTCGGTGACGCGCGGGGGCGCCGTGAGGTGTTCATGATCGGACTGGCCCTTTTCACCCTGGCGTCGGCGGCCTGCGGAGCCGCGCAGTCCAGCCAGTGGCTGGTGATTGCCCGGCTCCTCCAGGGGCTCGCCGGAGGCATGATCTCGCCCCAGATCTCGGCACTGATCCAGCAGATGTTCTCCGGCGGGGAACGAGGCCGGGCCTTCGGCATGTTCGGCACGGTGGTCGGCATCTCCACCGCCGTCGGCCCGCTGTCGGGAGGCCTGATCATCCAGGCCGCCGGCGCGGAGGAGGGGTGGCGCTGGGTCTTCTACGTCAACCTGCCGCTCGGTGCCGTCTGCCTCCTGCTCGCCCGGCGCCTGCTCCCGGACACCCCGTCGGCCGGCCGGGTGCGCCTGCGCGACCTCGACCCGCTCGGCGTACTCCTGCTCGGCGCGGGAGTGCTGGCCCTGCTGCTGCCCTTCGTCCAGTCGCAGCAGTGGCCCGGCGACCGGAAGTGGCTGCTGCTCGTGCTGGCCGCGGTGCTGCTCGCCGTCTTCGTCGGCTGGGAGTCCCGGTGCGGGAGGCGCGGTACCCACCCGGTCGTCGCCCTGTCGCTCTTCCGGGTCCGCTCCTACTGGCTGGGCTGTCTGCTGATCCTGCTGTACTTCGCCGGATTCACCTCGATCTTCTTCATCACGACGCTCTACCTCCAGAGCGGCCTGCACTACACCGCGCTCGAGGCGGGACTCGCCATCACCCCCTTCGCCGTGGGCGCGGCCGTCGCGGCGACCCCCGGCGGCCGGATGGTCGGCCGGTTCGGGCGCCCTCTCGTGGTGACCGGGCTGGCCACGGTGGCCCTCGGGCTGGCGGGCACCGTGCTTGCCGCGCATCTGGTGCCCGGACGGGGCGCGGGATGGGCGATGGCGGCCCCCCTGCTGCTGGCCGGCCTCGGCAGCGGCCTCGTCATCGCACCGAACCAGACCCTGACCCTGTCCGAGGTGCCGGTGGCGGGCGCGGGGAGCGCGGGCGGGACCCTCCAGACCGCCCAGCGCGTCGGTTCGGCGATCGGGATCGCCGCGGTCGGCTCGATGTTCTTCGCCCAACTGGAAACCGACGGATGGGCCCTCGCGTACGACCACGGGCTCGTCGTCGCGGTCGCCTTCGTCGTGGTCGCTCTGCTCCTCGGCCTGGCGGACATGCGCGGCGAACACCGCGGCAGGACGCGTACGCGCCGGCCGGTCCACAGACCGTCCGCAGAGGGATCGACATCGTAGGGAGAACACGATGAAGGAGAACGAGGCCGGCGCCACCACCGGTGCGGGCACCGACGGCAACGCCTCGTACGGGCACAAGGCCTTCAAACGGTCCAGGAGCCATTTCGCCGACCGCATCACCCACGACGGCCGGGACGGCTGGCCGGTCGAGGCCGGGCGCTACCGGCTCGTCGTCAGCCGCGCCTGCCCGTGGGCGAGCCGCTCCCTGGTGTCCCGACGGCTGCTCGGGCTGGAGGGAGCCATCTCGCTGGCCGTCGCCGACCCCATCCAGGACGACCGCAGCTGGCGCTTCACGCTGGACGAGGGCGGCAGGGACCCGGTGCTCGGGATCGCGTACCTGAGCGAGGCGTACGACGCACGGGAGCAGGGGTACCCCGGTGGGGTCAGCGTCCCCGCGATCGTCGACGTACCCAGCGGCAGGCTCGTCACCAACGACTTCCAGCAGATCACGCTGGACTTCGCGACCGAGTGGACCGCGCTGCACCGGCCGGGCGCCCCCGACCTGTATCCCGAGGCCCTGCGCGACGAGATCGACGACGTCATGCAGGGCATCTACCACGACCTCAACAACGGCGTGTACCGCGCGGGCTTCGCGGACCAGCAGTCCGTGTACGAGGGTGCCCACCACGACGTCTTCCGCCGGCTGGATCTGGTGTCCGCGCGTCTCGCGGACCGGCGCTACCTGGTCGGTGACGCGATCACCGAGGCCGACATCCGTCTGTTCACGACCCTGGTGCGGTTCGACCCGGTCTACCACGGCCACTTCAAGTGCAACCGCTCGAAGCTGGCCGAGGACCGCGTGCTGTGGGCCTACGCCAGGGACCTCTACCAGACCCCCGGATTCGGCGACACGGTCGACTTCCACCACATCAAACAGCACTACTACCGGGTCCACACGGGCATCAACCCCACCGGCATCGTGCCCGTCGGCCCCGACCTGTCGGGGTGGCTGACCCCGCACCACCGGGAGGAACTGGGCGGACGCCCGTTCGGCGACGGCACTCCGCCGGGTCCGGTACCGGCCGGGGAGGAGGTCCCGCCGTCGGGACGTCCCGGCAGCCGGCACCCGTGACGGCTCCCGTCGGGCAAGGGGGCAGGGCCCTGTCGAGTCGCCACCGATCACGAGATATCTTGATGTCAAGCAATGTTGTAGACGTGGAGCGGAGCACAGGGTGACTGAGTCGACCATCATCTATACACACACCGACGAGGCCCCGGCCCTGGCGACGTATTCGTTCTTGCCCGTGGTCCAGGCCTATGCCTCGACGGCGGGGGTCAAGGTCGAGAGCCGGGACATCTCGCTGGCCGGGCGCATCATCGCGGTCTTCCCCGAGTACCTCCAGGAGGGCCAGCGCATCGACGACGCGCTCGCCGAGCTCGGTGCGCTGGCGCAGCGGCCCGAGGCCAACATCATCAAGCTGCCGAACATCTCGGCCTCGATCCCGCAGCTGAAGGCCGCCGTCGCCGAGCTCCAGGCCCAGGGCTACGCGCTCCCGGACTACCCGGACGACCCGCAGACCGACGAGGACCGCGACGTCCGCGCCCGCTACGACAAGGTCAAGGGCAGCGCGGTGAACCCGGTGCTGCGCGAGGGCAACTCCGACCGCCGCGCCCCCGCCTCGGTCAAGAACTACGCCAAGACCCACCCGCACCGCATGGGCGCCTGGACGGCCGACTCGAAGACGAACGTCGCCACCATGGGCGTCGACGACTTCCGCTCCACCGAGAAGTCCGCGGTCATCGCCGATGCCGGTTCGCTGCGCATCGAGCTGGCCGGTGACGACGGCAGCACCACCGTTCTGCGCGAGTCGGTCCCGGTCCTCGCGGGCGAGGTCGTCGACGCGGCGGTCATGCGCGTCGCGGCCCTGCGTGAGTTCTTCACCGCGCAGGTCGCCCGGGCCAAGGCCGAGGGCGTGCTGTTCTCCGTCCACCTCAAGGCCACCATGATGAAGGTCTCCGACCCGATCATCTTCGGCCACGTGGTCCGCGCCTTCTTCCCGAACACCTTCGCCACGTACGGCGAGGCGCTCGCCGCGGCCGGTCTCTCCCCGAACGACGGCCTCGGAGGCATCCTCAAGGGCCTGGACTCCGTGCAGGGTGGCGCCGAGATCAAGGCGTCCTTCGAGGCCGAGCTGGCCGAGGGCCCCGCGCTGGCCATGGTCGACTCCGACAAGGGCATCACCAACCTCCACGTACCGAGCGACGTCATCGTCGACGCCTCCATGCCGGCCATGATCCGCACCTCCGGTCACATGTGGGGCCCGGACGGCAAGGAGGCCGACACCATCGCCGTCCTGCCGGACAGCAGCTACGCGGGCGTCTACCAGGTCGTGATCGACGACTGCAAGGCCAACGGCGCCCTCGACCCGTCGACCATGGGCTCGGTGCCGAACGTCGGTCTGATGGCCCAGAAGGCCGAGGAGTACGGCAGCCACGACAAGACCTTCGAGATCCCCACCACGGGTACGGTGCGGGTCCTCGACGGCAACGGCAACGTCGTGCTGGAGCAGGTCGTGGGCGCGGGCGACATCTTCCGCATGTGCCAGACCAAGGACCTCCCGATCCAGGACTGGGTCAAGCTCGCCGTCACCCGCGCCCGTGCCACCGGCGCCCCGGCCGTGTTCTGGCTCGACGAGGACCGCGCCCACGACGCGCAGCTGATCGCCAAGGTCAGGACGTACCTCGCCGACCACGACACCGACGGCCTGCAGATCGAGATCATGTCGCCGGAGAAGGCCACCGCCTTCTCGCTGGAGCGCATCCGCCGCGGCGAGGACACCATCTCGGTGACCGGCAACGTGCTGCGTGACTACCTGACGGACCTGTTCCCGATCCTGGAGCTGGGCACGAGCGCGAAGATGCTCTCCGTCGTCCCGCTCATGAACGGCGGCGGACTCTTCGAGACCGGTGCCGGCGGTTCCGCTCCCAAGCACGTCCAGCAGCTCGTCAAGGAGAACTACCTCCGCTGGGACAGCCTGGGCGAGTTCTTCGCTCTCGCGGCCAGCTTCGAGCACCTCGCCACGACCACGGGCAACGCCCGCGCCCAGGTCCTCGCGGACACCCTCGACCGCGCGACCGGCACCTTCCTCAACGAGGACAAGTCGCCGAGCCGCAAGCTGGGCGGCATCGACAACCGTGGCAGCCACTTCTACCTGTCCCTCTACTGGGCCCAGGAGCTGGCCCAGCAGACCGACGACGCGCAGCTCGCGCAGGCGTTCGCCGGACTCGCGAAGACGCTGGAGGAGCAGGAGCGGACCATCGTCGACGAGCTGATCGCGGTGCAGGGATCGCCCGCCGAGATCGGCGGCTACTACCAGCCCGACCCGGCCAAGGCCTCGGCCGTCATGCGCCCGTCGGCGACGTTCAACCAGGCCATCGCCGCCATCGGCTGACCCGTCAGCCACGGAGGGGCCGGCCCTGGCCAGCCCCTCCCGCCTCTCCCGCCCCGGTCGGCATCCTGCCCGGCCGGGGCGGTTCGGTGTTCCCTCCGGGGATCGGCCCGGCCGCGCTTCGCCGTGCGGCAACGATCTGGTTGCCTTCCCGCCGGCCACGACGGCCGGTGGATCACCGGCCAGAATGTTCGCGCGACGGGCGGGCCGGCCTGAAGCGCACGCCTGGTCGCCCCTGGTGGGCACTGATCCGGCGTGCGCCGGCTCCTTCGGTAACGTCCCTGGACCGTAAAGGAGTTCGGGCTGTCCCCCCGGGCCTCCGTCACGACACGGCTCCGCACCGGCCGCTGCCGGGGGGCGAGCCGGTCGAGGCATGAGCCCGAGGACCTCCTGACGAGTGAAAGTCACGCGACTGCGGGCGCAGGGCCGCACATGGTGGCCCCGCGGCTGATTTGCTGCACCTGGAATCTGGCGCGACGCGCGGGACCGGCCTGCCGGCCCGGTGGAGGCGGCGCCCCTGCCGGGTGCCCGGTCTCCATCCGCGCATGACGACCGAAGGAGCGTCCCAGTGACGACGACGGGCACAGCAGGGGCAGCCGAGGAAGAAGAGGGGTACGAGGACGAGCTTCCGGTCCGGCGCAAGCAGCCGGGAAACGTCGTCGTCAAGTGGCTGACCACCACCGACCACAAGACGATCGGCACGCTCTACCTGATCACCTCGTTCGCCTTCTTCGTCATCGGCGGCGTCCTGGCGCTGGTCATGCGCGCCGAACTGGCCCGCCCCGGGATCCAGATCGTCTCGCCCGAGCAGTACAACCAGGCGTTCACCATCCACGGCACGATCATGCTGCTGATGTTCGCGACACCGCTGTTCGCCGGGTTCACGAACTGGATCATGCCGCTGCAGATCGGTGCGCCGGATGTGGCGTTCCCGCGACTGAACATGCTCGCGTACTGGCTGTACCTCTTCGGCTCCCTCATCGTGCTGGCCGGCTTCCTCACTCCGGCGGGCGCGGCCGACTTCGGCTGGTTCGCCTACTCCCCGCTCTCGGACGCCGTGCGCTCGCCCAGCATCGGCGGCGACCTGTGGATCATGGGTCTGGCCTTCTCCGGCTTCGGCACGATCCTCGGCTCGGTCAACTTCATCACCACGATCGTCGGCATGCGGGCCCCCGGTATGACGATGTTCCGCATGCCGATCTTCACCTGGAACGTCCTGCTCACCGCCGTTCTGGTCCTGATGGCCTTCCCGGTCCTCGCGGCGGCTCTGCTCGTACTGGAGGCGGACCGCAAGTTCGGCGCGCACGTGTTCGAAGCAGCCAATGGGGGTGCCGTGCTCTGGCAGCACCTCTTCTGGTTCTTCGGCCATCCAGAGGTGTACATCATCGCGCTGCCGTTCTTCGGGATCGTCAGTGAGATCATTCCGGTCTTCAGCCGGAAGCCGATCTTCGGCTACGTCGGTCTGATCAGCGCGACGATCGCCATCGCGGGCCTCTCGGTGACCGTGTGGGCCCATCACATGTTCGTCACCGGTGCCGTGCTGCTGCCGTTCTTCTCGTTCATGACCTTCCTCATCGCGGTGCCGACCGGTGTGAAGTTCTTCAACTGGATCGGCACGATGTGGCAGGGGTCGTTGTCCTTCGAGACACCGATGCTCTGGTCGATCGGCTTCCTGGTCACCTTCCTCTTCGGTGGTCTGACCGGTGTGATCCTGGCGTCGCCCCCGATGGACTTCCACGTCTCGGACTCGTACTTCGTCGTCGCGCACTTCCACTACGTCGTCTTCGGCACCGTGGTCTTCGCGATGTTCGCGGGATTCCACTTCTGGTGGCCGAAGTTCACCGGCAAGATGCTGGACGAGCGCCTCGGCAAGATCACGTTCTGGACGCTGTTCGTGGGCTTCCACGGCACGTTCCTGGTGCAGCACTGGCTGGGCGCCGAGGGCATGCCGCGTCGTTACGCGGACTACCTCGCCGCGGACGGCTTCACCACGCTGAACATGGTCTCGACGATCTCCTCGTTCCTGCTCGGCCTGTCACTTCTGCCGTTCTTCTACAACGTGTGGAAGACCGCCAGGTACGGCAAGAACGTCGAGGTCGACGACCCGTGGGGTTACGGCCGCTCGCTGGAGTGGGCGACCTCCTGCCCGCCGCCGCGGCACAACTTCCTCACCCTGCCGCGGATCCGCTCCGAATCCCCGGCGTTCGACCTGCACCACCCCTCGGTGCGTGCCCTCGAAGAAGCCCTCAGCCGACCCGGCACCGGTACATCGGCCCCGGGGGACAGGGAGGCATGAGCACGGCGGCCTTCGGAGAGGAGGAGCGAGTGGACCCCGAGAAGGACATCGCCCGCGGCCTGGCACGACTGGAGGGCCATCTGCTGTGGAACGCCGAGGTCGAGGAGGCGCGTCGGGAGGCCCGCTGCTTCACCGACGCACTGCCCTGGCTCACCACGGCCCAGCGCGAGGACGTGGAGCGGGTCTACACCGCGGACCGTGTCGCAGTCTCGCGCGCGGTGCTCCGGCGCATCTGCGCCCGTGCCGCCGAACTGCGCACGGAGTACGACGCGCGCTACCGCAGTCTGCGGGCCCGCGGCGTTGCCGTCTGCGCCGTACTGGTGGCGGCGCTCGGCGGTACCTGCACGGCGGTCACCTTCCTGTTCCGCTGATCCGGTGGTGTCGTCCTTCCGCCGTCCCCAGCAGGCGAAGTCGGATCGGGCTCGTCAAGATGTGAGAGGACGGGCGCGTGCGACAGGGCAGGCGCACGGACGGCCGTGCAGGCCCGGGAAGGGACGAACACTGTGGCACGACCCAGGATTCTCGTTGTCGGCGGCGGATTCGCCGGGGTGGAGTGCGTACGCCGTCTGGAGCGAGGGCTGAAGCCGGGCGAGGCGGATATCGCGCTCGTCGCCCCGTTGTCCTACCAGCTCTATCTGCCTCTGCTGCCCCAGGTGGCGGCCGGGGTGCTCACCCCGCAGTCGGTCGCGGTGTCGCTGCGCCGCAGTCGCAGGCACCGCACCAGGATCGTGCCCGGCGGTGCCATCGGGGTGGACCCCAAGGCGAAGGTCTGCGTCATTCGCAAGATCACCGACGAGGTGGTCTACGAGCCCTACGACTACATCGTGCTCAGCCCCGGGAGCGTCACCCGTACCTTCGACATCCCCGGTCTGCCCGACCATGCCCGAGGCATGAAGACGCTGGCCGAGGCGGCGTACGTACGTGACCACGTGATCGCCCAGCTCGATCTCGCGGACGCCAGCCACGACGAGCACGAGCGCGCCTCGCGCCTGCAGTTCGTGGTGGTCGGCGGGGGATACGCCGGTACCGAGACGGCCGCCTGCCTCCAGCGCCTCACCGCCAACGCGCTCAAGCACTACCCGCGGCTCGATCCGAGACTGCTCAAGTGGCATCTCATCGACATCGCCCCGAAGCTGATGCCCGAACTGGGCGACAAGCTCGGGAAGAGCGCCCTGGAGTTGCTGCGTGCACGCGGCATCGAGGTGTCGCTCGGGGTCTCGATCGCCGAGGCCGGGCCGGACCAGGTCACCTTCACCGACGGCCGGGTGCTGCCCTGCCGCACGCTGATCTGGACGGCAGGAGTCACCGCGAGTCCGCTGGTCGCCACCTTCGACGCGGAGACCGTACGCGGCCGGTTGGCGGTGACGCCCGAGATGAGTCTGCCCGGCTTCGACGGCGTCTTCGCGCTCGGTGACGCGGCGGCCGTACCGGATCTCAGCAAGGGGGGCGGAGCGGTCTGTCCGCCCACCGCGCAGCACGCCACGCGCCAGGGACGCAGGCTCGCCCACAACCTCATCGCCACGTTGCGTAACCAGCCGTTGAAACCGTACGTCCACAAGGATCTTGGTCTCGTCGTGGATCTCGGCGGCAAGGACGCGGTCTCCAAGCCGCTCGGCGTCGAGATGCACGGAGTCGCCGCGCAGGTCGTGGCGCGCGGCTACCACTGGTCGGCGCTGCGGACCAATGTGGCCAAGACGCGGGTCATGACGAACTGGATGCTCAACGCCGTCGCGGGTGACGATTTCGTGCGCACCGGATTCCAGGCCCGCAAGCCGGGCACCCTGCGCGACTTCGAGCACACCGACGTCTACCTCACACCCGCGCAGGTCCGGGAGCACACCGCCTCGCTGCACACCGGCACCTGACCTCCGGGCCACCGGCGCGAGCCGGTGGCCCGGAGGTCAGGGCGGGTGCCGGAAACATCGGCCCCGCCCGGCGCCGACTGCCGGATCAGCTGTCGCTCCCGTGCCCGGCCGTGAGCCCGGGATCCCGCTCCACCACCGGGTCCAGGATGTCGTCGATCGCCTTCAGCAGGTCCGCATCGAGCCTCACCCCCGCCGCCCCGGCGTTCTCCGTCACCTGATCGGGCCGGGAGGCGCCGATGATCGCGGCGGAGACATGGGGGTTCTGGAGCACCCAGGCGACCGCCAGCCGGGCAAGGCTCAGACCGGCCTGGTCGGCGAGCGGCCGCAGCTGCTGGACACGCTCCAGGACCTCGTCGCGCAGCCAGCCGGCGACCATGTCGGCGCCGCCCTTGTCATCCGTCGCCCGGGAACCGGCCGGGAGAGGTGCACCCGGCTTGTACTTGCCCGTCAGAACGCCCTGGGCGATCGGCGACCAGACGATCTGACCGATGCCCAGCTCCTCGGACGCGGGCACGACATCGCTCTCGCGAACTTCTCCGCGGACTCCAACGGTGGGTTCGTCGCGAACCCCCGGCATGGTCGTCGCGCTGCCGCGAAACTTGAAGCGGCGCAGCGGGCTCTGTCCCGGTGCAAGCGTGGTTCGAAGCGCCGTCGCAAGGCTGTGGAGAAGGTCGCGAGGCTGCATGGGAAGGTTCGCCGTCAGCGCCTGGACCACGCCCACAAGACCGCCCTTGCGTTGGTCCGTGAGCATGATTTCATCGCGCACGAGAACCTGACGATCCGCACCATGGGCAAGGCTCCGGCACCGAAGCCTGATCCGGACCGGCCGGGCGTGTTTCTGCCCAACGGTGCGGCTGCGAAGGCCGGTCTGAATCGTTCGATCTCGGATGCCGGGTGGGGGGTGTTCCTGACGATCCTGCACGCCAAGGCTGAAAGCGCCGGACGGGAAGTGGTCGCTGTGGACCCCCGCAACACGTCCCGGCTGTGCCCCAGCTGTGGGCGCACCGCCAAGGAGAACCGGCCCACACAGGAAAAGTTCCACTGCGTCTCGTGCGGCCATACCGCGCACGCCGACACGGTGGGCGCTGTGAATGTTCTACGGGCCGGGCTGGTCCGTCGCGAAGCTCAACGCGCTTAGCAAGAAGCCCCCTTGTTCACGAGGGGGAGGAGTCACGGTCTCTTCCAGCGGGGTCGAGTGGTCATAGCGATGCGCCTGGTACAGGTCCAACGTAATCGGTCGGCAGCCGGCGCAGTGAGTTGTCGATGGACTCCAGGATGTGTTTGCGGCCAAGCCCCCGGTCGTTGTGTCCGGGCCCGGTCGGGAAGTAGACCTTGGTGAACACCTCGAGTCCCTCACGGCGTTCGTTCCTGAGGGCCCGGCCCAGGACCGCCTCGGCCCGTGTCTCGGCATAGACGTCCGCCGTGTCGAAGGTCGTGATCCCGGCGTCGAGGGCAGCCCGGATACAGGCGACGGCCGCTTTCTCCTCCACCTGGGAGCCGTGGGTGAGCCAGTTTCCGTAGGCGATCTCACTGATGGTCAGGCCGCTGCGGCCGAGTCGGCAGAATTCCATGTCCTGCGCTCCCTGTACTGGTGAGGGACGGGTCGTGCCGGAACGGCCTATTGCATTTGCTGTGCCGATTAGCCAGAAAGCCTTGTATATGCAAGGCTCATGCACATATAGTGCCGCATATGCAGTCATATACAATCGGGCAGGCGGCGAGCCTGCTGGGAGTCAGCCCCGACACGGCACGTCGCTGGGCGGACGCGGGAAGGGTGGCGACCCACCGTGACGAAGGTGGTCGCCGGCTCATCGACGGTCGTGATCTGGCCGCTCTCTCCATCGAGGTCGGCCAGGGCGGGGGAGGGGAGGACGGGACTTCGTACACGTCCGTCCGCAATGCCTTCCCGGGCATCGTCACCGGAGTGAAGCTCGGTGACGTCGCGGCCCAGGTCGAGATCCAGGCAGGTCCGCACCGGCTGGTTTCGCTGCTCACCCGGGAGGCCGTCGAGGAACTCGGCCTGGAGGTCGGCATGCGGGCCACCGCTCGTGTGAAGTCCACCAATGTGCACATCGATCTCGTCTGACCGCTCCTCGCGTCCTGGGCGGGCGTCGACCCCGAGCAGGATTCGGCGCCCCCGTGGTCACCCTCGCCGACGGCCGTCCAGCGTTTTGCTTTGTCGATGCCTCGCCTGCGTGCGACGTTGGGTCTGATCACATCGGGCCAATTCGGATGGATGCCGGGAAAAGGGGTAGTCGATCGTGCGAACCGCCAGGGCCGTCCCGGCATCCACCGTCATCAATCTGCGCGACCTGGGCGGCATTGCCCTGGGGCCCGGGCGCCGGATCCGGCCCGGGGCCGTGCTGCGATCCGGCCAGCTCGACGGGCTGGACCTTGCGCGGGACGCCGCCGTGGCGGCGTTCGGCATCCGCACCGTCGTCGATCTGCGAACCGCCGACGAGCGTGCGGCGGCTCCCGACCGGCTGCCGCCCGGCGCGCGGCTCTTCGTCGCCGATGTGCTCGGCGACAACCCGGGTGTGGCGCCCGCCCGGCTGCGTGCGTTGCTCGCCGACCCGGTCGCTGCGGAGCAACTGCTCGGCAGCGGCAAGGCCGAGGAACTGTTCGCCGATACCTACCGGCAGATGGTGCTCTCCCCGGGGGCCGCTGCCGCGTACCGGGCCTTCATCGAGACGGCGGCCGACGACCGGGCCCGCCCGGTGCTTTTCCACTGCACGGCCGGCAAGGACCGCACCGGCTGGGCCACCGCGCTGCTTCTGATGCTCGTCGGTGCGCCCCGGGACGTGGTGCGGGCCGAGTTCCTCGCGGTGAACCCGGCCGTGCGGGGCGCCTATGCCCCGCACGTGCAGGGGTTCCTCGACGCGGGCGGTGACCCGGACATCGCGTCCGCGGTCATCGAGGTCCGCCCCCGCTATCTCGACACGGCGCTGGACGCCATGGAGGAGAGGTGGGGCGGGCTCGACGGATATGTGCGCGACGGTCTGCGGATCCCGGAGGCCGCGCTGGAACGGCTGCGCTTCGGGCTCGTGGCGCCCGCCTGAGCGGGCGCTCGCAGGCGCCACCCCCGTCGGCGAGGGAGTCGAGGGCCTCGCATCGGGCGCGGATCCGGCGGTCCCGGGAACCGCGTCGCCCGCACGTCGCGCGTGCCTCGAAAGGCCGCTGCACAGAACCCTGTTGCGAGGCGGCACGTGGGACCGGCAGGTGATCCGGAGCCTCCTCGGTAAGGTGGAAGGGGCGGATCGCGATTCCTCCGAGAGGGGCGTACGTGACCGAGCGCAAGCCTGCGGGCGTCAGTTTCGAATCGTGGGTCGACAAGCAGATCCGCGATTCCGAGCAGCGTGGCGACATCTCCCGGCTTCCGGGTTTCGGCAAGCCGCTCGACTCCCTCGACGCTCCTTACGACGAGTCCTGGTGGATCAAGCAGAAGATGCAGCGTGAGGGGGTGTCGGTGCTCCCGCCGGTACTGGCGCTGCGCAAGGAGGCGGAGGATGTCCGCGAGGGCGTGCCCGGAGCGCGGACCGAGGCCGAGGTGCGGCGCATGCTGACCGAGGTCAACGAGAAGATCCGGGCGGCCATCGACCGGCCCCCGCCCGGTCCTCTGCTGAACCTCGAACCGTTCGACGTCGATGCCATGGTCGAGGAGTGGCGCGCGGCGCACCGGCCGTCCTGAGGGGCGTTCCGTGGATCCTGCCGGGCTCCGGCCCGATCCACGGGACACCGCCTCTGGTGCCCCGGCAGGGATGGGGTCGATGCGCCCGCGACACGGTACGTAATACTCGCCTCATGAAGCCGAGCATGACGCGACCTGGTGGCGGGGCACGCGGCGGGGACGTACGGATCAGACGGGCGGCCGCCCGGGACGCGAAGCGGCTCACCCGGCTGGTCAGGACGTCACGCGCCTACGAGGGGCGGTATGCCGCCATGGTCGCCGGATACCGGGTGGGCCCCGACTACATCGAGACCCATCAGGTCTTCACGGCGGTCGAACCCGGCACCGACCGCCCCCTCGGCTTCTACTCGCTGATCCTCGACGCGGCCGAACTCGACCTCATGTTCGTCGCCGACGAGGTGCAGGGGCTCGGCATAGGGCGGCTGCTCATGGGGCATCTGCGCGAGCAGGCGCAGGGTGCCGGGCTGACCGGTGTCCGCATCGTCGCGCATCCGCCCGCCGAGGGTTTCTACCGCAGCGTCGGTGCGTGCCGGACCGGGACCCTCGTGGCCGACCCTCCGGTGGTGATGTGGGACCGGCCCGAACTGCTGCTGCCGATCGCCTGATCGGGTGCGGATGGAGTCGGCGCGCCCCGAGGTCCGGGCGAACTTTCCTTCCCCTGCGGCGTGTTACGGACCGTCAGGTCACATAGGGGCGCGTGATGATCTCCATGGCGTGCCCGTCGGGGTCCGGGAAGTAGATGCCCCGGCCGCCGTGGTTGTGGTTGATCTCGCCCGGATGCTGGTGATGGGGATCCGCGTAGTACGTGATCCCCTGCTCCTTGATGCGGGCGTACGCCGTGTCGAACTCGGCCTCCGAGACGAGGAAGGCGTAGTGCTGCCCGGCGATCGAGGCTTCAGGAGTGGTCGCGAAGTCCAGGGTGACGCCGTTCGCGGTGGCGACCGGGACGAACGGGCCCCATTCCGCGCCGACTTCGAGTCCCAGTATGGCTGCCAAGAACTCGGCGGACTCCCGGTTGTTGCTGGCGTGAACGATGGTGTGATTCAACTCGACTGACACGGTGGAATGCCTCCAACGGGCATCTCACGGGAACCTCCACGCCTCACCCGGCCGGTGACCGACGCGCGATGCCCTACTGAAAAGCCTAAGGGCTTTCGGCGGCCTCTGGTGGTTCGGCGGCGGCGTCGGATGCGATACGGGGCACGGGGGAGGACCGTCCGGATACGGATCGTGTCCGGACGTCTCGAGGCCCGTGGGGGAGCGACAGCGGACGCCGAGCGCGCACGACGGGTGCCGCAACGGCGGCCCGTCAGCCGGACCGGAGCACGGTGGGCTCGGCGGCGTCCGTGACCGTGAAGAGCCCGCCCTCCGGGTCCAGCAGGGTCGCCTCGCTGCCCTGCCCCACCCGGTGCTGCTCGACGAGGCTTCCGCCGTTCTGTCGTGCGGCCTCGACCGTGGCCGCCACATCGGCGACGGGGAAGTGGACCTCCCAGTGCGGGCGGACCAGTGGATCGGGGGCCGCCTCCACCGCGCCGGAGCTGATCCGGGCGAGCTGACGGCCTTCACAGACGACGAGGACCTCGTCGGCCTCGTACGACACCTCGCAGGCGCCGGGACGTCCGCTCGCCCAGTCGAGCACTCCGCCGTAGAAGATCGCCGCATCGAAGGCGTTCCTGGTGTGCAGGCGCAGCCAGGCGTGCGCATGGCCGGGCGGTGCGGGGGGTGAGGTCGCAGGCTCGGTCCGTTCCCAGATGCCGAACACCGCGCCGTCACGGTCCGCGGCCAGTGCCCCGCGTCCCTTGCCGAAGGCGATCGGCCCCACCGCGACCGTTCCGCTGCGCTCACGGATACGTGAAGCCGCCGCGTCGGCGTCCGGCACCGCGAAGTACGGCGTCCAGGCCACGGCCACCTGGTGGGCCGCAGCCACCGCACCGATCCCGGCCACCGGCACGTCGCCCCGGCGGGCGACGGAGAACCCCTGCCCCAGCTTGCCCGGCCGGAAGGCCCAGCCCAGCACGGCGGCGTAGAAGGCCTGCGCCGCCTCCAGGTTCCTGGTCATGAGGTTGACCCAGCACGGTGCCGCGGATCCGGTCAGCGGCGCCGGCATCGACGACGTCGCGGGATGGCTTCCGGTCATGGTCCTACTGCCTTCATCGGGTCTGCGGCCTGCGCCATGCCGGCGGCCGTCGGGCCTCACCAGCCTCACCGCGGTCGGTTGCTCCCGCAACACGCAAGGGCCGCCGCGGGCAGCGCCGCGCCGCCCGCCCGGGGGGAGCCCCGGGCGGGCCCGCCCCCGGAATCGCCGGGGCTCAGTCGCGCCGCTCGTCCTTGTCGCCGTAGAGGGTCTCGTTTCCGTGATCACCGAGCTCGTAGGGGGAGAGGCCGCGCCCGTCGGGCGGGAAGCTGTCGTCGCCGTGGACATCGCGCTGCTCGACATGGCTGCGGTGGTCGGGCCGCGGCGGTTGTTCCTCGGGCCGGGGTGGAGGCAGCTCCTGGAGCCGACGCCTCCTGCCCAGCCACACCGCACCGATCAGCATGGCCACCAGCACGACTCCGACAATGCCCAGCACCACCCCGGTTGCGCCCCGCCCGTCGGCGAGGGTGGCAGCCAGTGCGCTGAGGTCTCCGTTCGATACGTCCATGCCTCCCGAATACCCCGGGGCAGAGGCGCCACTCGGCAAAGGCAAAGAATTCATATTTTAAGTGGATATGAATCAAAAAGTGTTTCGGTCTCGACGGGGCCACCGGGAGGGCCCGGCGGGCGGGTCGGCCATCCCGCCCGCGACTCCGTGTCGCCGTCGGCCGGTCGCGGGGAGAGCCTGGAGAGGATCCTCGAATCGCCGGAGGAGGGCGAGGGGAGAGCCGGATCCACCGAGCCGGACCGAGTGGAAGGAGCCGCGGTGAACAGCACCAAGGAGCAGCAGTCGCAGGAGAGCCTGCACGGCCAGGAGGTCTCGGTCGTCATCAGCGGGTGCGACATGGGTGACGCACGGATGGTCTTCGACGCGCTGCGGGCCGCCTTCACCACCGACCGGGCCTCGGTCGACGTACCTAGGAAACTCGCGGAGAAGCGTCCCACCGCATGGGTGGCGACCGTGGATGTCACCGAGGAGAGGGTGGTCACCGGGCCGCTCGCGATCGGGGCGCCCGTGTCGGTCGATGTGCAGGGCGGCTACTGGGCGGTCGAACGGATCCGGCGGAGCCTGGCGCACGCCTTCGACGTACGGGTCGTCGGGACGGTCTCCGGGGACCAGGAGGAGGAGGTGCGCCTCCGCCTGAGGAACAAGGAGAGCTCGGAGGGCCGATAGGTCTACAGGTCGCGGCCCGGCGGCGGAGCAATGAAGCGGGAAGGCGGTACATGTCTGGTAGAAAGCGACAAAACGCCACCCCGGAAAGGCGCGAGTGAGTGGACCCCTCTCGCAGGCAGGACGCCGGTGCGCGACAGCCGGGAGCGACCGGTGACCGTTCCGGCCTGACACTGCACGTCAACGGAGTCGAGCGGACCCTGACGCTCGACCATCGCACCACGGTCCTGGACGCCCTGCGTGAACACCTGGACCTCACCGGGGCGAAGAAGGGCTGCGACCACGGACAGTGCGGAGCATGCACCGTCCTCGTCGACGGGCGGCGCGCCAACAGCTGCCTGCTGCTCGCCGTCGCCCACGACGGAGCCCGCATCACCACCGTCGAGGGCCTCGCCGACGGCGACCGGCTGCACCCTTTGCAGGAAGCCTTCCTGGACCACGACGCCCTGCAGTGTGGTTACTGCACACCCGGCCAGATCTGCTCGGCCGTCGGGATGCTCGGCGAGGCGGCGGACGGCTTCCCGTCCCACGTCACCGTACCCACCGCACCCGTAACCACCCAGGCGCCGCTCGACGCCCCGGAGATCCGCGAACGGATGAGCGGCAACCTCTGCCGCTGCGGCGCGTATCCACGCATCGTCGAGGCGATCGAGGACGTGGCGCCGTGAAACCCTTCGCCTACGTCCGCGCCGGGTCCGTCGACGAAGCGGTCCGTGAGAGCCTCGCCCATCCCGGCGCCGGATTCCTCGCCGGCGGCACCAACCTCGTCGACCTGATGAAGCTCGGTGTGGAAACGCCCGACCTGCTCATCGACATCAGCCGGCTGCCCCTGGACCAGGTGGCGGACACCGAGGACGGCGGCCTGCGCATCGGCGCGACCGTGCGCAACAGCGACCTGGCCGCCCATCCCGCGGTACGCACCCGCTATCCCGTCCTGTCCCAGGCGCTGCTGTCCGGCGCGTCCGGCCAGCTCCGCAACACCGCGACGACCGGGGGGAACCTGCTGCAGCGCACCCGGTGTCCCTACTTCCAGGACATCTCGAAGCCCTGCAACAAGCGGGAACCCGGCACCGGCTGCCCCGCCGTCGAAGGGACCCACCGCGATCTCGCCGTGCTCGGCCACTCCGAGCACTGCGTCGCCACGCACCCGTCCGACTTGGCCGTGGCCCTGTCCGCCCTCGATGCCACCGTCCGGTTGTACGGGCCGGACGGAGAACGGACCGTACCCGCCGCCGCATTCCACAGGCTGCCGGAGGACACCCCCCACCGGGACACGGAGATCCGGGCGGGCGAGCTCATCACCGAAGTGGTCCTGCCGCCACGCCCGGACGGGGTCGGCTCCCTCTACCGCAAGGCCCGCGACCGTGCCTCGTTCGCGTTCGCCCTCGCCTCCGTCGCCGCGGTACTGGGCCTGCGCGACGGGCGGATCGAGCATGCCGCGCTGGCCTTCGGAGGGCTGGCCCACCGGCCCTGGCGCGCACGGCTCGCCGAGGAAGTGCTCCGTGGCGCACCGGCCGACGACGAGACCTTCGAACGGGCCGTGGACGCCGAACTCGCCGCCGCCCGGCCCCTGCGCGACAACGTGTTCAAGGTGGGGCTCGCCCGCAGCCTGGGCGTCGCCGTGCTGGCCGAACTCGCCGCCGACAGCTGAGCCCACGCACCGCCGCCGACCCGCACCCGCGAGGATCCGTCATGAGCCAGCCCCACACCCCCCTGGGCGCCCCCGTCCCACGCCGCGAAGGCCGGGACAAGGTCACGGGCACCGCCCGCTACGCCGCCGAGCACACCCCACCGGGCTGTCTCTACGGCTGGCCCGTCCCGGCCGCCATCGCCCGGGGCCGCGTCGCCGCCGTCCACGCCGACGAGGCACTGGCCCTGCCGGGGGTGCACGCCGTGCTCAGCCACGAGAACGCCCCGCGCCTGAAGCAGCCCGACGCCCCGATCCTCGCGGTCCTCCAGGACGACCGGGTCCCGCACCGGGGCCGGCACGTCGCGCTCGTGGTCGGCGACACGCTCGAACACGCCCGCGCCGGGGCCGGGGCACTGCGGATCACGTACCGGACCGCCGAGCACGATGTCCTGCTGTCCGAGGACCATCCCGGCCTGTACACCCCCGAGAAGGTCAACGGCGAGTACCCGGCCGTCCGTGAACGCGGCGACGCCGACCGGGCCTTCGCCATGGCCCCCGTACAGGTCGACGCGACCTACACCATCGGGGCGCTGCACAACCACCCCATGGAGCCGCATGCCTCCACCGCGCAGTGGACCCAGGAGGGGCACCTGCACGTCCACGACAGCAGCCAGGGCTCCACCAGGGCCCGCGAGAGCCTCTGCGCCGCCTTCGGGCTGCGGCCCGACCAGGTCACCGTGGTGGCCGAACACGTCGGCGGTGGTTTCGGCTGCAAGGGCACCCCGCGCCCGCAGGTGATCCTGGCCGCCATGGCCGCGCTCCACACCGGGCACCCGGTCAAGGTCGCCCTGCCCCGTCGGCAGATGGCCGCCGTGGTCGGCCACCGCCCGCCCACCGTGCAGCGCCTTCGGCTCGGTGCGGAACTCGACGGCACCCTCACCTCGGTCTCCCACGAGGTCATCACCCACACCTCCACGGTCGAGGAGTTCGTGGAGCAGGCCGCCGTGCCGACCCGCGTCATGTACGGGTCCCCGCACAGCCGTACCGCCCACCACGTGACTGCCCTGGACGTGCCGAGCCCCTCCTGGATGCGGGCACCGGGTGAGGCACCGGGCATGTACGCGCTGGAATCCGCCATGGACGAACTCGCCGCGGCCCTCGGCATGGACCCCGTCGAACTGCGCCTGCGCAACGATCCGGCCCACGAACCCGACTCCGGGCGCCCGTTCAGCAGCCGGGGCCTCGCCGCCTGTCTGGAGGAGGGCGCCGGCCGCTTCGGCTGGTACGACCGCGATCCGCGCCCCGCGGTCCGCGAGGAGGGCCCGCTGCTGCTCGGTACCGGCGTCGCGTCCGCCACGTACCCCGTCTACCTCGCCGGCTCCAGTGCCTCGGCCCACGTGGCGCCCGACGGCTCGTACCGCATCCGGGTCAACGCCACCGACATCGGCACCGGCGCCCGCACCGTGCTCGCGCAGATCGCGGCCTCGGTCCTGGGCGTCCCGGTGGAGGACGTCCGGATCGACATCGGCAGCAGCGACCTGCCCGACGCACCGCTGGCCGGCGGCTCCATGGGCACGGGCTCCTGGGGATGGTCCGTGCACAAGGCGTCCACCGCCCTCCTGGAGCAGTTGCGCGAGCACACCGGGCCTCTTCCGGCCGAGGGGCTCACGGCCTTCGCCGACACCGGACAGGAGACCTCCGAAACGTCCCCGTACGCCCGCCACGCGTTCGGCGCGCACTTCGCCGAGGTCGCCGTCGACTCCCGGACCGGTGAGGTGCGGGTACGCCGGATGCTCGGCGTCTTCGCCGCCGGGCACATCCTCAACCCGCGCACCGCGCGCTCCCAGTTCATCGGCGGGATGACCATGGGAATCGGCATGGCGCTCACCGAGGGCAGCACCATGGATCCCGCCTTCGGCGACTTCACCGAGAGCGATCTCGCCTCCTACCACGTTCCGGCCTGCGCCGACGTCCAGGAGATCGAGGCGTACTGGATCGACGAGGACGACCCGCACCTCAACCCGATGGGCAGCAAGGGCATCGGGGAGATCGGCATCGTGGGCGCCGCGGCAGCCGTCGGCAACGCCGTCCGGCATGCCACCGGAGTCCGGCTGCGCAGCCTTCCCCTCACTCCGGACACCCTGCTCCCCTACCTCCTGTGACCTGGGCCGACCTGGGCGGAATGCTCTGCGATACCAGGGAGTCCGGCTCCTGTGTTGCGCAACCGGCACGGTGGGGTCACCCTGTTGAGTGACCCAGAAGTGACATCTGCTCACTCTTCGTATTCGGGGGTCGTTGGTTCAGCGGGGCGAAGCAAGTGGGCCTCGATATGAGGAGCCTCGACGATGACCGTTCCATTCGACCGGCACTATCTGGTCGAACTCCAGGTTTCTGCAGAGCGTGTTGCGCAGATGCGGCGGATCATTGCCGCACACCTGCGCCATTGGGGTCTTGAACTCCATATCCAGCCGGTGTGCCGGGGAGTGGAAGAGCTGCTCACCAACGTCCACCGGCATGTCGGCGACGACAACCATTGCGTCGTCGAACTCCGCTGGTCAGGGCGGCATCTCACGGTCTCCGTCGCCGACGACGGCTCCGAGATGCCGCGGCTGCTCAGCACCGGCGGAGGTGGTCTCAGCCGCGTCATGGCCCTGAGTGACAGCTGGGGCACCTGCCGTACGGCCGAGGGCAAGGTCGTCTGGTTCACGCGGTACGCGAAGGAGCCGCGCACCGTCGACCTGGTGCCGTCGGCGCCGCTGCCCGGTGTGGGGGATTTCCGTCGCGCCCCCGTCGCCGCTCCGGAACCCGCTGGTGCGGGTGACTTCGCCGCCGCACCGGCCTGAAGCGGGCCACCGGGGCCGGTACTGCCGGCATCCGTGCCCGTGAACGGACCGCCGGCCGGCGTGGACGGCGTGCACACCGCACGCAGGGTCCGCGCCGGCCGGATGTGCCCGGAGGAGGGGCCGGCCCGCGTTGCGGCACGGCGCGCGGCACTGCACGGTCGAAGTACCGAGGCAAGGAGGCCACAGTCATGCCCATCGCGACGGTCAACCCCGCGAACGGCGAGACCCTCAGAACGTTCGACGCACTGGGCGAGGCGGAGATCGAGCAGAAGCTCGATGCCGCCCGTACCGCGTTCCGTAAGTACCGCACCTCGGGATTCGCCGAGCGGGCCGGTCTCCTGAACGCGGCCGCGGGGCTCCTGGAGGAGGACATCCAGGACATCGCGCGCACCATGACCACCGAGATGGGCAAGCCCGTCAAGGCCGCCCGGGCGGAGGCCGCCAAGTGCGTGAAGGCGATGCGCTGGTACGCGACCCACGCCCAGGAGCTCCTGGCCGACGAGCGTCCCCGGCCGGAGGACGTGAAGGACGCAGGCGCCACCAGGGCCTACGTCCGCTACCGGCCGCTGGGCGCCGTCCTCGCGGTGATGCCGTGGAACTTCCCGCTCTGGCAGGTCGTACGCTTCGCCGCCCCCGCCCTCATGGCCGGGAACGTCGGCCTGCTCAAGCACGCGTCGAACGTCCCGCAGACGGCGATGTATCTGGAGGGACTGTTCCGCCGGGCCGGATTTCCCGCGGGTTGCTTCCAGACCCTGCTGGTGGGATCCGGAGCGGTCGAGGCGATCCTGCGCGACCCCCGGGTCGCCGCCGCCACGCTCACCGGCAGTGAGCCGGCCGGTCGCTCGGTCGCCTCGGTCGCCGGGGACGAGGTGAAGCACACCGTGCTGGAACTGGGCGGCAGCGACCCGTTTCTGGTCATGCCGTCGGCCGACGTGGCACGGGCCGCCCGTACCGCCGTGACCGCGAGGGTGCAGAACAACGGTCAGTCGTGCATCGCCGCCAAACGGTTCATCGTGCACGCCGACGTCTACGACGAGTTCGCCGAGCGGTTCATCGTGGGCATGCGAGACCTGACGGTCGGTGACCCGATGCAGGAATCCACCGACGTCGGACCGCTCGCCAGCGAACAGGGCCGCGCCGACCTGGAGGAGCTGGTGGCCGACGCGGTCGGGAAGGGGGCGGACGTGCTGTGCGGAGGCGGCCGGCCCGAAGGCCTGGGCCCGGAACTGGAGCGCGGCTGGTTCTACGCCCCGACCGTTCTCACCGGAATCACGACCGGCATGCGCATCCACCGCGAGGAGACCTTCGGTCCCGTGGCCACGCTGTACCGGGTCGAGGGGCTGGAGCAAGCCGTGGAGCTCGCCAACGACAGCCCCTTCGGCCTCAGTTCCAACGTGTGGACCCGCGACGCCGATGAGGTCCGTCGCTGTGTGCGCGACCTGGAGGCCGGTGGTGTCTTCTTCAACGGAATGACGGCCTCCCATCCCGCGCTGCCCTTCGGCGGTGTGAAGCGCTCCGGCTACGGTCGCGAGCTCGCCGGGCAGGGCATCCGCGCATTCTGCAACGCGACCACGGTCTGGTACGGCTCCGAGCCCGCAGCAGCCTCCTCCTAGGGAAGCCAGGAGACACCCATGAGCAACGCCGCCCACCCGGCAGCGGAGCCCGTCCCCTCCGACGACGAGATCGCCGCGCTCGACGCTCACTGGCGGGCCGCCAACTACCTGACCGTCGGCCAGATCTACCTGATGGGCAACCCGCTGCTGACCGAGCCGCTCGCCGCGGAGCACATCAAGCCGCGCCTGCTCGGCCACTGGGGTACGTCACCCGGACTGAACCTGGTCCACACCCATCTCAACCGGATCATCAAGTCCCGCGATGTCCAGGCCCTGTGCGTCTGGGGTCCCGGCCACGGCGGACCCGCCGTCCTCGCCAACTCCTGGCTGGAGGGAAGCTACTCGGAGACCTACCCCGACATCGGCCGTGACGGTCAGGGGATGGGGCGGCTGTTCAGACAGTTCTCGTTCCCCGGCGGAGTGCCCAGTCATGTGGCACCCGAGACCCCCGGCTCCATCCACGAGGGCGGCGAACTCGGCTACGGCCTCACCCATGCCTACGGTGCCGCCCTCGACCACCCGGACCTCGTCGTCACCTGCGTCGTCGGCGACGGCGAGGCCGAGACCGGACCGCTCGCCGCGTCCTGGCACTCCAACAAGTTCCTCGACCCGGTGCACGACGGGGCCGTTCTCCCGGTCCTCCACCTCAATGGATACAAGATCGCCAACCCGACGGTGCTCGCCCGCATCCCCGAGACCGAACTCGACGCCCTGCTGCGCGGTTACGGACACGACCCCCTGTACGTCGGCGGTGACGACCCCCTCACCGTCCACCGCGCGATGGCCGCCGCGATGGACCGGGCCTTCGACCGCATCCGGGAGATCCAGGCGGCCGCCCGCACCGGCGGCGACACCGGGCGCCCCTGCTGGCCGGTGATCGTGCTGCGCACCCCCAAGGGCTGGACCGGCCCCCGCGAGGTCGACGGCGTGCCCGTCGAGGGCACCTGGCGTGCCCACCAGGTCCCGCTGCCCGGCGTCCGGGACAACCCGGAGCACCTGCGCACGCTGGAGCAGTGGATGCGCTCCTACCGCCCGGAGGAACTCTTCGACACCTTCGGGCGCCCCACCGCCCAGGTGCTCGACTGTGTGCCCGAAGGCGCCGCCCGGCTCGGTGCGAGCCCGTATGCCAACGGCGGTCTTCTCCTGCGCGAACTGCCCATCCCGCCACTGGACGACCACGCCGTCCGGGTCGACAAGCCCGGCACCGTGCTGCACGAGCCGACCCGTGTGCTCGGCGGACTGCTGGAGGCCGTCATGGCCGCCACCGCCGAACGCCGCGACTTCCGGGTCGTGGGTCCCGATGAAACCGCGTCCAACCGGCTCGACGCCCTCTACGGAGCCACGGCGAAAGCGTGGCAGGAGCGGCTCCTGCCGACCGACGAGCACCTCTCCCGCGACGGACGCGTCATGGAGGTGCTCTCCGAGCACCTGTGCCAGGGCTGGCTGGAGGGGTACCTCCTCACCGGTCGGCACGGCCTCTTCTCCTGCTACGAGGCGTTCGCCCATATCGTCGACTCGATGGTCAACCAGCACATCAAGTGGCTGCGCACGTCCCGCCGGCTGACCTGGCGCAGCCCCATCGCCTCGCTCAACTACCTGCTCACCTCGCACGTCTGGCGCCAGGACCACAACGGGTTCTCCCACCAGGACCCCGGCTTCGTCGACCACATCCTCAACAAGAGCCCCGAGGTCGTCCGCGTCTACCTGCCTCCGGACGCCAACACCCTGCTCTCCGTCGCCGACCACGCGCTGCGCAGCCGGGACTACGTCAATGTGATCGTGGCGGGCAAACAGCCCACCTTCGACTGGCTCACCATGGACCAGGCCCGCGCGCACTGCGCCCGAGGAGCCGGTGTGTGGGAATGGGCCGGTACGGAGGACGGCAGCCGCGAACCCGACGTGGTGCTCGCCTGCGCCGGTGACGTACCCACGCTGGAGACCCTGGCGGCCGCCGATCTGCTCCGCCGGTATCTGCCGGAACTGGCGGTGCGGGTGGTCAACGTGGTCGACATGGCCCGGCTGATGCCCCAGCGGGACCACCCGCACGGAATGCCGGACTCCGAGTACGACGCGGTGTTCACCCGGACCACGCCGGTGATCTTCGCGTACCACGGTTATCCGTGGCTGATCCACCGGCTGGCCTACCGGCGGGCGGGCCACTCCCACCTGCATGTGCGGGGCTACAAGGAGGAGGGCACCACCACCACGCCCTTCGACATGGTCGTCCGCAACGACCTGGACCGCTACCGGCTGGTCATGGACGTCATCGACCGGGTGCCCGGCCTCGGTGTCCGCGCCGTGGCGGTGCGCCAGGCGATGGCGGATGTCCGCACCCGTCACCACGACTGGATCCGTGAACACGGCACGGACCTGCCCGAGGTGGCCGACTGGACCTGGAGCGGCTGATCCCCCTCCTCTCCCGGCCCGTGTGACGAGGGTTCAGCGGCCGACAGCCTTGGCCAGCTGGTCCTTCGTCATGTGCGACCGGCCATGGACGTTCTTCTTCTTCGCCTCTTCGTAGAGCTGGTCGCGGGTCGGCCCCGCGGCCCCGCTGTGGGAGCGCAGGCCGCCGCGCCGGGAGGACGACATGTCCGTGAGGGAGGTGCGGCTGGCGGTCTTCGACTCACCGGCGCGGGCGCGTTCCTTGTTGACCGTACGGGCCGCGATCTCCTCGGCCCGGTCCTCGCCGACCCCGCGCTCCTGCACGCTCTCCTTGATGTGTTCGTACTGTCGTTCCCGTTTGGCGTTGGATCCGCGTGGCATGGTGTGTTCACTCCTCTCCCTGGTCCTGTCCCGGGGCACACAGAGCCCCTCCTCAGTGTCCCAGCGCACCTCGGGGCCCGCACGCGGCAGGCGTGCGGGCCCCGGAGGGGTGTGGGGTGCGGTGCCGGCCCGTTCAGTAGCGCAGGGCCGCCGCGATCCGGCCGTGTTCCGTCAAGGAGCCGTCCGCGAGGAAGACCACGTCGGTGCCGCTGTCCAGGGCCGATTCGACGAGCTCGTCGACGATGTCCTCGCGGATCGAGCTGTCCGAGAGGTCGGCGTCGTCGCCCACCGGTTCCAGGTGAGCGTCCGCCACCCGTACCGTCTGCTGGAAGTTCTCCTCCACCGCGACCAGGCCGGCACGGCCCTCCCGTACCGCGGCCCAGACCTCGTCGAGGCCGCCGGCGAAGGCGCGACGGCCGCGCGCCTCGTCCAGTTTGCCGTCGATCTCCGCCGCGAACCGCTGCTGCCGTTCGTCGAGCGCCGGTTTCAGCTCCTTGCGCAGGTCGCTCGGCGTCATGTCGGCGGGTGCCCCCTTCGTGACCCGGCCGACGGCGGACGCGGCGGTCTCCCCGACCTCGTCCAGCAGGGCGAGTGCCGGCGGGAGTCCGACCAGGTACAGCGGGCGCGGATCCGCGGCCAGCACCGTGCGCAGCTTCTCGTCGACCGTGCGCAGGAAATTGCGGGTCTCCTCGTCGCTGAAGGTGCTCGGGGTGTCGCCGATCTGCTCCTTGCGCTGCGGGTTGGGAGCTTCCCGCGGTGCCGTCAGCGGGAAGCCGTTGCTCTCCGCCGGGTGCAGGACGTCCGTCGTACCGCTCCACAGGGCGGCGCGCTCGGCCGAGACGGTGAGCGCCCAGAACGGCTGGGCCTGGGCCTTCGCGGCGACCAGGTTGCGGGTCAGATAGGTGTCGCTGAGCACCACCCGTTCGGGGACGGTGCGGGGGAGCTGCCAGAGCTGGTGCTCGTCGGCGCTGACGAGGAGGACCAGGGCGTCCAGGGAGCGGCGGGGGTCCACCTCGGCGACCGCCCGGTCCAACTGCTCCTTGACCGCGATCCGCGCCTCACGGGTGACTGCGGGGTCCGCCTCCAGCCGCCCGACGGCCTCGGCCACCAGATTGCGCAGCCGAACGGTGTCCTGGGCGTGGTCCGGTGTACGGCGATGGGTCGGCATGGTCAGGGACAGGGCCGGATAGGGCTTGACCGCCCGCAGTTCCTGCAACAGACCGGCGGTCAGGGCGTCCGTATCCATCGTTGTCTCCCAGGGGCTTCGGCGGGCATCCGCTCCCGAGTGAAGCGGGCGCTTTCAACGAGTCAATTCATACCTTTTGATCCTAATATGAGCGAGTTCTTGACTGTCGGTCTCAGGAGGTATGCGCGATGTCCACGCTCACCGTGTGGAAGTTCCAGTCGGCCGAGGGGGCGGAGGACATGGAGACTTCGCTCAAGTCCCTCCAGAAGGAGGGGTTGATCAAGATCATCGACGCGGCCGTGGTCAGCTGGCCCGCCGACCGGGCGAAGCCCAGGACCAAGCAGTTGATCAACCTGGTCGGTGCCGGGGCGCTGAGCGGCACGTTCTGGGGAATGCTCTTCGGGCTGATCTTCCTGATGCCGCTGCTGGGTGCGGCGATCGGCGCGGCGGCCGGGGCGCTGGGGGGAAAGCTGGCCGATGTCGGCATCGACGACGACTTCATCGCCGAGGTCAAGGAGAAGGTGACGCCCGGGACTTCGGCCCTGTTCCTGCTGACGACGGACGAGGTGCCGGACCGGATCGTCGAAGCGCTGCCCGACGGCGGTGCCGAACTGCTCCACAGCAACCTGGACACGCAGAGCGAGGCGCGCCTGCGCGAGATCTTCGGCGAGGAGGCGGACTGAATCCTCGGCGAGGAGAGGACTGAGCGGAAGGGGTGGCCCGGTTCACCGAGCCACCCCTTCCGTTTTCGTTCCTGTCCCTCCGGTGGCCGCCTCAGGGTCGGTGAGCGCACGGCCCGGCCGGTCGCGACGGGGGGGGGAGGGGAACGGTTCGGGACCGTTCGTCTACCAGATGGACTCGACCCACTCCGGGTGGTCTATGAACGGGTTCCGGTTGTGCTGGTACTGGTCGTATATGACGTCGTTGCGGTTCTTCTCGAAGCTGTCCGGCGGGTCCTCCTGGCTCCACGTCTTCAGTACCGAGAGACGGCCGATGTTCGGTGCGGAGCCGTTGGACACCTTGTCGTTGGGTTCGAGGTCGGCGAAGCCGTCGTCGCCCTCGTAGCGGACGGCCATGTAGAGGATCATGCGGGCCACGTCGCCCTTGACCGCGTCGCGCGGTTCGAAGGAGTCGCTGTCGGTGTAGTTGCCCGGTGCGCCACTGACCGCGCTGCCGCCGTTGTCGAAGTCCTTGTTGCCGCGGATGGAGTTGACCTGGACGTCCTCCGCGCGCAGGTGGTGGAGGTCCGTGCCGGGGCCGGTGGCGGTGCCGAAGTCGCCGTGGGACTTGGCCCAGACGTGTTCGCGGTTCCACTGGCCGACCGAGCCGCCGTTGTTGCTCTTGGATTCGGAGAGTCCGGAGTAGAGGAGGATCACGTTGGAGGAGTTGTCGGGGTCCTCGTCCGTGTCCTTGAGAGCCTCCCAGACCTTGCTGTAGGAGATCTTGGTCTGCGAGCTGATGATGGTGTGCAGAGCGCTCTTGAGGGCGGATCCGGACTTGCCGAGCGCGTCCTGGTAGTACGTGTCGTCGAGTGTGACGAGCGACGTCGCGGCTGCCGCCGGGGTCTGGGGTGTGGTGGCCGGGGCGGCGGCCGCGGTGCCGCCGAGTACCGCGAAGGCGGCCAGGGCCGCCGACAGGGGGCGCCAGTGGCGAAGGTGGCGACGGGACATGTGGGGTGTCCTCTCCGAAAAGCGGGCACAGCGAAGTCCCCTGAGGCGGGGCGCTGCCGCGGTGGTCGTGTGGTGTGGTCAGCGGGAGCCTTCCATACACACCGTGACCAGGGTGTGGACGCAGTGTAATTATCATGTGCAAGTCAAGTGGGGGCTTTTTTCTGAGTGCCGGGAACGGGGTGGGAGGCATCGGATGCGGCGGACCGGGTACGGGGCGAGAATGACCGAAAGGGACGAGGAGGCGGCATGAGCGACGAGCCCGAATCCGTATCCGCAGGTCGGGGAGTGACTCCCGACAGCCTCTTGCACACCGGCGGGAGCGAGAATCCGTCGGCAGAGGATTTGGTACTCGCCTCCGGGCGGGACCTGACCCCGAAGAATCTCCAGTGGGCGGAGCGCAGACTCGCCCGTGAGGGCCGTGCGGCAGTGGACAAGGCGCTGCCGTAGGTGCGTGGCCCGGCGGTGGGGCGCGGGGAGCGTGTGGACGCTCCCCGCGCCTCGGCTAGCCTGGGTGCACAATGAACCGTTTGACTGCGTCAGGGGCCGGGTACGACCTCGCCCGCTTCCCCGAGGACCCGCGTGACCCGTTCCGGGCCTGGGATGCCGCCGATGAGTATCTGCTGCGGCGGCTTGAGGGGACCGACGAGTCGGACCCGGTCGACCTCTCGGGCACCGTGGCCGTGCTGGGCGACCGCTGGGGCGCCCTGACCACCGTGCTGGCCGGGCACCACCCCGTACAGATCACCGATTCCTTCCTGGCGCAGCGCGCGACCCTGGCGAATCTGGAACGCAACGGTGTGGCCGCGGACGCCGTACGCCTCCTGTCGGCCAGGGACACGCCGCCGGACCGTATCGACGTCCTGCTGGTGCGCGTCCCGAAGAGCCTCGCGCTCCTGGAGGACCAGCTCCACCGTCTCGCGCCGGCCGTCCACGCGGGCACCGTCGTCATCGGCACCGGCATGGTCAAGGAGATCCACACCTCCACGCTCAGACTCTTCGAGCGGATCATCGGACCGACCAGCACGTCCCTCGCGGTCAAGAAGGCCCGCCTGATCCTCTGTACGCCGGACCCGGCCCTGCCTCGTACGCCGAGCCCCTGGCCGTACCGTTACCAGCTGCCCGAAGGCATCGGCCCGGTCTCCGGTCGGACGGTCACCAACCACGCAGGCATCTTCTGCGCCGAGCGCCTCGACATCGGTACCCGCTTCTTCCTCGGCCATCTCCCGGCGCGCACCGGCACCGACCGGGTCGTCGACCTCGGCTGCGGCAACGGCGTCGTCGGACTGTCCGCCGCCCTTGCCAACCCCGGGGCCGCGGTCACCTTCGTCGACGAGTCCTATCAGGCGGTCGCCTCCGCCGAGGCGACCTTCCGGGCCAACACCGGACCGGATGCCAAGGCCGAGTTCGTGGTCGGCGACGGGCCCGCCCAACTGCCGCCGGGCGGCGCGGACCTGGTACTCAACAACCCGCCCTTCCACTCCCACCAGGCGACCACCGACGCAACGGCCCGCCGGATGTTCCACGGAGCACGTGACGCGCTGCGCCCCGGCGGCGAGCTGTGGGTCGTCGGCAACCGGCACCTGGGGTACCACGTCCAGTTGCGCCGGATCTTCGGCAACTGCACCACGGTCGCGGGCGACCCGAAGTTCGTCGTGCTGCGCGCCGTCAGGCGCTGACGTCCGCCGGAACATCCCGGCAGCAACCCGTCGAGACAGCCCGGCGGGTGTCGGGGTCACGGCCCTTCCGGATTCCTGCAACGCGTTCTACTGTGTGCGCCGTCGCACACGGGCGCCGCGAACGCGAGACTCCTGGAGGGGCCGTGCACCTCGAATACACGCCTGAACAGCAGCAGTTGCGCGCCGAGTTGCGTACGTACTTCACCGGTCTGGTCCCCGACAACGCCTACGCACGCCATGCCGACCCCCTCGTACAGAAACGCTTCTACCGCGAGACGATCCGACGCCTCGGCTCCGACGGCTGGCTCGGTGTCGGCTGGCCGACGGAGTACGGGGGACGTGGCCTGTCCCCGATGGAACAGTTCATCTTCTTCGACGAGGCCGCCCAGGCGGGAGTGCCGCTGCCGCTGATGGCCCTCAACACCGTCGGCCCCACGATCATGCGGTTCGGCACCGAGGAACAGAAGGCCCACTTCCTGCCGAAGATCCTCTCCGGCGAGATCGACTTCGCGATCGGCTACAGCGAACCCGGCGCGGGCACCGACCTTGCCGCGCTCAGGACCCGGGCGGTGCGCGAGGGAGACGAGTACGTCGTCAACGGACAGAAGATCTGGACGACCAACGGCGACACCGCAGACTGGGTCTGGCTCGCCGTCCGCACCGACCCGGACGCCCCGCCCCACAAGGGCATCACCATGCTCCTCGTCCCGACGGACGACCCCGGGTACTCCTGCACCGTCATCAACACCCTCGCCTCGCACGACACCACGGCCAGTTACTACGAGAACATCCGGGTACCCGTCTCCCGTCGCGTAGGCGACGAGAACAAGGGCTGGCGGCTCATCACCAACCAGCTCAACCACGAGCGCGTCACGCTCGCCGCCCACGGCACCATGGCCATCCGCGCCCTCCACGACGTGCAGCGCTGGGCGGCGGCCACTCGGCTCACCGACGGCCGCCGCGTCATCGACCTCGGCTGGGTCCGCTCCCGTCTGGCCCGCACCCACACCAGGCTCGACGCCATGAAACTCCTCAACTGGCAGATGGTGTCCGCGGTCCAGAACGGAACCCTCACCCCGCAGGACGCCTCCGCCGTCAAGGTCTACGGCTCCGAGGCGCGCCGCGACGCCTACGCCTGGCTGATGGAAGTGGTCGGCTCGGCAGGACCGCTGAAGGAGGGGTCGGCAGGCGCCGTACTGCACGGCGAACTCGAACGCGGGTACCGGTCGGCGGTCATCTTCACCTTCGGTGGCGGGAACAACGAGATCCAGCGGGAGATCATCTCGTGGGTCGGGCTGGGGATGCCGCGCGTGCGGCGGTGAGTGTGTGCGACCGCAGATTTTGGTTGTCACATACTGGAGCCAGTTGACACCAGGTGGAACCGACTTCACGTCAAGGGACGCCGGGTCGGGCCACGGTGCCGGAAGTGACTGGGCGGTCAGGCGGAGCGGTGCTGGTGGCCGACGCGCTGACAGAGCCACCAAGCTCCTGACGACGGACGCCGACGCTGACCGGACCCGCGTCCCGGACAGAGCCAGCGGCCTTGCTGTGCACCTTGAGAACAACTGTTGTGCGCAGAGGGGAAAGAGTATGGCTCCGCTCGGCACCAGCCTGCCGAGCGGAGCCATGCGGCTGCGTGGTGGTTGCGCAAGGAGTGCCGCCCCCTTGCTGCCAAAGGCGATGGTCAGGCGGTCGCCCACGTGTGGTGTGCCCAGTCGGCGAAGCGAGTCCAGCGGACTTCCGGGTGAGCAGCATGAAGGGCGGGAATGTCGACGCGATAGCCAGGGCCGTTCAGGAACGTCCACATTGCATGCATGTCAGGATTGCCGATCGCCGTCAGCGGCACTTGCTCATGGCGGACCTCCCGCCCCAGGGTCGCGCCGAGCGCGGCCGCCATCTCGGTCGGGGTGGGGGCGTCACTGGCCAGTTCAATGCGCTGCCCAACATAGGAAGCCGGGTTGAGCAGCACTTCCGCCGCGAACGCACCGAGGTCGGTGCGGGCAAGCTGCTGCAACGGTCGATCGGGCGGCAGCGGCAGGTCGAGTACGCCGCCGAGGATGCGCTGCGCTCCGCCCAGCGCGTTGTCGAAGAAGTACGTCGGCCCCAGAATCGTGTACGGCACATCGCCGTCGGCCAGCTCCGCTTCGATACGGGCCTTGCTGTCGAAATGCGGTACCCCGCTCTCCTGGTCGGCTCCGGCCACAGAGCTGAACACGAGATGCGGAACGCCCTCCTCGGTCGCGGCAGACAGGATCTCCCGTCCCTGGTTCACCTCCGCCTCGACACCGGCTTCGAAGGGAGTGGTGAACGCGAAGACGCCCGCCACCCCGTCCATCGCCGCGGCGAGTGACTCACGATCACTCAGAGATCCCGCCACCACCTCGACACCCTGGTCGGCCAGTTCCTGCGCGGCGCTTCGGCCGGGGTCACGTACCAGCGCCCGGACCCGGGCCCCACGGCCCAGCAGCGCGGCACTCACGACCCTGCCCTGTCCGCCGGTTGCGGCAAGCACCAAGATCGGCTTATCGGTCATCGAAGGCTCCTTTCCTCGCATGCAGGTGACAAGGCGTCATCGGTCGGCCCAACGGTAGTCAAACGTCCCGGACGGCACGCCCGGCATCACGGCGCGCCGATGGTCCGACGAAGTCGGTTCGATCAGCCTTGTGCCGACCGGGCCCTGGCCGACCGGTGCCCCTGCTCCGCCCTCAGCGAGCCCCGCGCTGCTCAGGCGCGGAGCAGCGGGGTATCCACCAGGTGTTCGGTCAGGAAACAGGGCTGGAGCCCGTCGGTGCGGATGACCTGCGAGACCATCGGGGGTCCGGCCGCACGGGAAGCGGCAGAGAGCCGCCCTGAAGGGGCGTCGGTGTCGTCTCGAGCGGCTGGTGCACGGCCTCGCGGTTCACGAGCTCGGGACCACGGGCCCGCCCGCCGTGAGGCCACCGTCGACGGTCAGGACATGGCCGCTGACGTATCCCGCCTTGTCGGAACCCAGGTACTGGACGGCCTCGGCAATCTCCTCCGGGCCGCCGGCCCGGTGCATGGGCAGCACTGAATCGACCGCGTCACGTACCGAGTCGTCACCGGTGAACCGTTCGTACATGGCGGTCCGGGTGAAGCCGGGTGCGACCGCATTGACCCGGATTCCGTGAGCGGCTCCTTCGAGTGCGGCCGCCTTGGTGATACCGGCGACAGCGTGCGTGTGTGCGACGCGGGGTGCGTGAGGAAGCCATCAAGGGGCACCCGCAGGGCCTTCCCGCCTCCCTCGTCCATGGAGGCCGCCGGCCGGACCGAGGAGCCGGGGCCGGGCGCCGGTAACGGCGTATACGCGGCGTATGCCTTCCGGCCGATTCCGTCAGAGGGGTGTCAGGAGGCTGCCGGGACGGGTGAGCACCGGGCATAGCGTCGGAGACACCCCGTCGCGACCGCGTCCGGGGCCTCGTTCCGATCCTCGGAGGAACCCATGGAAGACGCCTTGTACGGAGACGATCCCGAACCCCGAGAACAGATCCCGTCCGGACGGCTCTGTGTGCCCGCCCGGACGGGCTCCGTCGTATGCACGGTCCGTCTCTTCCGTACGCCGGTCGGTGGCCGGACCGCCGTCGCGTTCACCGACCCGGCGCGGTTGAGGGCCGTTCTGGGGGAGGGACAGCCGTGGATCGCACTCGCCGAACCGGCGTTGCGTGCGCTCACCGAGCCGCTGGGCGTCCGCCAGCTGCGGATCGACCCCGTCCTCACCGCACCGGCCCCCGCTGCCCCGATCGCCGGCATGGCCGCCGACACGTCAGTGGCCGAGCCGCAGCCGCGGCCGCTCACCGCGCTCGCGAACTGAAGGGAGCCGCAGAGGTGACCACCCTTCCCCTGCCCACCGTCCCGGCCGACGTGACCGCCCCCGCCGCCCCGGCGGGAGCGGATCCCGTCGACTTCCTCTCCGTCTGGCCCGCTACCACCACCGAACAACCCCACGGTGACCTCCGGGTGGGCGGTGTGCCCCTCACCGGGATCGCCGAGAGCCATGGCACACCCGTCTATGTCCTCGACGAGGCCGAGGTCCGTGAGCGTTGCCGGGCCTATCGCAGCGCCTTCCCCGAAGCCGAAGTCCACTACGCGGCCAAGGCGTTCCTGTGCCGCGCCCTCGCCCACTGGGTCGAGGAGGAGGGACTCGGCCTGGACGTGTGCTCGGCCGGCGAGCTGGAACTCGCGGTCACCGCCGGATTCCCGGCCGACCGGATCCTGCTCCACGGCAACGCCAAGTCACCGCAGGACATGGCGACCGCCCTGCGCCTCGGCGTGGGCCGGATCGTCATCGACACTCCCGCCGAGATCGCCCGCATCGCCGCCGCGGTCGGTACCGGAGGCCATCAGAAGGTCATGGTCCGGGTGACGCCGGGCATCAGCGCGGGCGGCCACCACAAGATACGTACCGGCTCCGACGACCAGAAGTTCGGCCTGTCCCTCCGCGACGGCCATGCCCAGCACGCCATCGCCCGTATCCTCGACCAGCCGCAGCTCGAACTCACTGGAATCCACTGCCACCTGGGCTCGCAGATCACGGACGTCAAGCCGTACCTGGTGGCCGTGCGCCGGCTCGTCGGCCTCATGGCCCGGGTCCGCGACACCCACGGGATCGCGCTGCCGGAGCTCGACCTCGGTGGCGGCCACGGGATCGCCCACCGCCCCGGCGAGCCGACGCTCGACCTGAGCGTCCTGGCCCGCAGGGTTCGTGCCGAACTCGCCGACAGCTGCGCGGCGGCCGGGCTTCCGGTCCCGCGCCTGATCATCGAGCCGGGCCGTGCCGTCACGGGCCCCGCCGGAGTCGCCGTCTACCGGGTCCTGGCGGTGAAGCGCACGTCCGTGCGGACCTACGTGGCGGTGGACGGAGGAATGAGCGACAACCCACGGCCCGCCCTGTACGGGGTGCGGTACGCGCCCCGCCTGATCGGCCGTCACTCGTCGGCCGAAGCCGAGCGCGTGACGGTCGTGGGCCGCCACTGCGAGGCCGGGGACATCCTCGCCGAGGACGTGCCCTTGCCCGCCGACACCCACCCGGGCGACCTGCTCGCGGTGCCGGCGGCGGGCGCCTACCACCTGTCGATGGCCTCCTCGTACAACCTCGTCGGTCGCCCGCCGGTGGTCGCCGTGCTCGACGGCCGGGCCCGGCTCCTGGTACGCCGGGAGACCCTGGAGGACCTCCAGACCCGCGACGTCGGCCTGTAGGAGCCCACGGCACCGGTCTCGGGTTGGTTGCTGCCGTCGCCCTGCCCGGAGCCGTGCCGGCGTCGCCGGAGGCCCGGCTGGTCGCGGACGACCTGGCGGGCCTGGTGGCGTAGGGGCTCGGCGAACCGGAAGGCCTACCCCAGGCCGGAGACCTTGAGGACGGAACGCGCCGTTTCGGCGTGGACGCGCAGCGAGAGCCGCGCGAGGTCGGCCGCGCCGTGGTGCAGGGCGCCGCGCCTCAGGGCGGCCCGGGCCTCGGCCTCGAGCCGCAGCCACAGGGCCGGGTTGTCCAGGAGGACCCGGAGGTCGATCTCGGCCCGTGCCCCGTCCTCGTCCCGGAGGAGCAGTCTCCGCCCGGTGCCGACCGGCCAGGTGACCGCTGCGAGCCGGTCGGAGCGTACCGTCCTGGTGACCCACAGGCCCTGAACCGTCAGCAGGCCCGGTGCGACGCTGACCCGGGCGGGCAGCAGGACCACCAGCAGGAGGGCCGCCAGCACGGTCCACCCGAGAGCATGGGACAAGGCCAGCCCGTACACGCCCGCGTCGACGACCAGCGCCGTGCCGAGCAGGAGGCCCGCGCAGACGAGGGCGAAGCGGGCCTCCTCCCGCCACCGCGTGTCGTGCAGTACGTCGTCGTCGGCGGCACCGGGGAGGGGAGCGGGGATGCGGGGAGAGGGGGGCATGGCGCTGACGCTAGGGCCCCGGACGGGCGGCTCCAGCGGGGGCTACGCGGTGTTTACGGGGTGGCGGACAGATTTGACGTGCTGCTGACGGTGACGGACCCGGTTGTGGCGTGGACGTACTCGCGGACGAGCCGGAAGCCGGCCGTCCAGGCGAGCAGGAGGCTCGCGCGATTGCCCCGGGAGCGGCTCCAGGTGGCGGTGCGACCGCGGGCGGCGACGTCGGCGGCGAGGCCCTCGACGCAGGCGAGGGCGAGGTGCTGCCGCTGGGTCTCCGGAGGCGCCGGCGCCCACCACGTCCTCGTACCGACTCCCCGTGAACCGTGTGCACGCGACGGCCAGGACGCGTCCTTTCCGCTCGGCCGTGGGCGGCGGAGGCCGGGGGAGGAGGAACGGCGGGCGGGCCGACCGCCCACGGCACCCGGGTGCCGTGGACGTGGTGCCCCGGCACCCGCGGCGCGGCTGTGGACGGACAGCACGGTCGCGACGCAGAGGCGCGGACGCAAGGATGGGAGGGGCGGTCCGCGCCCCCGCGGTCCGGGACGGTCAGACCACTGACGTACCCGGGCCGGTGAGCGACCAAGAGCGAATCTAGACGCTCGCCACCCCGTGCAAGGCGGGTGAGCGCATGCTTTGACGGGCCTCTTACGAAGCTCCGCCCCAGGTCATCAGGGCCCCGTCAAAGAGATGTGATGCAGCGTCAGCGCGGTGTCAAAGAGGCGCTGAGGCGTCCCGGGAGCGGCATGGGTGATCACTGTAGGTAACGGAAGGTGTATCACGGGCTCACTGATCGGCCGGAATGATGCGCCGCCCGGTGAGGCGGGTGGGCCGGATCGACACCCATGTCTCGCGTTCGCCGCCTGCCCAGGGGGTGCTGTGGGCGCGATCGGCGAGCTGTCGCAGTGTCCCGGGCTCCGTGACGATCCGCGCGGGGCCCACGGCGAGCACGCTCCAGCCCAGGCTCATGGCCTCGTCCACGTGGTCGACCTCGAACGCGACGTCGGTGCCCCCGGCCATCGCGGGTACCGAGCCGGGTGCGGTCCGGAACGCGATCGTGTCGTCGATGACCTCGTAGTTCACCGGCAGCACCGCCGGTCCGTCGGGGGTCGACACCGCGATGCGTCCGATGCCGTGCGTGGAGAGCCGGGCACGGCACTCGTCGGGAGTGAGGTCCTGCAGTCGGGGGTGCAGGAGCGCCTGGCCCTGGCCGGGTGGCAGGTCGATGCCGCCTCCGCGCAGGGCTGCGACCGTGGTGCCGAGTGCGTCGGCCAGGCTGATGAGACTCGCCGGACTCGGGTCGGCCGGATGTTGTTCGATGTAGGCCAGGTATCCCGGTGCCATTCTGGCGCGACGGGCCGTTTCTGCCCGGCTGAGCCCCTGTCGCTCGCGCTCCATGGCCACGCGCCGGCCGATGTCGCCGGGGCCGGGTGCTGCTCCGAGGCGGTCCCCGTCGGACTCGGACTCGGTCCCGGCCTCGGCCGAGGCCGACCGGGTCGGCTCGCCGTCTCTGCCCGGCCGGTCGAGGTGGCGGACATGGGCGTCCGGCCCGGGGAACACGAGCGTCACCTCGCCGGTGTCCGACCAGTGCACGTCGTAGGGAGGGGTTCCGTCCTCGTGGTGGAGTCCGACAATCTCGCCGTCGCGCCTGCCGGTGCCGGTGGCCGGACTTTCGACAACAAGTTGATCGCCGAGGTGAGCTCGCATGATCGCCGCCGATTCCTCGTCATGTCGTTGTTTCCAACGTGCCACGCGTGGCGGGTCGCCGCATCGGGATGGGCGGCTGCCGTGATCGCCGCGTGGCCGGGTCGACCGGTACCGGGCCGTGAACGAGTCCGGCCTCCGCGCTGCGCGACTCACGGCCACAGGGGCCAGTCCGCACCGGCACAGGGGACATCCGGCCGATGCGCCGGACCGCCCTGGAGCCGCGCCCCGTTCACGCGCATGCTGGAGTGCGCACGACATCCGTGGGTACGCCACCGAGCGGGAGGTACGGGCATTCATGAGGGACGCCGATCCGGGGCTCTTCGGGCCCGATTCCGTCACCTGGCAGATGCACGCCGACCCGATGATGTGGGTCGCCGGAGTGCGGGCGCTCTACCTGCAGGCGCTGCACCCGCGCGCCGTACGCGGAGTCATGCAGAACTCCGACTTCCGCAAGGACGCCTGGGGGCGGCTGATGCGCACGGCCGGTTTCGTCGGGACGATCACCTACGGCACCACCGAAGCGGCCGAGAAGGCGGGCGCGCGGATCCGCGGGATCCACCGGCTCCTCAAGGCCACCGACCCGGCGACCGGGGAGACGTACGGCGTCGACGAACCCGAACTGCTGCTGTGGGTGCACTGCGCGGAGGTGGACTCCTACCTCCAGGTCGAACGCCGCTCAGGCTTCCCGCTCACCGATGCCCAGGCCGACCGCTACCTGTACGAGAGCCGCCACAGCGCCCGCCTCGTCGGCCTCGATCCCGCGGACGTGCCGACCACCACCGCCCAGCTCGCCGCCTATGTCGAACGGGTGCGTCCACAGCTTGCCGCTTCCGCCGAGGCCCTGGACGTCGACGACTTCCTGCGCCGGCCTCCCGTCCACCCGCTCCTCCTGCCGATGCGCGCACTCCTGTGGCGGCGCGTGGCAGCACTCGCCTACCAGTCACTGCCCCCGTACGCCCATGAGCTCTACGGCAGACCCGTGGGGCCGGTGCGCACCGTCGACCGGCGCCTGCGCACCGCGGGAACCATGCTGCGGTGCATTCCCCCAGGACTGCGCCGGCGCATCCCGCCCGGTCACATCCGCGACGCGATGGCCCGCCTCGGGGCCGGCAGCCGCCCCACCCCGTACAAACTGCGCAGCGAGGCCGCCATACTGGACGGGCTGGGGAGGGCGCAGGAGTAGGCGACGCGACGGGGGCGACAGCAGACGATGGCGGACACCAGGCTGATCCAGAGCCGGTACCGACTGCTCGATCGGATCGGGCGCGGAGGCATGGGCGAGGTCTGGCGCGCCCGCGACGAGTCGCTCGGACGCCAGGTCGCCGTCAAATGCCTCAAGCCGATGGGCCCCCAGCAGGACCGGTCCTTCACCCGTGTCCTGCGCGAGCGCTTCCGCCGCGAGGCCCGGGTCGCCGCCGCGCTCCAGCACCGCGGCATCACCGTCGTGCACGACTTCGGTGAGGACGAAGGCGTCCTCTACCTGGTCATGGAACTCCTCGACGGCCGCAACCTCAGCCAGCTCCTGGAGGACAACAAGCAGCATCCGTTGCCGGTACCGGATGTCGTCGACATCGCCGAACAGGTCGCCGACGCCCTCGGTTACACCCATCAGCAGGGCGTCGTCCACCGCGACCTCAAGCCGGCCAACATCATGCGGCTTGCCGACGGCACGGTGAAGATCTGCGACTTCGGCATCGCCCGGCTCGGTCACGACATCGGCTTCACCTCCCGTCTCACCGGTACGGGCATCGCCATGGGCACCCCGCACTACATGTCGCCCGAGCAGATCAGCGGTGGCCAGGTCGACCACCGCAGCGACCTCTACTCACTGGGCTGCGTCCTGTACGAGATCGCCACCGGAGCACCACCGTTCGACCTCGACGACGCCTGGGCCGTGCTCGTCGGGCATCGCGACACCCCGCCCGAGCCACTGCGCACCCACCGGGCCGAACTCCCGCGGTTCTTCGAGCGCGTCGTCCTGGAGCTGCTGGCCAAGACCCCTGAGGAACGGCCCGTCGACGCCGGTGACCTGCGTCGGCGGATCACTGTCGGCCGCTCCGGCGAGCAGCCGCAGCTGGGGCCGAAGGACGGGGAACGGCCGGCGCCACCCGTTCCCGTCGTCGGCCCGGAGCAGGAACTGCCGGCCTGGACCCGCGGCATGACCACCGGGCACAAGGCGACCGGCGCCCACCCCGGGCTCGCGCTGCCCGACCACGTGGAGGGCCTCACCGGCGAGTGGACCACCGGCGCCGAGATACGGCACCTGACGGGTCGGCTGCCACCGGCCGGGGCCGGGCGGCCGACCCCGTCGCCGGACCTTCTGCCCGCTCTTGCCGACCGGCACCGCGCGGGGCTCGACCTGGGCCGGGCCGGCCACTGGGAGGAAGCCTGCGAAGTACACCGCGCGGTCGCCGCCGAACGCGAACAGGCCCTCGGTCCCGATCATCCCGACACCCTCTCCAGCCGGTACGAGGTCGCCTTCACCCTCAGCCGTACCGGTCGGGTGTCCGACGCACTGCGGGAATTCGGCGACGTCGCGCAGGCCCGCGAACGCACTCTGGGCCCGGATCATCCGGAGACCCTCGCCGCCCGCCAGAAGACGGCGTACGTCCTGGGGCGGCTCGATCGGCACTTCGAAGCCCATCAGGTGTACGCGGCGGTTCTATCCTCCCGGGAACGGACGATGGGCCCCGACCACCCCGACACCCTGCGCTGCCGCCACAACCTCGCCTTCACCCTCGGCCGGCTCGGCCGTCTGGAGGACTCGTACCGGATGGCGAAGGACGTGGCCTCGGCCCGGACCCGTCTGCTCGGTGCCGACCACCCCGACACCCTGGCCACGCTCTACGAAGTGGCGTACACGCTCGGCAGGCTGGGACGTTGGGCGGAGGCTCTGCACACCTACCAGGACGTCGCCGAGGCCCGGTCCCGGTCGCTGGGCGCCGACCACCCCGACACGCTCGCCGCCCGCTACGAGGTCGGTATCGGTCTCGGCCGGCTGGGCCGCAGCGCCGAGGCCCTGGAGGTGTACCGCGCCCTCGTCGACGACCGGACCAGGGTCGGCGGCCCCGCCGACCCCGAGACCCTCCGGGCCCGCCACGGTCTCGGCGTCAACCTGGGGCGTCTCGCCCGCTGGGACGAGGCGCTCGCCGAGGCACGGGACGTGTGCGCGATCCGCGAGCGGGTTCTGGGACCCGACCACCCGGACACCCTCGTCAGCCGTCGCGAGGTCGCCGTCGGCCTCGGCTGGCTGGGGCGCTGGGCGGACGCCCTCACCGCCTACCGTCAGGTCGCCGAGGCCCGCGAACGCGTCCTCGGCGCCGACCACCCCGACACGCTCGCCGCCCGCGACGACGAGGCCCACTGCCTGGAACGGCTCGGCCGCGGACCGGAGGCCGTCGAGCTCTGTCGCCGGGTGGCGGAACTGCGCCGTGGCCGGCAGGTCTCGTCGGACCGGCCGGGGCCCATCTCCCACCAGGGGTGACCGGCCCACGCCGGGAAGGGACACGCCCCACCCGACAGCCAGGGGTGCGGGCGACGACGGTCGTGCCGGGGGAGGAGGGGAAGGCCTTCCCCGGCACGGCCCGGTCCACACCCCCATCAGTCCGCCGAAGCCGTCCAGCCCAGCGCCTCGATGCCCGCGTGGTCGGCGGAGCGGCTGTCGTCGAAGACCGTCTGGTTGCCGTCCTCGACCCGCACGGCATTCACATACACCCCGCGTCCGACGTACAGCCGGTCCGTGGTGTAGCGCCATCGGAGCCGGACTTCCTTGCCGCTCCAGGCGGCAAGGTCGGCGTCGAGGCGGTGCCAGACCCGGCCGGACCAGCCGGAGACCGAGCCCGTCGGATGCGGTTCGGGCTCGGCCCGGGGGTGATCCGCCCACGGCGCGGTGGTGAACGGCACCCGCTCCCAGGTCGCCCCGGCATCCGCCGACGCCTCCAGGAACACGAAGTCGGAACCGGGCTCGGTGTCCCACCAGAGCGCCGAGCGCATCCGGGCCTGCGTCGACGACAGGCGCAGGGCGGGCAGGGTGAGCGTCGCGCTGGTGGCGCTCGCCAGCCCCGAGAACCACGCCGTTCGTCCCCGGACGGGACGGACCGCGACGGCGCGTGCCATCTGGTTGGCGGTGGCGACGCGAGGGGCGCTGCCGGAGCGCCAGGTGCGCACCGGATGCACCGAGTTGCCGAGGACGATCAGGAACGAGTCGGTCGTCGGATCCAGGACCAGGCAGGTACCGGTGAAGCCGGTGTGGCCCGCGGTGCGGGGGGTGGCCATCGCGCCCATGTACCAGTGCTGGTAGAGCTCGAAGCCCAGACCGTGGTTGTCACCGGGGAACGCGGTGTTGAAGTCCGTGAACAGCAGGTCGACCGATTCCTCGGAGAGGATCCGCGCGCGGCCGTAGACGCCGCCGTTGAGCAGCGTGCGGGCCAGGATCGCGAGGTCCCAGGCGCAGGAGAAGACCCCGGCGTGGCCCGCCACCCCGTCCAGGCTGTAGGCGTTCTCGTCGTGCACCTCGCCCCAGACCAGTCCCCGGTCGAGGCCGGACCAGGGGAGCCGGGCATCCTCGGTCGCGGCGATCTTCGGCTTCCAGGAGGCCGGGGGGTTGTACCGGGTGCGGTGCATCCCGAGCGGAGCAGTGATCTCCTCACGGAGCAGGACATCCTGCGTGCGTCCGGTGATCTTCTCCAGGACCAGTTGCAGTGAGATCAGATTGAGGTCGGAGTAGAGATAGACCGTGCCGGGCGGGTTGGCGGGTACTTCGTTCCACAGGAGCTCCAGCTTCCCCTCCCGTGTCGGCGCCTTGTACAGCGGAATCCAGGCGCGGAAGCCCGATGTGTGCGTGAGCAGCTGACGGATGGTTATGTCCTGCTTGCCGCCTCCGGCGAAATCGGGGAGATAGGAGCTGACCTTCTCCTCCAGCTCCAGCGCACCGCGCTCGATCTGCTGCACGGCCAGGATCGAGGTGAACAGCTTGGACACCGAAGCCAGGTCGAAGACCGTGTCCTCGGCCATGTCGATCTGCTGGTCGACGGGGAACTCCACCCCGGTGTCGGTCTTCTCGTCGTACGCCGCGTAGCGCACGGCCTTGCCGATCGGGCGGTGCAGGGCCACCGTGCCGCCTCGCCCGGCGAGCAGTACCGCGCCCGCGTACCAGGGGTGTTTGGGGGAGTTGGAGAGGAACGCCTCCGCATCCGTGACCAATTGGTCCAGCGGCCCCTGCAACAGGCCCGCGCGGGCGGCGGATCCGCGTCGCAACGTCGGCCGCGCCTGGCCGGACGTGGCGCTCGTCCCCGTCCCTGTCTGCATATCCGACGACCCCGTTCCCGGCTCCACGGCCGACGCCTGCCCCGCAAACGGAATCGGCGCCAGGGCGAGTGCTCCGCCCAGGGCCAGCATCCCACCTCCCAGCCTGCGTCGGCTGATCCCTCTGCCGGTCGCGTCCTCGGTCATCCGGAACCCCTTCCCACTGCCCGAAAGTAACTTTCGAAATTTCGCTCGAACGTGAAACTTCCTGCCGCGCAGAGATTACTGTCACCGCAGCCGTCACGGAGGCCCCTGGCATCACAAAGAATCTGACACTGCATCAGAAAATCTCTTCCTTCGGTGGTCGGACTGGGGCATCCTGCGCCCCATGGAGACGGAGCTGAGCAAGAAACTGGGAGTCGAGCACGCCATCTTCGGCTTCACGCCGTTCCCCGCGGTGGCCGCGGCCATCACCCGGGCCGGAGGCTTCGGCGTACTCGGCGCGGTCCGCTACACCGCCCCCGACGACCTGGCCCGCGACCTCGACTGGATGCAGGAGCACACCGACGGCAAGCCCTACGGGCTCGACGTCGTCATGCCCGCGAAGAAGGTGGAGGGGGTGACCGAGGCCGACGTCGAGGCGATGATCCCGGCGGGGCACCGCCAGTTCGTCCAGGACACCCTGGCCAAACACGGTGTGCCGGAGCTCGCCGAGGGGGAGGCGTCCGGCTGGCGCATCACCGGGTGGATGGAGGAAGTCGCGCGCAACCAACTGGACGTCGCCTTCGACTACCCCATCAAACTCCTGGCCAACGCCCTCGGTTCACCGCCGGCCGACGTCGTCCGACGCGCCCACGACCAGGACGTGCTCGTCGCCGCACTCGCCGGAAGCGCCCGACACGCCCGCCACCACGCGGACGCGGGCATCGACATCGTCGTCGCCCAGGGATACGAGGCGGGCGGCCACACCGGTGAGATCGCCTCCATGGTCCTGGTCCCCGACATCGTCGACGCCGTCGGACCGCTCCCCGTTCTTGCCGCCGGCGGAATCGGCAGCGGGGAGCAGATCGCCGCCGGACTCGCCCTCGGTGCCCAGGGCGTGTGGCTCGGCTCCCTCTGGCTGACCACGGAGGAGGCCGACCTCCACTCCCGCGCGCTGACCCGGAAACTCCTTGCCGCAGGCTCCGGCGACACCGTCCGGTCCCGCGCCCTCACCGGAAAACCCGCACGCCAGCTCCGTACCGAATGGACCGACGCCTGGGACGACCCGTCCGGGCCCGGAACCCTGCCCATGCCGCTCCAGGGGCTGCTGGTGGCCGAAGCCGTCTCCCGCATCCAGAAGTACGAGACCGAGGCACTGCTCGGCACCCCCGTCGGCCAGATCGTCGGCCGGATGAACAGCGAACGCAGTGTGCAGGCCGTCTTCGACGACCTGACCAGCGGCTTCGAACGCGCCATCGACCGAATCAACCGCATCGCCGGACGGAGCGCCTCATGACCCCGCCGCCCAACGGCTTCTGGGCCCAGGCCGCCGCCGACCCCGACCGCACGGTGCTGACCGCACCCGACGGCGAGCGCTGGAGCGCCGGCCGGCTGCACGCCGCGGCCAACCGCCTGGTCCACGGACTGCGCGCGGCCGGGCTCCGGCGGGGCGACGCCTTCGCCGTGGTCCTGCCCAACGGCGTCGAGTTCTTCACCGCCTATCTCGCGGCCACCCAGGCGGGCCTGTACATGGTTCCCGTCAACCACCACTTCGTCGGGCCCGAGATCGCCTGGATCGTCTCCGACTCCGGGGCCAAGGTGCTCATCGCGCACGAGCGGTTCGCACCGGCGGCCGTCGCGGCCGCGGACGAGGCGCATCTCCCCGCGAGCCACCGCTACGCCGTGGGCGACGTCGACGGCTTCCGTCCCTACGCCGAACTGCTCGAAGGGCAGCCGGACACACCTCCCGAGGAACGCACCCTCGGCTGGGTCATGAACTACACCTCGGGCACGACCGGCCGCCCGCGCGGCATCCGCCGTCCGCTCCCCGGCAGGCTCCCCGAGGAGAGCCATCTCGGTGGATTCCTCGGCATCTTCGGCATCAGACCCTTCGACGACAACGTCCACCTGGTCTGCTCGCCGCTCTACCACACCGCTGTCCTCCAGTTCGCCGGCGCCTCCCTGCACATCGGCCACCCGCTGGTCCTGATGGACAAGTGGACGCCCGAGGAGATGCTGCGGCTCATCGACACCCACCGCTGCACCCACACGCACATGGTCCCGACCCAGTTCCACCGCCTGCTCGCCCTCCCCGACGAGGTGAAGCGGGAGTACGACGTGACCGCCATGCGTCACGCCATCCACGGCGCGGCCCCCTGCCCCGACCACGTCAAACGCGCCATGATCGACTGGTGGGGGCAGTGCGTCGAGGAGTACTACGCGGCCAGCGAGGGCGGCGGCGCCTTCGCCACCGCCGAGGACTGGCTGAAGAAACCGGGCACGGTCGGCAGGGCCTGGCCGATCAGTGAGATCGCCGTGTTCGACGACGACGGCAACCGTCTGCCGGCCGGTGAACTCGGCACCGTCTACCTCAAGATGAACACCGGCGGCTTCAGCTACCACAAGGACGAGACCAAGACGAAGAAGAACCGCATCGGTGACTTCTTCACCGTCGGCGACCTCGGCGTCCTCGACGAGGACGGCTATCTCTTCCTCCGCGACCGCAAGATCGACATGATCATCTCGGGCGGCGTCAACATCTACCCCGCCGAGATCGAGGGCGCACTCCTCAGCCACCCCGCGGTCGCCGACGTGGCCGTCTTCGGTATCCCGCACCCCGACTGGGGCGAGGAGGTCAAGGCGGTCGTCGAACCGGCACCAGGACACGAGGCGGGGGACACACTGGCCGCCGAGATCCTCCGTCACTGCGCAGATCACCTGGCCGGGTACAAGCGCCCCAGGAGTATCGACTTCATCGAGGAGATGCCCCGCGACCCCAACGGCAAGCTGTACAAGCGGCGGCTGCGCGACCCGTACTGGGAGGGGCACCAACGGCCCCTGTGAACCGCCGCCCGACGACCCGGCGCGCCCGCGGGCGCACCGCCTCCGGACCGGCCGAGCCGGCACGGCCCCTGCGGGTGCGTGCCGGCTCGCCCACCCGTCGGTACTCCCGCACCCCGGCCGGCCACCCGACCGGGGGCCGACCCCTTGACCACCGGGGGCCGGACGCACAGGATCACGCCATGACAGGTGTACGGAGCAGTACAGTCGACGGCGTCCTGGCCCGCAGTGCCCGGCGCGCCCCCGCGAACACCGCGCTGCGGTACGCGGACCGGTCCTGGACCTACGCGGAACTCGACACCGCCGTCAGTACCGCCGCAGCGGTCCTCACCGGCGAGCACGGGCTGCGTCCGGGGGACAGGGTCGCCTCCTACGCGCACAACTCCGACGCCTATCTGATCGGTTACCTCGCCTGTGCCCGTGCGGGCCTGGTCCATGTGCCGGTCAACCAGAACCTCACCGGCGACGACCTCACCTACATCCTCGAACAGTCCGGCAGCGCCCTCGTGCTCACCGACCCGGACCTCGCCGACCGGGTCCCGGACGCCCACCCGGTACGTGCGCTGCGCGACGCGCCGGACTCCCTCCTCGCCGCCACCGCCGACCCACGCCCGTTCGTCCCCGAGCGGGAGGTGCAGGCGGGAGACCTCGTCCAGCTGCTCTACACCTCGGGCACCACCGCGCTCCCCAAGGGCGCGATGATGACCCACGGCGCGCTGGTCCACGAGTACGTCAGCGCGATCACCGCACTCGATCTGCGCGCCACCGACCGCCCGGTCCACGCGCTGCCGCTCTACCACTCCGCACAGATGCATGTGTTCCTGCTGCCCTACCTCGCGGTCGGCGCGCGAAACATCATCCTCGACGCACCCGAGGTGGACCGGATCTTCGATCTCGTCGAGACGGGGCAGGCCGACAGCGTCTTCGCCCCGCCGACCGTCTGGATCGGCGTCTCCCAGCACCCCGGCTTCACCACCCGCGACCTCGGCGGGCTGCGCAAGGCGTACTACGGCGCGTCGATCATGCCCGTGCCCGTACTGGAACGCCTCCGCGACCGGCTGCCCGGGCTCGCCTTCTACAACTGCTTCGGGCAGAGCGAGATAGGTCCGCTCGCCACGGTCCTCGGACCGGACGAGCACGAGGGCCGGATGGACTCCTGCGGCAGGCCCGTCCTCTTCGTCGAGGCCAGGATCGTCGACGAGGACGGCAACGAGGTCCCCGACGGCACGGCCGGTGAAGTCGTCTTCCGTTCGCCCCAGTTGTGCGAGGGGTACTGGGACAAGCCCGAGGAGACCGCGGAGGCCTTCCGCGACGGCTGGTTCCACTCCGGCGACCTCGCCGTGCGCGACACGGAGGGGTTCTTCACCGTCGTCGACCGGGTCAAGGACGTCATCAACTCCGGTGGTGTCCTCGTTGCCTCCCGCCAGGTCGAGGACGCCCTCTACACTCACCCCGCCGTCGCCGAGGCCGCGGTCGTCGGACTGCCCGACGAGCGCTGGATCGAGGCCGTCACCGCCGTGGTCGTCCTGCGCGACGAGGCGACAGCGGCCGAACTCATCGACCACGCGCGCGAACGACTCGCCCACTTCAAGGCCCCGAAGCGGGTCCTGTTCGTGGACGAACTGCCGCGCAACGCCAGCGGCAAGATCCTCAAACGGGAGCTGCGCGACCGGTTCGCCGAGTTGTAGTGGCCGTCGTGCCGCGGGCGGCGGCGCCCGGCGCCACCGTCCGCGGATACGCTCGTACCGAACACGGCTGCACCACTGGGCCGGACCCGGTTGTATGACGTGCATGCCGATGTCCCAGGCGTATGACGGAACCGAACCCTTCGCCCGCCCGCTCGAGGCCTTCCCCGACCCGGAGATCCTCGGCGTGCAGGCCGACGGCATCCGGCTCGCCTACCGGGTGTGGGGAGATCCGTCGGCCCCGCCCGTCGTGCTCGTCCACGGCCGGTGCGAGAACAGCAGGACCTGGACCGAGGTCGCCGGACGCCTGGCCGCCGAACACCGGGTCTACGCCTTCGACTTCCGCGGCCACGGCCTCAGCGACTGGCCGGGCCACTACTCCTTGGAGCTGTTCCGGGACGATCTGCACGCCTTCCTGGAGGCCTGCGACCTGGCGGGCGCCACCGTGGTCGGACACTCCATGGGCGCGGCCGCCGCCTATCTGCTCGCCGAGCGGGAACCCGCGCTGATCGGCCGTCTCGTCCTGGAGGAGGTCCCGCCCCCGATCCCGCTGGACCCGCCGCGCGGCCCCGCCGAACGGCCCGACGAGAAACTGGACTTCGACTGGATCCTGGTGCCGTCGACCGACGTCCAGCTGAACCGGCCGGACCCGGCCTGGCGCGAACGTCTCGGGGAGATCACCGCGCCGACGCTCGTCATCGGCGGTGGCCCCGCCAGCCCGATAGCCCAGGACGAACTGGTCCGGATGGCGGGACGGATACCCTGTGGCCGTTTCGTCACCATCGACGCCGGACACCTCGTCCATACCGGGCGGCCGGACGAATTCCTCGCGGAACTCAAGTCGTTCGGCCTGGCCTGAGCAGGACCCTGGCGTGGACGGCGGCGTCAGGAGCGGTGCAGCAGGGCGGTGAGGACCTCCTGGAGGGTGGCCTCGGCGTCGGCCGCAGGACCCGTCGACCGCCACGCCACGAAGCCGTCGGGACGTACCAGCACCGCACCTTCGGGCGTCGTGCCGTGGAGCTCGGCCCAGTCGGCCCCGTTCTCCGGCTCCAGATCGGCACCCGGACCGATGCCGTACACCGGGAGCCGTACCGAGAGGCGGTCGGACACGTGCTTCGCCGCCTGCCGCCACACCGTGTCCGTACCGTCGGTGAGCAGCACGAGGGTGCGCTCGTAGAGATCCAGAGTGGACTTGCGGTCACCCGCCTGACGGACCCACAGATGTGGTGCACGGCTGCCCGGTTGGCCGTCCAGCCGCATCCCCGGCGGCACCACCGGCTGCTGCGGGTCGGCACCCAGCACGGCACCGCGGGCGTAGCGGTAGCCCAGCGCCACGGTGAGCATGCCGCCCTGCCTCCCGCCACCCGCGCCCGGCGCGGGAACGTACCCGGGGTGACTGTGCTCGCTGGAGCGCGCCGAGGCCCGTGCGCTCGTCGCCCGCGCCACCGGCAGGCGCTCCGCCTCGTAGGTGTCCAGCAGGCCCGGCCCCGCCTCGCCCCGCAGGACCGAGTCGAGTTTCCAGGCCAGGTTGTGTGCGTCCTGGATGCCGGTGTTCGAGCCGAACGCCCCGGTGGGGGACATCTCATGGGCCGAGTCCCCGGCGAGGAAGACCCTGCCGGACGAGTACCGCTCCGCGACCCGCTCCGCCGCGTGCCACGGCGCCTTTCCGGTGATCTCGACGTCGATGTCCGGAGCGCCGACCGCCGTGCGGATGTGTTCGGCGCACCGCTCGTCACTGAAGTCCTCGAGTGTTTCACCCAGTTGTGGCTGCCACGGTGCGTGGAACACCCATTCCTTCTCGTTGTCCACGGGCAACAGGGCGCCGTCGGCAGCGGGGTTGGTCAGATAGCAGACGATGAACCGCCGGTCGCCCACCACATCGGCGAGCTGCCGCGAGCGGAAGGTGATGCTCACGTTGTGGAACAGGTCGCCGGGACCCGTCCGGTCGATGCGCAGCTGCTCACGGATGGGACTGCGCGGTCCGTCGGCCGCGACGAGATAGTCCGCGCGGACACTGATGTGCTCCCCGGTCTCGCGGTTCTTGAGCGCCGCGTCCACCCCCGACCCGTCCTGGTCGAAGCTCTGCAACTCGGTGGAGAACCGAAGATCACCGCCCTGTTCCCGGGCCAGTTCGACCAGGACCGGTTCCAGATCGTTCTGGCTGCACAGGCACCACCCGCTCGGACTGAAACGGGAGAGTCCGCCACCCGGGTCGATCTCCTTGAAGAGCCACTCCTGGTCGTCCCCGGTGAGTGATCCGGCCTGCAGGATGCCGTGGTTGTCGGCGAGCACCGCGGCCGCCTGCCGGATGCCCTGCTCGGCTCCGGCCGTGCGGAAGACCTCCATCGTGCGCACGTTGTTCCCGCGTCCGCGAGGATGCGTCGAGGTGGAACGGTGCTTCTCGACCAGCAGATGCTCGATGCCGAGCCGGCCGAGGAAGAGTGAGGTGGACAGGCCCACCAGGGAGCCGCCCACGATGAGGACCGGTACGCGAATGTCGACGTTCTCGTTCATCAGTTGCTCCAGCTCGGACGCCGTTCGGTTGCCTTGTTCCATGCCCTGGTCGGAGCGGTTCGTACGGCCGCTCACCTGAACGGTTCATAAATCTCGCGCCACCCGGACCAGCGATTCACGATCGGTCACGGAGACATTGCCCGCAGTCACGGGGGCGGACCGATCACATCCGCGGGAGAGTCCCCGCTCCGAAACCACTCGCCAATCGACGGTTGAGGGCATGCCATCCGGCCTGACCACGACACCGTCTCGAAGGAGATCGAAAGATGACCGCCACCCTCTCGGAACGGATCTCCCAGTCCGCCTTCGACGGTTCCAGGCTCCGTGTCGTTCTGTTGTTGGACCTCTACGACGGGGCGCAGAAGCAGTTCCTGGAGGCGTATGAGCATCTGCGCAACCAGGTGGCATCCATCCCCGGTCACATCAGCGACCAGTTGTGCCAGTCCATCGAGAACCCCTCCCAATGGCTGATCACCAGCGAATGGGAGAGCGCACCTCCGTTCCTCGCCTGGGTCAACAGCGAGGAGCACGTCGAGACCGTTCAGCCGCTCCACAGCTGCGTACGTGACACCCGTTCGCTGCGCTTCAGCGTCCTGCGCGAGACCGGGAAGGCATTCGAGCAGGCGCCGGAGGCGGCGTCCGAGACGGCCAGGGGCCGACTGCAGGCGTCTCCCCGGCTGGGTGATGGAGTCGTGCGCCACGCGCTCACGTTCACCGTCAAGCCGGGCACGGAGGACATCGTGGCGAAGATCCTGGCCGATTACGAGTCCCCGAGCGCTCGTGTCGACCAAGTGACCCGACTGCGCCGCACTTCGCTCTTCATGCACGGAAACCGCGTCGTGCGGGCGATCGAGGTCGAGGGTGACCTCCTCGCCGCCCTACGGCACGTCGCCCGGCAGCCCGAGGTCAGGGCCGTCGAGGAGGCCATCAACCCCTACCTGGAACAGGACCGGGACCTCAGTGACTCGGACTCCGCCCGGATGTTCTTCACCCGGGCGGCGCTCCCGACCGTCCACCACGTGAGTGCGGGCCGGCACAAGGCCGAGGACATCAACCGGCACGCACTCTTCTACCAGGCGAAGGAAGGCTGTGGCATGGCACTCGCCCGGCTGCTCGCCGCCCACGACGAGGAGGCGGCCGACAACCCGGTGAGCGTCATCGACAGCAGCACCATCTTCCAGCGTGACGACGTCGTCATCCGCCTGCTCGAAGCGGTCGGACCGATCGACGCACAGCCGGCCCAGGCGGTTGGCATCGACGGCCCCGGAAAGGTCACCCGGCTCGGACGTCTCCTCGACGGCGGCGTGACCGCCGTGCCCACGACGGAGCAGGACATCGCGCACTTCCTCACGGAGTCCGAGATGACGCTGATCACGGATCGGCGCGCCTCGGAGTCCTGAACCGCGCATCCGCACCCTGGGGGGTTCTCGCTCGACCCGTCAACACAACGCGCAATGCGCCAGGAGGAATTCAGTCATGACCATGCACCGGCCACGCATCGTGGACCTCAGCGAGACGCAGCCCAACCGCAGGCGCGGAGGCGATCTCCGCGCCATGCTCACACCGACCGCGGTGGGAGCGACCAGCGGCTTCATGGGGCTGGCCATCGTTCAGCCCGGTGACCGCATCGGCGAGCACTACCACCCGTACTCCGAGGAGTTCGTGTACGTCGTGAACGGACTGCTGGAGGTGGATCTGGACGGCGAACCGCACCGGATGCGGCCCGACCAGGGCCTGCTGATCCCTCCCCATGTACGCCACCGGTTCCGCAACGTGGGCGATGTCGAGGCACGCATGGTCTTCCACCTCGGCCCCCTCGCCCCCCGCCCGGAACTCGGCCACGTCGACACCGAACACACGGAATCCGCCGAGCGCGTCGCGCCGCCGGAACGAACGGAGGCGGCCTCGTGACCCGCCGGGTGGCGGTCACCGGCGTCGGTGTCGTGGCGCCCGGCGGCGTCGGGACACCGGCCTTCTGGGACCTCCTCGCGAACGGCCGTACCGCGACCCGGGGCATCACGCTCTTCGACCCGGCCGGCTTCCGCTCCCGCATCGCCGCCGAGTGCGACTTCGACCCGGCGGCACACGGGCTGGACGCGGACCAGATCGCCCGGTCGGACCGGTACATCCAGTTCGCGATGGTGGCGGCCCGGGAGGCCCTCGCGGACGCGGGTCTCGACCCGGAGAAGGCGGACCCCTGGCGGATGGGGGTGTCGCTGGGTACCGCGGTCGGCGGCACCACCCGACTGGAGCACGACTACGTCGCCGTCAGCGGCAGCGGCGCCCGGTGGGATGTCGACCACCAGCCGGCCGGTCCGTACCTGGAGCGGGCCTTCTCGCCGAGCTCCCTCGCCTCCGCGGTTGCCGAACAGATCGGCGCCCACGGTCCGGTGCAGACCGTGTCCACGGGCTGCACCTCCGGTCTCGACGCCATCGGGTACGCCTTCCAGTCCATCGAGGAGGGCCGCGTCGACGTCTGCATCGCCGGGGCGTCCGACTCACCGATCACCCCGATCACGGTGGCGTGCTTCGACGCGATCAAGGCCACATCGGCGAACAACGACGACCCCGAGCACGCCTCCCGGCCGTTCGACGCACGCCGCGACGGCTTCGTCATGGGCGAGGGCGGAGCGGTGCTCGTGCTGGAGGAGCTGGAGCACGCCCGGGCCCGCGGTGCGACCGTGTACTGCGAGATCGCGGGGTACGCCACCTTCGGCAACGCCTACCACATGACCGGCCTGACCCCCGAAGGACTGGAGATGGCCGAGGCGATCAACCGGGCGCTCGGCCATGCCCGCATAGATGGCTCGCAGATCGACTACGTCAATGCGCACGGCTCGGGCACCAAACAGAACGACCGGCACGAGACGGCCGCCGTGAAGCGGGCCCTGGGTGCGCACGCCTATGACGTACCGATGAGCTCGATCAAGTCCATGGTCGGCCACTCACTGGGGGCGATCGGGGCCATCGAGATCGCTGCCTGCGTACTCGCCCTGGTCCACCAGACGGTGCCGCCGACGGCGAACTACGAGAAGCCCGACCCGGAGTGCGACCTCGATTACGTGCCGCGCACCGCACGTCCGGCGAAACTGCGCAGCGTCCTCTCGGTCGGCAGCGGTTTCGGCGGATTCCAGTCGGCGGTGGCCCTGACGCGAACAGCTGGGAGGACACCATGAAGACCCGCACAGCGCGGCACACCGTCGTCACCGGCATCGGTGTCGTCGCCCCCAACGGCACCGACACGGAATCCTTCTGGAAGAGGACGCTCGAAGGGATCAGCGTCCTCGGCCGGGTCACCCGCGAGGGCTGCGAGCAGCTGCCGCTGCGGGTGGCCGGCGAGGTACGCGGGTTCGACGCGGCCGAACTGATCGAGGAGCGCTTCCTCGTCCAGACCGACCGGTTCACGCATTTCGCGATGGCCGCGGCCGACCGAGCGCTCGACGACGCACGGCTGGGCCGCGCCGATTACGAGAACTCGCCCTACGACGTCGGCGTGGTGACCGCGGCCGGCTCCGGAGGCGGCGAGTTCGGCCAGCGGGAACTCCAACGGCTGTGGGGGCAGGGGTCCACGTACGTGGGTCCGTACCAGTCCATCGCCTGGTTCTACGCGGCCAGCACCGGCCAGATCTCGATCCGCGGCGGCTTCAAGGGGCCGTGCGCGGTCGTGGCCAGTGACGAGGCCGGTGGTCTGGACGCCCTGGCGCATGCCGCCCGTTCGATCCGTGAGGGCGCCGGAGCCGTGGTGGTCGGGGCGGCCGAGGCGCCGCTGGCGCCCTACTCGGTCGTCTGCCAGCTCGGGTACCAGGACCTGAGCACCAGCGAGGATCCGGCTCGCGCGTACCGGCCGTTCACCTCGGACGCCTGCGGCTTCGTGCCGGCCGAGGGCGGCGCGATGCTGGTGGTCGAGGAGGAGCAGTCGGCCCGTCGGCGTGGGGCCCGGGTCCGGGCCGAAGTCGCCGGACACGCGGCCACGTTCACCGGGGCGGGGCGGTGGGAGGAGTCCCGGGAGGGGCTCGCCCAGGCGATCAGAGGCGCCCTGCGGGAGGCCGACTGCGCGCCGGACGAGATCGATGTCGTCTTCGCCGACGCCCTGGGCGTACCGGCCGCCGACCGCGCCGAGGCGCTCGCCATCGCGGACGCGCTCGGTGCCCATGGCAGGCGGGTTCCGGTCACGGCTCCGAAGACCGGCATCGGGCGCGCCTACTGCGGTGCTCCGGTGCTGGACGCGGCCGCCGCCGTCCTCTCCATGGAGAACGCGCTGATACCGCCGACCCCGAACGTCTTCGACGTCTGCCACGACCTCGACCTGGTCACCAGCAGCGCGCGCACCGCGGAGCTGCGGACGGCGCTCGTGCTCAGCCGCGGGCTCATGGGCTCGAACGCGGCACTGGTGCTGCGGCGGCCCAATGACATCCAAGCGTGAGTAAGGAGAAGTCCTCATGACCGACCGACTGACCTACACGGAACTCGCCGTCCTGATGAAGAAGGGGGCCGGACTCACCGTCGACCCGCTGGACATGGAGCAGCGTCCCGGCTCCGCGTTCGACGAGTTCGGCCTCGACTCGCTCGGCCTCCTCGGCATCGTGGGTGTGCTGGAGAACCGGCACGGCAGGGCCCTGCCCGCCGAGGCCGACCGCTGCAAGACCCCCCGGGAGTTCCTCGACCTCGTCAACAACAGCCTCATGACTGGAGCCTGAAGTGTCCGGACACACCGAGAACGAAATCACCATCGCCGCCCCGCTGGACCTCGTCTGGGACGTGACGAACGACCTGGAGAACTGGCCGAGGCTGTTCAGCGAGTACGCCTCGGTAGAAGTGATCGAACGGAACGGTGACAGCACGACGTTCCGCCTGACGATGCACCCCGACGAGAACGACAAGGTCTGGAGCTGGGTCTCCGAGCGGACCGTCGACCGCGCCGGCCGCACGGTCCGCGCCCGTCGTGTCGAGCCCGGCCCGTTCCAGCGCATGGACATCCGGTGGGAGTACTCCGAGGTTCCCGGCGGTACGAAGATGCGCTGGATCCAGGACTTCGCGATGCGGCCCGACGCGCCCGTCGACGACGCGTGGATGACCGACAACATCAATCGGAACTCCAAGGTCCAGATGGAGCTCATCCGCGACAAGGTCGAGCAGCGCGCCCGCGAGCACCGTACGGCGTCGGTCACGGCCGGCTGATCCGGCGTCCGTCACGGCCCGGCACCCGTGCGGGTGCCGGGCCGGGAACCAGAAAGGCATCCCACGATGCACCACGCTCTGATTGTCGCCAGGATGGCACCGGGGTCGGCGCCGGACATCGCCGAGCTGTTCGCCGCCTCCGACAGCGGCGAACTGCCGCACCTTGTCGGCGTCACCAGGCGCAAACTGTTCCAGTTCGGCGACGTCTATCTGCACATGATCGAATCGGAACGCCCGCCGGGCCCGGAGATCGCCAAGGTGACCGGGCACCCGGAGTTCAAGGACCTCAGTGACAAGCTCACCGCCTATGTGAGCGCGTACGACCCGCAGACCTGGCGCAGTCCCAAGGACGCCATGGCCCATGAGTTCTACCGGTGGGAGCGCGGCGCCACCGTGTGAGGAACAGGACGGCGCCCCGGGTCCGGCCGACCGGACCCGGGGCGCCGTCCGTCGTTCCCGGGGAGTGCGGGATCAGTCCGGGATCACGCATTCGAAGGCGTGGAGGTAGGTGTTGACCGGGACGACCCTGTCGATGTGCAGTCCGGCGTCGGAGATCCGGCTCACCATGCTCTCCCTGGTGTGCTTGGCACCACCGACGTTGAGGAGCAGCAGCAGGTCCATCGCGGTGGTGAAACGCATCGACGGGGTGTCGTCGACGAGGTTCTCGATGACGACGACCCTGGCCTTGGGGCGGGCCGCCGCGACGACGTTGCGCAGCGTCCTGCGGGTGCTGTCGTCGTCCCACTCCAGGATGTTCTTGATGATGTAGAGGTCGGCCTCGACGGGGATGGCCTCGCGGCAGTCCCCGGCCACGATGCGGGTCCGGTCGACGAGTGCCCCCTCGTCGCGCAGCCGGGCGTCGGCCCGTGCCACCACACCCGGCAGGTCCATCAGGGTGCCGCGGACCGACGGGTGCTTCTCCAGGAGACTCGCCAGTACGTGCCCCTGGCCGCCGCCGATGTCGGCGACCGCGGACACTCCGGTGAGGTCGAGGAGTTCGGCGACATCCAGTGCGGACTGGATGCTGGAGGTGGTCATGGCCTGGTTGAAGACATGGGCCGACTCTCCTGCGTCCTGGTGGAGGTAGTCGAAGAACCCCTTGCCGTGCACCTCCTCGAAGACGCTCCGGCCGGTGCGCACCGCGTCGTCGAGGTGCGGCCAGACGTCCCAGGTCCACGGTTCGGTGCACCACAGGCAGATGGAGCGCAGGCTGTTCGGGTCGTCCTCGCGCAGCAGGCGGGACATCTCGGTGTGGGTGAACTCCCCGTCCGGGGTCTCGGCGAAGATCCCGTAGCAGGACAGGGCGCGCAGCAGGCGGCGCAGGGGCGCCGGCTCGGTCTTCACCCGCTTCGCGAGTTCCCGCGCGGTGGCGGGCGTGTCATCCAGTGCGTCGGCGACACGCAGCCGGGCCGCGGCCCGCACGGCCGCCGCGCGGGCCGCCCCGAAGGCGATCTCGCGCAGCTGCATGGCCGGCTGAGGAGGTGTGACGGGGTGCGGGAGGGCGGGGGTCGGTGCGGAGGTGGGGCTCACGGTCGTCATGCGATCTCGCTTCTCCTCGTGCGGGGGTGCACCGGTCAGCACTTCCCGGCCGGTGTGGACTTCGTGCAGACGTTGGCGACGAAGGTGTTGTTCTTGCCGGTGTCCCCGTCGGCCAGGTCGGCCGGCTTGTTGCCGACCGCGACATTGCCGCTGATGGTGTGACCGGTGTTCTTCGTGCCGACGAAGCTCTTGAACAGCACGACGCCACCGGACATCGGCGTGGCGCCCACGTTGTTGCTGATCGTGTTCGAGCGGACCTGGGTGTCCGCGGCGCCGGTGAGCACGATGCCGGCGCCCTGGATGGCGGGCAGCCGTTCGGTCTTGGCGCAGTACTTGTTGTTCTCGTTGATCTGGTTGGACTTGATGGTCATGGCTCCGGCCTGCGGTTTGCCCTCGTCGCCCACGATGAAGACGCCGCTGCAGTTGCCGGTGACGGTGTTGTCGTGGATCGACAGGTTTCTCACCCGCCTGGCGGTGAACCCGATCCGGTTGTTCTTCAGCGTGTTGTCCTGGACCTCCGTGCCACGGGTGTCGGTGGCGCCGCCCTCCTCGTCGACGGTGTTCGCCACGAAGAGGCCCGCGTCGCCGTTGGCACGGGCGGTGTTGCCCGTGAACTGTCCGCGGGTGGAGCGCTCCTGACCGATGCCCCAGACCCCGTTGCGCTCGGAGATCACGTGCCGGACGGTCAGCCGGTCCGTCCAGGAGGCCCAGACGCCGTTCTTCTTGAAGCCTGAGACGGCGAGCGAGTCGATGCTCACGCCGTCGACCGTCCGGCCCGATCTGCCCAGGACGCAGATTCCGCTGTCCGCCTTCGCACAGGCGTCTGTGGCCTTCTCCTTCGGGGGCTTGATGACGGTCCGCTCACCGAAGCCGCGCAGGGTCAGGTTCGCCTTGTCGATCAGGACGTTCTCCCGGTACGTGCCGGGCAGGACGACGATCGTGTCACCCGGCTTCGCGGCATCGACCGCGTTCTGGATCGACTGGGTGGGGCGCACCACACGCGGGCTCGCTACGGAGGCAGACGGATCGGCCGCGCCGAGTCCCACGGCCGAGACGACGAGTCCCGCCGCCGAGACGACCGCGACAGAGACAAGGCTCATGATGTGTCGTTTCCTCATGAGCCGACGCTATGGGCGATTTAGCTCTATTGCCACATAAAGTGAGTGGTTGCGCACGGAGCGTGCCTGAATGGCTCAGCCGGGGAGCATCGCCCGGTGCGCAGAGCCGTCGCGGGTGGGGGTGTTCGGGTGAACGCGGGCCGGGGCGTCGGCCGGGTGGCCGTCCTGCCCGCGGCCCCGGCCGGGCTCCGGTCTCAGCCCTCGGCTCCGCGCGGGGGTGCGACGACCGAGCGGGCCCACCTGTAGTCGGCCTTGCCGCTCGGGGAGCGCTGGATTCGCGGGGCGATCACCAGCCGGCGGGGAATCTTGTAGCCGGCCAATCGGGTCCTGCAGTGTGCCTGTACGTCGTCGAGCGAGGGCTCGGCCGCCCCCTCGCGCAGTTGCACCACCGCTGCGACATGGTTGCCCCACCGTTCGTCGGGCACCCCGGCGACCAGGGCGTCGTACACGTCCGGATGAGCCTTCAGTGCCTGCTCGACCTCCTCGGGGTACACCTTCTCGCCCCCGGTGTTGATGCACTGCGATCCCCGGCCCAGGACCGTGACGATGCCGTCCGCGTCGACCGTTGCCATGTCGCCGAGCAGGACCCAGCGCACTCCGTCCCGCTGGAAGAAGGTCTCCGCCGTCTTCTGCGGGTCGTTGTAGTAGCCGAGCGGGACGTGGCCGCGCTGGGCGATCCGTCCCGGCACGCCCGGGGGGACCGGCTCGAAGGTCGCCGGATCGACCACCGTCGTACGGGAGTTGACCTGGAGGCGGAAGCCCTTGTCCGGGCCCGCATCGGCGGTCGCGGTGCCGTTGAAACCGGACTCCGACGAGCCGAAGTTGTTCAGCAGCATCACCGTGGGCACCAGTGCCTGGAATTCCGCGCGCACCGAGTCGGACATGATCGCTCCGGAGCTGGAGACGGAGAACATCGACGAACAGTCCGTTCCCTCGAGCGGACCCTTCAGCGCGTCGATCAAAGGCCGCAGCATGGCGTCGCCCACCAGGGACATGCTGGTGACCTTCTCCTTCTCGATCGTGCGGAGCACCTCGTGCGGGACGAACTTGCGGTGGATCACGACCCGCTGTCCGAAGTTGAATCCGATGAACGCCGTCAGTGTCGATGTGCCGTGCATCAGCGGTGGAGTGGGGAAGAAGGTGATTCCCTCCCCGCCCGCGGCCACCCGCTCGGACAGCTCCTGCGGGGACTTCACCGGCTCGCCGGTCGGCGCACCGCCGCCGAGCCCCGAGAAGAAGAGGTCCTCCTGGCGCCACATCACGCCCTTGGGCATGCCGGTGGTGCCGCCGGTGTAGATGATGAACTGGTCGTCGGCCGAGCGCGGCGGGAAGTCGCGCTCCGGGCTTCCCGAGGCCTCGGCGTCGGTGAATGCCACGGCGTCCGGGCCGTCGGCGTCCGCCGCCGGTGCGCCGACCCGGATCAGGTGCCGGAGGGTCGGGGCCTTTGGTGCCGCGCCCGCGACCCGTGCGTCGAACTCGGCTTCGAAGACCAGTGCCGCCAGATCGGCGTCACGGTAGAGGTACGCCAACTCCTCCTCTACATAACGGTAGTTGACGTTGACCGGGACGATTCGCGCCTTCAGGCAGGCCAGGGCGGTCTGGAGGTACTCGACCCCGTTGTAGAGGTGCAGCCCCAGGTGCTCGCCGGGTGCGATCCCCGCCTCGATCAGATGGTGGGCGAGGCGATTCGCGGCCGCGTCCAGCTGCGCGTACGTCAACCGGCGTTCCTCACCCGTGCCGGGGTGGTCGACGTAGACGAGTGCCTCGCGTTCCGGGACCGCGTCGACGACTGATTCGAACAGGTCGGCAAGGTTGTACTCCACCGTTCCTCCTGACCCCGGATGCGGACTGGCCCGGCGGTCATTAGAGCGCCGGTGGACGCAAGTGGGAAGGGGTGCCGTCGAAGAAAACTGACTGACTGTCAGAAAACTATTGAACTGGACCCGCCCCTACTGCAACCTGTTCTAGTGCCGTGGCAGGCAACGTTTGCCCGCGAAGGAGCGGCGTCCGGTGCGTGCTCTCGGTGTGCCGGCCGGAAGTCCTCGTACTGGACGTACTCGGGCTTCCGTCCGGTGCGGCGGGAGGGCGTGCCGGGCGTCGCGACGGGGCGAACGTTGCCTGCCACGGCACCAGGTCTTTCGACGGGAGGCAGGCAATGGGCGGTACGGAACACCTCACCGTGCGGCGCGAGGGCGCCACGCTGGTGCTCACCCTGAACAGGCCGGAGGCGAGGAACGCGCTCTCGCTGTCGATGCTGGTCGGGCTGTACGACGGCTGGCAGACGGCGGACGAGGACGACACCATCCGTACGGTCGTCCTCACCGGCGCGGGCGGTTCCTTCTGCGCGGGCATGGATCTCAAGGCCCTGGCGGGCAAGGGGATGGAGGGCGAGCAGTACCGCGACCGGATGACGGCCGACCCCGACCTGCACTGGAAGGCGATGCTGCGCCACCACCGCCCCCGCAAACCGGTCATCGCCGCCGTCGAGGGGTACTGCGTGGCGGGCGGCACCGAGATCCTTCAGGGCACCGACATCCGTATCGCGGGAGCCGGCGCCACCTTCGGGCTGTTCGAGGTCAAGCGCGGACTCTTCCCCATCGGAGGGTCGACGGTACGGCTGCCGCGCCAGATCGCCCGGACCCACGCGCTCGAAATGCTCCTGACCGGACGTCCGTACAGCGCCGAGGAGGCGGCCGGTATCGGGCTGATCGGCAGAGTCGTCCCCGACGGAACCGCACTGGAGCAGGCCCTCGTCGTCGCCGACCGGATCAACGCCTGCGGGCCACTGGCCGTCGAGGCCGTCAAGGCATCCGTGTACGAGAGCGCCGAAATGACCGAGACCGAAGGCCTTGCCGCGGAACTGAAACGCGGCTGGCCGATCTTCTCCACCGACGACGCCAAGGAAGGCGCGCGCGCCTTCGCCGAGAAGCGCCCGCCCGTCTACCGGCGCGCCTGAGCCAAGGAGACCGACACGTGTCCGAGATCCTCAGTGCACCGCTGGTCCTCGAATTCCCCTTCACCCGCTCCCTCGGACCGGTCCAGAGCGCCTTCCTCACCGGTCTGCGCGAACGGACCGTGCTCGGCGTCCGCACCGTCGAGGGAAAGGTCCTGGTCCCACCCGTCGAGTACGACCCCGTCACCGCGCAGGAGATCCGGGACCTGGTCGAGGTCGCCGCCACCGGCACCGTCACCACCTGGGCCTGGAACCCCCACCCACGCCCCGGCCAACCCCTGGACACCCCCTTCGCCTGGGTCCTCGTCCGGCTCGACGGCGCCGACACCGCTTTGCTGCACGCACTCGCCGTACCCGGCCCGGAAGCGGTCCGCACCGGCATGCGGGTGCGGATCCGCTGGGCCCCCGAACGGAGCGGTGCCATCACGGACATCGCCTGTTTCGAACCGTACGACGGGCCGGCCGGCCAACCGACGCCGCACAGCGGCGAGTTCAAAGACCCCGTCAAGGGCATCGTCACCCCTGCCCGCCTCGACTACCGGTACAGTCCCGGCCGCGCCCAGAGCGCGTACATCAACGCACTGTCCGACCGGCGCATCGTCGGCGAGCGCTGCCCGTCCTGCGGCAAGGTCTACGTACCACCCCGCGGCGCCTGTCCCACCTGCGGTGTCGCCACCGCGGAACAGGTCGAGGTCGGCCCGCGCGGCACGGTCACCACGTTCTGCGTCGTCAACATCAAGGCGAAGAACCTCGACATCGAGGTCCCCTACGTGTACGCGCACGTCGCGCTCGACGGCGCGGACCTCGCACTGCACGCACGGATCGGCGGTATCCCGTACGACCAGGTGCGCATGGGGCTGCGGGTGGAACCCGTGTGGACCGAGGGGGGACGCCACCCGGACCACTACCGGCCGACGGGGGAGCCGGACGCCGACTACGACGCGTACAAGGAGCTGCTGTAGATGCGAGACGTAGCGATCGTCGCCTTCGCGCAGACGGATCACCTCAGGCGCACCGACGAACTGTCCGAAGTCGAGATGCTGATGCCCGTCCTCCACCAGGTGCTCGACGCGACCGGGCTCAGGGCCGGCGACATCGGCTTCACCTGCTCCGGTTCCAGCGACTACCTGGCGGGCCGCGCCTTCTCGTTCACCATGGCGCTCGACGGCGTCGGCGCGTACCCGCCGATCTCCGAGTCCCATGTGGAGATGGACGGCGCCTGGGCGCTGTACGAGGCCTGGGTGAAGATCCGGACGGGCGAGGCCGACACGGCGCTCGTCTACTCCTACGGGAAGTCCTCGCCCGGCCGGCTGCGCGACGTCCTCACCCGCCAGCTCGACCCGTACTACGTCGGCCCGCTCTGGCCCGACTCCGTGGCGCTCGCCGCACTCCAGGCGCAGGCGCTGATCGACGCGGGAGACACCGACGAGGCAGCCCTGGCCGCGATCGCCACCCGCAGCCGCGCCGCCGCCGCGGACAACCCGCATGCCCAGCTGAGCGGCCCGGTCCCGGCCGGCGACTACGTCGTACGACCGCTGCGGGCGGGGGACTGCCCACCCGTCGGCGACGGCGCGGCCGCGGTGATCCTCGCCGCCGACGACACCGCACGCGCCCTGTGCCCCCGGCCGGCCTGGATCCGCGGGATCGACCACCGCATCGAGGCCCACGGTCTCGGCGTGCGGATCCTGACCGACTCCCCGTCCACCAGGCTCGCCGCGGAGCACGCCGGTGTCTTCGAACGGCCGGTGGACACCGCCGAGTTGCACGCGCCGTTCACCTCCCAGGAGGTGGTGCTGCGCAAGGCGCTCGGACTCGACGACAGCGTCGAGGTCAACCCGTCCGGCGGTGCGCTCGCGGCCAATCCCGTGATGGCCGCCGGACTCATCCGGCTGGGAGAGGCCGCGGCCCGCATCCACCGCGGCGAGTCGGACCGGGCGCTCGCGCACGCCACATCCGGACCCTGCCTGCAACAGAATCTGGTCGCCGTCCTCGAAGGGGAGAGTGCCCATGCCTAAGGAGCCCGTGGCCGTCGTCGGCATCGGCCAGACCAAGCACGTCTCCGCCCGCCGCGACGTCTCCATCGCGGGGCTCGTCCGGGAGGCCGCCGTCCGCGCGCTCGAGGATGCGGCTCTGACCTGGGCGGACATCGACGCCGTCGTCATCGGCAAGGCGCCCGACTTCTTCGAGGGCCTGATGATGCCGGAGCTCTATCTCGCCGACGCCCTCGGCGCGGTCGGCAAACCGATGCTCCGGGTGCACACCGCGGGTTCGGTCGGCGGCTCCACCGCCCTGGTCGCCGCCAACCTCGTCTCCGCGCGGGTGCACCGCACCGTACTCACGCTCGCCTTCGAGAAGCAGTCCGAGTCCAACGCCATGTGGGGCCTCTCGCTGCCCATCCCGTTCCAGCAACCGCTGCTGGCCGGGGCGGGCGGTTTCTTCGCGCCGCACGTGCGGGCCTACATGCGGCGCACCGGTGCGCCGGACACGATCGGCTCCCTGGTCGCGTACAAGGACCGTCGCAACGCGCTCAAGAACCCGTACGCGCACATCCACGACCCGGACCTCACCCTGGAGAAGGTCCAGTCCGCCCCGATGCTCTGGGACCCGATCCGCTACTCCGAGACCTGCCCCTCCTCCGACGGGGCCTGCGCGATGATCCTCACCGACCGAGCCGGAGCGGGGCGTTCGCCGCATCCGCCCGCCTGGGTGCACGGCGGCGCGATGCGCAGCGAACCGACCCTCTTCGCCGGGAAGGACTTCGTGTCGCCGCGGGCGGGCAAGGACTGCGCGGCCGACGTGTACCGGCAGGCGGGGATCAGTGATCCACGACGGGAGATCGACACGGTCGAGATGTACGTGCCGTTCTCCTGGTACGAACCGATGTGGCTGGAGAATCTCGGCTTCGCCGACGAGGGCGAGGGCTGGAAGCTCACCGAGTCCGGCGTCACCGCGCTCGACGGAGATCTTCCGGTGAATCCCTCGGGCGGGGTGCTCTCCACCAACCCCATCGGCGCCTCCGGAATGATCCGCTTCGCCGAAGCCGCGCTGCAGGTCCGGGGGCAGGCGGGTGAACACCAGGTCGCGGGGGCGCGAAAGGCGCTCGGGCATGCGTATGGCGGAGGGGCGCAGTTCTTCTCCATGTGGCTGGTCGGGGCGGAGCCGCCGGCCCGCTGACCCTCGCCACGTAGCGTGGTGTCCATGACTGCCGAGCGTGATCTGCGAACCCTGCTGAGCGGCATGCGGCCCGTGTGGAACCCGGGCCGCTATGTCTTCACCACGGTGCCCGACGGTGTGGTGCCCGACGGCGCCCACCCGGTCGTCGCGGTGACCGAGTCCGAAGGTCTCACCCTGGTTCTTCCGGAGGCAGAGGCCGTCCGGGCCGGACTGCGGTACGACTACGTGGCGGGCTGGATCACCCTCCGTGTCCACTCCGCGCTGGACGCGGTGGGGTTCACCGCCGCCGTGTCCCTGGCGCTCACCGATGTCGGGCTGAGCTGCAACGTGGTGGCCGGCTTCCACCACGACCACCTCTTCGTCCCGTACGACCGGGCGGCCGAGGCCGTCGACGTGCTGAGGGCGCTGGCCACGGAATCCGGATAGGCCGTGTTCGAAGGCGCCCGGACATCACGCGGGCTCCCGGAGGCGTCCGGAGGACGAGGACCCGGCTCCGCAACGTGAGCCCGGACACGTAACATGGCTGCATGTCCTTCCTCCGCCGCCGCAGCGCCGCCACTCCCGCGGGCCCCGACTTCGATGTCCTGGCCATGGACCCGGGGGACTGGCCCGGGAACCTCGGGGCCGGCCTGCTGCCCGCGCCCGACGGAAGCTGCCAGGGCGTCTTTCTGCGCTACGACCTGTTCGGTGGCCGCGGCCCCGCGATGATCATCGGCAACCTCCCCGAGGGCTCGCCCGCCCGTGAGACGGAGGAGGGCCAGGTCCCGTTCGAGGTCGCCCAGCTGCTGCTCGCGCTGGAGAACGACGAGCCGGTCGAGGTCACCGGATCCGAGGACATGCCCGTGATGCAGGGCGACAACCTGCTGATCGTCCGCCGCATCAAGCTCTCCGAGAGCCGGATCTCCTGCGTCCAGTTCGACCGCAGTGACGGGGTTCTCGTCACCATCGCGAGCTGGGACCGGCCGATCACCGACGATCTGTACACGCTGCTGAAGCCACTGCCGGCCGAACTGTTCCAGCAGGGCTGAACCTCCCTTCATCCTGGGCCCGGACACCGACCGGCGGGGCCCTGGGTACGGGGCGCACGGGCGGGGTGTGCTGCGTACCGCTCGACACCCCGCCCGGCACCGACCGCCGTCCCTGCCGACACGGACGGCACGGTCACCGGCCTCACGACCCCTGGTCCGTCCTTGCTGTCGTTGCCCACCGCGTCGGCCGTCTCTGTTCCCGCCGTGACCCGGCCCCGCGGGGTGCGGTCACGCCCTGGTGGCCGAGGGCCGGGCGAACAGGGCGGTCACCCTCGCTGCCGAGACACCGATTCCCGTGGGACCGCTGAGGTGCCACGGGGTGCCGGTGCCCCGCCGTAGATCCTGCTCGCGGTAGCGCCGGCAGCCCCGGTGCCAGATCAGGATTCCCGCGAGCCAGTGCTTGAGCTCCTGCACGTACCCGGCCAGAGTTCGCCGGGCCTCCGCGTCCAGCCCGAAGTCGTCGTACAGCACCGGGAGTTCGTGCTCCGCGACATGCAGGAACTGCCGCAGTCGCGATTTCATCAGATCGTGCACGATCTCCACCGCGGTCGGATAGTCCACCCCGAAGAAGTTCTGCACCACCAGGACGCCGTTGTGGACCTCACCCTCGTACTCGATCTCCTTCTGGTACGAGAAAAGGTCGTTGAGCAGCGTGGCGTAGTCCGATGCCGCGTTCTCCAGTGAGCGCAGCGGACCGCTGCGATAGATCTCCTCGGGCACCTTCCGTCCGTGGCCCAGTCGGCACAGACTCATCGTGAGATCCGAGCCGAAGGTCCTGCGCCGCATCTCGATGTAGTCCACCGGGTCGGGAATGCGGTTCTGCACCTGGTTCGCCAGCTCCCACACCCAGCTCGCGGTCATCACCTCCACCGCGGTCCGGAAGGTCCGGCGTCCGCTCGCGTCCATCGGCGCCGAGGTCTTCACCCAGAGATCGGCCAGACCGCGCTCCAGGGCGTTGACCGGCGCGGGCGTCGCGGACCCGTCCAGAGGCATGAACAGCGACAGCCGCTCGTTGGCCAGCTTGGCCCCGGCCAGGTCGCGGGCGCGCCCGTGCACCACCGGGAACCAGTCGTCTCCGTACGTCCCCCAGGTCAGCCACTGGGAGGACAGGTCCAGCTCCTGGGGAGTCGCATCCGGGTGCAGCCCCGCCGCACACAGCGGCAGATCCGTCGCGACGAGCCGCTCCTCGTCCCAGATGTGCGAACCCGGCACCCCCGGTTGCGCCTCCAGGATCCCCATGCGGTTCGCCCAGTCGACGATCCGTACCCGCGCGCCCTCCAGATGCGGGCTGAGTGTGGTGTCGAACGGCAGCTCGAAGGCGGGCAGCAGAGACGGGCCGACACGCTGGTAGGGCACATGGGTGTGGCTGCGCAGCCGGGCCGACTCCGAGCGGGAGGTGAGCCGGATCGGCGCCGAGGACATCCCGAAGGCAAACGCGGTTTCACGGGCCCCGTCGTTCATGTAACGGCTGGAGCGCATGTGCCACTCGTGACCGCCGGACTGCCAGTCCTGGAGTCCCTTGACATACGCCAGTACCGCCGCCGTCCGTGCCGGGTCCAGCCCCTTCTCCGTGCAGAGCGGAACGACTTCGGTGAGGGCGGTGTTCTCGAACTGCTGCAGCCGCGACGTCAGCAGGTCGTTCACCGCGTCCGCGGCCTCCTGCGTGGAGCAGCCGAGGAAGTGCTCGAGGACCAGCACACCGTTGCTGTTCTCACCCTCGTCCTCGACCTCCCGCTGGTACGAGAACAGGTCGTTGCGCAGATGCACGCCGTCCGAGAAGGCGTCCCGCAGCACCTGGAGGGCGCGTTCGGCGGCCAGTTGCTCGGGAACCTCCGCCCCTGCCGCGTACTCCACGAGACCCGCCGACCACGGAGCGCCGCCCACCTTGCGGCGCATCTCGATGTACTCGACCGGGTTCGCGATGCGCCCCTCGTTGATGTTGGCGAGTTCCCACAACGACTCGTTGAGCAGGTTCTTCGTCGCCTCGGCAAAACGGGCCCGCCAGGCGTCGGACATGTGCGGTACCGTCCGCGCCCACAGATCCGCGAGCCCCGCCTCGACCGGATTCGTCGGTTCGGGCGTGGGGGCCCCGCGGTCCATCGGCATGAACGCGGGCAATCGGTCCAGATACCGTTTGCCGCCCGCACGGTCGGGGGTGCGCTTGAAGAGTTCCAGGAAATGGTCGTCGAAGAAGAAGACCCACACGTACCAGTCGGTGACCAGCGAAAGCGCCTCGGAGGAGCAGTCGGGGTGGGTGTACGCGCACAGCAGTGCGTAGTCATGGGAGTCGAGGTCCTTCTCCTCCCAGATGCCCGAACCCTCCAGCATCCCTATGCTGCGTGCCCACTTCTTCGTGTGCTGCCGCGCCTCCTCGACATGGGCGTTGAGCCGCGCCGGATACGGAACGTAGAAGTCCGGCAGAGTGAAGGGCTGAGCCATGTGCGTCCGGCCTCTCCTGGATCTCCGTGCGGGTTTCGCACGGACCGGTCGTGTCGGCGCGAGCACTACCCCTGGGCCGTCCGGAGCACGCGCATCAGGAATTAATCACACGAAAAGTGCGCTCGTTCGTGGTGGTCGACCACGGGGTGCCGCTCGGCCGACGCCTCCGTAAAACCGAGGTAACCCGGTTCCGTCAAGAAGGAGTTGATTCTTTCCGGCCGCAGGTCAGACAACATGCCAGTGGTCTGGTCCACTGGCTCGATCCGTGGTCGTCACACAGCTCTTGACGTGCCATCACCTCAGGTCAGAGAGTGTGCGCGCACACCGGAACAGCGAAATCGGATCACGCACGGCTCCATTACGTACGGCTCCAAGAAGGGTTGCCATGACGTCCAAGCAGAGGACCGGACTTGCACTCGCGCTGACCACGGTCGGCGCCCTGAGCATGGCGCTGCTCAGCCCCGCGGCGCAGGCCGGTGCGGACGAGGTGCGGCCGGAGTGCCCGCGCAGCCTCGAATGCGACTGGGTTCCGGCGGCCTATCAACAGACGGGTGATCCGGCCGACAAGGAGACGTACGGGAACTACGACACCTCGGACCGGCCGAACACCAACAAGATCAAGTTCATCGTTCTGCATGACACCGAGGAGGACTTCGACACCACTCTGAAGATCTTCCGGAACCCCCTGAAGCAGACCTCCGCCCACTATGTGGTGCGGTCGGCCGACGGCCATGTCACACAGATGGTCAAGGGCAAGGACGTCGCCTGGCAGGCGGGCAACTGGTACATCAACAGCCACTCCATAGGTATCGAGCAGGAGGGTGTCGCCGTCGAGGGGGCCACCTGGTACACCCCCGAGATGTACCGCTCGACCGCCAGGCTGGTGCGTTACCTCGCCGCCAAGTACGACATCCCGCTCGACCGTCAGCACATCATCGGTCACGACGGTGTGCCGCCCACCAGCGCGGCCGGAACCAAGAACATGCACTGGGACCCGGGCACCTACTGGGACTGGAACTACTTCATGGCGCTGCTCGGCAAGCCGACCGTACCGAGCGCCCCCAAGAGCAGCGAACTCGTCACCATCAGCCCGGACTTCAAGAAGAACCAGCAAGCGTTCCGGGACTGCGAGAAGGGTGTCGACCTGCCCGTCCAGGGCTCCAGCGCCGTCCCGCTCCACACCGAACCGTCCACCGATGCGCCGCTCTTCTCCGACCCCGGCCTGCACACCGACGGCTCGCCCGGCACGAACTGCGCCGCCGACTGGGGCAGCAAGATCAGCGCCACGCAGCAGGCTGTGGTCGCGGACCACGCTCCCGGCTGGACGGCGATCTGGTGGTACGGCCAGAAGGCATGGTTCCAGACCCCGGCGGGCACCCGGACCACGACGCCCACCTCCGGCTACGTGGTCAGGCCGAAGGAAGGCCTCACGGAGGTGCCGGTGTACGGCGTGGCCTACCCGGAGAAGTCCGACTACCCCGAGGACTTCGGCGACAAGCGGGTGGGCTCGCCGCTGAAGTACACGATCAAGGCCGGCCAGTCCTACCCTGGCGGCGGTGAGGCTCCCACGGGCTTCTTCTACGCCCCGACCATCGACTCCTCGTTCCCGCTCGACCATGTGTACTTCCGCGGCACGGAGAAGTACGTGACGGTGCAGATCGGGCACCGGATCGCCTTCGTGAAGGCGTCCGACGTGGACATCGTGCGCACACGCTGAGAACGCGGAGGCGCCGAAGCAACGGCGTCCTGCGTGCGGAGGCCTTGACGCTCCATGCTCCCACCCGGTCCACGACACGGGTGGGGAGACCGAAGAACACAACAGCACGCTGTGGGACCGGTGTGTCGGCACCGGCCCCACAGCGCGTCTGCCCCCTCAGGAAGGTCAGCGAGTGCCGACCGCAGCACGCACGGCCCGTCGGGCCAGTCCGCAGTCGTCGTGCAGCCGACGTAACAGCAGCCGCTGTTCCTCGGCCGACGAGAGCACTCCCGGTCGCTCCTGTCCGGCGCCCGGAGGCAGCGGCTCCCGCATGGCCCGCTGGACCGCCGTTTCATACGTACGGATCTCCCGCGTCAGCACCAGCATCAGGTTCACCAGGAACGCATCCCGTGCCACGGGTCCCGCCGCCTGGGCCAGTTGGCTGACCTGACGCCGCGCCGCCGGTGCGTCACCCAGGACCGCCCAGAGCGTCGCCAGGTCGTAGCCCGGGAGATACCAGCCCGCGTGTTCCCAGTCCAGCAGCACCGGACCGGTGGGCGACAGCAGGATGTTGGAGAGCAGTGCATCGCCGTGGCAGAACTGGCGCATGTCATGACGGCCTGCCGCATACGCCAGACCGTGCAGCAGCTTCTGTATGTCCCCCAGATCGCGGTCGGTGAAGAGCCCCAGCTCGTGATAGCGGGCGATCCGCGAGGCGTAGTCCAGAGGCTTCCCGAAGAGGCCAGGGGCAGGCCGCCAGGAATTGATCCGGGTGATCGCACCGAGTACGGCCCGCACATCGGCACGGGGCGGGGCATCCGAGGGGTGCCGGGTCAGTGCTGCCACGCGGCCGGGCATCCGCTCGATCACCAGGGTGCAGTTCTCCGGGTCGGCCGCGATGAGCCGCGGAACCCGCACCGGCGGGCGGTGCCGGACGAAAGCACGATATGACGCTATTTCGTGACGGAACCGCTCCGACCAGGCAGGGGAGTGGTCCACTAAACACTTGGCGACTGCGGTGGTACGACCGGTCGAGCCGACCAGGAGAAGCGAACGACCACTGCGGCGCAGCACCTGCACCGGGTTGAACTCCGGGCAGATCCGGTGCACCGAGGCGATCGCCATCCTCAGCTGAGCACCCTGGGGGCCGGAAAGGTCCAGTCGCCCACTGAGCTGGGGGCCACCGGACCCCGCCGGCCGCCGCGGCCGGACCGCGCCGGGCACCGACGCGGCAGTGTGCGGGGAGAGGTACGGTCCGTCGCCCACCCCCAGCGGACGAAGCGGACGGGGCGGGGCGGTCACGGAGGATGACACTGTGTACATGGGCGAACAGATCCCTTCGCGCGCCGACAAGTTGCATGCACCACCCCGTCCGGCGGCCCGTCGGCACCCTGGGGAGAACCGAGGGCTGCCGGGCGGGGTGGCGCTTTCCTACCTGACACCGGGCCGCGGGTGGCAGACCATCTGGCGCACCCTGGCGAACCGTGGCGAATAGTCGCGACGCATCTGCCGGGGGACTACTGTCAACGCAGCCGAGAACCTGGGGGCTTGACGTGACCGGAGAACCCAACACCCGCCTGTCCGACCTGTTCGGCCTTGCCGGCTGGTCCAAGGGCGAACTCGCGAGAATGGTGAACCGGAGAGCGGCGGCCATGGGCCACTCGCAGCTGGCCACCGACACCTCGCGGGTGAGGCGTTGGATCGACATGGGGGAGTCCCCCCGCGATCCAGTGCCCCACGTGCTGGCTGTCCTGTTCACCGAGCGGCTCGGTCGTGTCGTGACCATCGAGGACCTCGGGTTCGGCCGGCGCGGGCGTGCGGGGAAACGGAAAGAGGCCGGGGAGCAGCACAATCCCGACGGACTTCCGTGGGCGCCCGAGCGGACGGCAGCGGTCCTCACCGAATTCACGGGAATGGACCTCATGCTCAACCGACGCGGCTTGGTGAGCGCGGGCGCCGCGCTCGCCGCAGGATCGACCATCACCCGCCCCATGCACGACTGGCTGCACTCCGACCCAGTGCTGGCGGCCGATGCCCCAAGGACCCACCACCCCCTTTCTGTGGATCAGGCCGGCTTCGACCGGTACGAGGCCGCACCCATCGGGTCGGAGGAGATCGACGCGCTCGAACGGTCCGTCGAGGTGTTCCGCGCCTGGGACGCGTCCCGGGGTGGCGGACTCCAACGCAAGGCCGTGGTGGGCCAGCTCAACGAGGTGGGCGGGATGCTCGCCTTCCGCCACCCGGAACATCTGCAGCGCCGCCTCTGGGGCGTGGCCGCCAATCTCGCCGTACTGGCCGGATGGATGTCCCACGACATCGGTCTCGAACCAACTGCCCAGAAGTACTTCGTCATTGCCGCGCATGCTGCGCGCGAGGGCGGTGACCGCCCTCGCGCGGGCGAGGCGCTCTCCAGGGCGGCCCGCCAGATGATCCACCTGGGCCGTCCCGACGACGCCCTGGACCTGATGAAGCTCGCCAAATCCGGCTCGGGCGACACGGTGCTGCCGCGAACGCAGGCCATGCTGTACACCATCGAGGCCTGGGCGCAGGCCTCGATGGGGCGAGGTCAGGCCATGCGACGCACACTCGGCAGGGCCGAGGAGGTCTTCGTCTCGGACAAGAGCGATGTGCCACCGCCCAGTTGGATGCAGCTGTTCGACGAAGCGGATCTGCACGGCATGCAGGCCCTGGCGTTCCGCACGCTCGCCGAGCACGATCCCTCGGTGGCGGTCGTGGCCCAGCGCCACGCCAAACGGGCGCTGGAACTCCGGGCCAACGGGCGCCAGCGGTCCAAGATCTTCGACTACATCTCACTCGCCTCGGCATGCTTCATCGCCGATGATCCCGAGCAGGCGGACCGCTACGCGCGGCTCGCCCTGGTGACGATGAGGGAGACCTCCTCCCACCGCACATGGGACCGGTTGCGTGAGATGTACCGGCTCACAGGACAGTTCGCCGGCTACGCGAAGATCAAGGACCTGCGCGAGGAGATCCAGCTCTCCTTGCCGCAGAGCCCGATCGTCAAGCAGTCAAGGCGTTCGTCGGAGATCTGACCCGCAGGCGCTGTGATGAGGGCGCCCTGCCTTCATCTGCCCGGCTTGACGCACTCCTGCCCCCGGCCGTCCGAGAGCTGCACCCGTAGTCAGCTCGAGTTTCCGCGTACCGTGCAGTCTCGGGGTCTCCGCGCTGGGTGTCGTCGTGGTGCTACGCCCCGATGCGGGCGATCAGTACACACGCGTCGTTCAGACGCTCGGAGCCACCGAACTCCGTCACGACTCTCCGGACGCACTCCTGTGCCGTCCGGGCCTGTGCGAAGTCCGGTGCGAGAGCGAGCAGCGCGTCCGGGCCCGCACCCCGGTCGCTGCGAGGGGTCAGTCCATCGGTGTGCAGTACCAGCACATCGCCGGGCAGCAGCCGTACTTCGTCCTGCTCGTACGTGACCCCGGAAGCCGCGCCGAGAAGCACGCCGTCCGGTGGCATCAGGGGGCGCCCCTCGCCGTTGCGGAACAGCAGCGGTGCGGGGTGCCCCGCCTGTGCCCAGGCAAGGGTGCCGGTGGACCGGTCGTAGCGGCAGTAGACCGCACTGCCGAGAGCGGGCTGGACGGAGGAGTCCAGCAGTTGGTTGAGATGACCCATCAGGGCCCCCGGCTCGATACCGGCCACGGTCATTCCGCGCAGGGCCCCCAGCAGCATCGCCATGGCCGAGGTGGCCTGGATTCCGTGACCGGTCAGCTCACCCACGGTGAGGACGGTCCTGCCGTCCGGCAGTTCCAGTGCGTCGTACCAGTCTCCGCCGATCAGCGAGCTCGATTCCGACGGAAGGTAGTGGGCCGCGATGTCCAGCGCACCCGGTCCCTGTGGGGGGAGCCGGAGTGAACCACGCCAGGGCGGAAGCACGGCCTGCTGGAGCTCCACTGCCACCCGTTGCTCGGTACGTGCCATCTGCTGTCGGCGCTGGAGCGAGTCATGGGTCGTGCGGACCGCCTGCTGGCTGCGTCGTAGTTCGCTGACATCCCGGAGTACCGCCCACATGGAGGCCGTGCATCCGTCCGTGTCGAGGACGGGTTCTCCCCTCATGTGCAGGGTGCGCGTCCGGCCATCGCCCCGCACGATGCGGAACTCGCCGTCTATCGGCCTGCCGTCGATCAGGCAGTCCGTCACCAGAGCCGTGAGCAGGGGCTGGTCTTCGGGGAGGAGCAGGGACGGGAGGTCGTCCAGGGAGAGCGGGCCCGCTTCGGGGGACCTGCCGAAGATCTGGAACAGCTCCTCCGACCAGGTGACCCCGTCGGTCAGCAGATTCCACTCGGCGCTGCCCACACGGGTGATCGGCGATGGGGGCTGCGGTGCGTCGACGTCCTCCTGCCCGATGTCCTGCGTGGAAGCAGCCGCGGGCTGTTCCGGCATCGCCGGCGCCATGCCGTCCCGGAGTTGTCCGAGGTGTGTGCCGAGATCATCGAGGTGATGGACCGCCAGATCGCAGAGTGCGCGTTGCCAGCGGAGCTGCGGGTCCTCCTCGTCGATCAGCACCGTGTCCCGGCGCACCGCGTCCACGTCGCCGCGGAGCCGACGGGTCCGGTCGATCCAAGCGTCGACCGCATCGCGCTCCGGCGGCTGGGGGGCGGGGTGGTCCGCGGACAAGGGGGACGGCATCTCGTACTCCGATACAGGCGCTGCACTGCCAGGTCGGGAAGGTGGACCGTAGACGACTGTTGCACAGGCTGCGGGACGCTGTGAGGGAATTGGCAACACTCGATGACTTGTTGCTTCTGGCATATGTCGCAGGCGGCATGAGGGTGTCGATCCTCCGAACAATCTTGCTACTGACGGACGTTGGCGCAAGCAGACCGGTGGGTCCGGACCTCTGATCCGGCCGAGCCCCGCTCTACCGGCCGGGCCCCGCTCTACCGGGCACGCGTCCGACGGGACTGGTGCGATCGGCCCCCGGAGGACCACCGGGGCGCCGACTCGATCAGCAGTGCACCCAACACCGGAGCCACAGCCACCGAGGCGGCGGCTCCCGGCCAGACCCGTACGACCAGCGCCGTCACCGCTGCCCCCGCCACGACCGCGATCAGCCGGCCGGCCACCCAACGGTCCTCCCGACTCTGCGAGCGCAGCGTCACCCGGCTCACGAGAGAGGTGAGCGTGCCCGTGAAGTAATTGGTGGGCGTCGCGCGAAGGCGGGACTGAATCCCCATGGCCAGGGCAAAGAGCGACAACAGTCCCAGTCTGACGCCGCCGTCGACCGGCTCCAGGGCCCACAGCACGGCACCCGCCGCGAGGAGCGTCACCTCGATCAGCAACATCACCGGAAGGGGCCACCGCAATCGTTCGCCCATCCACGCGCTGCATGCGACCCCGACGCCGTAGGAACCGAGCGAGGTGATCACGCGAAGGGCCACCCCCTGCTCCCCGACCCCGACGGCAGAGGCGCCCAGCAGTACCAGGTTGCCGGTCATCACCCCGGCGAAGACCTGTCCGACGCAGACGAAGACGAACGCGTCGGCAGCCCCGGAGGCGGCTGACAACAGCAGCAGCGCCCATTCGCTCCGCGGGGCGCGTCCGGGAGGGAGATCAGGAGTAGACACGCCTGCATTTTCGGGCCGGGCTCCGCCGATGGCGCCGACCTGCGGCCGGTCCGGCGCGCCGGACCGGCCGCAGCCTCGCGCCGGGCCGCTGCCGTTCCTTGGCGGCCGGGACGACCGGTGCCGTGGTGAGCTGTACCGACCCGGGGCCATGCGCCGTTCGACCAAGCCCTGCCCCGGCTCTCCGGGCGGGCACGTGCGTCCGTCGCAGCGCTGTGCTGGTGCGTCACTCTGCAGGGTCCTGCCCCACGCTGAACTGGAGCAGAGCCGGTGAGGCAGCAAAGCCCTGACGGCAGTACGCCGGGACGGCCCGGTCGCTGGAATGGACCGTCACCCGCTCCAGACCCAGTTCATCTGCCCATGCCATGACCGCCTTGATCAGCTCGCCACCCAGACCGCGGTCACGCTCGTCCGGCTTCACGTACACGCACTGCACATCGCCCGACATCCGTTCGAACGCGCGCGGATGCGGCACGCGTTCCGTGGTCGCCAGCCAGGCCATGCCGATGACCACCTCGCTGCGGACCAGCACCATGCACCGGTGCGAGGACTCGTTCTGCCGTGCCCAGGCCACGAACCGGGGCACGAACTCCTCCAGTGGGGCGTCCGGCGTTCCATGGATCTCCTGCGTCCACCACCATCGGAGCTCGGCGACGGCGGCCAACTCACTGATACGGGCGGGTCGGATCGCGATGTCGTTCACGTATCCATCCTGGCTCGGGCCCGCCTGCGAGGTGGCCGTTTCAGCGACTGCACCACGTCCCACTCCCCGGAGCCGCGAACCCACGGGGCAAGGCGTCAGGGCAACGGTGTGGGCCGAGTGGTGTCGCAACGTGCCTGGCCGGCCGGGGAGTTCGTCCAGCAGGAACGCCCACAAGCCGTTGGATTTCCCGACGTCCCGCAGATACCTGCTGACTCGACACCCAACTCTCAGGCCTGCCAACCTTCGTGCTCTGAAATGATCCGTTACCCTTTTCGCCGCCCCTCCTTCGGTGATACTCATCAACGTACGTAGTCCTATGGATGGGTGGGGAGGACAAGGATGTCCATCGACACTGCGGACCGTTTCCGCGCCGCCGTCGAGAAGCGTGATCTCGCCGCGCTGGACGGTCTGTTCACCGAAGACGTGCGCCTGTACAGCCCGGTGAAGTTCACTCCGTTCGAAGGGCTTCCCATGGTGCTGGGACTCTTCGGGGTCCTGCTGAGGACGTTCGAGGACTTCCGCTACGTCGGCCATTTCGACGGATCGGCCGAGATGGGTGCGGATGGGGTGCAGGCACCCTCCGAGATCCTGATCTTCCGGGCCCGTGTGAACGGCAAGCAGATCCATGGAATGGATCTGCTCCAGTTCGACGAGGAGGGCCTGATCAAGGAGTTCACTGTGATGGTCCGCCCGCAGTCGGCGGTGCAGGCCCTGGGGGCAGCCGTGCTGAAGGGGCTGGTGGAGGACGGGCTCGTGCCGGCGCCGGGCGCCGCCTGATCCGGCGCCACCGGTTCTTGGCCCCCGTGCCGGAGGGGCCGTTCTGTCGCTGTCGACGCCTCTGCGGCGTGTGCCGAGGTGGTCGCCCTCGTACGGGGCGCCCGGCGAAGGCGCTTCCTGGGGTGCCGGGCCGAACGTGCTCGCCGCCCGTGTCCCGTCGGCCGCCCTTGCCGGCCCCTCATGGCCCGCAGGGCGCCGCGCCCCCGGTTGTGCGCCAGGGGCCGGACGTGGCTCTTTGGGAGTCACTGCTGGTCAGAAGGTTGTGGAGCGGTGATGGCCGCCCTTCGGGATGTGGCGTGCGCTCGCGAACCGAGGCCGTGTCAACGCAGACACGCCGTCACCGGGGGTGAGCAGGTGTCAGCAAGTCGCCCGGACGGTCTAGGCGCATTTCAACCACCCTTTGAACAAGCCGACTTGATCTGTCGCCGGAAAAACCGGACCTGGCATCCGGGTGTCTCCTGTACCTCGATCGGCGCCCTCGGGCCAGTAATTCAATATGTCCGATATGACAGTTGTTGGGAGTCTCAGTACGTTCAATCTCGGGTCGACTGCTCAGCCGACCTCTCTGAGACAGGAGAAGTGACATGGTTACCCGTTCCACCGTCGTTACTGCCGCTGTCGCGGCTGCCGCGGCTCTGGCCGCGACCGGCATCACGTACGCCTCGGCCGCTTCCACGGAGCCGGCCCAGGCAGCCCCTGTCGTCCAGCAGGCCACCACCCCCCTCTCCTCCCTCAACGGTGGCGACACCGGCAATGGTGAAGAGGGCAAGGGCAACGAGGGCAAGGGTGGCTACGAGAAGGGCAACAAGGGCTACAACAAGGAGAACAAGGAGCGCAAGCGGCACTACTACAAGGGCCGCATCCAGATCAACGAGCGCACCTACACCGCCGACGGCCTCGGCTGCGTGACGGTGGTCAGCGGCCTCGGCTCCAAGACCCTCAACATCCGCAACGACAGCCGCAAGACCGTCGAGGTCTTCCGTGGCGCGACCTGCGACAACGGCGCCCCGCTCGCGGTTGTCGGACCGTGGAGCTCCAGCGATGGCGTTCACCCGGGCCGTGTCAAGGGCGGCGTGAAGGTCCGCAACGGCGTGGTCGGCAGCTTCCGTGTGATCGAGCGTCACCACGGCGGCGGCTACGGCGGCGGCGAGGAAGGTGGCTACGGCGACGACGAGGGCGGCTACGGTGGCGGCGACGAGGGCGGCTACGGAGACAAGTGACCGAACATCTTCGCGATGGCCGGTGACCTGGCACCGCACACAAGGCTGGTGAACGACTCACCCGCCTGACGCAGAACCCCGGCCCGCCGGAATCGGGCCGGGGTTCTGGCTTGTGCGCCGACGTCCCGCTGCTGAAGCCGGACTGCGAGGGGTGGCGGGCTCGTCCCGCACTGCCGTGCAGGACGAGGCCATCGGCACTCGCCCCGCGGTGAGGCTCCCGGCGATCTCGCCGCGGGCTCAGCCGCGGGGCCAGGGGCGGCCGTCGAGGCGTTCGATGTGGCGGTTGAATCGGGCGAGGCTGTCCGCGAACTGTGTTGCTTCCTCGGGTGTCCAGTCCTCCAGTACGCGGGCCAGACCGTTCATGTTCGCGGTCCGGTCCCTGTCCAGGCGGCGCTCGCCCTCGGCCGTGATGGCGAACTTGCGGGCGATGCCCCCCTCGGGGTCGGGGATGCGCGCGACGACACCGGTGCGCAGCATGGCGGCGGTCTGCCGGTTGAGGGTGGAGGTGTCCAGGCCGAAAGCTTCGCTGAGCTGGCTGATCGAGAGCGGACCTTCGTCCTGGATACGGCTCAGGAGTATGTAGGCGCTGCGGTCGAGTCGCCCGTCGCCCCGGTGGGTGAGCAGATGCATGTACCGGCCGAGAAGCATGGTCTCGAACTCGATCCGGTCGAGGGGCATGTCCACGCGAGGCGTCCTTTGGGTGCGGGCTTGCCTTCCTTTTGGGAAGATCACCTTCGGTAGATATATCACAGAATGTGTGCATGATGCATGAAGCGTGTATGAACCATGATTGATGCATCATGCACATCCCGACCCGTGCCTCGCCAGGGCCGGATGGGGCAAGAAAGGGCGCGGGGGATGAGCCCGCGGAGGGGCGGAACTCGTCACTCGCCTCGCCACACGTTGTCGAAGGCCGCTTGGTCGATGGCCCGGCGTTGTCGCTGGAACTCCAGATCCTTCAACGCGTCGTCGAGTGCGGCGAGTACGGTCGTCACCGGGTCGTCGGCCGCGCCGGGGAATTCGCCGGCCGGCCTGTCGTGGATGCCGGCAGCCGCTACGAGAGCGGCGAGGACGGGCTCGTCCGAGGCCCAGCGCTCGGCCGCATCGCGGCGAGCTGCTGAATCGGCCAAGGTCGTCCGGTCGGCCCGGGCAGGCATCCAGCGGGGATGCCGTTTCCGGATCAACTGCCCGTCCGCTTCGAGGGCTTCCACATAAGCCGTGGAGAGGCCGCGGCCTCTGCGCCACAGCCAGTCGTCGAGCGTCTCGTACGGAGGCCGGCCGACGAGCGAGGAGGCGGCCTGGTCCAACAGGCGATCCGACATCTGCGGCGGATGGGTGGGAACGATCAGGTCGTCGTCCAGCCTGATGGCCTCGGCGGCCAGCAGATCGATCAGCTCGGCTCCCGCGAGCGCGAGGGACAGGTTGCCGCGTTCCACGGAGTGACTGGGCGACATGTCAATGACTGTGATCAACAGGTCCCGCGGTGTGCTCATGAAGGGCTCCACGTCAGAGGCGTAAGGGGCGATCCGTTCCCGAGCCGACGGCCCGGCGCCTGTCACGGCATCGAGCGGCAGGACCGGTTGCCGATCCCGGTGATCGCCGCACCTGCTGAACGGAATCGCTGCGCGCGGCCGACAGGTGCAGGGTGCGGTGGGCGTGGGGCCCGGCCGGTCGATGCCGTCCACCAGCCTACGGAGCGAGGGCGGCACCTGCATCCCGCGGCCGATCGCCCCGGCCCGCCGGGGAGGCGGTGCTGGGCGCGGGACGGTTCGGGGCTCCGGTGGCGGGTTCACCGCCGTGTGCGGGGCTCGACGGGGCCGGGTGAACAGTCTTGTCCCGGTGAGGACATGGGTGGAGCGAGGCGCCCCCGGCCTTCAGTGACCGACGTGTTGGAGGATCGGCAGGTCCGAGGGCAGGGTGGCGCCGGCGGGTGCGGGGAGGGGCCTGCCCTGGAGGCGGGCGGCAAGGCTCCGGATCGCAGGGAGGCGTGCGAACAGTGCTTCGCCGGGACAGCTGGTTGCATAGCCGTCGCGGTGGCCGGAGATGGCATTGAATGCGGCTGAAGTCCCGGCGGGGTAACGGCTCTTGTCGCTCGTGGACGTGAGTCTCACCTTGCTGGTGGGGTCGATGCCGCTCAGGCCGAGCTTCCAGGCGGCGAGCGCGGCGATCGCGCGCTCCATGGGTGCCGGTACCGGAGTGCCTCGGTCGAAGGTGCCGATCGCGGCGATTCCCGTGGTGTCCTGATTGAAGCCGAGGGTGTGGGAGCCGACGACGGGCCGGTCCGTGCCGCCGGCGCGTCCTTCGTAGATGGTGCCGCACTTGTCGACAAGGAAGTTGTAGCCGAGGTCGCCCCATTGCCGGTCACGCGTCTGGCCCGTGTACAGATTGCGCACAGTACCCGGGACGTCGTCACAGTCGTAGTTGTTGGGGGAGTCCGTGTGATGGATGAAGACTGCCTTCACCCCTTGCGCGTAGTGGGCATGGGGATCGCGCTTGGTCTCGTCGGCCCGCCACTGGCTACGCATCACGATGGCCGGCCGTGGCGCCCCATGGGGGAATGCCAGCGATGTCGCCCCGAGGGCCGGGAAGGGCAGTGCGGACTGGGCGGCCAGTGCCGGAGCCGCTGCGGCTCGCCATACGGAGAGCGGGCCTTCCGGAGTTGTCTCGCCCCCGGCGCCGGAAGGCGCCCTTCCCGGGGGAGCCGCGAGCAGGGAAACCGCCGCAGGAGCCGTGACCCATAGCGCTATGCGGAAGAAACGCACGGAGAAACCCTTCTTCGTCTTTCGCCGAGAGAACGGGGGAGCGCGTATCCCATAGCTTTGCGGTGGGAGGTTCGGTGCGCGCCCCGGGTTACTGCATGCAGGCGAGCGTCTCCCCGTACGAGGGAGCCGCACGGCGGAGGAGGCGCAGGGGTGCCCGGGGTGCGGACCGGCGTCGCGGTGGTTCCCCGGAACCCGACTGTCCCATAGGGGTTGTTTCGAGGCCGAGGGTTTCCTCCCCGGCTGGTGCCACCGGGCCCCGCCGCCTCGACCGAACCCGTGCCTGTCCCTTGTTCCCGGCGGGGCGCGTGGGCCGGTGGCCTTCACCCCGGTACTTCGGTGCGTTCCCACCACTCGTAGACCGGCAACTCGCCTTCTTTGGTGTCTCGTTGGCGGTCCGTTTCCTTGAAGTGCTCGTATCCTCCGCGGAACGGGATCTTGATGTCCGGTCCGGGTGGGGTGAGGGGAACGATCCGCTCGGGAAGGTCTTCGGGGCCGCCTTCAAGGACTGCCTTCGTTGCTTTGGCCATGGCCAGAGTCTCCCCGGAGGCGGGGTCGGCTCCTCCGTGACGCGCCGAAAGGATCGCCCGCAGGATGGCCTGCGGGCAGCCTCCGGAGCGCACCCCTGGCGCTCGGTGAGGGTGGTGCGGACGCCCCCGTGCCTGAGCGGAGGCGACCTGGGTGCTGCGACCGTTCCGGCCCTGTAGTGAGGTTCCGGCCGTCACCCGAATGCGGGTCGGCGCGGTGCGGGAGCTGTCCGTGAGGCGCGGGAAGTCAGGCATCCGGGGCGCTGCGGGCAGTCGCAGCGGACGGTCGAGGCGGGTCACCCACCCGGCCGCCGGACATATTGCCGACTACGGCGTGGAACGGATCACCGCATGACCGAAAGTGCAAGCCCTCATATCTCGGCGCCTCGGATCACCGTGCTGGCGGTGGAGCCGGGTGATCCGCCCTTCCGCCTCGTGGAGATCGACGGGGAGGTCGTGTGCGAGGCGACATCGATGATGGACGTGCTCGCCGCGGCCTCGGCCGCGGGGATCACGGTCCATGACCTCGACGACCCGGATGTGGTCCGGTGGGTGGGCGGTGACAAACTCACCTGGAGGCTGCACTGAGTGTGCCTGGTGAAGGGGCTCGGCGCGTGTGCACAGGGAACCCACCGAGCCGCCTCGTGCTCCGGGTCGGCGCCTGCCCCTCCGGGGCGGATCGGCCGGTCGCCGACCGGGGTCGACCGCCGTCCCGGAGGTGAGGCGCGGGACGGCGGCGCGGAAGGTCCGCCGGGTCAGGCCGCCGGGGCGGGGTACGTCGGGTACTCCACTCCGGAGATGTACTGGACGACGCGGATGACCTGGCACGAGTAGCCGAACTCGTTGTCGTACCACAGGTAGAGGATCGCGCTGTCGCCGTCGACCTTGGTGGCACCGGCGTCGACGATCGAGGCGTGACGCGAACCGATGAAGTCGCTCGACACCGCGTCGGGGGTGCTGATGAAGTCGATCTGACGCTTGAGCGGCGAGGTCAGCGACACATCGCGGAGGTGGTCGAGGACCTCCTCGCGGGTGGCTTCGCGCCCGAGCCGCAGGCTGAGGATCGCGATCGAGACGTCCGGCACCGGGACACGGATCGAGCTGCCGGTGATCGGCGCCTTGAGGTCCGGCAGTGCCTTGGCGACGGCCGAGGCCGCACCGGTCTCGGTGATCACCATGTTGAGCGGCGCCGAACGCCCACGGCGGTCGGCCTTGTGGTAGTTGTCCAGCAGGTTCTGGTCGTTGGTGAACGAGTGGACGGTCTCCACGTGGCCGCGCAGGACGCCGTACTCGTCCGCCATCGCCTTCAGCGGCGGGACGATCGCGTTGGTGGTGCAGGACGCGCAGGACAGGATCTGCTCGTCCGGCTTGATGGTGTCGTGGTTGACGCCGTGGACGATGTTGGGGACGTCGCCCTTGCCCGGAGCGGTCAGCACGACCTTGGCGATACCGGGGCGGAGGTGCTGGGACAGGCCCTCGCGGTCGCGCCACTTGCCGGTGTTGTCGATGAGGATGGCGTCCTTGATGCCGTACGCCGTGTAGTCGACCTCCGACGGGTCGCCGGCGTAGATCACCTTGATCTCGTTGCCGTTGGCGATGATCGTGTTGTTCGCCTCGTCGACGGTGATCGTGCCCTGGAACTGGCCGTGGATCGAGTCACGCCGCAGCAGCGAGGCGCGCTTGACGATGTCCTGGTCGCCGCCCTGGCGGACGACGATGGCGCGCAGACGCAGACCGTTGCCGGAGCCGGCCTTCTCGATCAGCAGCCGGGCCACGAGTCGGCCGATGCGGCCGAAGCCGTACAGGACCACGTCGCGTCCCTCAAGGGGCTCGGCCTTGTTCGCACCCAGGGCGCCGGCGACAGCCTGGGCGGTGAACTCCTCCTCCGACAGACCGCGGTCGTCGGCCTTGTAGGTCGCGGCGAGCATGCCGATGTCGATCTGCGAAGGGCCGAGGTCGAGCGTGGTGAGCGCCTTCAGGAAGGGCAGCGTGTCAGTGACCGAGAGTTCCTCACCGGCGATCTGCCGGGCGAAACGATGGGTCTTGAGGATGCTGACCACTGACTTGTTCACCAGGGAGCGGCTGTGCAGCAGGACCGTGACGTCCCGCTCGCGGTGCAGCTTCCCGACGATCGGGATCATCGACTCCGCGATTTCTTCGCGGTTCTTCCAGTTGGTGAACGAGTCTTCGTTGACAGTCACAGGATTATCTTTCGAGCTAGGCGGCGCTCATATGGTAACCCCAGTCGTTCTGACCGTTCGGGCGGTGTCATCTGGGCGGGATTCAGGGCCCGGGAAGGCCGGTGCGGCGGCATCCCGGACGCCGCGAACCGTATGCGGCCGTCCGGCCGTCGGCCGCCCGCCCTGGGGGCAGTGGACGACACCGCGGCCCCAGGACATAGGCGGTCACCCGGGCCAGGCCCTCCGGGTCTCATGCCGCCTTGAACCACCTGCCCAGGGCCTCGTACAGACCCTCGCCCGTGGTGCCCTGCCAGGCGACGTAGCAGTCGGGCCTCAGCAGCAGCCCGGTGTCGAGTTCGGGGCAGGCCACCGTGTCGACGTGTGAGGCCCAGGGGCCCGTGTCGAGACTGCCGGTGGGGTCCAGAAGGACCGGGCGGCCGGTGCGGGTCAGTTCACGCAGGCCCCGCACGTCCGGCGCCCACCGGCCGACATGGGTTCCGCTCGCGGGCTCCATGGCGTAGCTGATGTCCGTACCGGACAGCAGCTGCGCGATGTGCTGCCGCGCGGAGGGATGGACGAGGAGTTCGCCGAGGAGTTCGCGCAGCGCCGTCACGTCGCCGCCCGGCCTGGTCAGGAGGGACTGCGCCCGCGTATGCATGATGACCCGCCGAGCCGCCGGGGCGCGTTCCGACTCGTAGGTGTCCAGCAGCCCCTCCGGCGCGTGGCCGCGGAGTTCCGCCGCCAGCTTCCAGCCGAGGTTCACCGCGTCCTGCAGACCCAGGTTGAGCCCCGGGCCGCCGATGGCCGAGTGCACATGCGCGGCATCCCCCAGCAGGAACACGCGCCCCGCGCGGTAGCGCGACGCGAGCCGGGTGTTGCCTCCGAACAGCCGCCTCAGCAGGTGCGGCCCCGGGCCGGTCGGCGGGCCGAGCGGTACGTCCGCGCCGAGGACCCGGGAGACGCCGGCCCGAAGCTCGTCGAGCGAGCCCTCGCCCTCCGGTGGCTGCTGCCATTCCGTGACGCTGATCAGTGGATCCTTGCCGGGGAACGGCGCCCAGGCGATCAGGCCGCGTTCGGTCCGTACGTGTTGGAACGGTGGCACGGTGCCGAAGCCGGGTACCGACAGACTGCCGTCGGCCCCCAGCAGATCCGGCGGCACCGCCACATGACCGGTGCGTGACACCGAGTCGTCCGTGGTGACACCCGGGAAGTCGATGCCGGCGAGCCTGCGGACCGTGCTGTGCCCGCCATCGGCACCGACCAGGAACGTGGCCTCGACGGGCTCCCGCCCGCGCACGGCGATCCGCACCGACCGCTCGTCCTGGGCCAGGCCGGTCACCTCGTGGCCGCGGCGGATCTCGACACCCAGTTCGGCCGCGCGCTCGGCGAGCATCTGCTCGATCCGACGCTGCGGAACCATCAGTGTGTGGAGCGGGTTGTCCGGCAGGTCGCTCAGGCCGAGCGGGAACGCGCCGAACACGAAAGCGGGCACCGGCTGGGGCGTCGCACCGGGTGCGGTCAGCCGTTCATAGAGTCCGCGCCGGTCGAGCATGCTGACGACCTGGCCGACCAGGCCGTTCGCGCGCTGCTCGCCGGTGGGTTCGGTGAGGCGTTCCAGGACGAGCGGTTGTGCGCCGGCCAGAGCGAGCTCGCAGGCCAGCATCAGCCCGTTGGGCCCGGCACCTGCGATGACGACGTCGATCATGAGCGGTTTCCCCCTCCGGGCAGGTGGCCTGCGCCCGGCGTCCTGTCGGACCCGGCGGTCGCGGTGCACATCCGGGGCGCGGGCAGGCCCGCCGCGATCCGGGTGAGGGCCTCGGCGAGCAAGTCCCGGACCGGCACCGGGGGATCGGTGCGGAGGTGGTGGGCCATCGCCGTGTTCGTGGCCGCCAGCACCGTGGACGCAACGAGGTGTGGGTACAGGTCCTGCCGCGGGTCGGTGCCGGTGCGGTCGGCGACGGCCTCGGCGATCCCGGCCTCGGCGAGCGCTCCGGCCCGCAACATCTCGCCCTGAAGGGCCGGTTCGGCGAGCATCATGCGCACGCCTGTCGCCCACTGCCCCGCGTCGTGACCAGGAGGAGCGGTCGCGGCGGCGTCCGGCTCGAACTGCGGCAGCACCGCAAGGAGGATCGCCTCCCACAGAGGTTCCGCCGGATGTTCGCGCAGTGCCTCCGCGATGCGCAGACACCGGTCCAGATGGCGGGCGACGATCGCCTCGCCCTTGCTGGAGAAGTAGTTGTTGAACGTGCGCGGCGAGACTCCGGCCGCCTCGGCGATGTCCTCCACCCTGACGTCGTCCAGCCCGCGTTCGACAGTCAGCCGGAGCGCTGCCCAGCTGAGTGCGGCGCGCGTCTCGGCCTTCTTCCGCTCTCGCAATCCCATGAATCCACGCTAGTGAATACTGCGCGCTACGTAAAGATGCGTGTCACGTAAAGATGCGTATCACGCAAAGATGCGTGACACGCAAATGGGGGAGTGCCGGGATGCGGGAAGGGGTGCGTCCCTGTGTCAGCGGTCTGCGATGTCCTCGCGGAGCCCGTCGGAGAATTCCCACCAGGAGAGCGGCAGCCAGTCGCCGTTGACGAAGGCGTCGACGGTCGCGCCGCGACCGCGGACGGACACCGTCGTCCCGGGCGGGTAGGTGGTGCCGGACAGTCCGGGCACGGGGACGAGGAGGGTTCCGAGGCGTTGCGCGGCCACTGGGTGCGCTCCTTTTCCGATTCTCGGGGTGCGAATCAAGGCGAAGATTTAGACCGATTTTACCGGGTTGTCCGATTGTTCAGGGCGGAGAATCATGAGAGATGGGTCACGGGAGCCGGGCGGGAACGGGCGGACAGCGCGGGCGGAATACGTGCGCGCATTCCCGAGCGGAGGAGGCAGCCATGAAGGCCGTCGTGTACAAGAGGCCGTTCACGGTGGCGGTCGAAGACGTCGAAAAGCCCAGGATCCACCACCCGAACGACGTGATCGTGAAGGTCACGTCCACCGCGATCTGCGGCTCCGACCTGCACATGTACGAAGGCCGGACCACAGCCGAGCCGGGCACCGTCTTCGGCCACGAGAACATGGGAATCATCGAGGAGACCGGCCAGGGCGTCACTCTTCTCAAGGAGGGCGACCGCGTGGTCATGCCCTTCAATGTCGCCTGCGGGTTCTGCGCCAACTGTGTCGACGGCTTCACGGCGTTCTGCCAGACCGTCAACCCCGGCTTCGCGGGCGGAGCTTACGGTGGCGTCGCGATGGGGCCCTGGCCGGGCGGTCAGGCGGAGTACCTGCGCGTCCCCTATGCCGACTTCAACTGTCTGAAGCTGCCGCCGGGGAACGAGCACGAGATCGACTTCACGCTGCTCGCCGACATCTTCCCCACCGGCTACCACGGTTGTGAACTCGCCGAGGTCCGCCCGGGCGACAGCGTCGCCGTGTACGGCGGTGGGCCGGTCGGTCTCATGGCCGCCTACTCGGCCCTGCTGCGCGGGGCCAAGAAGGTGTTCGTCGTGGACCGGGTGACCGAGCGGCTGGACAAGGCCCGGGAGATCGGCGCGGTGCCGATCGACTTCTCCGAGGGCGACGCCGTGGAGCAGATCAAGGAGCAGACCGGGGGCGTTGGTACGGACAAGGGCGTGGATGCCGTCGGCTACCAGGCGAGGGGGCGCGAAACCGACCGCGAGCAACCGGCCACCGTCCTCAACTCGCTGGTCGACACGGTTCGGGCCACCGGGGCGCTCGGCGTGCCCGGGCTCTACGTCCCGACCGACCCCGGCGGTCCTGACGAGCAGGCGAAGCACGGCATGCTCCTCGTCTCGATCGGCAAGCTCTTCGAGAAGGGGCTGCGCCTGGGTACGGGGCAGTGCAGCGTGAAGCGCTACAACCGGCTCCTGCGCGACCTGATCATCGAGGGTCGGGCGAAGCCGGGCTTCGTCGTCTCGCATGAACTGCCCCTGGACCAGGCGCCGTCGGCGTACGAGAAGTTCGACCAGCGGATCGAGGGCTGCACGACGGTGGTGCTGCATCCGTAGGGCCGGTCCCCCGGGCGGCCGGCTCGATGCTCCGGTACTGCGGGCTGGCCGTGAATGCGCGTTCGGCGTCATGCGCCGGGCGCGCATCCTTGTGTGCGTGTCCGAGGCGGCGGATCGGCCGACGGGTGTGCCGTGTCGGCGGCCATCCCTCGGGCCGGGGACCCGCGGGATGGCCGCGCAACGGACTGCTGCCGGTGAGGCCGTCCCTGCGCGTGGTGAGCGACGAAACCCGGTCGACGGCGGTCACTGCGGCACTCGATCATGCGTTCATGCCGATGAGAGACACCCTTGCCCGAGCCGATGCAGACCTGGCCGCCGGCCGGGTTCCCGTCGCGCGCCAGCGTCTGCGCGGGCTGGTGTCGTCCTGTCCGGATGACCTGATGCTTCGCCGGCGCCTGGCCGAGGTGTACCGGCTGTACGGTGAGCCCGCGGAGGCGGGGCGCTGGATGTACCTTGAACCGGACCGGGACGCGGCGGAGACCTCCGCCTTCGAGAAGAGGTACCGCACCGCTCCGCAGCGCATGCGGGCACTGGCCTGGCAGGGGCCTGAGGCGCTCGCCCGAACGGCCTTTGCCAGAGAACAGCTGGCAGCAGTACGAGCAGCCTGCTCCGAGGTCGTGGGGCGCCCCGGCGACTGGAGTGCGGTGCCGTCCGACCGGGAGGAAGGCCACGGGGGGAACTCCTTCACCGACTTCCTGGCAGGGGCCGGATGCCTGGTGGGGGTCCTTGCGTTCCTCGCGATCTGGGTGAACGGGCTCGTTGCCCTCTTCGACTGACCCGGCTTGCCGGGGCGCGGGGGCGCCGTGTCGGCCCGGCAGTTGGGCGGGGCTCGTAGACGGGGCAAGGACGCCGGGGCGGTATCGCCACCGCGCGATCCGATGGTGCCCGTACTCCCGCACGGACGATGCGGCCGCAACCACCCGTTTCCAGCCCGAATGGCAGGAGGTCGGCGGGAGTCGGCGGGGCGGCCACGAAGAGCGAAAGGTGCTGAACTGGCGGAAAGGGGGCGCCTTCTGAGGCGTATTTACGCCTCGGCGCCTTCGCGCCAGTGATTTCCCTTGTATGTCCCAAGGGTCGTGTCGAAACATCTGGTGTCGTGACCGGGAAGCTTTGCCCCGTTCACCAGGCACCGGCCATGCGAGGTCTCCCGCACCAGCGCAGTCGGGCGAATTTACGCATTTTTGCGATATGGGAGGGTTCACGTGTTCCCGACACGACAAAGACGGCTCCGCCGTGTCCTGGCCGCCGCAGTGGTCGTCGCGGCCACCGGTTCGACGCTGCTGACGGCGCCGGCCTGGGCCGATGAGGAGGCGCCGGCCGCCACGTCCGTGGCCGGTGACCGGGTGCCCGTCGCGCCTGCCATGACGCGGCATCTCGACGACGCGGTCCGCAAGGGCACACCGGCCCAGGCCGCACGGGAACACCTGAAGGCCCACCAGGACACGTACAAGGTCCCGGTCTCGGACCTCGAGACCGTGAGCACCAGCAAGGACGGCAAGCAGTCGTCCGTCCGCTTCCAGCAGAAGCACAACGGGGTACCGGTCTTCGGAGCCGAATACGCCGTGCAGACCCAGGCTGCGGACGGCGGCCAGAGTGTCGAGTCCGCCACCGGAACCCTGTACACGGACCTGTCGGTCTCCACCACCCCGAGCGTCTCCGAAGCCACCGCGCAGAAGCGGATGTTCTCCCTCGACGGGAAGCTGGCGCGGGTCAAGGGTGCCGAGACGGAGGGCCACGGCCTGACCGTCCTGCCCGACGCCCGAGGCGGCAAGCTGGCCTGGCACTTCACCGTCACGGGTGCCGAGGCCAACGGCAGCCCGGTGCGCCAGGAGGTGTTCGTCGACGCGAACATCGGCGGCATCGCCCTGTCGTACAACAACATCGACGCCGTGGACGTCGCGCCCGCCAAGGGCACGGGCGTGCTGGTGGACGGCTCCGAGGTGGAGCTGGACGTCAACAAGGAGTCGAACGGGTCCTACACGCTCGTCGACTCCACCCGCGACATGTACGCGGCCACGGGCGGTCAGATACGCACCTACGACGCCCAGCGCAAGAGCTACGCCCTCGTGGCGGGCGGCCCGGTCACCGACGACATTCCGCTGGGGACCTCCGCGAGCGACCGGTTCGACGGCGCCAACACCACCTCCGGTGCGGTCGACGCCCACCTGAACGCCACGAAGGTCTACGAGTACCTCAAGGACAAGCTGGGCCGTGACGGTGTCGACGGCAAGGGCGGCACGGTCTACTCCGTCGTCAATGTCTCGAGCAACGACAAGGACTACGCCAACGCCTTCTGGGACGGCTCCAAGATGGTCTACGGCCACATGGACGGCGTGCCGCTGTCCGTGGGTCTGGACGTCGTCGGCCACGAGATGACGCACGGCGTGACCGAGCACGCCGCGGGACTCGTCTACCTGAACCAGTCGGGCGCCCTCAACGAGGCGATCTCCGACTACTTCGGCAACGCCATGGAGACCGCCGACAAGGGCGTCGCGATGAGCGACCCGCAGTCCGGCCTCCTCGGTGAGTACCTCTGCAACGGCACCGTGCCGCTGGAGGAGTGTGCGCTGCGCGACCTCAACGACGGCCGTAACGCGCAGACGGACTACGAGCCCATCCCGCTCGACATCGACAACGGTGGTGTGCACTACAACTCCACCATCGTCGGTGGAGCGCTGTGGGACATCCGCAAGAACATCGACCCGGACCTCGCCGACCGGATCATGTACCGGGCGGCCCAGAACTACCTCACCCCGCTGTCCGGCTTCACCGACATGCGCAACGCGGTGACCCTGGCCGCGCAGTCCCTGAAGGTCTCGGCGGCCGACCGCGAGGCCATCGACCGGGCCTTCGACGAGCACGGGATCGAGAAGGGCTGGGAGCAGAAGGGCGGCACGCACGACGGCACGACCCTCGCCTCGGACATCCTGCCCGCCTACGAGGTCTACGGCGGCATCGACGAGCAGGCCGCGCAGGTCAACGGTGACGTCTACGCCATCGCCCACGGCGACGCGATCGCCTGGGACCAGGGCAGTGGCGCCTTCGGGATCACGGTCGGCCGCTTCGGCAAGAACCCCGTGCACGAGCTGGCCCAGTCGGACGCCTACCTGATGGACCCGTCCCTCGACAACCAGCGCATCGTCTTCACCCGCATCTCCGCGGACGGCGTCGGCATCTACCAGGCCGGTGACAAGGGTCAGGGTGCGATCAAGAAGCTGGTCGACGCCCCGGACGCGGACGAGACCGAGCCGGTCACCGAGAACGGCGCCCTCGCCTACATCAGCACCACCGCCGACGGCGAGCAGGACGTCATGCTCAAGAAGGCCGACGGCACCACGGTCAATGTGACGCCGGAAGCCGGCACCACGGCCGCGCACCTCGCCATGAAGAACGGGAAGATCGCCTGGGCCGGCGGCGACGGGACGTACCTGTACGTCTACGACATCGCCACGGGCGAGACCCAGAGGGGTCGCATCACCGGCTACCTCTTCGACTGGATCTCGGACATCCAGCTCACCTCGGACCGCGTCTTCTACCGCAGCACCGGCGGTTTCCTGATCCCGAGCACCAGCATCGGATCGGCTCCCTCCGGTGACCTGACCCAGATGAAGAAGCTGACCTACCCGAAGAGCCTGTACGCCGCTCAGTTCTCGGTCACCGACGAGTACTTCGCCTACTCGACGTTCGACCTGTGGGGCGCTCTCGGTGCCTGGAACGGCCCGACCAAGGTGAAGGTCTCCACCACGGCGGACGTGGTGGCCGGTCTGAACAACTTCAGCCGGGTCTCCTGCTCCTCCGGTTCGCAGCTGGCTCCGTCGCTCGGCGACGGGCAGCGGATCGTCTGGCTGGACACCACGGCCGCTGCGACGGACGTGCTGACGCGCGAGACGTTCGCGGGCACCTGCCAGTAACACCTGCCACGCACGCGTCGGAGGCGGTCACCGGATCTCCGGTGGCCGCCTCCTCGCGTGCGGGTGCCGGACAGTTTCTCGGCCTCCCGGTCGACGCCGCGACCACCTGGACACGGGCGCGGGCGCGGCCGCTGCGGGGCGATGCGAACGGCGTGCGGGCGCGGGAAAATGGTGGTGTGGCTATCACACTGCATCCCCCAGGGGAGACCCCACCAGCCGAGGGCTCCACCAGTGAAGCCCATGAGGAACGCGCGGACGGAGGTATCTGGGAACACCCTGCCCTGTGGGCAGGAATCATCCTGGTCGGATCGATCATCTTTGCGGCATTCTTCATCGCGCGGATCTTCGGATACGGATGATCATCTGCGCACACGCGAGGGCCGTTCGCGGCCCTCGCGCGCGTGCGCGTGCGCGTGGGCGCGCAAGGAGAGGGGCGCGGGGTGCCGCGCAGGTGTCTCGGGTGCTGATCCGTATTTGACATTAGATCGTCTTATGGAAGATAAAGGACGTGCTTTGGGCATTGATTCACTCCGCGTGACTTTCGAGGCCTGGTAGCCGGCCGAAGATCGTCCACGTGAATGGGTTCCACCGTGTCTCACCCCACTGCCCCCGACCAGCCGAGTGCCGCACCCGTCGAGGGCTGGACGGCATGGTGCGCCGGGCGACGGAACTCCGTCACCTCAGCCACCGGCAACCTCGCCCTGGTCGAGACCCGCTGGTCACCCGCGGGCGAGCGGCCCGACGTCGAGGCGGCCCGCGCGGGACAGCCGGAGCAGGTGACCGTCACCACGGTCGAGCGGACGGACCGCGTCACCGGTGAGCCCGAGCACGGCCTCCGCTTCTGGGACGCGCAGTCGCCGGCCATCCAGAACTTCGAGCGCATCGACGTCTTCCCGTACGACCCGTCGTGGGTCCTGGAGGCCTCGTACACGCCGGTGCCGGGCGCCCGACGGGTCGGCTTCGAACACATCCGGGACAACGGCGGCACCCGAGACCTCGTCGTACCGGGCGACATCACGCTGACCGTCGACGGCCGCGCGTACACGCTGAGCGCCTTCGACGACGAGGGAACCCTGCTGCTCGTCTTCGGCGACCCCACCAATGGCGACACCACCTACGGCGCGGGACGCTTCCTCTTCGTCGAGCGCACCGCCGACGACGGCCGCGTCGTCCTCGACTTCAACCGCGCCTTCGTGCCGCCCTGCGGATTCTCCGACCAGTACAACTGTCCGATGCCGCCGCGACAGAACCGCTTCCACCTTCCGGTCGAAGCAGGCGAGAAGCGCCCCGTCTTCCGCGACGCCTCCCCGGCGCAGCGCTGAACCACCCCGCTCCACACCTCACCGCAGCACGAAAGCGCGTATCCCTCATGAGCATCAAGAAGACCTCCCTGTACGCCGGCGCGACCGTGGCCGTTCTCGCTGTCACCCTCACCGCCTGCGGCGGAGGCTCGACCGGGAGCAGCGCCTCGGGCGGGACGTTCGACAAGAACGCCACCGTCAACATCGGCTCGCTCTACGAGCCGCAGAACCTCGACAACACCGCGGGCGGCGGCCAGGGCGTCACCGAAGCCCTCAACGGCAACGTCTACGAAGGGCTGTTCCGGCTCACCGACGACGGCAAGGTCGAGAACCTGCTCGCCCAGGACCACAAGGTCGGCGAGGACGGGCTCACGTACACCTTCACCCTCCGCGACGGTGTGAAGTTCCACAGTGGCAAGACGCTGACCAGCCAGGACGTCAAGTACAGCCTGGAGAAGGTCATCGCCGAGGACTCGCAGTCCGCGCGCAAGAGCAACCTCGAAGTCATCAAGGACATCGCCACGCCGGACGCGAGGACCGTGAAGGTCACGCTGTCGAAGAAGTCGATCTCCTTCGTCTACAACCTCTCCTACGTCTGGATCATCAACTCCGAGGCGACGGGCCTGAAGACGAGCGAGGACGGCACCGGGCCTTACAAGCTGAACAAGTGGACCCGCGGGTCCGCCCTCTCCCTCGACCGGTTCGCGGGCTACTGGGGCGATGCGGCGAGCAACAAGCAGGTCGTCTTCCACTACTACAAGGACGCCACGGCGCTCAACAACGCGCTGCTCACCAACGCCGTCGACATCGTCACGAGCGAGCAGTCGCCCGACGCCCTCGACCAGTTCAAGAGCAACCAGAACTACAAGGTCAACGACGGCAACTCGACGACCAAGCTGCTGCTCGCCTTCAACGACAAGGCCAAGCCCTTCACCGACGTCAAGGTGCGCCAGGCGGTTTCCGCCGCGATCGACGACAAGAAGCTGCTGGAGTCGGTCTGGGGCGGCTACGGCAAGTCCATCGGCTCGATGGTGCCCCCCACCGACCCGTGGTACGAGGACCTGACCCACGTCAACGCGTACGACCCGGCGCGCGCCAAGAAGCTGCTGAAGGAGGCCGGTCACGCGAACGGCTTCACCTTCACCCTCGACACCCCGAACTACGACCCGCACCCGACCGCCGCGACCTTCATCAAGTCCCAGCTCGCCAAGGTCGGCATCACCGTCAAGATCAACACGATCACGCCGGACGAGTGGTACACGAAGGTCTACAAGAACCACGACTTCACGGCCACGCTCCAGGAGCACGTCAACGACCGCGACCTGGTCTGGTACGGCAACCCGGACTTCTACTGGGGTTACGACAACAAGCAGGTCACCCAGTGGGTCGAGGAGGCCGAGGCGGCCTCCAGCACGGCCGAGCAGACCGAGCTCCTGAAGAAGGTCAACCAGAAGACCGCCGAGGACGCGGCCAGCGACTGGCTGTACCTGTACCCGCAGATCGTCGTGGCGAACACTAAGCTGTCCGGCTACCCGCTCAACGGTCTCAACTCGCAGTTCCACGCCTACGACATCAAGAAGAAGGGCTGATGGCGCGCTATCTGCTGCGCCGCTTCGGCTTCCTGCTGGTGTCGCTGGCGCTTGCGAGCGTGGTGCTGTTCGCACTGCTGCGCATGCTGCCCGGCGACCCCGCCAACGCGCTCACCTCGGTGGGCGCGAGCCCGGAGCAGATCGCGGCGGCCCGCCACTCGATCGGCTCCGACAAGCCGCTGCCCGAGCAGTTCACCCACTGGATCGGGCAGCTGGCGAGCGGGGACCTCGGTACGTCGTTCGTCAGCTCGCTGCCGGTCGGGCCCGAGGTCTCCTCGCGGCTGGACGTCACGGTTCCCCTGACGCTCGCCGCGTTCGTGCTCGCCGTCGTCATCGCCGTACCGACCGGTTTCGTCGCCGCGTACAAGCGGCGCACCTGGTACGGGTCGCTGCTGAGCGGAGTGTCCCAACTGGGCATCGCCGTGCCGGTGTTCTGGCTCGGCATGATCCTCATCGACGTCTTCGCGCTGAACGCGGGCTGGCTTCCGGCGGGTGGCTTCCCGCCGGACGGCTGGGACCAGCCGGGTGAGGCGGTCCGCTCGCTGGTGCTGCCCGTCGTGACCATCGCGCTCGTCATGAGCGCGTCCCTGATCCGCTACGTCCGTTCGGCCACCCTCGATGTGCTGGGCAGCGACTACCTGCGCACGGCACGGGCGCTGGGCTCGTCGTTCGGGCGGGCCGTATGGCGGCACGGTCTGCGCAACGCCTCCGTACCGGTCATCTCCATCCTCGGTATCGAGCTGGCGTCCACGCTGCTCGGAGCGGTCGTCGTCGAGTCGGTGTACGCGCTGCCGGGCCTCGGCTCGATGCTCGCCACCGGGATCGCCCAGCACGACTACCCCGTCATCCAGGGCGTGCTGTTCGTCTCCACGCTCGCGGTCCTGATCATCGGCTTCGCGGCCGACCTCGTCCAGCGGATCGTCGACCCGCGACTGCGCGGCAGGCTGTCCGGAGGCTCCCGATGACACAAACGGCACAGACACCGTCCCCGACGCCCACGAAGCGGTCGGCCCGGCGCTCGTACACGCTCGTCGTCGGATGCGTCCTGGCCGGTCTGATCGCGCTGCTGGCGCTGGTCTCGTGCTTCTGGCTCCCCTACGCCTCCGACGACACCTCGGGCGGACGGCTCACCGGCCCCGGCCAGGGACATCTCCTCGGCACGGACAAGCTGGGCCGCGACCTGTTCACCCAGTTGATGACCGGCTCCCGGATCGCCTTCGAGGCCGGACTGGGATCGGTGCTCATCGCGGCCGCCGTGGGTATCTCGCTCGGCATCCTCGCGGCGTTCGCGCAGGGCTGGCTCGACGACACGCTCTCCGCCTTCCTCGACATCCTGATCGCCTTCCCGACCCTGCTCCTCGCGATGCTCATCGTCGCGGCCCGCTCGGCCACGCTGGGCTCCGCCGTGCTGGCCATCGGCCTCGCGCAGAGCGCGGTCGTGGCGCGACTGGTCCGCATCCTGGTCAAGCGGGTACTGGCACAGGACTACATCACGGCGGCCCGGACGTCGGGCACGTCCTGGCCGCGCACCGTGGCAGGACACGTCCTGCCCAACATCTGGCCGACCCTCGTCGTGAACCTGGCTCTTCAGTTCGGGCTCGCGGTGCTGGCCGAGGCCGGTCTGTCCTACCTGGGTCTGGGAGCGCCGCCGCCCAACGCCTCGTGGGGCCGGATGCTCCAGGAGGCACAGGCCACCTTCACCACGGCACCGGCGGGCGCGCTCGCCCCCGGCATCCTGCTCGTCCTGCTCGTCGTCGGCGTGAACCTCATCGCCGACGGCCTGCGTGACACCCTCGACCCGGCGACCCGGCGGAGGCGCGCGTGACCATCCTCGACGTCCGCGGACTGACCATCCGCACCACGGACGGCCGCGCTCTGGTCGACGATCTCTCGCTGACCCTCGCCCCGGGGGAACGACTCGGCCTGATCGGCGAATCGGGCTCCGGCAAGTCCCTGACCACCCTCGCCGTGCTCGGTCTGCTGCCCGACGGCATGGCTGCCACCGGCAGTGTCGAACTGTGCGGCACCCAGATCGTCGGGGCGGACGAGAAGCGGCTCACCACCGTGCGCGGCCGAGACGCCGCCATCGTCTTCCAGGAGCCGCTCACCGCACTCGACCCGTTGATGCGGGTGGGCCGGCAGATAGCCGAACCGCTCGGCAGGAGGCAGGGGCTGAAGGGCGCCGGGCTGAAGCGTGCCGTCACCGAGGCCCTGGAGCAGGTGCGGCTGCCCGAGCCCGACCGCATCGCGCGCTCCTTCCCTCATGAGATCTCCGGTGGCCAGCGTCAGCGCGTCGCCCTCGCCATGGCACTGGCCTGTGAACCGAAGCTGCTCATAGCGGATGAACCGACCACGGCCCTGGACGTGTCCGTGCAGTCGGAGATGCTCGACCTGATCGACACACTCGTACGCGAACGGGACATGGCCGTCCTCTTCGTCAGCCACGACCTCGCGGTCGTGTCGAGGATCACCGACCGCGCCCTGGTGATGAAGGACGGCCGCGCCGTCGAGGAGGGCAGCGTCCGGCAGATCGTCCGCGAGCCGCGAGCCGAGTACACGAAGGCGCTGGTGGACAGCGCCCGACGGCTGGAGTCCGCCCTGCACCTGAGGAGCGCACGATGACGCCCGTACTGGAACTGGCCGAGACGTCGCTGCGCTACCGGGGGAGCGCCGCCCCTGTCGTCCAGGACATCTCGCTGGCCGTGGAGACGGGCCAGAGCCTCGCCCTGGTCGGGGAGTCGGGTGCGGGCAAGACGACGCTGCTGCGCCTTCTGCTCGGGCTGGCCCGCCCCACCTCGGGAACCGTGCGATTCGACGGTGCGGACCTCGGCCTGCGCGACCGTGCGCAGATGCGCCGGTTCCGGCGCAGCGTGCAGTGTGTCTTCCAGGACCCGTACTCGTCGCTGGACCCGCGTCGTCGGGTCGGCGCCATCGTGGCCGAGCCGCTCCGCTCGCTCGGTATCGACTCCAGGGTCTCGGCTGCTCCCAAGGTGACCGACGCCCTGGAGCGGGTCGGGCTCCCGGCCGACGCGGCGGAGCGCTATCCGCACGAGTTCTCCGGCGGTCAGCGCCAGCGCATCGCGATCGCCCGGGCGACCGTCTGCGAACCGCGGGTGCTGCTCGCGGACGAACCCGTCAGCGCGCTGGACGTCACCACACGGGTCAAGGTGGTCGACCTCCTCGCCGAGCTCAAGGAGGAGCGGGGCCTGACGCTCGTCATGGTGTCCCACGACCTGTCGGTCGTCGCCTCCCTCTGTGAACGCACCGCCGTCCTGGAACGCGGTCGCGTCGTCGAGCAGGGGGAGACGGCACAGGTACTGGGCGCCCCCGCGCACCCGTACACCCGTCGACTCATCGACAGCGTGCCGCGGCTGCCGGTCTGAGTCCGCGCACGCGGGTCCGGCGTCCACCTCGGGCGCGCCGCGGGCACCGGGAGCGGGCACGCCGTGCGGCCGGTGTCGTACCCCTTCCGGCCGTTGACGACCGGAAGGGGCCCACGTGTGCGGAACCGCCGGTGGAGCCCGGCCCCGGCCGGCCCCGGGGAGGAGGAGCCGACCGGCGTCCGGACGTGTGAGCTGAGCGCGATGCGGCTCAGAGCGCCGACACGTGGTACGGGGAGACGTTCATCCAGCCATTGCCCGCAGCGCCGTTGCGCGTGCCCTTGGTGGTCTTGGCCAGCGTGTACCAGGAGTCGACGTAGTCCGGGTCGTCGGTCCACCAGGAGGTGGGGATGGCGTCCAGGACCGCGTCGGCCAGGGGGATGTACACGCCCTGGTCGGTGATCGTGAGCAGGACCGTGACGATGGCCTTGGCGAGCGCCTGGTAGTTGGTGTCGCCGTCGTCCTCCATCATGACCGCATCAGCCATGTTGTACTTGTAGTTGGACCAGTTCACGAGGACCTGGTTCGGGTAGTACGTGGTCGCGGCCTTGTTCAGGTACGGCATCTCGACGGTGTCGACCCGCGGCGTGCCGTTCGTACCGAAGCCGGTGACGAGGGTGAAGATCTCGGCATCGCTCTTGAACCACGGCTCCTTGACGTCGGAGACCTGCACCGAGTTGATCAGGGTGGTGTCGATGCCCGTGGTGGCCAGCGTCGAGAAGGAGTTCACCTCGGCGGCCGGGACCGGGACATCGAGCCCCGCCTCGGCCAGGGCCGCGTCGACGATCTCCAGGCCCTGTGCGACCGCCTTGGAGCCGTCGATGTCGACGAGATAGACGGGCCGGTCGGGGACGGTGTCGGTGGTCAGCGTGTGAGCGGTGCCCCGGCTGTCGTACGCGGTGAACGTGGAGGCGTCGTCGTCGGACGGAGCGGCCGCCACGAGCGGGGCCGCACCCCCGGCGAGCCGGTCCTTCATGGCGTCGTCCGCCAGACCCACGCGGAGCAGCGAACCCGCGTCGCTGCCCAGGCCCTTGGCGGTGGCCACGCCCCGGTCGGCGGTGGTCACCTTCGCGCCGAGGCTCTTGCCGGTGGCGGAGGTGGAAGCACGGGTCAGCGCGTGCAGATCCACCGAGTCCGAGGCCAGCAGGGCCGTGCGGACCTGGTTGTTCCATGCGGGATCGGCCAGGGATCTGGCGAGGGCGAGAGCGGTTGTGTCCGCTATGCCCGAGACCGAGGACGCCGGGGTGGTGGCGGACTCGGTGGTCCCGGTCTGCGCTGCCAGCGCGGTGCCCTGAAGGGGGATCAGGGCGGTCGCAGCAAGGACGACCCCGATGAGGGTCGTACGCAGCGGAGTGGATGCGCTCAAGGCGGTCTCCTGCTCAATCAGTCGTACATGACGAGGGTGGGGGGTCTTGTCTATGCGGGTAGACCCTTGATGAGATTGTGCATGACAATTCGCCCTCAAACGCCGCCGCCACAACTCTGGCCTGTTCTTATGCCTGGTCGTGTGGTCCGACAGGGTGATCGGCATGCTCCGTCCGCCCGGAAACCGGGTCGAGGTGCTCTGGGTGGGGAGTTGCCGTCGGTGCGCGGTCAGCGCGCCCGTGCGACGCGCGGATATGCGCCGATTCGCCTTGTACGCCGTGCTGTTGCGCGTCGGGGATGGCGCCCCGTCGCGGATGTGTGAATCCGAAACAGCCCTCCTGGCGGTGCGGGCCCGTTTTTTTCGGGATGTCGCCGAGAAACGCACCGTGTGCGGGTCACATGGATGGCGTGAACTCGCCTTGCGCAGTGCTGCCTTGCTGTGAGATCTCGGCGACGCTCTGTCCGCTCGCACGAGCCCGGTGGCAGGACGCGTACAGACGCTCACGGTCCGCACGGCACCGACGAGTCCGACTCCGGTTGCGTGCCCCCTGTGCGGTTGTTTGAGTGGAAATCGGTCTCGTGCACAGGAGCTGTCATGTCGATTCCCTTCGGTTCAGCCTTCGGTTCCGCGGACCCGTTCGGCGAGTTGCTCAGCCGGTTCTTCGGTACGTCACCCGCGTCATCGCCCCCGGCGGTGCAGCGCGTACCGATCGGACGGCTCCTGAGCGAGTCGTCGCACGAACTGCTGAGCCTTGCCGCGCAGCGCGCGGTCGAGGACGGGACATCCGACCTGGACACGGAGCATCTGCTGTGGGCGGCCACGCAGGTCGATCCCGCCCGGCGGATTCTTGCCCGGGGCGGCGTGGCCCCCCGGGAACTCGCGACTCGGATCGCCCGGATCCTGCCCAAGGAGTCCGGCGAGCCGTCCGCCGAGCCCGGCCTCACCCCCGCGGCCAAGCGGACACTCGCCGCCGCCTACGCACGCTCGCAGGCAACGGGCGTCTCCTACATCGGCCCCGAGCACATCCTCTCCGCCCTCCTGGACGACCCCGACTCGGGGGCCTCCCGTGTGCTGCGCGCCGAGGGCGTCGAACTGGACAAGCTGCGGGAGCCCCCGGGCGGGACCCCGCGGACCGACGGCACGCAGCCGGCCGAAGCAGGGACCGCCACCACCCTGGAGGAGTTCGGCCGCAACCTCACCGACGAAGCCAGGGCCGGCAGACTCGATCCCGTCGTCGGGCGCTCCGAGGAGATCGAACAGACCGTCGAGATCCTCTCGCGGCGGACCAAGAACAACCCCGTGCTCATCGGGGAACCCGGAGTCGGCAAGACCGCCATCGTCGAAGGACTCGCCCAGCGCATCGTCGCGGGAGAGGTACCCGACACCCTCAAGGAGAAGCAGGTCATCTCCCTCGACCTCTCCGGCCTGGTGGCGGGTGCGCAGTACCGGGGCCAGTTCGAGGAGCGACTCAAGAAGGTCATCGAGGACGTGAAGGCGGCCGAGGGCGACATCATCCTCTTCATCGACGAACTGCACACGGTCGTCGGAGCAGGGGCGACCGGCGAAGGCGCCATGGACGCCGGCAACATGCTCAAGCCCGCCCTGGCCCGCGGGGAGCTCCATGTCGTGGGTGCGACGACGATCGACGAATACCGCAAGCACATCGAGAAGGACGCCGCTCTCGAACGCCGCTTCCAGCCGGTACTCATCCCCGAACCGACGGTCGAGGAGACCATCGCCATTCTCGAAGGTCTGCGGGACACCTACGAGGCGCACCACCAGGTCCGGTTCGCCGACGGTGCGCTGGCCGCCGCAGCGGAGCTTTCCGACCGCTACATCAGCGACCGCTTCCTGCCGGACAAGGCCATCGACGTCATGGACCAGACCGGGGCCAGGGTCCGTCTGCGCAGCGCGGGACGCTCCACCGAGGTTGTCAGCCGGGAGGACCGCCTGGCGAAGCTGCGCCGCGAGAAGGACCAGGCCGTCGCCTCCGAGGACTTCGACAGAGCCGCTGAGCTGAAGACGGAGATCGCCGAGACCGAGGGGGAACTCGCCGGGATCGAGGAGCGCCGGGAAGGCGTCGTCTCCGTCACCGCCAAGGACATCGCCGATGTGGTCGCGCGCCGGACAGGGATCCCCGTCTCGCAGCTCACCGCCAGCGAGAAGGACCGCCTGCTGCGGCTCGAGGATGCCATGCACGAAAGGGTCGTGGGCCAGGACGAGGCGGTCACCGCGGTCTCGCTCGCGGTCCGCCGCAGCCGGGCGGGCATGGGCGACCCCAAGCGGCCCGTCGGATCCTTCCTGTTCCTGGGCCCGACCGGGGTCGGCAAGACGGAACTGGCCAAGACCCTGGCCGAGCTGCTGTTCGGCGAGGAAGACCGCATGATCCGCTTCGACATGAGCGAATTCCAGGAGAAGCACACCGTCGCCCGTCTCGTCGGAGCACCTCCCGGATACGTCGGCTACGAGGAGGCCGGCCAGCTCACCGAACAGGTACGCAGGCAGCCGTACAGCGTCCTGCTCTTCGACGAGGTCGAGAAGGCGCACCCCGACATCTTCAACACGCTGCTCCAGATCCTCGACGACGGCCGGCTCACGGACGCCCAGGGGCGCACCGTGAACTTCCGCCACTGCGTGGTCATCATGACGTCCAACATCGGCGCGCACCTGATCCTCGCCCACCACGGTGACGTGTCCGAGATCAAGGACGACCTCATGGAGGAGCTCAAGGCGCGGTTCCTGCCGGAGTTCCTCAACCGCATCGACGAGGTCATCATCTTCCACGGCCTCACCGAGGACGATCTCGCGGAGATCGTGGAGCATCTGCTGGCCCAGAGCAACCACCGGGTGAGCGCGCAGGGAATGACGCTCGACGTCACCGACGCCGCCAAGAAGCTCCTGGTCACCCACGGCTATCAGCCCGAGTTCGGTGCCCGCCCGCTCAGGCGGACCATCCAGAACGAACTGGACAACCGCATCGCCTCCCTGCTGCTCTCCGGTGAGGCCGACCCGGGCGACACCATCGTCGCCGACGTGGTGAACGACAGCCTCCACTGCACGGTGCTCCACGCGGAGCCGTCGGAGGGATCCGAGGACTCCTCGGAGCCGGCGGCACCGGCTCCCGGAGCCGCGTGAGCGCTTACCGACGCACGGCGCACCTCCGCGGGGCGCCGTGCGTCGGTAAGTGAGTAGGGGGACTCATACCGGCGGCAGCACACTCCCGGATGATGGGGACGACCATCCTCGACACCGGGAGACACGCATGCTCAGCCGCCTCGCCGACATCCTCGTGCCCGCGTTCGGACGACTGACGGTGACCCGCGACGGCGACGGGGACACCGGCTTCGCCCCGGGCAGCATCATCGCCGCGAACCACACCTCGCTCGCCGACCCCGCCGTGGTCCTCGCCGCACTGCACCGCCTCGGTGTCCGGCCGACGGTGATGGCGGCCGCGGGCCTGTGGCGCATACCGGTGCTGGGCCGAGTCCTGTCCCACATGGAGTACATCCCCGTGCAGCGGGGGGACCGCCGCGCCGCCCACGCGCTCGATCTGGCCGTGGCGGCCCTGGAGCAGGGGCGGATCGTACTCATCTACGCCGAAGGCGGCCTCCCGGACCGTCGTGACGCCGCGGAGGCCGCCCCCGGGCGCTTCCGCAGCGGCCTGTCCCGACTGGTCGAGCGGACCGGGGCTCCCGTCATCCCCCTCGGACAGGCCGGGGTCCGCCGGATCAGCTCCGGGAACGCGGGTAAGCAACTCGCCGGTCTGGCCACCGCGCCGCTGCGCCGGCCACGTCTGCACGTGCACGTGGGGCTTCCGGTGCGGCCGGCCGGTAACCGTGCGGAACGCACGCGGCAGGCCCACACAGCGGTGACGGCCGCATGGCGGACGGCCGCCACCCACCTGTGCGAGCCCGCCGCCCTGGCCGCCTGAAGCGCGGTGCCGTCCGGGTGAGCGGGCCGGGGGGTGCTTCTCGCGGCCCCCGGGGCTCAGCCGACCGTGTAGGGGCGCATCATCTCGTTGTCCTCGTGTTCGAGCATGTGGCAGTGCCAGACGTACCGGCCCGGCCGGTCGAAGGTCGCCTTCAGCCTTGTGACGCCCTTCGGGTAGGCGAGTGCCGTGTCCTTGAACCCGCTCTCCCAGGGTTCGGCCGGCCGTGCGGGATGGCCGGTCTGCTGCCGGTCGACGACCTGGAACTGGACCTCGTGGACATGGATCGGGTGGGCGTCCGCGGTGAAGTTGTGGATCTCCCAGATCTCGGTCGCACCCACCGCTGGATGCTCCGTGATGGGGTCGTCCCAGTGCATCGGCACGGCGGCGCCGTGCCCGTCCAGCGTGCCGAGCAGCATGTGCCGGGGACCGACATGCGGCAGCGAGGCGGAGTTCTCCTCGCTGAGGGAAAGCCGCCGGGTGCGGCTCGCCTCTCCCAGCGGTTCGAATGTCGGCAGCGACAGCTGGGAGGGCGGCACGGTCCGGTCCGGTGCGGTGAGCGCACCGACCGTGAGTTTCATGATCTGTCCGGTGGTGGCCGGGGCGGCGGGGGTGAAGTCCGTGCCGGCCTTCCCGCCCTGGAACGCCTTGTCCGGGCCTTCATTGATGAGGTAGAGCTCGGTGCCTGCCGCGATCGAGGTGAAGTCGACGATCACGTCTGCTCGTTCGGCCGGTGCGACGAGCAGTTGGTCGAGCCGGACCGGCGAGGGAAGAAAGCCGCCTTCGCTGCCGATCTGCCAGAAGGGCAGAGCGGCGTGCGCGGGCCGGCGCGCGAGCGGGTGGGTGACGAGCTTCAGGATCAGGCTCCGGGAGTTGCATCCGTTGAGGAACCGGAAGCGGTAGCGGCGAGGTTCGACCCGCAGGTGCGGCCAGGTTCTCCCGTTGGTCACCATCGTGTTGCCGAAGAACTCGGGGTTCCAGATCGGGGCGATGTCACTGTCCGGGACGTAGGGGCCCTTGAATCCGTCGAAGTCGGCGCGCCCGGACGGGTAGGACAGGCTTCCGTCGGCGTGGAACGAGCGGTCCTGGATGACGACGGGGATCTCGTAGTACGTCCGGCCGGGCGGATCGCCGGGCCGGGGCGCGGGACCGGGCAGCACTCCCTCGGGAAGGTCCGCGGGGCCGCCCCGCAGCAGGTAGAAGCCGGCCAGTCCGGCGTAGACGTTCAGACGTGTGACGCCCAGGGCGTGATCGTGGAACCAGAAGGTCGAGGCCCGTTCGTGATTGGGGTACTGGAACACGGCTTCCCCCCGGTTCCACACCACGCCGAAGCGGTCCGCGAACTTTCTCCCGAACTCGTCGTAGAAGGAACCGGATTGGGCGTATCCCGCGGGGATGTCGGGTGCGTCGGGGAGGTACCACGCCTCGGTGTAACCATCGCTCTCCTCCGAGTTCAGCCCGCCGTGCAGGTGCGTCACGATCGGGACCGGGCCGGTGTACGGTCCGGGTGTCGAGCGGAACACGGGACGCGCGTCCCGGCCCCGGATTCCGCCCGGAGGGTTCGCCCAGTGCAGCGTGGGGTCGACCGGCAGCAGGTGCGGCAGGTAGCCACCCCGACGGTTCTGCAGCTGGTTCCTCCACCGCACCCGTACGGGCGTTCCGGACCGGGCCTCGATGGTGAAGGCGGGGTAGTGGAAGGTGCTCGGATTCTGGATCGAGCCGTAGCCCCACACCGTCGTCGCAGGCAGTCCGGGGGGCAGTACCTGCTGCCGGAACTGCCGGACCCCGATGGTGTAGTGGTCGACGGAAGCGCCGACCGCCTCACGGTCGGAGGGCATGACGGGCGGCACGACGAGAGGTGCGACGTACTTCTCCACCTTGTGCGGATCGAGCGCGCCCCCGCCGGAGGCTGCCCACAGCCGCGGAGCGACGGAACCGGCCGGAACGAGCGCGACCATTCCTCCGACCGCCGCCTGAACGACACGACGCCTGGTGACCATGCGTACTCTCCGGTACTCGTCGGACCGGCTTCGGCGCCGATGTCCTCGCAGTCTGGCCAGGGGGCTCTCGGATGCTCGCCCCGTCCTGACATCAGGTTGCCCCGGATCGCGCGGTTCTGCGTCGCTGGACTGCTCCGGAGGTGTGGTCCAGCCGCCACCGCCGCACCGTCGCACGGGCGATGACCGGACCTGGCGCACGGGGCGCGGAGCTCCTGTGCGGTCGGGGCTGTCCGGTCCCGCGAACTCCTGCTCCGCCGCCGACGACATGATCACCGGCGGTACCGCGCGACTGCCGGGGCCACCCGTCCTTGTACCGCCGGGAGGAGGGTGCGGTCCGCGGCCCGTGGGAGGCGGAAGGAGCCCGGACGCGCGAGGGGCCCTGGACACGTGCCGTTTCACAGGTGTGACCGGACGAGGAAAGGGCATACGCGCCGGGCGTGTTCCGGGTGGTGAGGGGTAGTCACGGTACGGGAACGAACCTGTGAGCCCTGGCTATGATCCTGGCTCTTGATGTTCTTGCGGAGGTGCAGTGCAACCGAGGGGTGTCCAAGGGGCAGGGGCGGACGAGACCGGAGTACGTTTCAACGTCCTGGGTCCACTGGAGGCATGGCTGGGCGGCGAGCGGCTGCGGCTGGGCGGGGCCATCCAGGAACGGGTGCTCGTCATGCTGCTCCTCGAAGCGGGACGGGTGCTGCCGGTCTCTCGTCTGGTCGCTGCCGCCTGGGACGAGGAGCCCCCCGCGACGGCCGCCCACCAGGTCCGCAAGACCATCGCTGACCTGCGAAGACGCATACCCGGTGGGGGCGGGGTCCTGGTGACGGACGGTCCCGGTTACCGGGCGGTTCTGGGGAAACGGCAGCTCGACCTGAGTGAGTTCGACGCCGCGGTCCGGGAGGCCGCAGGGGCCGGCCGGCCCGCGGAGGCGGTCGAGAAGCTCGGGTCCGCGCTCGCGCTGTGGCGCGGGCCGGTGCTGTCCGGCCAGGGCGGGGCGGTGATCGCGGCCGCCGCCGTGGCCCTGGACGAGCGCCGGCTGATGGCGTCCGAGCAGCTCATCGAACTGCGCCTCACTCTCGGTCACGCCGCGGAACTCATCGGTGAGATCCGCAAGTTGGCCGCCCACTACCCGTTGCGCGAGGCGCTGCGCGGACAGCTCATGCGGGCGCTGTACCGCACCGGTCGGCGGGCGGAGGCCCTGGAGGAGTACCAGGCGGTCCGTGTGCTGCTCGCCGAGGAGCTCGGGGTCGATCCGGGACCTCATCTCACCAAGGTCTACGAGGCGATTCTTCGGGAGAGTCCGGAACTCCTTGCCTCCGAGCAGGAGTTGGCGCCGACCGTGCAGGGACCGGCCGAGGCCGAGCGGCCCACGCCCCACGATCTGCCCTACGACCTGCCGGACTTCACCGGGCGCGAGCGCGAGCTGCGGGAGCTGATGGCTCTCGCCCGCGTCGCGCACGGCCACGGCGGCATGCCGATCGTGGCGATCGACGGGATGGGCGGCAGCGGCAAGACCTCGCTGGTGGTGCGCGCCGCCCACCGTCTGGCGGTCGACTACCCCGACGGACAGATCCATGTCGACCTGCGCGGTTACACCCCGGGGGAGCAGTCCGTCACTGCGATGGCCGCGCTCGATGTGCTGCTGCGCGCCATGGGAGTCCCGGGCGAGCGCATACCGGAGGACATCGCGGGACGCACCGCGCTGTGGCGTTCGACGATGGGCGGCAAGCGTGTCCTGCTGCTGCTGGACAACGCCGTGGACGTGTCGGCGGTCCTCCCGCTGCTGCCCGCCTCCCCGGGCTGCCTGGTGCTGGTGACCAGCCGGGTGCGGCTGGTCGATCTGGACGGGGCGGCATGGCTCTCGATCGGCGTGATGACACCACAGGAGAGCGCCGTGCTGGTGGCGAGGACCGTGGGCGCCGCGCGGGTGGCCGCCGAACCCGAGGCGGCCGAGGAACTGGCACGGCTCTGCGGACACCTGCCGCTCGCCCTGCGCATCGCCACCGCCCGATTCCGCAACCGCCCGCAGTGGACGATGCGTTATCTCGCGGACCGGCTGCGCGACGAGACCCGCCGGATGGACGAGCTCTCCCTCGGCGAACGCAGCGTCGCCGCCACCCTCCGCCTGTCCTACCAGGCCCTGGACGAACGGTGCCGCACCGCGTTCCGGCTGCTCGCGCTGCACCCGGGAGGCGACCTCGACCCGTATGCCGCCGGAGCGCTACTGGGCATGAAGGTGTGGGACGCCGAGGACATCCTGGAGGTCCTGCTGGACGCGCATCTGCTCCAGCAGCCGGAGATCGGCATCTACTCCTTCCACGACCTCGTGCGGACCTTCGCCCGGGGGCTGCGGAGTGCGTCGAGCCAGGAGCGGGACGACCAGGCGGTCACCCTGCTCCTCGACTACTACCTCGCCCGCACGGACGCCGCATGTGAACAACTCTTCCCCGGACGTGTGCGCCGTCCCACCGGACTGGACCGGAGCCCGGTGGAATTCCCCCGCGACGAAGGTGCCGGGCAGGCCGAGTCGTGGTTCCGGCGGGAGCACAGCACGCTGTTCGCGGTGATCGCGCTGGCCGTGACGCACGGCCACGACCGGCATGCGGTCTGGCTGGCCCGCAACTTCAGTTTCCAGCTCAACGCGCACGGCTATCTGGAGGAGTTCGCGGAAGCGAGCCGGACCGCCGTGGCCGCCGCACGCAGGCTGGACGATCTCGCCCTGATCGGCGTGAGCCTGACCAACCTGGGGGTCGCCTGCTGGAAGCTCGGGGATCTCACCGAGGGCATCGAGGTCGCCCGGGAGGGGCGGGACGTGGCCCGGCGCCTCGGCGACCGCCACACCGAGGCCCACAGCGAGAGCATCCTCGGCGGGTACATGAGCCTGTACGGCCGGTTCGCCGAGGCGCTGGTCTCCCTGGAGCAGGCCATCGCCACGGGACGGGAACTGGGCTCGGTCCGTGACGAGGCCGAGTGCCTCACCCTGCTCAGCACCCTGTACGAGCAATGGGGACACTACGAGGACGCGCTGACCTCGGCGCAACGTGCGGTGGCACTCGCCCGGCAGATCGGCCATCACGAGATCGAGCTGGTGGCGCTGACCGACCTGGCCTTCGCGCACTTCGGGCTCAGCGCGTTCGAGGAGGCCGATCGCGCGCTCGCCTGCGCCCGTGAGCTGTGCGAGGAGACCCGAGAGCCAGGACAACGGGCGCTCGCCCTGATGCTCTCCGCGCTGACCGCGCATCAACTCGGCCGCACCGAGCAGGAGTCGGCCTACGCCGAGCAGGCCCGCCCGCTCATGGATACCACCGTCTCCCCGCTGCGCCGGGCCAAGGGGGAGAACCTGACCGGGCGGCTGCTGCGCCGACAGGGGCGGCACGAGTCGGCGCGGGCAGCGCACACCCGGGCGTACGAGATCGCCTCCCCGATGGGATACCGCGTCGAGGAGGCGTATGCGTTACTGGGGATGGCCGATGCGGCACAGGCACTGGGTGACGACGAGGCCGCGGCTCGTCATCGGCGGTCGGCCGAGGGGTGGTTCACCGAGGCGGGCGTCGCGCCGGAGCGTCGCCGGAGCTGAGGGCGGTCGGCGGATCCCGGGCGTCCTGGCCTCCGGTACTCCTGCCCCGGCCACGTCGGGCCGGGACGGCAGGACCGGGGGCCGGGAGACCGGACCGTGGCGGAGGGCGGGAGTCACCGGCCGATGAGGGTGGGGCCGCGGTCCTCGGCGACCACCTGGTGACCGGTGGACGTGCCGTGCGGCTGGGACGTCACTTCCGCACTGCCCGCCGCGAGAGCGATCGCGATGGCGAACAGAGCGACGAATCCGGCCGACTTGCGTCCCATGGTCTTCTCCTCCGAGGTCGTGCGTTTCTGGTGGACCACAGAGTCCCGGGGACGCTTACCGAACGATTCCCTCTTCGTTCCCGCCTTGCGGGAGGCGCCCGGTACCGGCCCGGTAGCGACGAAGGGAGCCCGTCCTCACTCCCCGCCCGGGAGGGAGCGCGGGGCGGCTCCGCCGGAGTCGAGCGAACAGGACAGCACCTGCGGCCCGCCTGCGTGGAGCAGTACCTCCGTGCGGGCCGGGCCGGTCTCGTGGCCGATCAGGTCGAGCAGGGCCCTGACCGCCGACCGCAGCTCCGTCCGGTTCTCCTCGGAGGGCCGCACATCGTCCGGGTGCCGGATGCCCACGACCTCGTGCATGCCGTCGTCGGACTCGGTCTCCACGACGAAGACCGGACCGTCGGGCCTGGCCCCGGGAGGCAGCGCGCCGGCGTCGGAGCCGACCAGGCGTTCGGTCGTGGAGAGTTCCTGGAGCGGGAGAGGCGACGCGGCGGGGCGCCGGTCACTTCCACCGGTCGGGGGGAGGGCCACGTACTGCTCCTCGGAAGGTCGGGAGGGCGGGCGCCATGACAGCTACCACCCGTCGATCGTGGGTGACTCCTCGTAGAGTCCCCCCGGGTCCACGCGTCAGGGAAGGCGAGCACCCCGAATTGCCGCCCAGTTGCCGCTTGCCTCCCTGGTGTTGTCGTGGCAATCGCTGAAAGGCTGCCCGTGCGCAACACGCCGTCGCCGGCGGACCGGTGAGGCATCCGGACGAGGGACATGGGGGTGGGACGTGGCAGCGGACCGGGGCAATCGATGGATCACCGGCAGGCACACGCGAGGCCTGCCGCGGACGAGGCTGATCTGCGTGCCGCAGTCGGGCGCGGCAGCCGGGGCGTTCTCCCGGTGGCGGGCGCACCTGCCGCAGGAGATGGAGCTTGCGCCGGTGGAACTGCCCGGCCGCGGCACCCGCGCCCGGGAGCCCATGCCGTCCCGGTTCGACGCGGTGGCCGACGCCTTGTACGAGGGGCTGCGTCCCGAGTTCGACCTGCCGTACGTGCTGTTCGGGCACAGCTTCGGCGGCATGCTCGCCTACGAGGTCGCCCGACGGGTCCAACGCGACGGTGTACGCGCGCCGTTGGCGGTCTTCGTCTCCGGGACGCGCGCGCCGCACATACCGCAGCGGCAGTTCGTCGCGGACGCCGAGGAATCCGTCCTGCTCGACTGGCTCTCCCGGAGCGGAGGACTGCCGGCCGAGCTGTTCCAGTTCCCGGACTTCCTGCAGGACATCCTCCGCGTGGTCCGGACCGACCTTCGCATCGCCGAGTCGTATCTCGTCCCGGAACCCGTCCCGCTCACCGTTCCCCTGCACGGTCTCGCGGGCGCGGACGACGTCGTGACCCCGCCGGAGGCGGTGCCGGCCTGGGAGCGGTGTGCCGCCGCCGGGTTCACCGTGACGACGGTGCCCGGCAACCACGACTTTCCGCAGGCATCCGCCGAGGCGACCGTCGCGGCCGTGACCTCCGCCCTCGCCGGGGTCGCCCTGACCGAGTAACGGCCGTCCGCGCTTCCCGGCTCGTCCTGCCCCCGTTCCCGCTCCCGCGGGGACGGGGGCAGGACGTGTCCGGTACCGGGGCGGGAAGAGGACGGTAACGGAGGCGGGGACTGTGCCCTCCAGCCGCCGCTCCCGACATCCCCGGCGAGCGGCATCGTCCGTCTCAGGGGAGTGTGTGTCGCGTGGTCCAGAATTCGCTTGCCCGCTTGCGTCTCCTTCGTGGCTTCACTCAGGAGGAGCTCTCCGAACTGTCCGGCATCAGCGTGCGGACGATCAGGAATCTGGAACGCGGGCAGGTGCACAAGCCTCGCCGCAGTTCCGTCGAAATGCTGCTCACCGTCCTCGACCCCGAACTGCGGGAGAAGCTGGCGGCGCGACCCGTGGAACGAGTCGCCCGCATCACCGGCGTGCACGGCGCCGAATGGACGGAGATGATCGGCCCCGGCCGCCTGGTCTGGCGTGGCCCGCGGCTCTCCCGCTCGCCGTTGATCGGCCGGGAGCCGGACGCACTGCGGCTTGCCGAGCTGGTCGGCGCCCAGCAGGTCGTTGCCGTCACGGGGGCGGCCGGGGCCGGCAAGTCACGGATGGCGCAGGCCGCCGCCGAACTGGCCGGGACGGCGTTCCCCGACGGGGTGGCCGTGCTGGAGATGGGACGGATACCGGGCGAGAACTGCTTGTCGGTGCAGGAAGCGGCGCAGCTCGCGGAGGCGGCGGTCCGTGATCTGTTCGGCGAGGAGCCGGCACCGTCGGGCCGGCGCGCGCTGCTGGTTCTCGACAACACCGAGCATCTCCCGCGGACGACCGCCCTCCTGGTGGAGCGGATGACGGCGGAGTGCGCCGAGACGCATCTGCTGGTCACCTCGCGGCGGGTCCCCGAGCTGAGCGGGGCCGCCGTGTGGGAGGTGCCGCCGCTGTCGCCGGAAGCGTCGGTGGAACTGCTGCTGACCCGGCTGAGAACGGTCTGCCCGGGACTGGAGCTGTCCGGTGAACGTTCCCGGCTGGACGAGCTGTGCCGCCAGCTGGACCGGCTGCCCAGGCTGCTGGAGTTCGCCGCGCACCGGCTCAGAGTGGTGCCGCTGGGGACGCTGCTGACGGACAGCCGGGCCAGACGTCAGCTGGGGCTGACCGACCATTCCCTGCTGCCGCACCAGCGGTCGGTGGAGGCGAGCGTGGAGTGGAGCCTGGGGCTGCTGGAGGACCGCCACCGGAGTCTCCTCGCCCGGCTCACCCGGTCCTGCGACGACCCCGGCACGGACCGGGTGAGGAGTGCACCGGAGGAGCTCCTCGACGTGGAGGCGATGGACACGCTCGCCGGGCTCGTGGACTCCTCGCTCGTCCAGGTGGAGCGCGGTGGCGCGTACCAGTACCAGGTGCTGCACCACGTCCGGACGGTTCTGGCCTCGCCGCAGGCTCTGGCCGGACCGCGGGCCGCGCTGTCCGCCTGAGAGACAGCGCGCGGGGCGGTCCCGGTCGTCCGGGACCGCCCCGCGCGTTCGGGGCCACGGGAGAGCACCGTGGGGGCGCCCGCCGCAGTCGGCATGGCGCCACTCCTCGCTACGACTTGTGGGCAGCAGGTTCGGCGACCAGCTCGGCGTGGGGCCCGGCCGGCGGTTCGTCGACCGGCTCGTCCGCCGCCATGTCGACCTGGTTGTCGGCCAGTTCGGTGATCTCCTCGATCGGGGTGCGCAGGATGTTCAGCGCCGGGGAGGCCAGGACCACCACGCAGAGCGGGACCATGACGACGAGCAGCGACAGAATGCCGCCGGACACCCCGAACACGATCACGAGGCCACCGGCGAGCGTCGGGCCGAGCCACTCCAGCGAGTAGGCGCCGAACCGGTTCACCGCGGCCACCCGGCCGAGGAGCCGGTCGGGGACCAGGTGCATCACATACGTCTGCAGGACGACGTTGAGGGGCACGGCGGCGAGGCCCGCCAGGGTGACCACCACACCGATCTGCCAGACCTCGGGCACCACCGCGGTCAGGGCGAGGCCGCCCGTGAACGACACGACCGCCAGGGCCGTCAGCCGACGGGACGGGATGCGCTTCGTGAGGAGGGGGGCGATCACCGCACCCACCAGCGAACCGGCCACGGCCACACCGGTGATGATCCCGATCGTCGCCGCGTTCCCGCCGCGTTCCCGGACGATGGCGATGAGCAGCAGCATGAACGCCTGGTCGACCATGTTGAGCAACGACGCCATGATCACGACGAAGCGCAGGAACGGCTGGCGTGCCACGAAGCCGATGCCCTGCCCGACGTCCTTGAGCATCGAGGTCTCCGGCGCCCCGTCGTCCCGGTCCGGGCCCAGGGGCCGGCGGATGCGCAGCGCCCCGAGGGCGGCCACGACGAACGACAGGGCGTCGAAGAGGAAGGGGATGCTGCGCCCGGCCGCGAACAGCACACCGCCGAGCGGCGGACCCACGAGCTGGGCGGCCATGTCCCGGCCCATCGCCTGCCCGTTGGCGGTGGCAAGCTGCTCCTTGGGGACGAGACGCCGCAGCGCCGGGGTGCTCGCGCCGAGGATGATCCCCGAGCAGAGCCCGCTCAGCAGCGAGGCCGCGGCCAGGGTGGGTACGTGGGCGAAGCCCTCGTGCACCGTGAGGGCGACCGCGCCCAGCAGCGCCGCCTGGACGAGCGATCCGATCACCAGCGTGCCGCGGCGTGAGACCCGGTCCGCGATGGCTCCGCCCCACAGCGTCATGACGAGGACGCCCAGCAGGTTCGCCGAACCGATGAGACCGGCCTGCGTGACCGAACCCGTGAGGGACAGCACGAGCAGGGGGTACGAGATGGCCGACACGCTCGTACCCAGTGCCGAACAGGTGTTGCCCGCCCACCAGCCCACGTAGTCGCTGTTGCGCCACAGGGACGCGGTGGGGTCCTTGCCGTCGTGCTGAGGCATTGCGCTCTCTTCCTTCCCCTGGATGCCGCGGGAGTGGCGTGCCGCAGCCGGAGGGCATGCGGCATGCAGTGAAGCTGACAGCACCTCGGGTGCCGTGCCAGGCAACGCCGAAGGCAAGTTCCGGACCGGAAACCTGCCGGTGGGGATGCCTGGCCCCGGTGGCGGACCGCGGCGTCCAATCGGCTGACGTCGTCGGCCACGACGACACGGGGACGGCCCCGCCGGCCCCGTCCCTCTCCCCGTCTCGTGCTGGAGGCTGACCCGTGCACGCTGAGGCTCCTGTATCCACGCGGCCCGACACGGGCCTCGACTCGGTGGACCTGGTGGCCCCCGGGACGTTCACCGGCTCGGACCTGAGCGCGTACTGGCGCCGACTGCGCCGGGAACGCCCCGTCCACTGGCACCCGGAGGCCGAGGGCCGCCCGGGGTTCTGGGTGGTGAGCCGGTACGAGGACGTCATGACGGTGTACCGCGACGCCCGCAACTACACCTCGGAGCGGGGCAACGTCCTCGTCACCCTGCTCGCCGGCGAGGACAGCGCCGCCGGCCGGATGTGCGCGGTGACCGACGGCGCCCGGCACCGGCAGATGCGCAACGCACTGCTCAAGGCGTTCGCGCCGCGGGCGATGGCGGGAGTGGCCCGCGGCATCCGCGCCAACACCCGGCGCCTCGTCGCCGACGCGGTCCGCAGGGGCACCGGTGACTTCGCCGCCGAGATCTCCGAGTTCATCCCCATCCTCACCATCTCCGACCTGCTCGGAGTCCCGCACGGGGACCGGGAGTTCCTGCTCTCACGGACCCGGGCCGCGCTCAGCTCGGACACGGCAGGACAGTCCGCGCAGGACGCCTGGGCCGCACGCAGCGACATCCTGCTGTACTTCGCCGACCTCATGGAACAGCGCCGGGGCCGCGACACCGACGACGTGATCACCGTGCTCACCAACACCGTGGTCGACGGAAAGACCATGGCCCGCGACGAGGTGGTGCTCAACTGCTACAGCCTCATCCTGGGCGGCGAGGAGACGAGCCGGCTCACCATGAACGACGTCGTCCACCGGCTCGCCCATGACAAGGAACAGTGGCGGAAGCTGCGCGAGGGCACCGTGTCGCTGGAGTCGGCGTGCGAGGAGGCCCTGCGGTGGGCCACGCCCACCATGCACTTCGGCCGCACTGCCGTGAACCGCGTCGAGCTGGCGGGCCAGGTGATCGAGGCGGGCGACATCGTCACGCTGTGGCACTCCTCCGCCAACCGCGACGAGAGCGTCTTCGCCGACCCCGACACCTTCGACCTGGGACGTACCCCGAACAAGCACCTCACCTTCGGTTACGGACCGCATTTCTGCCTCGGCGCCCATCTGGCCCGGGTGGAGGTGACGGCTCTGCTCGACGCGTTGCGGACCTGTGTCACCGACATCGAGGTCGTCGGGGAGACGCACCGCTTCCACTCGAACTTCCTCACCGGTTTCAGTTCCCTGCCCGTCCGCTTCACGCCGGACGAGGCGGGACTGGCCCAGACCGTTGCCGAGTCCACGTACGAGACCACCGAGGACGGCCAGCATGCTTCATGACGAGACCGCGTCTTCCGCCGCCCCCGACGGGGCCGGCTCCGAGGTGACCCGCGCCCAGGAGGGGATGCTCGCCGTGGAGGAAACCCTCTCCGGCAGGCCCTCGCCCTTCCACGTCCTCAGCAGCGCCGAGATCACCGGCCCGCTCGACCACGACCGGCTCACTGCCGTGCTGGGCGGACTGGTGCGCCGTCACCCGACCCTCCGTACCGTCTTCTTCCGCGATGAGCGGACCGGGCGTCTCGGCAGCCGGGTGGTGCGCGGGGCCCGGCCGAGGATCCTCTCCCAGGAGCTCCCGGCGCAGGAGCCGGGCGCCGACGCGATCGAACCGGTCGACCGGCTCCTCGCACCGCTGGCCCCCAAGCTGCTGCGGCCGTTCGCCGAACCGCCGATCGTCTTCGTGGTCACCGCGGTCGGCCCGGACCGGTCGGTGCTCTCCCTGCTCGGTCACCACACCCTCCTGGACGGCTGGACCCTGGGACTGTTGTGGAACCAGATCGCCTCCGGGTACGCCGTCGGCGGTCCGTCGGTCCGCGGCGGCACCGAGGACGGCGAAGCCCCCGGTATGGAGGTCTTCGTCGCGGAGGAACGCGCCGCACGGGGACCCGGCCACCGGCGTGCCGTCGAGGCGCGGGCCGCCCTGCTCGCGCAGTGGCCCGCCGTCACCGAGATCGCCGGCGACCTGCGGCGACCCCCGCGCCGCACCTTCGCCGGGGCCCGGCTCCCCTTCACCCTGGGTGAGGCGGCACGCGAGGGCTGTACCCGGCTGGTCGGCGACCTGGGCGTGAGCCGTAACGTCGTCCTGCTCGCCGCCTGGGCCCTCGCGGTCGCCCGCCGGGCCGGGACGAACCGGCTGATCATGGGGGTGCCCACGCTCGGCCGGACCTCCGAGGAGGCGATGGAGGTCGTCGGCGGCGCCACCGGGCTCGACGCGGTGGCCTGCGAGATCCCGGACGACGTCAGCGTGGAGGAGTACGTGGCGCAAACCGCCCGCGCCTCCCGGGAGATCCTGGAGTACAGCAACGTCCCGTTCGAGGAGATCGTCGCGGAGCTGGGGGCCGGGGGCGACCTCAGCCGCAACCCGCTGGTGCAGTTCGCCTTCGGCGCGCACAACTCGGTGGTGCCGACCGAGCTCACCGCGGACGGGCTCCGCTTCGAGATCCGCGTCGGCTACACCGGCGGCACGATGTACGACGCGATGCTGCACGTGATGCGGTGGGGGGACACGCCCCGACTGGAGCTGGAGTACGCCACCGACGTGCTGACCGCCGGCGAGGCGGCCGGCCTCGCCGCCGGTTTCGAGCAGGCGCTGGCCGACATGGCCGCCACCCCCGGCGCCCCGCTCGCCACGCTCACCACCGTCACCGGTCCGCAGGGCCGTCTGCTGGACCGGTGGGAGAGCGGGGGGACGGGCGACCACGACGCCGGACCGTGGCAGCTCGTCGAGGAGATCGCCCGCCGCCGCCCGCACACCGTCGCGGTGCGCGACCGGGACGGCGGGCGGACCCTCACCTACCGCCAGTTGGTCGCCGCCGCGACCGCCCAGTCCGCGCTGCTCACCGAGGCCGGGGTCGCCGTCGGCGACCGGGTCGCGCTCGCCGTCCCGCGCTCGGCCGAGGAGGTCGTGGCGGTGTTGGCGGTCCTGCGCACCGGCGCCGCCTACGTCGGGGTGGACGTGGAGAGCCCCGTCGCGAGGCTCGACGCGATGCTCACCCGGGTCGACGCCCGCGTGGTCCTCGGGACGCCGGACCGGCTCGCAGCTCTGGGGGCATGCGCGCGGGACCGCCTCACCCTGCCCGTGGTGGACGTCCTCGCCCTGCCCGTGCCCACCGTCGTGCCCGCCGCCGCGCCCGCCGACCCGGACCGCACCGCCTATGTGGCCTTCACCTCCGGAACGACCGGGACACCGAAGGGGGCGATGATCCCCTGCCGCGGAGTCGTCCGGGTCGGCCTGGACACCGGGCTGGTCCTGCCCGAGGCGCAGAAGCGGTTCCTGCGGCTGGCGCCCCTGGCCTTCGACGCCTCCACCCTGGAGATCTTCTCGCCGCTGCTGTCCGGCGGGACCGTGGAGGTCTACCCCGGCGCCCATGTGACCCCGGACGAGCTGGCCACCTTCCTGAAGCGGCACGAGGTGACCGGAATGTTCCTCACCTCGGGCCTCTTCCGTCTCGTCGCCGACTACCGGCCGGACGGCTTCGGCGGCCTCGTACAGATCATCACCGGCGGCGACACCACCTCACCGGACCACGTCGCCGCCGTGCTGGCGGCCTGCCCCGGACTGCGCGTCACCAACGCGTACGGACCCACCGAATGCACCACCATCATCCTTGCCCACCACATGGACGATTCAGCGGCGATGGGGGAGGGGGCACTGCCGATCGGCCGCCCCCTCCGCGGCGCGGACGTCCGGGTCATCGGCCCCGGCGGCGCCCCGGTCCCGCCTGGCGGCACCGGTGAACTCATCGCGTTCGGCGACGGTGTCTCCTCGGGATATGCGGGCATGCCCGAGGAGACGGCCGCGGCCTTCGGCACCGACGGGCGGAGGTTCTACCGCACCGGTGACCTCGTGCGCTGGAACGCCGAGGGCAACCTCTGCTTCCTCGGCCGCCGGGACCGTCAGGTCAAGATCCGCGGCTTCCGGGTGGAGACGGAGAGCATCGTCGCCGCGCTGCGCGCCCTGCCGACGGTCCGTGACGCCACCGTCGTGGTGACGGGTGGCACCGGGGACAAGCAGCTCGTGGCCGGTGTCGTCCCCGAGGGGACACCGCCGCACCCGGCCGACCTGCGGGCCAGCATGGCCCGGAGCCTGCCCTCCTACGCGCTGCCGCACCTGTGGGCGGTGGTGGACGAACTTCCGCTGCTCAAGCACGGCAAGCTCGACGTCGCCGCGCTCACCGCGTCCGCGGTGCCGGCCGGCCGGACCGAACCGGCGGTCCCTGCGCAGGAGTCGGCACCGGACCCCGCTTCCGCACCGTCGCCCGGCGTGCTCGGGTCCGCCCCTTACGAGGACACGGTCGCCGGTGTGTGGCAGGAGGTCCTGGGACATGGGGACTTCGGCCGGGACGACTGGTTCCTCGACGTCGGTGGTGACTCCCTGAGCCTGGTGCGGGTGCATGCGGTTCTCGGTGCGGCCCTGCCGGAGCAGCATCTGACCGTCGAGGATCTCTACGCCTGTCCGACCATCAACGACCTGGGCGCGCTGTTCCGGTCCAGGGAGGGCGGGGCCGCGCCCGCGGAACGGATCGAAGCCGTGGCCGAACGCGAGTCGACGGCTGTACCCGAGGAGGCGGCGGCTCCCGCCCATGCCGTGACCGCGGCACTCCCGCCGACGGACCCCGCCCCGCAGGAGCGCCGCGTCGACGCACCACCGAGCGAAGAACACCCGAGCGGCCCGGGCAGGCAGGCTCCGGCACCCCTGACGGGCCTCTTCGGCGACCCGGCCGCCGCCGGAGCGCCGGACCGCGTTCCGGCGCTGCGAGAGCTTGCCGCGCTGCTTCGGAGCTGCGACTTCGACGAGACCCGGGCCGCCCGACTGCTCCGGGCCAGGAACACGGACCAACTGCTGAGCAACCCGGCCCGGTTCGCCTTCTTCGGCGACTGGTCCCGCCCCACCCCGCAGACCGCGCCGACCACGGTGCTCACCTCGCTTTTTCTTCTCGGCAGGCCGGTGCCCGAGACCTGGGTCCGTGACGCGCTGCCTGTCGAACTCGTAGATCTCCTAAGAGAGTTGACCCTGCTCGAACGGTGCGGCGACGACTTCCTCGGCACCGTCTCGATCACCCCGCACCGCGACCGGTACTACCTCTCCGACCAGCTCTTCACCACCCCCTCCCCGCAACAGGTGGTGGAGCGGGAGGCGGCGCAGCTCGTCATGCCGCCGCACGCGTCGAGCCTGCTCGCCCTCGACGTCGTCGACGGCGTCAAGGGCTCGCTGCTGGACGCCGGATGCGGCAGCGGGTTCCTCGCCCTGAGCGCCGGACCGGCCTGTGAGCGGGTCGGCGGGTTCGACCTCAACCCGCGCGGAGTCGACTTCTCCCGGGCCAACGCGGTCCTCAACGGCAGCACGGCCCGCTTCGAGGTCGCCGACTTCGCCGCCGCGGCCGGCGCCGGGCCGGGCGGACCGCACGGGCGACCGATGCCGTGCCAGGCAACGGCCGACGGCCTCTTCGACCACCTGGTCTTCAACAGCCCGACCATGCCCCGCGTCGACGGCGACGCCGGGGAGTTCGGGCAGAGCACCGCCCGGGACGTGCTGCGGGCGACCGCGGCCGGCGCCCCGCATCTGCTGCGGCCCGGCGGCACCGCCCACGTCCTGACCGTGGTCGAGACACCCGGTGACCGCACCGCCGAGGACGTCGTGCACGACTGGCTCGACGACGCGGCCCTCACCGACGTCACGGTCCGGGAGATCGCCACCCCGTACCTGAGCATCACCCGCAGGCAGCTGCGTGACGGGCGGCTTCCGGGGCAGAGCCTGCTCGCCCAGGGGAAGAACCACGCCCGGCAACTCATGTCCGCCCTCACGGCGCGCGGCACCGGCGCCGTCGTGCCGGTCGTCGTCGACCTGCACCTCCCCAAGGAAGGGAACTGAAACGTGCCCGGATCACCGGAGTGGATCCACCCGCTGCGCAGACCGTGCGGGCCCTACACCACGCGACTGGTCGTCTTCCCGTACGCCGCCGCCGGGCCCAGCTCCCTGCGCCCGCTGCTCACCAGGCTGCCCGAAACCGTGGAACTCCTCGGCGTCGCCCTGCCGGGGCGTGAACGCCGGTTCGGGGAACCGCCCGAGACGACCTCCGCGGAGATCGTACGCGGGGTGGCCGACGCACTGGCCGGGCGACCGGACCTGCCCACTCACCTGCTCGGGCACAGCATGGGCGCCGGCCTGGCCGCCGCGCTCGCGCTGGCCGACCCGGGGGCGTGCGAGGGGCTGATCCTCAGCGGCCGGCCACCCGGCTCCGTCGCCCACGACACGCTCCAGGGGCTCTGTGACGAGGAGATCGTCGGCTTCCTCTCCCAGGTGGGCAACACCCGTCCGGAACTGGTCCGTGACCCGTTCTGGCGCGACCGTGTCCTGAGGCTGTTCCGCAGCGACACCGCCCTGGACGTCCGCACCGTCGGCCTCCTTACGGGGATGCTGCGGGAACGCGTCCTGGTTCTCGGCGGCGCCGAGGACCCCTACGTCGACGTGTCCGCCCTGGCGGGCTGGGCGGACCGTACCACCGGGCCCTGCGAGGTGCGGGTCTTCCCAGGCGGCCACTTCTTCCTCCTCGACGAGGCTGTCCGGCAGGAGGTCGTCGACGTGCTCGCCGGCTTCCTGTCCGGAGAGCACGCCCGACCGGGCGCCCCGGCACCGGCGGAGCTGGTCTCCTGACCGATCCCGGAGTCACTTCACTTACGGCGCGGTGCCGGGTTCCCCACGGGAACCCGGCACCGCGCCGTATCCGTGTCCGGACCGCTCACCGCGCCCCCGCACTCCGGCATCCCGGCGGCAGACCGGCAACTCCCGGGGGCGATGTGGCCGCCCGGCTGCCGCCCGGCTGCCTGGAGAGGACGCCCGGGCCTCGGCACGATCCAGACAAGGACCCGAGCCCGAGGAAGGAGACGGAATGTCGATCAGCCACGAGGCGCCCGCAGGCCCGATGGCGAGGCGGCCGTCCCTCGAAGCGGCCCTGCCGCTGGCCCCCTTGCAGGAGGGGATGCTGTTCCATGCCCTCTACGACGACGACGGCCTCGACGTCTACACGATCCAGGTCGCCTTCGCCCTGCGGGGGCCCCTGTCCGTGCCCGCCCTGCGCAGGGCGGTGGACACCGTCGTCGGCCGCTACGCCTCCCTGCGCGCCGGGTTCCGGCTCCGCAAGTCGGGTGCGCCGGTGCAGCTCGTACGCCGTGACGTGACGGTGCCGTGGACCGAGCTCGACCTGCGGGGGCTGCCCGCCCCGGAGCAGCGCGAGCGGCTGATCCGCCACCGGGCCGAGGACCGGGCCCGGGGCTTCGACATGGCCACCCCGCCGCTGATCCGGATGACCCTCGCACGGCTCGCCGACGAGGAGCACGTGCTGGTCATGACGTACCACCACATCCTGCTCGACGCCTGGTCCTTCCAGATCGTCTGCGACGACCTGTTCACCCGCTACGCGCACGACGGCGAACCGGACGAGCCGGTCCGGGTGGTGCCCTTCGAGCGGTACCTCGCCTGGCTCGGCCGCCAGGACCGGCAGGCCGCGCGCGACGCCTGGGCCGCCGCGCTGGACGGCCTGGAGGAGCCGTCGCTGGTGGCGGCCGGCGCCACCGGACCGGACCGGGCGGCCCTGCCCCGTCTGCTGACCGCGGAACTTCCCGAGGAGACGACGGAGCGGCTGGTCGCGGCCGCACGCCGCTCCGGTCTCACCCTGAACACCGTCGTGCAGACCGTATGGGCGCTGGTCCTCAGCGGCCTCACCGGCCGTCAGGACGTGGTGTTCGGGCAGACGGTGTCCGGCCGGCCGGCCGAGCTGGAGGACGTGGAGAGCATCGTCGGACTGTTCATCAACGCGGCGCCCGTCCGGGTCCGGCTCGATCCGGAGGAGTCGCTGGACGCGCTGCTCGGACGGGTCCAGCGGGAACAGGCCGATCTGGAGCCGTACCACCACCTCGGCCTGACGGAGATCCAGCGGAGTGCCGGCCTGGGTGACCTCTTCGACACCGCCATCGCCTTCGCGAGCGCCCCGCAGGACTGGGACGCGACCACCGTCCACGGCGGCCTCAGGGTCGGGCTCGCCGACGACGGGACGGAGGACCAGCCGGAGGGCTGGACGCACTACCCGCTCAACCTGTCCGTACAGCCGGGCCGCACCCTCCGGATGGCCCTCAGCCACCGCGCCGACCTCTTCGACGACGCCGAGGCCGGCCGGATCATGGCGCGGGTGCGGAAGCTGTTCCTGACGTACCTGGACGCCCCCGCCATCCCCGTCGGCCGGGTCGGACTGCTCACCGGGGAGGAGTGGACGCGCGTCATCCGGGAGTGGAACGACACCGGGCAGCCGGTCCCGGCCACCACGCTTCCCGCGATGTTCCAGGCACAGGTGGCCCGCACCCCCGACGCCACGGCCGTGGTCTTCGGCGAACACGCCGTGACCTACGCCGAGTTCGCCCATCGGGTCACCGAGCTGACGGCAGTGCTGCGCGGCCGGGGCGTCGGCGCGGGCGACTTCGTCGCCGTCGCGGTGCCGCGCTCGGTGGAGCTGGTGGTGGCGCTGCACGCGGTGGTGGCCGCCGGGGCCGCGTACGTACCGGTGGACCCGGACTACCCGGCCGAGCGGATCGGCCTGCTCCTGGAGGACGCGGCAGCGGGCCTGCTGCTGACCACCCGTGCGGTCGCCGACCGCCTGCCTCCGGGGCCGCTGCCCCGCCTGCACCTCGACGAGCCGCTGCCGGCCGGCGGCGACGGGGGCCCGGCAGCGCAACCTTCCGTGCACGACCCGGCGTACGTGATCTTCACGTCCGGCTCCACCGGCCGGCCCAAGGGCGTCGTCGTCAACCACGCCGCCATCACCAACCGGCTGCTGTGGATGCAGGACCGCTACCCGATCGGCCCCGGCAGCCGGGTCCTGCAGAAGACGCCCTCCGGGTTCGACGTGTCGGTCTGGGAGTTCTTCTGGCCGCTGCACACCGGCGCCACCCTTGTCGTCGCCGAGCCCGGTGGCCACAAGGACGCCGCCTACCTGACCGGACTGATCCGGCGGGAGCGGGTGACCGACGCGCACTTCGTCCCCTCGATGCTCCAGGTGTTCCTCCAGGAGCCGGACGTGTCGGCCTGCACCAGCCTGCGACGCGTCTTCGCCAGCGGCGAGGCGTTGCCGCAGGAGACCGAGAAGCTCTTCTTCGAACGGCTCGGCGCGACCCTGCACAACCTGTACGGCCCCACCGAGGCCGCCGTCGACGTCACCTCCTGGGACTGCGAGCCCGGAGGGACCGGACCGGTCCCCATCGGCAGACCGGTGTGGAACACCCGCACCTATGTCCTCGACCCCGCCCTGCGCCCGGTCGCACCGGGGGCGCCCGGAGAGCTGTACCTGTCCGGCCGGCAGCTCGCCGACGGCTATCTGGGCCGCCCGGGGCTGACCGCCGAGCGGTTCGTGGCCGACCCGTTCGACGACGAGGGCAGACGCATGTACCGAACCGGGGACGTGGTGCGCCACACGCGCGACGGCAACCTCGAATACCTGGGCCGGGCCGACGACCAGGTCAAGATCCGCGGCCAGCGGGTCGAGCTGGGCGAGATCGAGTCGGCGCTGGCCGGGCACCCCTCGGTCGCGCATGCGGCGGTCGTGGTGCGGGAGGACCAGCCGGGGACACAACGGCTCGTGGCCTACGTGGTGTCCGCCGGCGCCCCTGCCGGGACGCCCGAACTGCTGGAGCACGCGGCGCGTTCACTGCCCGAGTACATGGTGCCGGCCGCCCTGGTGCAGCTGCCCGAGCTGCCGCTGACCCCCAACGGCAAGCTGGACCGCAAGGCCCTGCCCGCCCCTGTGCAGGCCCGTGCCGAGGGCGGGCGGCCCGCGCGGGGGCCGGTGGAGGAGTGCATCGCCGCCTGCTTCGCCGAGGTGCTCGGGGTATCCGAAGTGGGCGCGTCGGAAAGCTTCTTCGAGCTCGGCGGCGACTCCATCATCTCCATTCAACTGGTCGCGCGGGCCCGCCGCGCCGGGCTGGTGTTCACCGCGAAGGACGTGTTCACCCACCGCACGGTCGCGGCGCTCGCCCGCGTCGCCCGGCCGGTCGAGGAGCACTCCGCTCCGTGTCACGACGACGGCACCGGGGAACTGCCCGCCATGCCCATCACGCACTGGCTGCGCACCCTCGAAGGCACCAGCGACGCCTTCCACCAGGCGACGCTCGTCCGGGTGCCGCCCGCTGCCGCACCCGGGCAGGCGGCCGCCGCGGCGCAGGCGCTCCTCGACCGCCACGACGCGCTGCGCATGCGCCGCACCGCCCGGGACGGCGCGTGGGCGCTCCGGATCGACCCGTGCGGGCAGGTGCGCTCCGAGGACTGCGTGCGCCGGGTGCCTGTCGAGGGCCTCGACGCGGCCGGGCTGCGCGCCGCGGTCGCCGCTGCCGCCGAGCGAGCGGTCGGCGAACTCCGGCCCGACGACGGGCACATGGTGCGGTTCGTGTGGTTCGACGCGGGCGCGCGGGAACCGGGACGGCTGCTCCTGGTGGCGCACCACCTGGTGGTGGACGGCGTCTCCTGGCGGATCCTCCTCCCCGACCTGCGCACCGCCTGGGAGGCGGCCGGCCGGGGGGAGACGCCCGTGCTCGACCCGGTACCGACCTCCCTGCGCACCTGGGGCCGCCGGCTCGCCGAGGCCGCCACCGATCCTGCGAGGGTTGCGGAACTCCCCTACTGGCAACAGGTGGTGCGGCCTGGTGCCGAGGTCGCTCTGACCGGACGGTCGCTCGATCCGGCCCGGGACGTGTTCGGCACCGCGCGCTCCCTCACCCTGCGGCTCGCGCCGGAGGACACCGAACCGCTGCTCACCACCGTTCCGGCCGCGTACCGGGCGGGCGTCGATGACGTGCTGCTGACCGCACTGGCCCTGGCGGTCGGGGCTTGGCGGCGCACCCGCGGACACGGATCCGGCTCCGGTCTCGTGGTGGACCTGGAGGGGCACGGACGCGAGGAGATCGCCGACGACCTGGACCTCTCCCGCACCGTGGGCTGGTTCACCAGCCTCTACCCGGTACGGATCGACCCCGGCCCGGCCGAGTCAGGACACCTGGACGCGACCGGTGCGGACGCCGCACTGAAACGCGTCAAGGAGCAACTGCGTGCGGTCCCCGGCCATGGGCTCGGCCACGGGATGCTGCGCCACCTGAACCCCGTCACGGGCCCCGTGCTGGCCCCCCTTCCCGTGCCGCAGATCGGCTTCAACTACCTTGGCCGTTTCGCGGGTTCGGCCGACGGTGACTGGGAGCCGGCCGCCGAGTCGGACGTGCTGCCGCTGGGAGCCGACCCCGGCCTCGCGATGCCGCACGCTTTGGAGATCACCGCGGTGGCCGAGGACCTGCCGTCGGGCCCGTCCCTGGCCGCCTCCCTCACCTGGCCGGACGCGCTGTTCAGCGAGGCGGACATGAGTGAGCTGGGTGAGGCGTGGCTGACGGCGCTCCGCGCGCTGGTCGCCCACGGCGCCCGGCCCGGCGCGGGTGGTCTGACCCCCTCGGACGTGCTGCCCGTCGTCCTCGGCCAGGAGGAACTGCAGAAGCTGGAGTCCGCCCAGGGGCCCGCCGGGCTGACCGACGTCCTGCCGCTGACCCCGGTGCAGGAGGGGCTGTTCTTCCACCACCACTACGACCGGCGGGCCGTGGACGTCTACCACGTACAGCTCGTCGTGGAGATCGAGGGGGACGTACGGGCCGAGCGGCTGCGCGCCGCCTGCCAGGCCCTGGCCGACCGGCATCCCGCGCTGCGGGCCGCCTTCGTGCAGACCGCGAACGGCACCCCGGTGCAGCTCGTCCCGGGCAGCGTCCACGTCCCGTGGCAGGAGGCCGACCCGTGGGACGGGGGACGCGGCGGCGAGGCGGAGACACGGCGACGGCTGACCACATTCCTCGACGAGGACCGCAGGCGCGGGTTCGACCTGGAGACCGCGCCGCTGATGCGCTTCACGCTGCTGCGGACCGGCCCCGACACCCATGCCCTGGTCTTCACCAGCCACCACCTGCTGGCCGACGGCTGGTCGGTCTCCCTGATCACCCAGGACCTGTTCACGCGGTGGACGCAGCAGGACACCGGCCCGGTTCAGGAGCCGACGGCGCGGGTGCGCCCCTACTACGAATGGCTCGCCGCGCAGGACACCGCCGCCGCCGAGGACGCCTGGCGGGGCGCGCTGGACGGGCTCACCGGCCCCACCCTGGTGGCGCCCGACGCCGGCCCGGAGGCTCTCCCGACCCTGCCGGAGCGGGTGGTGGAAGAGCTGCCCGAGGAGCTGACCGCAGCGGTGGCCGCCCGGGCCCGTGCCTGCGGACTGACCCTCAACACCGTGGTGCAGGGCGCCTGGGCGCTGGCCCTGCACAGGCTCACCGGCCGCCGTGACGTCGTGTTCGGTGTGACGGTCTCGGTGCGGCCGCCGGAACTGCCCGGCGTGGAGGAGATGGTCGGCCTGCTGCTCAGTACGGTGCCGCTGCGGGTCCGGCTGGAGCCCGCGGACACGCTCGCGGCGCTGCTCGGCCGGGTGCAGAACGAGCAGATCGCACTGGCCCCGCACGCCCACCTGGGCCCGGCGGCCGTGCAGCGAATCGCCGGTCTCGGCCCGCTGTACGACACGTCGATGGTCTTCGAGAACTTCCCGCGCACGGTGGACACGTCGCCGCTGCCGACGTCCGCCCCGCGCATCACCGGTTTCTCCGGCCGGGACGCCTACCACTACCCGCTGAAACTCATGGCGGTCCCCGGCGACCGGCTGTTCCTGGAGATCACTCACCGCGCCGAGATCGTCCCGGTGGCCCGGGCCCGAGAGGCGCTGACGCACCTGCGGACCGCACTCGCCGCCTTCGCCGCCGACCCCGGCACGCCCCTGGACCGCCTGCTCGGTTCCGCGCCGGAGCCCGCGGTGTCCGAGCCGGCCCTCCCGGCCGCCCTTCCCGCCGGCACACCGGCCTGCCCGGCGTGGCTCCCGGCGCTCGTCGCCGACGTGCTCGGCGTCACCGGGGTCGGGCCGGACGACGACTTCTTCCAACGGGGCGGCGATTCCCTGCGCGCACTCCGACTGGCCGGGCGGGTGCGCACGGAGACCGGAATCCGCCTCGACGTGCGGGAGATCTACCTCGGTCGCACGGTCGCCGGAATTGCCGACCGTATCGCGAGGCAGGCGGAAAGTGTTTCCGGGCCGGTCGTTTTCTGATGCGACTTGCCGGAAGTACTGCCTGTTGCGGAATGCGGCCGAATGACACTCTGAAATGGATGCGAAAGCTGACGGGAAGGAACCGGAGAACGATGAAGAAAGGAACCCGGCCATGCGAACCGTCGTGATATCCGGAGCGTCGAGCGGAATCGGTGAGGCGACAGCGAGGCGTTTCGCCGGGTCCGGTGACCGGGTCTTCGGCCTGGATGTCCGCCCGCCGGCGGCGCCCACGGAGAACGTCACCTGGTACGAGACGGACGTGTCCGACTGGGACGCCGTGGACGAGGCCGTGGCCCGTGTGCATGCCGAGCAGGGCCGGCTGGACGTGGTGATCGCGAACGCGGGCATCAGCGTCCGGCACGGCGTCCTCGACATCCAGGAGGCCGAGGCCCGCCGCATCCTCGACGTCAATCTGCTCGGCGTGCTCGCTCTGTGGCGGGCGGCCGCCCGGTACATGGTCGCCGACGGCGGGGGAGTCCTGCTGGCCACCGGCTCGGTCAATGGCCACCGCGCCTTCCCCCGCTACGCCGACTACAACGCCAGCAAGGCCGGGGTCGCCGCGCTGTGCCGGACCTTCGCCCTCGAGCTCAGCCCTCACATCCAGGTGGCCTGCGTCTCCCCGGGGGCCGTGCTGACACCGATGCAGTTGGCCGAGTACACGCCGAAGATGCTGGACGAGGTGAATTCCGGTATTCCCGCCGGCCGGCACGCGGACCCCGCCGAGATCGCCGAGGCGTTCCATTACCTGGCCTCACCCGCGGCCCGATTCTTCACCGGCCAGGAACTCATCATCGACGGTGGCGAGATCGCAGGTTCCACCACCGCAGAATTCGGTACCGCGACCGTACCGGAAAAAGCCGTCTGCTGACCGGAAGACGTCCCCCGCCATCGCCTGGCCCCGACCTCGTTCCCGGGTTTTCCGGAAACGGCCACGAGGAATTCTCCGGCCGCTGCCGGACCGCAATTCAGGGCGCACCTGAAGATCGGAGAGTTTCATGAAAGACCTGAAGACGTACACGCTGGACGAAGCCGAGATCCTCGAACTGAGGGACGCCGTCGCCGAGCTCGGGAGCGCCGGGGCCTCGCCGGTGGAGCCGGAGTTCTACGACAAGTTCCCCGACTGCGACGATCTGCTGCCGGCCGGTCTGCGGACCTTCCTCACGGACTATCGCGACGACCCCGGCTCGACCGTCTGCCAGATCCACGGATTCCCGGTCGACGAGGCCACCGTCGGGCCGACGCCCGACCACTGGGAACGTCCCGACGGCTACGACTCGACCGTGGAGAACGACATCTTCCACGCCATGTGCGCCACGGCGCTCGGCGAGCCGTTCGCCTGGGCGACCCTCCAGTACGGCCGCATGGTGCAGGACATCTTCCCGATCCGGGGCGACGAGCACCGGGAGAGCGGCCACGGCAGCGACGCCTTCCTCCAGTTCCACACCGACGACGCGTTCCGCCCCGACGCCCCCGACTACCTGATGCTCTTCGGCGTACGCAACCCCGACGTCGTCCCCACCTACGTGGCCGCCGTACGGGACATCCGGCTCAGCGAGCAGGACCGCCGGCTGCTGTCGGAGAAGCGCTTCCACATCCTCCCCGACGACGAGCACATCAGGCAGCTCGAACTGCGGGCGCCCGACGAACCGATGCTGCGGCGCGCCATCGAGATGCGCGATCGCCCCGAACCCGTCCCGGTGCTGTTCGGGGACGAGCGCAATCCACGCATCCGCATCGACATCCCCTTCATGCGATGCGTCGGCGAGGACCCGGAATCGGCCCGTGCCCTGACCACGCTCCACACCGAACTCGAACGAGTGCAGCGCCCGCTCATCGCCGCCCAGGGAACCCTGCTCATCCTCGACAACCGCAGTGTCGTCCACGCCCGCGGCTCCTTCAGCGCCCGCTACGACGGTACCGACCGCTGGCTGCGAAAGATCGTCGTCGGCGAGGGCCTCGCGGCCGACGGCTTCAAGCCGCTCAGCAGAGTCCTGTTCTGACCGTCGGGGCACGTCCCCGTGCCCCGCGCCGCCCAGCGGCCCCACCACACACACGCCGACACCTTCACGTCGACGGCACGCCGATCATGAGAGGGACACAGTCGAAATGAATGAGCCCGCCGTGCAGAACACGCAGGCACCGGAGCCCCAGGGCACGGCGGACGGCCGTGTGTACCGCACCGAACGCCAGGAACTGCTGCTCCGCCTCTTCGCCGAGGTGCTCGACGAGACCGACATCGACATCCACGACAGCTTCTTCGAGCTGGGCGGCGACTCCGTCACCTCGATCGAGCTCGTGACCCGGGCACGCAAGGCCGGACTGCACCTGGAGTACCAGGACATCTTCGAGGGCGAGACGGTCGCGGCACTGGCCGAGTCCGCCACCGAGGTGGAGGGCGGCTCCGGCTTCGTGGCCGATGCCGGCCCCCTGGTGGAACTCGACGCCGAGGCCCGCACGGAGGCTGACGCCGCCTTCGCTGCGGCCGGTCCGGTGGAGGACGTGTGGCCGCTCACCCCGCTCCAGGAGGGCCTGCTCTTCCACGCCCTGTACGACGAGAAGAAGGCCGACCCCTACCTGATCCAGGCCCCTGTCGTGCTGACCGGCGAGGTGGAGCCGGCGCGACTGCGGGCGGCGTTCGACGGACTCCTGGCACGGCACGCGAGCCTGCGCGCCGGCTTCCTGGTGCGCAGCTCCGGCGAGCCGCTCCAGGTGGTGTGCGAAAAGCCGACGGTGCCGTGGCAGGAGATCGACCTCGGTGACCTCCCGGACGCCGAGCAGCGGCACCGCATTGCGGAGCTGCTCACCGCCGACCGGTCCCTGCGCTTCGATCCGGTGGTGCCGCCGCTGATGCGGGTGGCTCTGGTGCGGCTTGCGGCCGACCGGCATGTGGTGGTGCTGACGAGTCATCACATCCTGTGGGACGGCTGGTCGATGGCCCGGGCGCTGGATGAGGTGTTCGGGATGTACGCGGCGCGTGGTGACGCGAGCGGTCTCGCGCCGGTGGTCCCGTTCCGGGACTACCTGGCCTGGCTGTCCGCGCAGGACGAGGGCGCCGCCCTGGACGCCTGGACCGAGGATCTGGCCGGCTTCGAGGAGCCGACCCTGGTCGCACCGGGCGCGCCCACCACGGCCATCGCCCTCCCGGACCGTGTCCTGGGGTCGCTCGATGCGGAGACGACGGCGCGGCTGAGTGCGGTGGCGCGTGCTCGGGGGCTGACGCTGAACACGGTGGTGCAGGGTGCGTGGGCGCTGCTGTTGTCGAGTCTCACGGGGCGGCAGGATGTCGTCTTCGGTGCGACGGTGTCGGGGCGCTCGCCGGAGGTGGCGGGTGTCGAGGAGATCGTGGGTCTGCTGATCAATACCGTGCCGGTGCGGGTGCGGCTGGACCCGGAACAGCCCCTGGAGGACCTGCTCGCCGACCTCCAGCGCCGGCAGGCATCCCTCACCCCGTACCACTACGCCGGTCTGGCGCAGATCCAGCGCCGCGCCGGGCTCGGCGACCTCTTCGACACCTCCGTGGTGTTCGAGAACTACACCCAGGACCAGGCTCCCCACGACTTCTGGGACGCGCCCTTCCTGGAGGGCCGTGACCACGGCCTGCTGCCCGACGAGGGGGCCGGCTCCCGTGGCTTCGCCCACTATCCGCTCACTCTCGCCGTCTTCCCCGGTGAGGGACTCTCCTACGAGATCAGCTACCGCTCCGAGTTGTTCGATGCGGTGTTTGTGGGGGTGTTGGTGGAGCGGTTGGTGGGGTTGTTGGGTGTGGTGGCGGTGGATCCGGGTCGGTTGGTGGGTCGGACGGATGTGTTGTTGGGGGTGGAGCGGTCGCAGGTGTTGGTGGGGTGGAATGACACGGGTGTTGTGGTTGGTGGGGAGACGGTGTCGGGGGCGTTCGAGGCGCAGGTGGCGCGGGTTCCTGATGTGGTGGCGGTGGTGGATGGTGAGGTGTGTTGGTCGTATGGGGAGTTGGATGCGCGGGCGAATCGGTGGGCGAGGGAGTTGGTTGCGGCGGGGGTGG
>NZ_JBFAWU010000007.1:0-292847 GCF_040680455.1 Streptomyces sp. NPDC052052 | reverse complement strand
GCCGCCGACGACCTGGGGGTCGGGGCAGGAGGACGGCTGAGGCTCGGCGGCGCCGAGCTGACCGTGGCGAAGGTCGAGGGAGACGCCTCGTACACGGGCCCGACGGCTGTGCCGGGCGGGTCCGCTCAGGCGAACGGGTCCCCCTCGATCTCCTCGGTGCTGAAGAAGATCGGCGCCCCGAAGGTGTCCTCCACGTCGGTGACGACCAGTTCCGCGCGAACCCGGGTGGTGCGGACCGCGTTCTTGTGGAGCCAGCTCTCCGCGGAGTCGATGTCGGTCACCTTGAACCTGAGGCTGTAGATCATGTTGCCCCACTGCTCCACGTGCCGTCCGAGGGCGGAGTCCGGACTCAGTGGCTGCGCCAACTGGAGCAGGCAGTCGCCGAGTTGGAGGGTCGCGTAGCGTGCGTCCAGGTCCTTGTCGGTGCCGCTCTGCACGGGGACCGCCTGCATCACGTCGACATAGGTCCGCACCGCGGTGTCCAGGTCCCGCACGCCCAGGGTGACGTACGAGAAGCGCTCGATGGTCAGCGGGTGGTTGCGCCACATGCGCTCCAGCGACGTCCAGGTCTCCTGGTCGCGGGGGTCGCCCGGCATGTCCGTGCCGCACAGCTCCACCATCAGGCCGGCGGTGTCGCGCGGGCTCGGGAAGAAGTAGAGCGTCTCCGGATCGAGCTGTTCGATCTTCCCGCCGCCCGGCTTGCCGATGTACACGCCGCGCGCCAGGAGCCGGTCGGCCAGGCCGGTCAGATCCGCCACCCGGTAACCGACCGAGTGCAGATGACGGCCGAACTTCGTGAAGAACTTGCCGACCGGCCGGCGGACGTCCGCCGGCATCTTCGGCGCCATCACCTCGATGCACAGGTCGCCCACCATGAGCAGCGCCGCGTACCGGTCCTCCGGGGGAAGGTAGTTGGGCTCATCCACCCCCATGTACACGTAGGCGCCCAGGACATCCTCGTAGAACCTGCGCAACTCCTGTACGTCGTCGGACATGTGGACCACATGCACCATCTGTCCGATGCCGTGGTCCCCTGTCTCCCTCGCATGTTTCCTCATGGCCGGTCGGCTCCTTACGACTCATCGGTGGTGGTGGGCGGTTGGCCCCGGCTGGTCAGGGCGGCGGCTGTCGCCAGGTCGGGCCGCGTGTCCCGGGCCCCCAGCGGGGCGCCGGTGAGCGCTTCCGCGACCGAGGCGCGTACGGCCTCGGTCCGCTCCGGCAGTACCCGGTCGACGACGCCGAGGCGCAGCAGCTCGTCGGGCGTCATGCACAGTGCGTCCGCGAGCCCGGCGGCCCGGCCCGCGTCCCGGTAGAGGATCGCCGCGCCCGCCTCGGGGCCGATCACCGAGAACGCGGCGCCGTCGAGCACGTACAGCCGGTCGGTGTGCGCCAGGGCCACGGCGCCGCCGCTGCCGCCCTCGCCGACCAGCAGACAGACACTGACCGTCGGCAGGCGGGAGAGGGCGAGCAGCGTCCGGGCGATCTCGCCGGCGAGCCCTTCCGCCTCCGACCGGGCGCCGGGATGGGCCCCCGGCGTGTCCACCAGGGTGAGGACGGGCAGCTTCAGCCGGGCCGCGAGCTGGACGGCCCGTTGGGCGAGCCGGTAGGCACCGGGCCCCGGAGCGCCCGCCCCGAACCGGCCGGCGAACCGGTCCATCGCCACGACCACGGCCGGAGTCCCGCCGACGGTGGCCAGCCCGGCCCGGATCGCCGGATCGTCGCCCCGTAGCTCCGTCCAGGACTCGGTGAGCCACCCGGCCCACTCCAGCCCGGAGGGCCGGTCGGGCCGACGGGCCCGCCGCAGATGCTCGTACGGCGTTGCCGCGGGCCTGGACCGAGGGACCCGCGAAGGCCTGCCGGGAGTCGGCGCAAGGGGTGGGGCGGGCCGTGCGCCCACCGCCGAGGCCAGCCAGCGCCAGCAGTCGGTGCGGCTCACCACCGCGTCGACCAGACCGTGGCGCAGCGCCGACTCGGCCGTGTGCGAGGTGGCCGGCGGCCAGGCTCCCGTGACCTGGGCGACGACCCGGGGGCCGCCGAAGCCGATCGTCGCCCCCGGCTCGGCGGCCCGCAGATCGGCGCAGGACACGAACGACGCGAACACCCCGCCGGTGGTGGGCGACCGCAGATACGCCGCCGACCGCAGTCCGGCGCCGGCGTGCCGGGCGGCGGCGGACACGGTGCGGGGCATCTGCACCAGCGACACCATGCCCTCCTGGAGCCGGGCACCTCCGGTCGAGACCGTCTCGACGACCGGGGCGCCGAGCCTGAGCGCCCGGTCGAAGGCGCGGACGACGCGCTCGCCGGCGACGGCGCCCATCGTCCCGCCGGCCCGCCGGAAGTCGCAGTCGATCCACACGGCGGGCCTTCCGCCGAGCTCGACCAGTGCGGTCCGGACCGACTCGGTGTCGGGGCCCGGCACCTCGTAGCCGGGAAAGCCCAGCGGATCGCACGAGGTGAGAGCGTCGTCCCAGACCTCCAGGACGCGGTCCGGACGCCCGTCCCGGGCGAGCGGCTCAGTCGTCATACCGGTAGAAGCCCCGGCCGGTCTTACGGCCCAGCCAGCCGAGCCGGACGTACTGCTTGAGCAGCGGCGGCGGGAAGTACTTCGGGTCCTTGTACTCCTCGTACATCGAGGCGGCCATGTCGTGCACGATGTCGAGGCCGATCAGGTCGCTGAGCCGGAACGGCCCCATCTTGTGGTTGAACCCGAGCCGGATGACCGCGTCGATGGACTCCATGTCGGCCACGCCGCGCTCCAGGGCGCGGATCGCGTCCAGCAGGTACGGCACGATCAGCAGGTTGCCGACGAAGCCGGGCACGTCGTTGACCACGACCGGCGACTTGCCGAGGCTCGTGGCGAGCGAGCTCACCGCGTCCACGCAGGCCGGCTCGGTGACCGGGGTGCGGATGACCTCGACCAGCCGCATCGCCGGTACGGGGTTGAAGAAGTGCAGGCCCACGACCTGCTCGGGGCGGCTGGTGGCGGCGGCCAGGACCACCAGCGGGATGGTGGAGGTGTTGGAGGCGATGAGCGTGTCCGGGCCGACCAGCCGATCGATCTCGCCGAGCAGCCGCTTCTTCAGGTCCACGTCCTCGTACACGGCTTCCACGACCAGGTCCGCCTCCGCCAGCGCCGCCAGTTCGGTGGTCAACTGGTAGCAGCCGGAGGCTTGTTCGGCCTGATCGGAGCTGAGCTTGCCCCGGGCGACGGTGGTGCGCAGCCCGGCTTCCACCCGCTCCCGCGCCGCCTCCACACGGGCTTCGTCCGGCTCGACACCGACGGCTTCCACGCCGTTCTGAGCGGCGAGCTGGATGATTCCGGCGCCCATCGTGCCGCAGCCGACGACCGCGATCTTCTTGATGTCCATGACGGCAACTCACTCCTCGGCGAGGTCGTACACACGGGACCGGTGACGGGACGGCAGGGCGCGTACGGTGGTGGACGCGGCCGGCTGCGGGGATCAGGTCACCTCGACGACGACGGCTCCGCCCTGGCCGCCCCCGGCGCACATGGCTGCCAGACCCAGGCCGCCGCCCCTGCGGCGCAGTTCGTGCACCAGGGTGGTCACCATCCGGGCGCCGCTCGCCGCGATCGGGTGGCCCAGACTGCAGCCGCTCCCGTGCACGTTGACCCGCTCCTCATCGATGTGGAGCTCCTGACAGGCGGCCACCGGTACCGAGGCGAAGGCCTCGTTGATCTCCCAGAGGTCGATGTCGGACACCGACAGGGTGGCGCGGTCCAGCACCTTGACCGCGGCGTCCAGCGCGCCGACGCCCGTGAAGGCGGGGTCGACACCGACAGAGGCCCAGGCGCGTACGGTGGCGAGCACCGGCGCGCCGGCCTCACGGGCGAGTTCGTCGGAGACGACGGCGAGGGCGGCAGCGGCGTCGTTCACCCCGGCGGCGTTGCCCGCCGTGATCGAGAACCCCTCGATGTCGGGGCGCAGCGGCTTGAGCGCGGCCAGCTTCTCGGCCGACGTGGTGGGGCGCGGGTGCTCGTCGGTGGCGAAGGCGACCACCGAGCCGTTGCGCCGGCGGACCTTGATCGGCACGATCTCGTCCTTGAACACGCCGCTCTCGATGGCGGCGACGGCGCGTCGGTGCGAGCGCAGCGCCCAGGCGTCCATCTGCTCACGGCTGATGCCGTACCTGCGGGCGACGTTCCAGCCGACGCTGAGGGAGACGTCGTCGGTGGCGTCCTCGGTGTAGGGAAAGGTGGGTCGGGTGCCCTCCACGGTGTCGTCCCCGGGCGGGACGCGCCAGGTGAGCGTCGGGGCGGTGGAGAAGGAGTGCGCGCCGCCGGCCACGACGGCACGGTCCATGCCCGCGCGGATGGCTCCGGCCGCGATGCCGAGCGCGGCGAGGCTGCTGGCGCAGTGCCGATTGACGGCCGCTCCGGGCACCTGGGTCAGGCCGGCGGCGACCGCCGCGTGGCGGGCCAGGTCCCCGCCGCCGTACATCGACTCGCCGAGGACGACGTCGTCGAACAGGTCGGCGCTCAGACCGGATCGGCGCACCGCCTCGCGCAGGACGTGGAGGGCGAGTTCCTCGGCCGGGGTCTCGGAGAGCGTGCCCTTGTACGCGGTGCCGATCGGGGTCCGCACGGCGCTGGTGATCACAGCTTCAGGCACGGGACACCACCTCACTGTGTGTCGGGTCGGGCTGCGTCGGTCCCGCGAAGCCGTGTGGTCCGGAAGGCCGTGGGAGCGGCAGCGAAGGACGTGATACCAAGGACGGTAGTCGATAGATTCAAAGACGTAAATGTGTCGAATGAATTTGGGTGGATCAGGACGACGACCGAACCGTCCGGACGGAACCGTGCGTCGTGCGCGTGGCAGGATCGTCGCTGCGGCGCGGGGTCGGATCCCCGGACCGAGCAGGGAGAAGAACAGGTGTCGATATCACCGCAGTCCGGACGTCCTGCACGAGGACGCAGGGTCACCAGCGCGGACGTGGCCGGCCTCGCCGGAGTCTCCCGCACCACCGTGAGCGACGTCCTGAACGGCCAGCGGATCGCCCGGTACCACCCCGCCACCGTCCAGCGGGTGCGTGGTGCCGCCGCCGAACTCGGCTATGTGCGCTCGGCGGCCGGTCGCGCACTGGCGATGGGGCGGAGCGACTTCATCGTGGTCGTGGTCCCCTACGTGACCTATATGCGCTTCCAGGACGTCATCGAGGCGCTCTCGGGGCACATCGAGGAGTTCGGGTTCAGCGCGGTCGTCCACTTCCGGGGCCCCAAGGAGGAGGACGGCGGCACGAGCCGGCTGCTGACCCTGGTCGAGACGCTGCGGCCGGCCGGTGTCGTCGACCTCGGAGGGCTCACCCCGAAGGAGGCGGCCTTCATCGAGAAGACCTGCTGCTCCGTGCTGCCGCAGGACAAGCCCGCGGACCCGAATGTCTGGATCGGGCTGCTCCAGGCCGAACACCTCCACTCCCGGGGCTTTCGCCAACTCGCCTACGCCTTCCTGTCCGACGCCCGCGACGACCCGTACGGCCAGACCCGCGCCGCGTCGGTGGCCGACTACTGCGAGGCGGAAGGGCTGCCCGTGCCTCTCCGGCTGCATGTGCCCATCGAGCCGGAGGGCGCCCGTGAGGCGGTGCGGAGCCTGCTGGAACGGACCGACGGCGGGCGGTTGGGCATCGCGTGCCACAACGACGAGGTGGCCATCGCGGTGGTGTTCGCAGCCCAGCGGCTCGGCCTGGAACTGCCGCGCGACGCAGGGGTCATCGGGGTCGAGGGCGGCGATCTCGGGCAGGCGATGGCACCACGGCTGACCACCGTCCTCGGCGACGCGGCGGCGGCGGTCCACCACGTCAGGTTCAGCCTCGGGCGCACCTACGGGGGACCGGTCCCGACGGGCGAGACGCCTCCGCTGGACCAGGTCTTCCGGGTACTGCCCGGCGAGACGACCTGAGGGCGCCGCCCCGACGCCCGCGTGCCTGGCCGCTCCGTCCCGCAGCGCCGGGCCCCGCGTCCTGCGCGGCTTTCCGGAGCGTGTCCGGCCACCGTCCGGCTGGGCCCCGCACGGCTGTTGACGCGTGACGAAACGCGTTCATAGGCTGTGCCGGACCGGTGGAGGAGGGCTCCGGACGTGAGCCCTCGCCCGCACAGGGGAACTCCGGCGAGGAGGCTGACCGGTGTCGCTGGGCAGACAGGTCGACGAGGTCGACGTCGTGGTCATCGGGTTCGGAGTCGCCGGCGCCGCTGCCGCTCTGGCGGCGGCGACCGGCGGGGCCAGAGTCCTGGTCCTCGACCGCAGGAGTGCGCTGACCGAGCACGCCCGGCGGTCCTCGTCGGGACCCTCCGCGTGCGCCGTGCTGCGTTCCGCCGCCAGAGCCGCCGGAGTGACGGTACGGGGCGCCTGCCGCGCCCACGAGCTCGTGACGGATGTGCGCCAGGTGCGCGGCGTGGGCTACGCGGAACTCTCCGCGCGTCGGACGACCGCCGCGGCATACCGTTGTCTGGACCGGCTGGGCGATCTGCCGATGCGCTCGGCCCCCGTCTTCGCCCGGGCCGCCGACCGGGTCTGGCAGTCGGACTTCCTCGTCGGCGAGGTCGCCTGTGCCTCCGTCGTGCTGGCGCTCGACCCGGGCCACTGGGACTTCGTGGGACCCGCCATGTGGGCGGCGGCGCGGTCGGCCCGGCGCGAGGCCGGCCCCGGGCCCGCGACCCGCAGACTGCGCGTGGTGGGGCCGGGCGAGACCGCCCCGCCGACGCCGGAACTGAGCGCCCGGCTGTGGTGCGCCCAGCGCGACGCGGCAGCGGACCAGGGCGAGTTGCGGGTGGATGACGCGACCGGAGCAGTCCTGGTCGGCGGTGAACCGGCGGTGGCCGGGCTCTACTCGGCCGTGCCGACCGGGAGGCCGACGGCGGCGCCGCGCGGTCACCGGGCGGTGATCGCCGCCGGGGTGCGCGCCGGGCAGGGAGCCGCCGACGCCGCGGTGCACCCGGAGTACGGCTCGTGGTCCGCGGATGTCCTCGGACTCACCGGGCGGTGAGGCGCGGACTCACCGCCCCGTGAACTTCGGTGCCCGGTTCTCACGGAAGGCCGCGATGCCCTCGTGCAGATCAGCAGTGGTCATGGTCACCGGCTGGGCGAGCGCCTCCCACTCGATGGAGGCGTTGAGCCCGGCGGCCGACTGTTCGAGGCCCGTCTTGGTGAGTCGCACGGCGATCGGCGCGGCCTGCGCGATCCGCTCGGCGACCTGGAGCGAGTGGGCCAGCACATCGTCCGCGACCTCGGTCACCAGGCCCCAGTCCAGCGCCAGGCCGGCCGGCACCTCGCGGCCGGTGTACAGCATGTCGCGCGCCCGGGTCACCCCGATGGCCTCGGGCAGCAGCCAGGTCGCGCCCATGCCGCCGTGCGTCCCGCGGAAGACGAACGGCGTGCTGAACCGTGCGCCCGGTCCGGCGAACCGGATGTCGCAGGCGAGCGCGAGGCAGACCCCCGCGCCCACCGCCGGTCCGTTGACGGCGGCGATGACGGGGAAGGGCAGCGAACGCGGGCGCAGCCAGCTGCGGTAGAAGGGCAGCATCCGCTCGCGCAGCCGGTCGATGGTGACGTCGTCCGCCGAACCCTGGTCCAGCCAGGACAGGTCGGCCCCGGAACAGAACGAACTGCCCTCGCCCGTCACGACCAGGACGCGGGTCTCCCGGTCGGCGGCCACGACGTCCAGAGCCCTGTTCCAGTCACGGGTCATGGACTCGGTCATCGCGTTGCGCACGCCCGGCTGGCTCAGCGTCACCACGCGGACGCCCGGAGCCGGTTCGGTGAGCACCACCGCCCGGTTGGAATCGGCGGTCATCGCTCTGTTCCCCTCTGGATCGGGACGGTCGGAGTCACGGCAGCGTACCGTCCGCTACCAGGTCATCAGCATGGCGCCGGTGTCCGTCTCGCCCGAGGCGACGGCCCGCGACTGCGCCGCCGGGACCTCTCTGACCACGGACGGGCCGCTCTCGTCGGCGACACGGGGGCCCGGGGTGAGGTTCCACAGGACATCGGCCATCTCGTGCAGCACGTCGCGGCGCAGCACGTAGTAGTACTTGCGGCCGCGCTTGCGCGTCTCGATCAGGCCGGCCTGGGCCAGGAGCTTGGTGTGATAGGAGATGGTCGGCTTCGAGACCGGCACCGTCTCCTCCAACAGGCTGCAGGCGTACTCGCCCTCCTCGGCGGCCAGTTCCTGGACGATCTTCCACCGCATCGGGTCGGACAGTGCTTTGAAGACCTCTGTGGGGTCGACAGCTTCGTGCGTCGTCACGTTTCTCCGCCCATCCTCGTCGTCCGCGTTCGACGATTGTGCATCGATGATATCGAGAGCTGCTCCGTGTGCCCCCTCCACAGGGGATCTCGTCACCGGCTCGGCCGGAATCCCGTGCAAGCCACCCCAGCGGACGTGACCTGCGCGTATCGGAAGCCTGTCGACGCTGGTCGGGAGAGCCTGCGTCGACACGCTTCGATGATTCCTTTCAATGATAGTTCGATACATTGACAAGTGTCCGACGCCGGTGTTCAGTGGGGACATCCCAGGCCGACGTGAGGAGACGTCCCGTGGAGCTCGCGCTGTCGCCGGACCAGAGGCTGTTCCAGGCATCCGCCCGAGGACACCTGGAGAAGGAGTACTCCCTCGACCGTGTCCGTGACATGCGGGACGGCGAGGCCCGCTGGAGCAAGGGATGGTGGCGCAAGGGGGCCGAACTCGGCTGGGCCGCCGCCCTCGTCCCGGAGGAACTGGGCGGCGGCAGCGTCTCCGGTGAGGGGGTGCGCGACCTGAGCCTGCTCGCCGAGGAACTCGCCGCCGGCGTCGCCCCCGGGCCCCTGCTCCCGGTCAACGTCGTCCTCGCCGGGCTGGTCGCCGCCGCCGGACAGGGTCCCGACCACTCGGCGGTCATCGAGGAACTGGCCTCGGGGCAGACCGTGGCCACCTGGGCCGTCTACGAGCCCGGCGCCGCATGGGCACCGCTCGCTCCCACCGTCACCGCGACACCCGTCGAGGGCGGCTACCTGGTCGACGGTGTCAAGGACCGGGTGCAGGAAGCCGACCAGGCCGAACTCCTGCTGGTCACCGTCGCCTTGCCCGACGGGACCGGCCAACTGCTGGTGCCCGCCTCGGCGCCGGGGGTGTCCGTCGAGCCCCAGTGGTCCCTCGACCTGTCCCGGTCCTACGGCCGGGTCGGTTTCGAACAGGTCCGGATCGGTGCCGATGCGGTCGTCGGCACCCCGGGAGCCTGCGACGACGTGGTGGAACGACAGCTGCAGATCGCGGTCGTCGTCCAGTGCGCGGAACTCTGCGCCGTACTGGACCGCGCCTTCGAACTCACCACCCAGTGGGCCTTCGACCGCTTCTCGTTCGGCCGCCCCCTCGCCTCGTACCAGGCACTCAAGCACCGGTTCGCCGACATGCGGACGTGGCTCGAGGCGTGTCACGCCACGACGCAGGCGGCAGCGGCGGCCGTTCAGGAAGAGTCCTCTGAGGCCCCGCGGCTGATCAGCGTGGCGAAGTCCTTCGTGGGCGACCGGGCGCTGGTGATCCTTCAGGACTGCGTGCAGCTGCACGGAGGCATCGGGGTGACCTGGGAGCACGACCTGCACCTCTTCCTGCGGCGCGCCACCCTCCAGCAGGCCCACTACGGAACCCCGCGGGACCACCGCGTGCGCCTCGCCCAACTCGCCTCCGGCTGAGCTCCGCAGACCCCGCCGGCCCACCACTCCCGCAGACGCCGCCGATCCCCGCCGAGCCGCGAAGGACTGATCCGCGATGACCGAGAAGCCGACCGAGAGCGTCGAGGCCTTCCGCGCGAGGGCCCGCGCCTGGCTCGCCGACACCATGCCCCTGCGTGACGACGCACGGCCGCCGGGGTTCACCGAGGACGACACCGCCGAATGGGAACGCGCCCGGGAACTGCAGAAACTGCTGTACGCCGGGGGGTTCGCCGGCATCCGGTTCCCCACCGAGTACGGCGGCCTCGGTCTGAGCCAGGCGCACCAGAAGGCGTTCGACGAGGAGAGCGCCGCCTACGAGCTGCCGCTCCTGCTCAACCTCCCCTCCTTCGCGATCTGCGCGGCCACCCTGCTCGACACCGGCTCCGAGGAGCAGAAGCGCGAGCGCGTCGGAGCCGCGATCCGCGGCGAGGAGATCATGTGCCAGCTCCTGTCCGAGCCCAGCGGCGGCTCCGATCTGGCCGGCCTGATCACCCGCGCGGAGAGGTCGGGCGACGACTGGATCCTCAACGGCGCCAAGACCTGGAGCACATCGGCGTACGCGGCGGACTGGGGCCTGTGCCTCGCCCGCACCGACTGGGACGTGCCCAAGCACCAGGGCCTGACCATGTTCCTCGTCCCGCTCAAGGGCACCGAGGGGCTGACGGTGAACCGCATCCGCATGGTCAACGGCTCACGGGAGTTCTGCGAGGAGTTCTTCGACGACGTCAGGCTGCCGGCCTCCTCCGTGGTGGGCGCCGTGAACGACGGCTGGACCGTGGCGTCACGCCAGCTGTTCCACGAACGCAACGCCATGGGCGGAGCCTCGCCCTACGTCAGCGGTCGGGGAACCATGCGCGTCACACCGCACCCCACGCCGTTGGACATCGCGCTCTCCCGGGACCGCGCCGATGACCCCCTGGTGCAGGAACTCCTCGGCGAGTACCTCGCATTGCGGACCGTGCACGAGCAGACCGTCGGCCGGGTCTCCCGTGCCATCGGCACCGGAGCGCTGCCCCCCGCGTCCTCCTCCCTGCTGCGCCTGCTGTACGCGGAGGTACAGCACCTCGGCGCCGACAACGCGCTGCGCATCGCCGGCGCGTCCATCGGCGTCGGCAGCGGTCCGCAGCCGGGCATCGACGGACGGGCCGGCGTCGGCTTCCTGATGCGTCAGGGCGCGAGCCTCGGTGGCGGCAGCACCGAGATCGCCCGGAATGTGATCAGCGAGCGGGTGCTCGGCATGCCGCGCGAGGCCGCCGCCGACCGCGACATCCCCTTCCGGCAGGTCAAGCGCGGAAACTGACCCCCGCAGCCCGCCTCCGCGACGCGTCACCCGACCCTCATGACGACACTTGTGCTGGAGAAGCGATGAACCTCGCGATGGTCCTCGACATGGCGGTCGCCGGCATGCCGGACCGCGTCCTCATCGGCGACCGCGAGAGCGGTCTGACCGCCGCCGCGCTGCGCATCCGGGCGCTCGCCGGAGCGGAGCGCATCCGCGCCACCGGAGCACGTCGGCTCATCTACCTCGCCCCCAACGGTCCCGCCTTCCCGGCCGCCCTGTTCGCCGCCACCTACGCCGACGTGCCGTTCCTGCCGCTCAACTACCGCCTCGGTGAGGACCAGTTGCTTGAGGTGATGGACCGTCAGGACATGCCGCTCGTCGTCACCGACACCCCCGAAAGGCTCGGACCGACGCCCACCGCCGGCGTCCTCGGCATCGACGAGTTCCTCGAACTTCCGGCCGCCGCTGGGCAGTCGGACGCCGCGGAGTCCGTGGACCCGGATTCCCCGGCCGTTCTGCTGATGACGAGCGGCACCACGGCGGCACCCAAGAGCGCCGTACTGCGTCACCGCAACCTCACCGCCTACCTGTTCGGCTCGGTCGAGTTCGGCTCGGTGCCCGACACGGACGCGACCCTCGTCAGCGTCCCGCCGTACCACATCGCCGCCGTGGCCAACGCGCTGTCCAACCTCTACAGCGGACGCCGGGTCGCCTACCTCGACGCCTTCACCCCGGGCGGCTGGCTGGACCTGGTGGAGCGCCAGCAGGTCACCCACGCCATGGTGGTCCCGACCATGCTGGCCCGGATCGTCGCCGAGCTGCGAGCCCGCGGTACCGACGGGCCCGCCTGCCTCACGTCCCTCTCCTACGGAGGCGCGAAGATCGCCCCCGAGGTCATCGAGGAGGCACTGAGGCTGTTCCCGGGCACCGGCTTCGTCAACGCCTACGGGCTTACCGAGACCGCTTCGTCGATCAGTGTGCTCGGCCCCGACGATCACCGGGAGGCACTGGACAGCGAGGACCCGCTGGTCCGGGCGCGGCTCGGCTCGGTGGGCCGGGCCCTGCCCTCGGTGGAGATCGAGGTACGCGACGAGGAGGGCCGGGTGTGTCCGCCGGGCGCCGTGGGAGACATCGTCGTCAGGGGCCCCCAGGTGGCGGGGGAGTACCTGGAGGCCGGCAGCGTGCTGAGGGCGGACGGCTGGTTCCCCACCCGGGACCGCGGCTATCTCGACGAGGAGGGCTACCTCTTCGTCCGCGGCCGGGCCGACGACACGATCATCCGGGGCGGCGAGAACATCGCGCCTGCCGAGATCGAGGACGTCCTCAACGGTCACCCCGCGGTCCGGGAGAGCGTGGTGGCCGGCGTGCCCGACACCGAGTGGGGCCAGCGCATCGGCGCTTTCGTCCTGCTGCACCCGGGCGCCCGGGTCGAGGCCGGTGAACTGCGGGCCTGGGTGCGGGAGCGGCTGCGCGGCTCCAAGACCCCCGACCACGTCGTGTTCGTGGAGGAGTTCCCCGCCACGGCGACCGGCAAGATCCTCCGCCGCGACCTCGTCTCCCTGATCCACCGGGACGAGACGGTCCCGGCCCCATGACCAACAGCTCCTACGGCTCCAAGGTTCGACAGGTTCACCCGGCACAGCTCTACGGATCCCGGCCGACTGGCGCGCTCATTCGACGGAGAAGGAGGACGACATGAATCTCGACGGTGTCGCGGCGGTGGTGGTCGGAGGTGCCGGCGGCTTCGGGGAAGCGACCGTGCGCCGCCTGGTCGGCGCCGGGGCGTCGGTGCTGATCGCCGACCTGGCCGATGACAGGGGGAAGGCCCTCGAATCCGACCTGGGAACCGCTCGCGTGCGCTACCTGACCACCGACGTCACCCGTGAGGACTCGGTGGCGGCGGCGGTCGCGGCGGCACGCGAACTCGGCACCCTGCGCGTCGCGGTGGTCGTCCACGGCGGACCCGCCGCCGCGCGCCGGATCGTCAATCGCAAGGGCGAGTTCTATCCGCTGGAGACCTTCCGGCGCACCACCGACATCTTCCTCGGCGGCACCTACAACGTCCTCGCCCAGACGGCCGCCGCGATGAGCGCCAACGAACCGCTGGACTCCGGACAGCGCGGTGTGGTGATCGTGACGGCCTCCATCGCCGGCTTCGAGGCCCAGGTGGGACAGACCGACTACGCGGCCGCCAAGGGGGGCGTGATCAGCCTGACCCTCGCCGCGGCCCGGGACCTGGCCCCCACCGGAGTACGGGTGATGGGCATCGCCCCCGGCACCTTCCTCACCCCGGCGTTCCGGATGACCGAGGAGGAGGCACAGGCCCGCTTCGGCGACCACGTCCCCAACCCCCGGCGGATGGGCCGGCCCGAGGAGTACGCCCGGCTGGCCCAGCACATCGCCGAGAACGACTACCTGAACGGCGAAGTCATCCGCATCGACGGCGCGCTCCGCTTCAACGTCTGATCCGCGGCGGGGCGTTCTCCGGTCCGCCCCTCCGATCCCCGCAGTGTCCAGGAAGGTGAGGTCTCCTCCAGTGAACAGACCCATGGAGGGCGTCCGCGTCCTCGAAGTCGCCCAGTTCACCTATGTGCCGTCCGCCGGTGCCGTCCTTGCGGACTGGGGCGCCGACGTGATCAAGATCGAGCACGCGGAGAAGGGCGACGCGCAGCGCGGCATCGTCAAGGTGTACAGCCAGAACGTCGGTGAGCCGGACGCGACCTTCTCCCCGATGATGGACGGCCCCAACCGCGGCAAGCGCAGTGTCGGACTGGCCCTGGAGAAGCCGGAGTCGGTGCGGGTCCTGCACGAACTGATCCGCACCAGCGACGTCTTCCTCACCAACTTCCTGCCGAGCGCCCGGGCCAAGCTGGGCATCGACGTCGACGATGTCCGAGCCGTGAACCCGGACATCGTCTACGCCCTCGGGACGGGTTTCGCGCACAGCGGTCCGGAGGCCGACAAGGGCGGCTACGACAGCACCGCCTTCTGGGCCCGCGGCGGCAGCGCCGACGCCTGCACACCGCCCGGCGCGCGGTTCCTCACCAACCAGCCCGTCGGCGCGTACGGCGACAACATCGGCGGCATGACCATCGCCGGCGGTATCGCCGCGGCCCTCTTCGCCCGGATGCGGACCGGCGTCGCCCCCACCGTGGACGTCTCCCTGACCGGCGTGGGCGCGTGGGCCACCCAGATGAACGTGAACCTGGCGCTGATGCACGGCGGCCCGCTGCCCAAGTTCGATCCGGTGACCGCCCGCGCCAGCAATCCGCTGACCGGCATCTACCGGACCGCCGACGACCGCTGGCTCTCCCTGTCGATGCTGCAACCAGGCCGCTACTGGCCCGAGTTCTGTGAGCGGATCGGCCGGCCCGAGCTGGCCGAGGACGAGCGCTTCGACTCCGCGCAGAAACTGCTCGACCACGCCGCCGAGGCCGCCGAGATCGTCTCCGCTGCCCTCGCCGCCCGCACCAAGGACGAGTGGGTCGACGCCTTCGACGGCATGGAGGGCCAGTGGGCGGTGGTCCAGAACACCTACGAACTGGGGCACGACAGGTCGCTGCGGGCCATCGGGCAGATCACCGACGTCGTGGACGCCGAGGGCCGCACGCGTCAACTCGTCGGCAGCCCGGTGCAGTTCGACCGGGAACCGGCGCAGCTCACCCGCGGACCGCTCTTCGCCGAGCACACCGACGAAGTCCTGCGGGAACTCGGCATGGGCGACGAGGAACTGCTGCAGCTGAAGATCGCGGGGGCGGTGACATGAGCGGGGCGGACACTATGCGTGTCGGCTTCATCGGCCTCGGCAGCCAGGGCGCCCCGATGGCCCGGCGGATCGTCGAGGCGGGATTCCCCACCACGCTCTGGGCACGGCGGCCCGAGACGACCGCCCCCTTCGGCGACACCCCGGCCGCCCTCGCGAGTTCCCCTGCCGAGCTGGGCGCGGTCACCGACGTGGCCTGTGTCTGCGTCGTGGACGACAAGGGCGTCGAGGAGGTCGTCGCCGGAACCGGAGGACTGCTGGAGGGCATGCGGGCCGGCGGCGTCGTCGTCGTGCACAGCACCGTCCACCCCGAGACCTGCCGCCGACTGGCCGAACAGGCCTCCGCCGGCGGGATCGCCCTCCTCGACGCCCCGGTCAGCGGGGGAGGGCCGGCCGCCGAGGAGAAGCGGCTGCTGGTGATGGCCGGCGGCGACCAGGTGGCGTTCGAGCGGGTCCGGCCGGTCTTCGAGACGTACGGCAGCCCCGTGGTGCACCTGGGTCCGGTCGGTTCCGGTCAGCGGGCCAAGCTCCTCAACAACCTGGTGCTCGCCGCGAACATGGGGGTCGCCGACAGCGCCTACGCACTCGCCCGCGGCCTCGGCGTCGATCCCGCGCAGCTCGCCCTGGTCCTGGCGCACGGCTCCGGCACCAGCTTCGCTGCGGGCTTGCTGGGGCGGGCGGGCTGTGCGGTGGCGCCCCTCGCCGAGCACACCGGACAGCTCCTGCGCAAGGACGCCCGTCTGGTGGCCGACCTGGCCGCCACCGCCGGCCTGAAGCCCGGCACCGTACTGGCCGCCGCCGACGCGGCGCTGACCGCCATGGGACACCCGAGGTGAGCGCCGTGGCGGCGGCACCCGGCCGGGCCCGCCTGGGATTCGTCGGAGCCGGCCGGATGGGGCGGCCCATGGTGCGGCGGCTGCTGGCGGCCGGCCATCCGGTGACGGTCCTGGAACGGACCCCCGGCGCCTGCCGCGACCTCGCCGCGCAGGGTGCCGCCGTCACCGCCGACGTGCCGGGCACGGCCGACGCGGACATCGTCCTCGTCTGCGTCCGCACGGACGCCCAGGTACGGGACGTCTGCCTCGACGAAGGGCTGACCGACGCCCTGCGGCCCGGCACGGTCCTGATCGTGCACACCACCTGCGACCCCCGCACCGTGGACGCGCTGGGGGAACGGGTCCGGGCGCGCGGGGCGGACGTGGTCGACGCCGGCGTCAGCGGTGGTCCGCACGACATCGCGGCGGGCCGGCTCACCCTCTACGTGGGGGGTGCCGACGACATGGTGGCGCGGGTGAAGCCCGTGTTGCAGGCCTACGGCGACCCGGTGCTGCACCTGGGACCGAGCGGCACCGGCCAGCGCGTCAAGCTCCTGAACAACGCGGTGTTCGCCGCACACCTCGGCATCCTCGCCCACACCGTCGCCCTCGCGACCGAACTCGGCATCCCCGAACCCGACGTACTGAGGGGCCTGACCCACGGCAGCGGCTCCAGCCGCGCGCTCGACTCGGTCGCCGCGCTCGGCTCCGTCGGCCGGTTCGCCGCGTCGGTCGGAGAGTTCCTCGGCAAGGACCTCGCCGTGGTCCGGGACGTCACCTCGCGCCTCGGCCTGGAACTCGGCCCCCTCACCTCGGCCCACGACATCCTCGCCGAGCTGCTCGCCCCCGCATCCGGCGTCACCCACCCCGATGAATGAGAGCCGCATCATGGACCGACTCACCCGGCACATGCTGATCGGCGGCGCACTCGTCCCCGCCGCCGACGGCCGCACCTTCGCCAACGTCAACCCGGCCACGGAGGAGGTGATCGGAGCCTCCCCCGACGCGGGCCCCGCGGATGTGGAGCGCGCCGTCGCCGCCGCCCGGCACGCCTTCGACACCACCACCTGGTCGACCGACACCGACCTGCGCCGCCGCTGCCTCGTCCAGCTCCGCGACGCCCTGCGCGCGAACGTGGAACCGCTGCGGGCGCTGCTCGTGGCCGAGAGCGGCATCCCGGTCGGCACCACCGCCGGTGTCCCGCTCGAAGAACCGATCGGCTACCTCGACCACTACATCGGGCTGCTGGACGCGTACGCGTTCGAACACGTCCTGCCCACCAAGACCATCGCGGGCCGGCCCACCGACCGGGTCGTGCGGCGCGAGGCGGCCGGTGTGGTCGCCGCCATCACCCCCTGGAACCACCCCTTCTACCTGAACATCTGCAAGGTGGGGGCGGCGCTCGCGGCCGGCTGCACCGTCGTCCTGAAGCCGGCCCCCGACACCCCGTGGACGGCGCTGGCCATCGGCGCGATCGCGGCGGAACACACCGACCTTCCGGCCGGTGTCCTCAACGTGGTCACCACCAGCGACAACGCGGTCGCCCAGATCCTGGCCACGCACCCCGACGTCGACGCCGTCACCCTCACCGGATCGACCGCCACCGGCCGCAAGGTGATGGCGGCGGCGGCCGACACCGTCAAGCGGGTCACCCTGGAACTGGGCGGCAAGTCCGCCGCCGTCTTCCTGGACGACTTCGACCTCCAGCAGGCCGTCCCCGCGCTCGCCGCCGGGATGTGCTTCCACGCCGGCCAGGGATGTGCCGCGCTGTCCCGCCTGGTGGTCCCCAGGGCCCGCCTCGGCGAGGCCGTCGAACTGGCCAGGGCCGGCCTCCAGCACGTCGCCTGGGGCGACCCCACCGAGCCGGGCAACATCATGGGCCCGGTCGTCAACGCCGCCCAGCGCGAGCGCGTCCTCGGCTACTACGAACTCGCCGCGAAGGACGGCCGGGTCGTCGTCGGAGGCCGCCCCACCGACCGGTTCGAGCGCGGCTACTACGTCGAACCCACCCTGATCACCGACGTCGACCAGTCCTCGCGCCTCGTCCAGGAGGAGATCTTCGGGCCCGCCCTGGTGATCCAGGCCTACGAGACCGAGGCCGACGCCCTGCGCATCGCCGACGGCACCCCCTACGGACTCTCCGGCGCCGTCTTCAGCGCCGACACCGACCGGGCCATGGCCCTCGCACGACGGTTCCGCAGCGGCACCGTAGGGGTCAACGGCGGCAGCTGGTTCGACGTCGAGTCCCCCTTCGGCGGCTACAAGCAGAGCGGCCTCGGACGGGAATGGGGCACCGAGGGCCTGGAGGACTTCCTGGAGACCAAGACCATCGCCTTCCCCGCCGCCGGCTGAGCCGGCACACCCCAGCGCCAGACGCCCCGCCCGCCACCCCGGTTCACCGCCGCACCACGGAACTCGCGGTAACGCCCGTCCGACCAACCAGGAGACACAGCATGAAGGTCTGCGTCGACCCCGGCCTCTGCCAGGGACACACCCTGTGTGCGATGACCGCCCCGGAACTGTTCGGCCTCGGCGACGAGGACGGACACGCCTACGTCCTCACCGAGGCCGGGGAGGTGCCGCCCGAGCTGGAGGACAAGGCCCGTGAAGCGGCCAGGTCCTGCCCCGAGCAGGCGATCGTCCTGTCCTGACCCCTCGTCCAACGAACCCGAGACCGGAGGAATGCCATGTCGCACCAGGACGAGACGGCGCCGGACGACGCGGCACGCAGATGTCCCGCGATCAGTCTGGACCGGCACGCCACCAGCTACCGCGTCGACTTCGAACAGCTCACGGACGATCTCCACGCGCGGTGCCCGATGGCGTGGAACGACACCCACGGCGGCTACTGGTTCGCCAGCGGCAACAAGGAACTGTTCGACATCGCCCGACGCGCCGACCTGCTCTCCAACGACCACGATGTGGCCGGGGTCCGGCGCGGCTACCGGGGGATCACCATCCCGTCCCCCGAGGGCAGTTACACCTCCCAGGGCGGCTTCCTGGAGATGGACCCGCCGGACCAGCGCTACTACCGGCAGGCCCTGAACCCCTACCTCTCCCCGGCCGCGGTGGCGCGCTGGAAGCCGCTGATCGAGGAACTGACCCGGGCCTGCCTCGACGAGGTGATCCAGACGGGCCGTATCGACTTCGTCGACCAGCTCGCCAACGTCGTCCCGGCCGTCTTCACCCTCGCCATGCTCGGCCTGCCGCTCAAGGACTGGGACGTCTACTGCGAACCCGTCCACGCGAGCGTCTACACACCGATGGACTCGCCGGACTACCCCAGGGTCAAGGACCTCCAACTGCGCATGGGCATGCGGATGATGGAGAGCATCCAGGAGATCCGCCGGGTGCCCCGTCCGGGGCTGATCCACGAACTCGTCACCGTCACCATCGGGGGCCGGCGCCCCGACGACATGGAGATACTCGGCGTCGTCAGCCTCCTCATCGGCGGCGGCTTCGACACCACCACCGCGTTGACCGCCCACTCCCTGGAATGGCTCGGCCAGAACCCCGAGGAGCGTGACCGGCTGCGCCGCGACAGCAAGACGCTGCTGGACAGTGCCACCGAGGAGTTCCTGCGCTACTTCACCCCGGCGCAGGGCGACGGGCGCACGGTCTCGCAGGACTGCGAGGTCAACGGCACCCGGTTCAAGGAGGGCGACCGCCTCTGGCTCTCCTGGGCGATGGCCAACCGCGACGAGAAGATCTTCCCCGAGCCCCACCAGGTCCGCCTCGACCGCACCGGAAACCGGCACAGCGCCTTCGGCCTCGGCATCCACCGCTGCATCGGGTCGAACGTGGCACGGGCCACCTTCAAGACGATGCTCACCGCCGTGCTGGAACGCATGCCCGACTACATCTGCCAGGCGGAGGGCGCGGTCCACTACGACACCACCGGCATCATCAACGGGATGAAGAAGCTGCCGGCGACCTTCACCCCGGGCGAACGCCTGGGCGCCGGGCTCGACGAGACGATCGAGCGGCTCCAGCGGGTCTGCGACGAGCAGCGCCTGGCCGAGCCGGTGACCGTGCGCAGGGAGACGGCCCGGCTCGACGTCTGAACCCGGCCACGCGCCTCGGTGCGTCGGCGCCTCGTACCAGTCTGTCCCAACGAACCCTTGGAGTCCCTCGTGCCCTACGTGGTGGCCGAGTCCTGCGTGGACGTCCTCGACCGGGCGTGCGTCGACGAATGCCCGGTCGACTGCATCTACCCGGGCGAACGGATGGCCTACATCCAGCCCGACGAGTGTGTCGACTGCGGTGCCTGCGAGCCGGTGTGTCCCGTCGAGGCGATCTTCTACGTGGACGACCTGCCCGAGAAGTGGGCCGCCTTCACCGGTATCAACGCCGCGTTCTTCGCGTCGACCGGCGCACCGGGCGGAGCCTCGGAGATCGAGCCGGGCAGCATGCCCGACCCGGAGGCGGTCCGTCTGCTGCCCGCGCGAAAGGCCCGCTGATGGCGACGGCACGCAGGCCCCTCCCGCTGGTCACCCCGTGGAACGAGTTCTACTGGACGGCGGGTGGCGAAGGGCGGCTGCGCGTACAGCGGTGCGCGTCCTGCTCCGGACTTGTCCATCCGCCGAAACCCGTGTGCCCGGACTGCCGGACCGCGACGCTGAGTCCGTGCGCCCTGTCGGGGTCCGGCACGCTCTTCGGCTTTACCGTCAGTCACCGGTTCGGGCTGCCCGGTCTTCCGTCGCCCGTGATCATCGCCCAGGTCGCCCTGGACGAGGACCCCCGGGTCAGACTGACCACCCGGCTGGTCGACTGCACCGAGGAGCAACTCCGCCTCGGCATGCGGATGGAGGTGACCTTCGAGCAGGTGGAGGACGTCTGGCTGCCGCTGTTCCGCCCGGCCGCCGACCAGCCTGCCGCGCCGGCGCCGCTCCCGGAGGACGTACTGCCGGCCGAGGAGGCCCGCGCCCTGGTGCGACGGCTCTCCCCGCAACTCAAGCCAGGAACAAGGAAGTTCGAGGACGACGCGGTCATCTCCGGCGTGGGAAGCTCGGCGATCGGGCGCCGACTGCTGCGCGACCCGCTGTCCCTGACCATTGACGCGTGCCGAGAAGCGGTCGCCGACGCCGGCCTGACCATGGACGACATCGACGGGCTGGCCACCTACCCCGGCTCATCCATGGAAGGCGGCTTCGGCGAAGGCGGCATCACCGCCCTGGAGGCCGCCCTGCGGATCCGCCCGGCCTGGTTCAACGGCGGCGGCGAGACCTTCGGCCCCGGCGGCTCGGTGATCGCCGCGATGCTGGCGGTCGCCTCCGGAGCGGCCCGCCATGTGCTCTGCTTCCGTACGGTCTGGCAGTCCACCCACGACACCCTGCTCCGCGAGGGCCGCCTGGCCGTCGGCTCCGGCGGACGCGTCAGCGGCGACATGGGCTGGGGCATGCCGTTCGGCGCCTCCTCCGCCGCGCACCTCCTGGCCCAGACCGCACAGCGCTACTTCCACCGCTACGGCGCCACCCGGGAGACCCTGGGCTGGATCGCCCTCAACCAGCGGGCCAACGCCGCCCTCAACCCCGACGCCGTGTACCGCGACCCCCTCACCATGGACGACTACCTGGGGGCCCGGCCCATCACCACCCCCTTCGGTCTCTACGACTGCGACGTCCCCTGCGACGCCTCCGTCGCCGTCGTCGTCTCGGCCGCGGACACCGCGGGCGACCTGCGGGTACCGCCCGTCCGGGTGGAGGCGACGGGCACCCGGATGGTCGAGCGGCTGGAGTGGGACCAGAGCACCTCCACCCATGAACCACAGGTCATGGGGCCCGCCGCCCACCTGTGGACGCGTACGACACTGCGGCCCTCCGACGTGGACGTGGCCGAACTGTACGACGGGTTCACCATGAACTGCCTGTCCTGGATCGAGGCGCTCGGCTTCTGCGGCCTCGGAGAGGCCAAGGATTTCCTGGACGGCGGCAAGAACATCGCCCGGGACGGCGTCCTGCCGCTCAACACCCACGGAGGCCAGCTCTCGCACGGCCGTACCCACGGCATGGGGCTGCTCCACGAGGCGGTCGTACAACTGCGCGGCGACGCGGGCGAGCGGCAGGTCGCGGGGGCCAGGGTCGCCGTCGTCAGCAGCGGCGGACTCACTCCCAGCGGCGCGATGCTGCTGAGGGCCGACTCGTGACACCGACCGGAGGACGCGTGCGCGACGGAGACACCCTGTACATCGACGGCCACTGGCAACCCGCGGATGACGGCGGCCGGTTCGACGTCACCGACCCGGCCTCCGGCGCGATCATCGGGACCGCGGCCGACGCCGGGGCCGCCGAGACCGACCGCGCCATTGCCGCCGCGCGGGAGGCGTTCGCGTCCTGGAGCCGGGAAAGCGCCTACCGCCGCGCGGAGGTCCTGTGGCGGGCCCATACGCTGATGACCCAACGCAGCGAGGAACTCGCCGCGTTGATGACCCGGGAGCAGGGCAAACCGCTCAAGGCCGCCCGCAACGAGGTGGGGTACGCGGCCGAATTCCTGGCGTGGTTCGCCGAGGAGCCCAAACGCGTCTACGGATCCTCCATCCCCTCGGCCCGCCCCGGCCAGCGTTTCACCGTGCTGCGCCGGCCCGTCGGCGTGGTCGCGGGAATCACCCCGTGGAACTACCCCATCTCCATGATCACCCGCAAGGTCGCGCCCGCGGTGGCCGCCGGCTGCTCGATCGTGCTCAAGTCGGCTGAACAGACCCCGCTCTGCGCGGTCGCCGTGTTCGAGATCCTGGCCGAGGCGGGCCTCCCGCCCGGTGTCGCCAACCTCGTCACCACCAGCCGTCCGGGCACCGTCGGCGAACGCCTCCTCGACGCCCCCGAGGTGCGCAAGCTGACCTTCACCGGCTCCACCGACGTGGGCAGGCAGCTCGCCGCCCGAGCGGCGGCGACCATGAAGCGGGTCTCCATGGAACTCGGCGGCCACGCACCCCTGTTGGTCTTCGATGACGCCGATCCCGTCCACGCGGCCAAGGGCACGGCCCTGGTGAAGTTCCTCAACGCGGGCCAGGCCTGCATCAGCCCCAACCGGATCTTCGTCCAGCGAACGGTCCTGGACGCCTTCACCGAGGCGCTGCTGGAACGGGTGGGCGGGCTGGTGACCGGTCCGGGGGACCGGCCCGGCGTGTCCGTCGGCCCGCTGGTCGACGACGCCGCGCTCAAGAAGGTCACCGACCAGGTGGAGGACGCGGTGGCCAAGGGTGCGCGGCTGCTGATCGGCGGCAGCCGCCTCGACGGGGACTGTCTCGGCGCGGGCCGCTTCTTCGCGCCGACCGTCCTGGCCGACGTCGACGAGTCGATGCGCATCTACCGGGAGGAGACGTTCGGCCCGGTCGCGGCGATCATCCCGTTCGACGACGAGGACGAAGCCGTGCGGCGGGCCAACGACACCGAGTACGGACTCGCTTCCTACCTCTACACCAACGACCTGGGACGCGCCGTACGTGTCAGCGAGGCGCTGCGGTTCGGCATCGTCGGCGTCAACGACATCAACCCCACCGCGGCAGCCGCCCCGTTCGGCGGTGTGGGCCTCAGCGGCCTCGGCCGCGAAGGGGGCGCGCAAGGACTCGACGAATATCTCGACACCACACTCGTCGGCCTGGTCGTACCCACCTGACCATCCGCCGCGCGGACGGCAACCGACTGGCCGGCACGGACCACCACACGAGGCGAAGGAACACAGCATGAAGCTCACAGTGGGACAGACGCTGGAGAGCGCCGTCGACTCGACGGCCCTCGTCGTCGTCCGATGCCCCGACGTCGAGATCACGGTGACCTGCGGAGGCCACCCGATGGCGCCGCGCGGTACGACGGGGGAGACGCTCTCACCCCTCACCACCGGCACCGGCACCCTCCTCGGCAAGCGGTACACAGCCGGCGGAGTCGACGTCGAACTCCTCTGCGTCGGCGCCGGCGGGCACCCCGTCGCCGTCGACGGCACCGAGGTCGCCATCAAGTCCGCCAAGCCCCTTCCCGCCTCGGACTGAGTCCGCCCGCGAACCACGAGCACGAACGAGAGGAACGACCGGTGTCCGGAGACAGGCCGCCCGCGCGCGGCACGGACCTGGCGCGGCTGCTGCTGCGCACCGCCATCGGCGGCACGATGATCGTCCACGGCCTGCGGCACGGCCGGACCCTCGACGGGACCGCGGGCTGGTTCCGGTCCATCGGCTTCCGCGAGCCCCGGCTGCAGGCCGGGCTCAGCGCGGCCGTGGAGATCGGCGGCGGAGCCGCGCTCGTCGCGGGCGCGGCCACCCCCCTCGCCGCATCCTCGGTCGTGGGGACGATGGCCGTCGCCGCCCGGGCCGTCCACCAGCCCAACGGCTTCTTCGTGAACGCCGAGGGATACGAGTACGTGGCGAATCTGGCCGTCGCGTCCGTCGCCCTGGCGGCGCTCGGGCCCGGACGATGGAGCGTCGACGCGGCGCTCGGCCTCGGCAGCCGGGACGGTGGCCGCCGGGCCGCCGCCGTCGCTGCCGGGTTGGGGCTCGCGGGCGCGGCACTCCAACTCGCCGTGTACTGGCGGCGTCCCGCGCCGGCACCCGGAGCCGACGGCTCCGGTGACGCGACCACGGGGGACGCACGATGACCACGCCTGCGCAGCACGTCGTGATCGTCGGGGCGGGACTCGCCGGCCTGCGCACACTGGAGCAGCTGCGCTCCAGCGGATTCCAGGGGCGCGTCACTCTGATCGGCGACGAGCCCCATCCGCCCTACGACCGTCCACCCCTGTCCAAACAGATCCTGCACGGCACCTGGGAACCGCACCGGGCGGTGCTGCGTGACCGGCGAGCACTGGACGAGCTGGGCGTCACGGTCCGACTGGGCGCCAGAGCCGTCGCGCTGCACGGAACGAGCGTTCTTCTGGAGGACGGCGACACCGTCGCCGGGGACGCACTGGTCCTCGCGACCGGCGCGGTCGCCCGCCGTCTGCCGGGCCAGCCCGCCGGGGCGGTGACGTTCCGCGGCCTCGAGGACGCCCTGGCGCTGCGACGTGCCTTCGACTCCGCGCGCTCCCTGGTCGTCGTGGGAGCCGGTTTCATCGGAGCGGAAGTGGCGTGGGCCGCGCGGCGACGCGACATCGCCGTGACCGTCGTGGAGTCGCAGCAGGTGCCATGCGCACGCGTTCTCGGCACCGAGGTCGGCGGGCTCGCCGGACGGCTGTTCACCGAGGCGGGCGTCGACCTGCGCTGCGGAGCGGTGGTACGTGAGCTCAAGGACGGGCACACGGTCGAACTCGCCGACGGGACGGTGCTGTCAGGTGACATCGTCCTCGTCAGCGTGGGCGCCGTGCCCGACCTGGCCTGGCTGAACGGTGCGCTGCCGCTGGCCCAGGGGGGAGTGGCCTGCGACGACGGCGGCAGGGTCGACGGCGTACCCGGAGTCTGGGCCGTCGGCGATGCCGCCGCGTGGTGGGATCCGGTCCGCGCCGAACACCGGCGCCGCGAGCACTGGACCTCGGCGGTCGACCAGGCGTCGGCGGTGGCCTGCGACCTTCTGGGAACGCCGCGGCCTGTCGCCACGCCGCCGTACGTGTGGTCCGACCAGTTCGGCCTGAAGGTGCAGGTGCTCGGGGACACCGACACGGCCGACGAGGTCGTCGAACTGCACGGAGCGGGGCTCGGCGGAACGACCGTCAAGGGCACGGTGGCCGGCTACTTCACCGAGGGCGCGCTGAGCGCGGTGGTCTCGTTCGGCGCCCCGGCCCTGGCCATGCGCTACCGGCCGCTCATCGCCTCCCGCGCCGCACGCGACGCCGTGCTCGCGCAGGCGGGCAGGCCCGTCCCCACGGCCACACGGAGAAGCGATCAGGAAGCGATGGAGGGCCCCTCCGCATGATCGGCCACACGGAACCGCCGAAGCGGGAAGCCATCTCCAAGGGCGTCAGACGTCTGGACCGGGTGATCATCCGTTTCGCGGGTGACTCGGGTGACGGGATGCAGCTCACGGGTGACCGGTTCACCTCCCAGACGGCGTCGTTCGGCAACGATCTGTCGACCCTGCCGGACTTCCCGGCCGAGATCCGCGCCCCCGCCGGCACCCTGCCCGGTGTCTCCTCCTTTCAGCTGCACTTCGCCGACCACGACATCCTCACCCCGGGCGACGCCCCGAACGTCCTGGTCGCGATGAACCCGGCCGCGCTGAAGGCGAACATGGGCGATCTGCCGCGCGGTGCGGAAATCATCGTCAACACGGACGAGTTCACCCAGCGGGCGCTGGCGAAGGTGGGGTACGAGAAGTCCCCGCTGGACGACGGTTCGCTGGACGCGTACCACCTGCATCCGGTGCCGCTGACCAGCCTCACGGTGGAGGCGCTGAAGGACTTCGACCTCAGCCGCAAGGAGGCCGAGCGCAGCAGGAACATGTTCGCGCTGGGGCTGCTGTCGTGGCTGTATCACCGGCCCACCGAGGGAACCGAGCGGTTCCTGGCCGCGAAGTTCGCGAAGAAGCCGGACATCGCGGCGGCGAACATCGCCGCGTTCCGGGCCGGCTGGAACTTCGGCGAGACCACCGAGGACTTCGCGGTCTCCTACGAGGTGAGCCCGGCAGCACAGGCGTTCCCGCCGGGCAGCTACCGCAACATCTCCGGCAACCAGGCCCTGTCGTACGGTCTGATCACCGCCGCCCACCAAGCCGGGCTCCCGCTCTTCTTGGGCTCGTACCCGATCACGCCGGCCTCCGACATCCTGCACCAGCTGTCGAAACACAAGAACTTCGGGGTTCGTACCTTCCAGGCGGAGGACGAGATCGCCGGCATCGGCGCGGCCCTCGGTGCGGCCTTCGGCGGTTCCCTCGCCGTCACCACCACCAGCGGGCCCGGGGTGGCGCTGAAGTCGGAGACCATCGGTCTCGCCGTGTCACTGGAACTGCCGCTCCTGATCGTGGACATCCAGCGCGGCGGCCCGTCGACCGGCCTGCCCACCAAGACCGAGCAGGCCGACCTGCTCCAGGCGATGTACGGCCGCAACGGCGAGGCGCCGGTCCCGGTGATCGCGCCGAACACCCCCGCCGACTGCTTCGACGCCGCCGTCGAGGCCGCCAGGATCGCACTCACCTACCGCACCCCGGTCTTCCTCCTCTCCGACGGCTACCTGGCCAACGGCTCCGAACCCTGGCGCATCCCGGCACCCGACGAACTCCCCGATCTGCACGTGGAGTTCACGACGAGACCGAACCACACCCTGGACGACGGCAGCGAGGTCTTCCGGCCCTACAAGCGGGACCCCCGCACGCTTGCCCGTCCCTGGGCGATCCCCGGTACCCCGGGTCTCGAACACCGCATCGGCGGCATCGAGAAACAGGACGGCACCGGCAACATCTCCTACGACCCCGCCAACCACGACCTGATGGTCCGCACCCGCCAGGCCAAGGTGGACGGCATCGAGGTGCCGGAACTGGAGGCCGACGACCCCGACCACGCCCGGGTCCTGGTGCTGGGCTGGGGCTCGACGTACGGGCCGATCACCGCGGCGGTACGACGGCTGCGCACGGCCGGGCTGCCGATCGCCCAGGCCCACCTGCGCCACCTCAACCCCTTCCCGCCCAACCTCGGCGAGGTGCTGCGCGCCTACGAGCGGGTCGTCATCCCGGAGATGAACCTCGGTCAGCTCGCCACCCTGGTCCGTGCCCGCTTCCTGGTCGACGCGCACTCCTTCAACCAGGTCAACGGCATGCCGTTCAAGGCCGAACAGCTCGCCGCCGCCCTCAGGGAGGCCATCGATGCCTGACACCCCCACCCCGGCCGGGAACGCACCACGCGGCAACGAACTCCTCCAGCTGGTACCCAAGGCGCAAGGCCTCCAGACGATCAAGGAGTTCAAGTCCGACCAGGAAGTGCGCTGGTGCCCCGGCTGCGGCGACTACGCCATCCTCGCCGCGGTCCAGGGCTTCCTCCCCGAACTCGGCCTCGCCCGCGAGAACATCGTCTTCATCTCCGGCATCGGCTGCTCCTCCCGCTTCCCGTATTACGTGGACACCTACGGGATGCACTCGATCCACGGCCGCGCCCCCGCCATCGCCACCGGCCTGGCCGTCTCCCGTCCCGACCTCTCGGTGTGGGTGGTCACCGGTGACGGCGACGCACTCTCCATCGGCGGCAACCACCTGATCCACGCCCTGCGCCGCAACGTCAACCTGAAGATCCTGCTCTTCAACAACCGGATCTACGGCCTGACCAAGGGCCAGTACTCGCCGACCTCCGAGACCGGCAAGATCACCAAATCGACGCCGATGGGGTCCCTGGACACCCCCTTCAACCCGCTCTCCCTCGCCCTGGGCGCGGAGGCGAGCTTCGTGGCCCGGACCATCGACTCCGACCGCCGCCACCTCACCGAGGTGCTGCGGGCCGCCGCCGCGCACCCCGGCACCGCGCTGGTGGAGATCTACCAGAACTGCAACATCTTCAACGACGGCGCCTTCGACGTCCTCAAGGACAGACGGCGGGCGGAAGAAGCCCTCGTAAGGCTGGAGCACGGAAAGCCGATCCGGTTCGGATGCGGCCTTTCGCGAGGCGTTGTACGGAACGCCGCGACCGGAGATCTGGACGTGGTCGCGGTGACACCGGAGAACGAGGACGACGTCCTCGTGCACGACGTCCACGCGGCCTCCCCGGTCACCGCCTTCGCCCTGTCCCGCCTCGCGGATTCCGAGACCCTGCAGCACACGCCGGTCGGCGTTTTCCGCTCCGTCCGGCGTCCCGTATACGACCTGGAGATGGCCGGACAGCTCGACACCGCCGTCCGCACCCGGGGCCCCGGCGACCTCTCCGCCCTCCTCGCGGGCGGCGACACCTGGACCGCGGCGGGATGAGCCGCCCGTGGCCGTCCGTGCGGGGCCGATGACGAAGGCCCTCCTCGCGCGCGGCTGCATCAGAGGGACTGCCTCACCACAGGAAGACCGACTGGACAGGAGCACCACATGACCACCGACTTCGAGGAACGTACCGTCATCGTCACCGGCGCCGGCTCCGGCATCGGTCGTGCCACCGCCGTGGCCTTCGCGGCGCGTGGCGCGCGGGTCGTCGTCGCGGACCTCAACAAGGAGGGCGCGGACCAGACAGCGCTGACCATCACGGAAGGCGGCGGCACAGCGCTCGCCGTCGTGGGCGACCTGGTCGAGCAGAGCGTTGTCGATCAGGTCGTGCACGCCGCCGTGCGGACCTTCGGCACGATCGACGTCCTGGTGAACAACGCCGGGATCATGGACCGCATGTCGGCCTTGGGTGAGGTGAGCGACGAGGAGTGGGACCGGGTCATACGAGTCAACCTCACCGCACCTTTCCTGCTCACCCGCGCGGTGCTGCCGCACATGCTCGCGGCAGGCCGGGGGGTCATCGTCAACACCGCCTCCGAAGCGGGGTTTCGGGGGAGTGCGGCCGGTCCCGCCTACACGGCGTCGAAGCATGGCGTGGTCGGCCTCACCAAGTCGCTGGCGGTGATGTACCGCAAGAGCGGGATCCGGGCCAACGCCATCGCACCCGGAGGCACCGCGACGGGCATCGTCGTGGACGCCGATCCGGATGCTCACGGGCCCGCGACGCTCGGGCCGCACTTCGTCAACCTGGGCCGGCTGGCCCAGCCCGAGGAACAGGCCGCGGCCATCCTGTTCCTGGCCTCCGACGCGGCAAGCAACATCAACGGGGTGATCCTGCCGGTCGATGACGGCTGGGCGGCCGTGTGACAGGTCCGTCCCGTGGTGCGTGGGCCTGTGCTCTGTGCGTCAGCACGGTTGCCGTCGCCGCATGCCCAGAGGTTCCGTTGCGCTGCTCTCCGCACCGGCAGGTGACTATTCGACAAAAGCCGATGTATAGCCGTTCTTTGGTCGTATTATATGCGTCTGCCAGGCCGCCAGGGGGGTGCCTGGCCTGATCCTGGGACGTATACATGCGCTCTTCCCGCCCACTTGCCGCTGCTGTCGTTGCCACGGCATTCGCCGGGGCGGTCCTGCTGCCTGCCCAGGCGCAGGCTGCTTCCGGCTCGGTTCACCTTTACAAGATCTACTACGACTCACCGGGCAAGGACACCGGCTCCAACGCCAGCCTCAACGGCGAGTACGTGCAGATCAAGAACACCACGTCGAAAGGTGTATCCCTGAAGGGCTGGGTACTGTCCGACGCGTCGAACCACAAGTACACGTTCGGCACCTACACACTCGGCAAGGGCAAGACCGTCACCATACGCACCGGCACAGGCAAGAACACGGCGACGACCCTGTACCAGAACCGTGGAGCCTACGTCTGGAACAACGACAAGGACACGGCAACACTGAAGAAGTCGAACGGAACCAAGGCCGACAGCTGCTCGTACAACTCGACAAAGGTCGACTACAAGATGTGCTGAGCGCGTCGGATGACGACGCCCGCCTCCCGACCGGGGCGGGCGTTCGTACTTCAGGGCCCCGGTACCGGCTGATCCGTCGGCGGCCCTACCACCATCAGGAGTTGGCCGGTCTTCACCCCGATTCCCGGACATGGGTTGTGCGGCTGACGGCATCCTTCCCTCTCGTCCAGGGCGGGAACGGGAAGTGCGCCGGGGAGTGGGCGGGGCGTACACCCGTCGTAGGTTGGGCCTCGTTGGGAAAAGAGTCCCCTGCTATGGTGCGCCGATGGCAGCGATCAAGAAGTTCCAAGTCACCTTTGACTGCGCAGAACCTGAGCGCCTCGCTCGCTTCTGGTGCGAGGTGTTGGGGTACGAGGTACCGCAACCGCCGGAGGGGTTTGCCACGTGGGACGACTACAAGCGCTCGCAGCCGGCTGAGGAGCGGGATTCGTGGTTCGCCTGCAGCGATCCCTCCGGTGTGGGCCCGCGACTGTACTTCCAGCGCGTTCCCGAGGGGAAGGCTGCCAAGAACCGGGTGCATCTTGATGTGCGGGTCGGTACCGGACTCGTGGGCGAAGAGCGCCTCGCCGCACTCGAGGCCGAATGTGCCCGACTGGTGCCGCTCGGTGCTGTACACGTGCGAACGCTGTATGACGGCAATGATTCGTGCATCCCGATGCTGGACATCGAGGGCAACGAGTTCTGTATCGACTGAGCATGCTCCGACGGGGAGCTGACCAGAGTCCACCAGGTCCGCCCCGGCGCCGGGGCGGTCCGGCCGGTCATCCCCAGCGCCTGCCGACCAGGGGCGGGGTCTCCAGGCCCGCGCCCCGGCGCACACCGCTCAGGAACGACGCCAGGGCCTCCAGCCCCGTCCTCGCCGGTTGCCAGTCCAGCAGGTCACGCGCCCGGGAGGAGTCGAGAAGGGGAAGCCGCAGCACCGCGTCGAAGAGATGCGGAGAAGCCGGAACCGCGTGGGCGCGCCACGCCGCGGCCAGAGCCGACCGCACCAGCGCCCTCGGTACCCGTACCACCCTGACATCCAGCAGCTCGCCGAGCTCCGCCGCACCGATGACCGGTTCCGCCGCCAGATTGAACGGTCCGCGCACGTCACCGACCACAGCCGCCCGGTAGGCCTGCGCCGCGTCGTCGGTGTGCAGGGCCTGGAAGCGCAGCCCCGCCAGATCGGGCACGAAGGGCAGCAGGTCCGGGCGCAGCAGAACGCCGGGCACGTAGCGGCCCGCGAAGATCCGGCGCTGCTCGCTGGCGGCCTGCTCCTTGAACAGGAAACCGGGCCGCATTCTGACCACCCGGACCCATGGGTGCCGAGGCTCGAAGGCGTCCAGCACCCGCTCCAGGTAGGACTTCTCCCGGCAGTAGGCGGCATCCGGCCAGCCGTGCGTGGGCCACTCCTCGGTCACGCCCGGCTCGACCTTCGGCCCGGGGGAGTAGGCCCCCACCGAGGAGGCGTGCACCAGGGCCGGTACGCCCGCCCTCGCCACGGCCTCGAAGACGCGGATCGACCCGAGGACGTTGTTCCGCCAGGTGAGCACAGGGGCATGGGTGGGCTGGAAACGCCACGCGAGGTGCACGACGGTGTCCGCGCCGTCCAGGTACTGGTCCAGGACGGCCGGGCTGTCGCGCCGGGAGAGGTCCACCGTGGCCCACTCCACCCCCGGGACCGACATCTTCGGAAGGCGGCGGGCGAGACCGACGACGGCCGCCACGTCCGGGTCCTGTGACAGGGCCTCGATCACACTGGTGCCCACGTTGCCGGTCGCCCCCGTCACCACGACGCGCAAGCCCGCGTGTGTGCTCATCGTCATTCCGCCCCTTCCGACGTTGGCCTGCCACCATCCGCAGCGGGATCTCTGGGCGAACAGGATGGTGAGCAGCGGCAGCGGGTCCGCCGCACCTCCGTGGACGCCGGAGACCGAGACGGTGCCACCGACGCGGTGTGCGTCGTCCAGCCACCCTCTTCGTCCGTATGGGCCGACTCATCCAGCACACCAGTGACTCGGCCATCTCGCCTCTCGGGGGAAGACGTCCGAACGCGGCGGCGGGAACGTCACAGAGGGAGGCCGGCAAGCGCACTCACTCCCTGCGCCGCGGACAGCGCCGCACGTCCGGTCCGTCCGCAGAGCAGCGCTGCGCGGGGTCGGACGTCTCCGAAGGCCGTACGTGACGCGTCGGAGGCGATCGTGTGAGGGCCGTGCCCCTGTTCTGCGTAATGCGGCGGAACGTGCCGGTCGGACCGCATAGTGCACAGTGCCGCGGTGTGTGCCGCGGGCGCGCTTCTCGGTGTGACACCCGCAAGCCGACGAGGGAGTTGACCGGTGCTTCTGTTCCCCGGACGCAGACGCATGCTCAAGGAGAAGGCGCGTCAGGCCGCCGAGGCGGGCTACGGGGCGGTCGACCGCCGCGCTCCTCTTTCGGAGGCCGCCCAGGGCCTGATGCGCAAGGCGTTCCCGGACCACTGGTCGTTCTTCCTGGGCGAACTCGCTCTGTACAGTCTGATCGTCCTGGTGGTGACGGGCACCTTTCTGACGCTGTTCTTCGACCCCAGCATGAAACCCGGTCCCTACCTGGGTTCCTACAGTCCCCTGCACGGCCTGACGGTCTCCCAGGCGTACGCCACGACGCTGCACATCAGCTTCGATGTGCGAGGCGGACTGCTGATCCGGCAGATGCATCACTGGGCCGCTCTGATCTTCGTCGCGGCCCTGGGGTTGCACATGCTCCGCGTCTTCTTCACCGGAGCGTTCCGCCGGCCCCGGGAGGGCAACTGGATGGTGGGCGTGACGCTTTTCCTGCTGGCCCTGCTGGAAGGCTTCTGCGGCTACTCCCTGCCCGACGACCTGCTGTCCGGAACCGGCATGCGCACCGCGAACACCATCGTGAACTCACTTCCGGTCGTCGGCACGTACCTGAGCCAATTTCTGTGGGGCGGCGAGTTTCCCGGCCACTCCATTCTCCCGCGCCTCTACATCGTCCACGTCCTTTTCGTCCCCGGACTTCTCATCGCCCTGGTGGTCGTCCACCTGGCGATGGTCGTCTATCTGAAACACACACAGTGGTCGGCACCCGGGAGGACCAACCGCAATGCGGTGGGACATCCGATGTTCCCGCACTTCACCGCGAAGTCGGCAGGACTGAGCCTGATGGTCGCGGGTGTCACCGCCTGGCTCGGTGCCACCGCCCAGATCAATCCGGTCTGGAGCTACGGCCCCTACCGGGCGGACCAGGTCTCCACCGACTCGCAGCCGGACTGGTACGTCGGATTTCTGGAGGGCGCGCTGCGTCTGATGCCCCCATGGGAGAACGACGTGGGGGGACACACGCTCATGTGGAACGTGCTCGTCCCGGCGGTACTGCTGCCGGGACTGCTCTTTATGGTCCTCTACCTGTATCCCTTCTTCGAGAGATGGATCACCGGCGACGACAGCGAACATCACCTGTGCGACAGGCCTCGGGACCGCCCCACGCGCACGGGCCTGGGAGTGGCGGCGGTCGTCTTCTACGCGGTACTGCTGATCGCGGGCGGCAACGACGTCACGGCGTTTCTCTTCCACGTCTCCCTCGAAACACTGACCTGGATTCTCAGAATCGCCGTGTTCCTCGGCCCGGTGATTGCCTTTCTGGTCACGAAACGCGTGTGCCTCGCCTTGCAGGCACATGAGCGTCAGGTCGTGGCGAAGGGAGAGGAGACGGGGCAGGTGGAGCAGAACGTCTATGGCGCGATCAGCGGCGGCCACCGGCCGCTCGACAGCACCCGTCGCTACAAGGCGCTGGTGAGGGATGTTCCACGGCCGCTGGCTGTGCCCGGCGGGAAGGTGCCGCTCCGGGCACGGGTCCGTTCCCGGCTGAGCACTTGGTACTACCGCGACCGGGTCGAGATGCCGGTGACGGAAGAACAGCGTGCGCAGATCACCGAAAGGCTGAGAGACCCGGTGGGTGAGTTGGAGGATCGGTGAGGGATGCGGCCGTCCTGCTCATGCGGGAGCAGTTCGTCCCAGTGGAGTGGCCCGATACAGGGCCCGTCCCGCTCCTCCGGTATGACTCACTCGTTCCGCCCGGCGAACTGGAACGTCATGCCGAAGACCCCACCAAGGGTGATGCCGAGGCCGATGAGGAACAGGAAGACCACATAGACGATGCCGAGGGCCATCAACGCCATGCCCACGGCGATCATCACCGGATAGGCGCTGTGCGGAGGGAAGAAGTCCACGATGCCGGAACGCTCCTGGATCTCGGAGTCCGGGCGGTCCTCCGGTCTCGTGCCCCTTCTGCGGTAGTTCGCCCAGCAGAAGAAGCTGATCAGCGCGGACATGAGGAAGGAAACCGTGAGGGCGGCGGAGCCGGCCGGTTCGCGCGCGAACCAGATGTAGGCCGCGTCGGTGAGCAGGAAGAACAGGGCCACGCCCGCGAAGAGCCGTGCTTCCGACTTCATTCGCTCCGCCCCCCGAGCGTGTCCGGGGTCGGTGTACTTCCCCCGGGTTCCGGTGTCCCCGGCCCCAGCGCCTCGGGGTGATGCAGATCGAAAGCAGGTGAGTCGGAACGGATGCGCGGCAGAGCATCGAAATTGTGCCGCGGCGGAGGACAGCTCGTAGCCCATTCCAGCGAACGGCCGAAGCCCCAGGGGTCGTTCACCGTCACTGGGGGAGCGTACCTGGCGGTCTTCCAGACGTTGTAGAGGAAGGGCAGCGTGGAGAGGCCGAGCAGAAAGGCCCCGATTGACGAGACGCTGTTGAGTACGGTGAAGCCGTCGGCCGCGAGGTAGTCCGCGTATCGGCGCGGCATCCCCATTTCGCCGAGCCAGTGCTGGACCAGGAAGGTGGTCTGGAACCCGATGAACAGCGTCCAGAAGTGAATTCTCCCGAGACGCTCATCAAGCATCTTTCCGGTCATCTTGGGCCACCAGAAGTAGAAGCCACCGAACATCGCGAAGACGATCGTGCCGAACAGGACGTAGTGCAGGTGAGCAACCACGAAATAGCTGTCGGTCACATGGAAGTCCAGAGGCGGCGATGCGACGAGGACACCGCTCAAGCCACCCAGGAGGAAGGTGACGAGAAATCCGATGGCCCAGAGCATCGGGGTCTCGAACGAGAGGCTCCCGTTCCACATCGTGCCGATCCAGTTGAAGAACTTCACACCGGTCGGTACCGCGATCAGGAACGACATGAGTGAGAAGAAGGGCAGCAGCACCGCACCGGTGGCGAACATGTGGTGAGCCCAGACGCTGGCCGAGAGCATGGTGATGGCGATGGTGGCCCCCACCATTCCGACATAGCCGAAAACGGGTTTGCGACTGAACACGGGGAGGATTTCGGTCACCACGCCGAAGAACGGCAAAGCGACGATGTAGACCTCCGGGTGGCCGAAGAACCAGAAGAGGTGTTGCCAGAGGAGTGCTCCTCCGTTGGCGGGGTCGTAGACGTGCGCACCCAGCTTGCGGTCCGCCATCAGCGCCAGCAGCGCCGCCGTCAGGACCGGGAACGCCAGCAACGCCAGGATCGAGGTGAAGAGGATGTTCCAGGTGAAGATCGGCATGCGGAACATCGTCATTCCCGGGGCACGCAGGCAGAGGATCGTGGCGACGAAGTTCACCGAACCCAGGGTGGTGCTGATGCCGCTCAGGACCAGTCCCATGGCCCAGAGATCAGCGCCTGCGCCGGGGGTGTGGATGGCACTGTTCAGCGGGGCGTAGGCGAACCAGCCGAAGGAGGCGGCACCACCGGGAACGACGAGACCGCTGACGACGATCAGGCCCCCGAAAAGGAACAACCAGTAGGTCAGGGCGTTGAGCCGCGGGAACGCCACGTCGGGGGCGCCGATCTGGAGCGGCATGATGGCATTCGCGAACCCGGCGAAGGTGGGCGTGGCGAAGAGCAGCATCATCACGGTGCCGTGCACGGTGAACAACTGGTTGTACCGCTCCGGATCCAGGATCTGCAGTCCTGGCCGTGCCAGCTCGGCGCGCATGATCATCGCCAGCGCGCCTGCGAACAGGAAGAAGCCGAAGGCGGTGACGAGGTACAGGTTGCCGATCGTCTTGTGATCGGTGGTTGTCACGATCTCCCGGATCCGGCAGCCCATGCGTACACGGGGGTTGTCGGCCGCATCCCTCTCCGGCGGTGTCCGCCGCAGGTGTTCCAGCTGTGACATGGCGCCTCCGTCGTTCCGGGCGGCGACAAGTGACGGGGCTCGTCACCGCGCATCCTGGGTAGCCCCTTTCCGACAGCCGGAAACCTTTCTGTGAGCTGATCAGCCTCCACGGGGCCCGGGTGCGCGTCCATGTACCAGTGGGGTACGGCGGCTCCGCGGATCGACCGATGACCGCGAACGCTCGCTCTTGGGCCGCCCGTGCCGCCCGGCCGCTCGCCTGTGAGGTGGCCGTGCCGGAGTCCCCGCAGGTCCGGGCGTGTACGTTGGTGCGCATTCGCCCGGGGCACCCTGCGCTCTTCGCTACCTCACCTTTGGAACGAGCTCGTCTTGATGGACCTGGCCACACGGCGCCGCCGCACCGCACTGTTCCTCTTCTTCCTCATGCCGGGTCTGTCGATCTCCTCGTGGGTGACACGGACGCCTGACATCAGGGATCAACTGGGAGCCTCGACCGCGCAGATGGGGGTCGTGCTGTTCGGCCTGTCCATCGGTTCCATGCTCGGCATCCTCGGTTCCGGCGCACTGGTCGCGAGGTTCGGGACGAGACCGGTCATGGCTGCCGGAACGGTGCTTGTCATCCTCGGCACGGCGGCCATCGCCGGCGGATCACTGGCGCCTTCGGCGCCTGCCGTCATGGCCGGGCTGTTCCTCTTCGGTGCCGGGATGGGGGGCAGTGAGGTTGCGGTCAACATCGAGGGCGCCGAGGTCGAGCGGATCACCGGCCGGCCGGTCCTGCCCACCCTGCACGGCTTCTTCAGCCTCGGGACGGTCGTAGGAGCGTTGCTCGGCATTCTCTGCACCGCCGTCGGATTCCCGGTGCACTGGCACCTGGGAGTCATCGCCGTGGTCACAGCCGTCATGTTCGTCCGTGCCCTGCGGGCCATCCCTCACGGAGTCGGCAGAACCCGTGATGACGAGCAGGCCAGGGACGGTGGTGAGCCGGAAAGCACTGCGGTCTGGAGGGACCGGCGCCTACTGCTGATCGGCGGGATCGTGCTGACCATGGCTCTGGCAGAGGGTGCTGCCAACGACTGGCTGCCCCTGCTCATGGTCGATGGACACGACATGGACCCCGCCCTCGGATCGGCCGTGTACGCGGGCTTCGCCGCAGCCATGGCCGTCGGACGTTTCGGTGGCGGCTTCTTCATCGATCGCTTCGGCCGTGTCCCCGTGGTCCGCGCCAGCGCGATCTCCGCTGCGCTCGGACTCTCCGTCGTCATCTTCGCCGATTCCCCGCTCCTCGCGGGGGCCGCTGTGCTCCTGTGGGGGCTGGGAGCCTCGCTCGGATTCCCCCTGGCCCTGTCCGCGGCCGGGGACTCCGGGCCGAATTCCGCGGCGCGGGTGAGCCTGGTGGCGATGATCGGCTATGTGGCGTTCCTCGTGGGGCCACCGGGTCTGGGTTTCCTCGGCGACCACTACGGACTGCGCGCGGCGATGACCGTGGTTCTCGTCTGTGTCGCAGTGGCGGTCTTCCTCGCCCCGGCCGCCGACACCCAGCGTGCGACGCTCAGGCGTTCCCTCCCGGATCAGCAGCGGGCTTCGATGGACGAATCCTGCGGGACTCCGCGTCACTGACCTGCTGAGGGGAGCTCCGGGGCGCCGACAGCGCCCCAGGGGAGCGATGTGTTTCCGCGGCAGGGGCATGGATGCCTCATGGGAGCACGTGGCATGGGGGAGTCGAGCTCCCCAAGCCCCTGACCTGCGGATTTATGGGGTGCGCAGGAGAGTGGTCTCCTGCGCTGCATGGTTCGCGTTCTGCGATGGTCACGCTTGGTCGGCCAGTGGAAGGGCCGACCGTCCGTGGCGTGCGGCGCATCCCGGTGGTCCATGCGGCCCGACCGGGGAACGGTCCGGTCGAGCGACCGGGACGGGCGGATCGGTCTGTCAGTAGGCGGAGTTGACGTTGTCGATCGAACCGTAACGGTCGGCGGCGTAGTTGGCGGCGGCGGTGATGTTGGCGACGGGGTCGTAGATGTTCGTCGAGGTGCCGCTCACGTGGTACGCGTTGAAGGTCGGGTCGATGACCTGCATCAGGCCCTTCGACGGGATGCCCTTGGCGGCGTTGGAGTCCCAGTTGTTGATGGCGTGGGGGTTGCCGCCCGACTCGCGCATCAGGTTGCGGTGGATGCCGTCGTAGCTACCGGGAATGCCCTTCGCGTGCATGACCTCCAGCGCCTGGGTGATCCAGGCGTGGACGCTCCCGCTGGCCTGGGCCGGAGTGGCTGCCGAGGCGGCCGGAGCGCCTGTGATGGTGCCGGCCATGATCGCGGCGCCGGCCGCGGCCACGCCCAGGGAGATCGTCTTGGTCTTGGTCATGCGGGCGAACTTCTTGGGCATTGCGGTGATCTGCATGTGGTAATTCCTCTTCACTCGGGGGGTGATGCCAAGAATTGTTAAGCGAAGAGAAATTCAGGTCAACACCCGCCTCTTACTATTGAGCTTAGTGTTGAGCGTATGAAAGCAATGGAATGCGGCGGGAACGGTGCGCCCATCAGCACCGCCCTCACTACTATTGGATTTCATAGTGACGGCCATCACGTGGCCTTCCCCACATGGAAAGCGCCCTAAAGTGGGACAAAGGTGAGGTAGGTCATGTGGCCTGCGCCATAAAAGGAAGTGTCTTTCTGGCGCAGCGTAATTCTCTCTGTGCGTGACGTGGCTATGAATGGGCGGGGTGGGTTGCCGGACCGAATCGGCAGGGAGCGCGGGCCGTTCGGGTGTCGTATGGGCCGGAGGTCTGGCCACCACCGGGCTTTTATGTCCTCGGTCCCGGGACGGGAGCCCGACTCGGGTGGTCCTGAGGAACATCGCGGGAACCGCTCTGCTTTGCTCCGGCGGACCACCGTCCGGGCCGACGGAGCCGCCCGCCGCGAAGGGGCGGCTCCCGGTACGCGGCCGATTGGTGACCGTGGCAGGGGCCGCGCTGGAACGCCGGCGGCCGCCCCCCATGGGGGCGGCCGGTGACACCGCCCTGCCGACAGGCAGGCGCGGTGGATGCGGTCCTTCTGCGGGCCCCGTCGGACGGCAGCGGCTCAGCTCACGCGGCGGGGGCTCCGGTCTCCGTCAGCTTGCCCTCGGCCAGCCGCAGCCATCGATCGACACCGATCCGGGCGAGGAAGCGGGTGTCGTGGCTGATTACCACGAACGCTCCCCTGTAGGAGCCCAGTGCGCTCTCCAGCTGAGCCGCACTGACCAGATCGAGGTTGTTCGTCGGCTCGTCCAGAAGGAGGAGCTGGGGTGCCGGTTCGGCACACAGGACGCAGGCCAGGGTGGCGCGCAGCCGTTCGCCGCCGGACAGCACACCGACGGGCAGATGGGCGGCGGCACCCCGGAAGAGGAAGCGTGCGAGCAGGTTCATCCGCTCGGCCTGCGGCCTGTGCGGGGCGAAAGCGGCGAAGTTCTCGGCCACCGTGCGGTCGAGGTCCAGCAGGTCCAGCCGTTGCGACAGGTAGGCGATCCGGCCGTCGGCCCGCTTGATCTGCCCGCTGTCCGGGGCCAGGTCGCCGTTCAGCAGACGCAGCAATGTGGTCTTCCCGGCGCCGTTGGGGCCGGTCAGGGCGATCCGTTCGGGGCCGCGAACCGTCAGGTCGATGCCTGATCCGGCGAAGAGTGCCCGTTCGCCGTGGCGGATCTGCATCTCCTCGCCGAGGAAGAGGGTGCGGCCGGCGGGGACCTCGGTGTCCGGTAGATCCAGCGTGATCAGCTGTTCGTCACGCAGGGCTCGGCCCGCTTCGTCGAGCCGAGCCTGGGCCTCGCTGACCCGCGAGGCGTGCATCTGACCCGACCGTCCCGCTGATTCCTGGGCGCCTCTCTTCATGTTCCCGGCGAAGATGCGCGGCAGGCCCGCGTCCTTGAGATTGCGAGCGGCGTTGGAGGCGCGGCGTTCGGCGCGCTCGCGAGCCTGCTGCATCTCGCGCTTCTGGCGTTTCAACTCCTGCTCGGCGTTGCGGACGTTCTTCTCCGCGGCGTCCCGCTCGGCCCGCACGGCCGCCTCGTATGCGGTGAAGTCGCCTCCGTAGAAACGAAGTTCCCCGCGGTCGAGTTCCGCGATCCGGTCCATGCGGTCGAGGAGTTCCCGGTCGTGGCTGACGACCAGCAGGCACCCGTTCCACTCCTCCAGGACGGCGTAGAGCTTCTGGCGGGCATCGATGTCGAGGTTGTTGGTCGGTTCGTCGAGCAGCAGTACGTCGGGCCGCTTCAGCAGCTGTGCCGCGAGACCGAGCGAGACGATCTGGCCCCCGCTGAGGGTGCTCAGGCTCCGGTCGAGGCTCAGGCCGGACAGGCCGAGCCGGTCCAGTTGCGTGTGCGTGCGTTCCTCGATGTCCCAGTCGTCACCGATGATCGCGAAGTGCTCCTCGCTCACGTCCCCGGACTCGACGGCATCCAGGGACCGGATCACCGCGGCGACACCCAGGACCTCGCCGATCGTGAGGTTTCCGGTCAGTGGAAGGCTCTGCGGAAGGTGGGCGAGCACGCCGGTCACGGACACCGATCCCGTGGTGGGTCGCAGTTCGCCGGCGATGAGCTTCAACAGAGTGCTCTTGCCGGAGCCGTTGGGCGCGACCAGGGCCGTGCGGCCGCTGCCCACCGTGAAGGACAGGCCCTCGAAGACAGGGGTGTCGTCGGGCCAGGAAAAGGACAGGTTCGAGCAGACGATGGAAGCGTCGGACATGGAGGAGTCCTCGTAAGGGAATGCCGGGCAGGCAGAGACTTCTGCTCCGGGTGCATGGCTGAAAGGGGACGGCGAAGCAGCCACTGCGGCGGTGCTCCGTGGCACCGGCCGGTGGCCGATCAGAACCGGGTATCACCCGGAGATGTCGTCGTCACCCACCATGACTGGTCTCCTCGTTATGCGGCGAGAGTCCCCACCACGATAGCGCAGTCAACAAAAGTTCGTCGGCGGTGCGGGGAGGGGTGCCTTCTGCTTCCCGGATCGCTGCTGATCGCGTGCACCGCGGGTCCGGGGGCCGGCGGTGGTTCCAGCCTCCGTCGCCAGTGGCCTCGGGGCCGGTGTGCCAGGGGCGGACGCGCGTCACATCCGGCCGTGTGGGCACGGCGCCGGGCCGCTCCGACACAGGGTGTGTTTTCGGCAGCAGCGACAGCGGAGATCTGCGGCCTGGGCGAACACCGGCAACGGCGACGACGAGGAGTGACTCGCCGTCCTGGTGTTCCTCATCGCTCTCGTCAACGTCTTGAACCGAGTGAACGCCATCGTTCAGCAGCCGGTATGCAGAGATCGGCCCGCTCAGGGAGATTGACGTGGCGAACTGGGCACGCTGGCCCTGTGCCTGATGGGGCGTCACATCGAAATGCGGAGCCGGATCGGCCGCACCTTGTCATCCCGTTCAGGGGTGCCGGGACGTCCGGAACGATCACCCTTCGCCCCGTCGGCCCGTGATCGGTGTCGCGTCGCACACCCGGGTCCGGCCGGTCGAGGGCGTCCAGATGAAGATCGATTGGGGGTGGACGTCGTCGAGGGAGGCGTGCAATCCGGCATCCCGCGACAGCGTTGGCCGGGAGCTGTCACCCGAATCGGTCACCGTTGCCGAGTTATCTGCCGGTGAGCCGTATTTCCCCCATACGGCCCGTAGTTGTTGCCGCGGCGAGCGGATGGGGGTGGTTTTGTAAGTGCGCCGGGCGATCGTCGCAGGCGCCGAGGAGGCGCATCCCCCGCCGGAAGAGCGGGGTCGGCCCCTCACCGACTACACGAGAGTTTGGAGAGTTCATGTCATACCGTCAGGGTCAGCGTGTCGAGTACCGCGACCAGCAGAACCAGAAGCAGCAGGGTGAGATCCGGCAGACCGAGGGCAGTGGCGCCTCGACTCGCTACGCCATCCGCAACGAGCGGACCATGCGGGAAGACCAGGTCAGCGAGAACCAGATCGAGCGGGAGCTGTAACCGGCGCCCCTGCTGACGCGACCGCCGCTGCACCTGACTGGGGTGCGGCGGTGGTCGTTCTCGCGTCGGGCCCCAGGGGCGCGATGCGCACATGCGATGGCCGGTGGCCGCTTGGCGCGGACGAGAGTCGCGATGCGCGCGGGCTCGCGCCACGGGCAGTTGGTCGAGAAGTGCGCCTCGGCCAGGCCGGATTCGATCACGCGCCGAAGCCGTCATCCGGAGCGTCGGTTGCCGGAGGCGTGCACTCGTGGCCGTCGCTGTTGATCCAGTGGCCGACCTTCGCCAGGAGGGGCATCGATTCGGCCTCGGCCTGGAAGGTGAAGGTGACGTCTGTCGTCTCGACCCGCAGTGCGAGCTGGCCGGGTGGTCGGTGGAGTGTCACGGGACTCGGGTGGCATCCGCCTGCGATGAGCTCCGCCGTGACCTGGGTGTGGGTGAGGGTACCGGCGAACGTGGCGAGTGTCGTCGTTCCCGGGACGGGAAGGCTGATGGCGTCTCGCCAGGTCTGCACGCTGATCGCCGTGATGCGACGGAAGCGACAGACGCAGAACTCGGCGTCTCCGTGGGAGAACAGATGGGGCCAACGCCGCCGCTTGCTCACTCGACCGATATCCCACGGCGGCTCGAGCGGCGCCGCGATCTCTTTGATGGTGGCGCCGCAGTGCAGCGGGCCGATGGCTGCGGTGGCGCCGAACTGGGTCAGGGCGCGAAGGGCGGTCACGTGCGGGAGGGTGCCACCTGACCTGCTCGGATGGCCACCGATTTTCGGCGCGGCCCGGTGAGCGTCGGCGTGGGAGCCGACCGGTCAACTCGTGGTGCACCAGCGTCGCTTCCAGGTGGAAAGGGCGGTCGGAAGGGTCTTGACTGCGCGGTGGATTCACCGCTGGGGGAAGGGTGGTGTGAAAGTCTGAACGGTGGTTCACTTGTTTGCATGGCCTACCGGAAAACGCCCGCGGTGCACCATCGACTGGCCTCGACCCGGGAGCGCCTGGTCCGGCAGGCCACCTCCGTGGTCGCCGAGGCGGGCTGGGCCAATGCCTCCGTCACAGCGGTCGCCGCCGCGGCCGGGATCTCGGTCGGCTCGGTCTACCAGCATTTCCCCTCCAAGGGGGCGCTGGCCGTGGAGGTCTTCCGCCGTGCGGCCGGGCGGGAGGTCGAGGTGCTCTGCGGGGTGCTCCGCGATGGCGGTGGGGACCCGGTCGAGAGACTCGCGCGCGGAGTCGAGGCCTTCGCCCGCCGTGCCCTGGAATCCCGCGGCCTGGCCCACGCCCTGCTCGCGGCACCGGCCGAACCGGCCCTCGGGCAGGAGCGGTTGTCGTTCCGGCGCCGGTACCGAGAAGCGTTCGTCGAGGTGATCCGTGAGGGCATCGGCGCCGGTCTGCTCCCCGCGCAGGACGCCGAGGTCACCGCCGCGGCGCTGACCGGCGCCATCGGGGAGGTGCTGGTGGAGCCGCTGTCCGATCCCGTCGAGGGCGCCGTCGCCGATCAGCTGATCGGTGAACTGGTGGCGATGTCCCTGCGCTGCGCGGGTGCCACGCCACCGAGCCACTCCTACGACCCCAAGGACTCCGCATGACTGCCATCGCCGACGCGACCGCACACACCGCACCGCGCAGCAATCCTGACTCGCGCACGCATGAGGTGACCAACCAGACCCCGCCGCTGGTCGGCCACGACGTCGCCGACGACGCCGTACTGCTGGAGGGCCTGCGGCGCGAGGGTGCCGAGTGGTACGCCGACGACCTGCACCGCCTCGGCCGGCTGACCGGCTCGGAGCAGGTCCAGCGCTGGGCGGAGGAGGCCAACCGCAACGAGCCGGAGTTGCGGACCCACGACCGCTACGGGCATCGGATCGACGAGGTGGACTTCCACCCCTCGTACCACGCGTTGATGGACGTGGCCATCCGCGAGGGACTCGGCGGCACGCCGTGGGCCGAGGACAGGCCGGGCGTACATGTGGCGCGTGCGGCGGGCTTCATGGTGTGGAGCACGGCCGAGCAGGGCCACTGCTGCCCCGTGTCCATGACCTACGCGGTCGTTCCCGCACTGCGCTCCGCGCCCGAACTGGCAGCGGTGTACGAGCCGTTGCTGACCAGTCGGGTGTACGACCCCGGTCTGCGCGCGCCTACGGGCAAGCGTGGCCTGCTCGCAGGCATGGGCATGACAGAGAAGCAGGGCGGTACCGATGTCCGGACCAACACCACCGTCGCCGCCGAGCAGCCCGACGGCACCTGGCGGCTGCGCGGCCACAAGTGGTTCACCAGCGCCCCCATGAACGACCTGTTCCTGGTCCTGGCCCAGGCCCCGGGCGGACTGTCCTGCTTCCTGGTGCCCAGGGTGCTGCCGGGCGGCAGCCGGAACACCTTCCGCATCCAGCGGCTCAAGGACAAGCTCGGCAACCGCAGCAACGCCAGCAGTGAGCCCGAGTTCGACGACACCGTCGCCTGGCTGGTCGGCCCCGAGGGGCACGGGGTGCGGACCATCATCGACATGGTCACGATGACCCGCCTCGACTGCGTCCTGGGTTCCGCGAGCGGCATCCGTGCCGGGCTCACCCAGGCCGCCCACCACGTCCGGCACCGCTCCGTGTTCGGTGCCAAGCTGATCGACCAGCCGCTCATGCGCAATGTGATCGCGGACCTGAGCCTCGAATCCGAGGCGGCGACCACCCTGGCCCTCCGGATCGCGGGAGCGGCCGACCGGGCCCGGCGCGGCGACGCACAGGAGCGGGCGTTCCTGCGGCTGGCCACGGCCGTCGGCAAGTACTGGGTCTGCAAGCGGCAGCCCGCGGCGGTTGCCGAGGCACTGGAATGTCTCGGAGGCAATGGCTACGACGAAGCCTCCGGCATGCCCCGGCTCTACCGTGAGGCCCCGCTGAACGGCATCTGGGAGGGCTCCGGCAATGTCAACGCGCTCGATGTGCTGCGTGCCCTGACCCGTGAACCCGAGTCCCTGGACGCCTTCTGCGCCGAGATCGAGGCCGCTGCCGGGGCGGACTCCCGGCTGGACGATGCCTGGCGGGAGCTGCGCGAAGAGTTCATGCTCACCGACGACGCGGCCCTGCGCTCCCGCCGTCTGGTCGAGCGGATGGCGCTGGTGCTCCAGGGGTCACTGCTGGTCCGTCACGCTCCGGCTCCGGTGGCGGATGCCTTCTGCAGGTCGCGGCTCGCGGGTGACCGTGGGCTGGCCTTCGGCACGCTCTCCGCGGGCGCGGACCTGTCGGGCATCATCGCGCGGCTCCCGGGAGCAGTCGGTTGAACCCCCTCCGGGCGGCCGGGCCCTGCGGCGGTCATGGTGCGCAGGGCGCCGGCCCTTCGGCTTGCTCATCGACGGCACAGTGCTGTGTTCGGCCGTGAGGCCCGCGACCGGGGCCCGCTGGGTGGCTGCCGGGCCGGTGATGCCTGTCCGAGGTGTCCCGCAGCCTGGTGATTCCTGCTCCGGCCGGGGGCGTGAGCGCGGCGCTGCCTCCGGTGAGCGCGTGCCGGGAAGCCGCCCGGACGGGTGACTGGCGCATCAACTCGGCTGTGAGAACAGGGATTCGACCAGCCTCGATTTCTACCCGTATGGCGTACGGGTGCTCGGCGTTTCGCTAGGAGTCTTGGCGTCAGCCTTTTGGTATGCCCGATATGACAGCAATGGGGGGAATAAGTACGTTCGGTCACGAGTCGACTACTCAAGTCGACCATCCTGAGACAGGAGAAGTGACATGGTTACACGTTCCGCCATGGTGACCGCAGCTGTCGCGGCCGCCGTGGCTCTGGCCGCCACGGGCATCACCTTCACCTCGGCCGTCGGCACCGGCTCCACCGAGGAAGCCCCGGTCGTCCAACGCGCCGCACCCCCGGCCGCGCCTCCGTCCGTACCTTCGGCCGCGCCTCCGGCCGCGGCTCCCGAAAAGGCTCCCGAAAAGGCTCCCGAAAAGGCCCCCGAGAAGGCTCCCGAAAAGGCGTCCGACGCCGGTAAGGCCGACCAGGGCAGCGAGGGCGGCCAGGGCAGCGAGGGCCGGGGCAACGACAACGGCAGTGGCGACGACGGTGGCAGGGGCGGTAACGAGGGCCGGGGCAACGACAACGGCCGTGGCAACGACGAGGGTCGCGGCAACGACAACGGCCGGGGCAACGACGAGGGTCGCGGCAACGACGAGGGCCGGGGCAACGACGAAGGTCGCGGCAACGACGAGGGCCGGGGCAACGACGAGGGTCGCGGCAACGACGAGGGCCGAGGCAACGGTGGTCGCGGCCGGGGCTACGGCGAGGGCAGGATCCAGATCAACGAGCGGACGTACTCCGCCTCCCCCGGCGGCTGCATCACGGTGGCCAGCGGACTCGGTTCCACGAGCTTCAGCGTCTTCAATGACAGCTGGCGCACCGTCGAGGTCTTCCGTGGTGCCACCTGCGACAACGGCGGTCCCGTCGCGGTGGTCGGGCCCCACGGCTCCACCTCGGGCATCGTCTCGAAGCCGGTCCGAGGAGGGATCTTCGTCCCGCACGGAGTGGGCGGAAGCTTCCGCGTGGTCGCCCACCACTACGGTTACGGCAGTTACGGATACGACTACTGACGGAATCGTCTGCGCGGTACCACGAAGAACCCCGGCCCGACGGAGTCTGCTCACGTCGGGCCCCTTGCTTCCGCCTCCCCGCACGGCGGGCACCGGTGGTGTCCGGTTTCTCCGAGCCGGTGAGAACTCCCGTGACGCCGAGTCCTCGCGGGATGCGCCGTCAGGGCGTCAGCATGATGCCGGTGACCAGATGCGGGCGGATCTGGACCGCGCAGTTCATCACCCGGTCCGACCACGGCCTGATCAGCTGCTGGTAGCACATCAGGTCATCCGGATCGGTCACCGGGCGACAGTATCCCGTCGCGACGACACTCCAGCCCAGATGCGTCAGAGGATCGATGTCGTCGGCCTGATAGGCGACCACGACCCCCTGGTCGCCATGGCTCCGGGCCTGGACGAACAGGTCCGAGTCCTGGTGGGTGCGGATGACGATCCGACCGCGGTCCAGCAGATGGTTCACCGGCCGGATCGCCGGCAGGGCGCGCTGGGTGAAGACGACCCGGCCGAGCGACGTCTCGCCGAGCAGCCTCAGGGACTGGTCCTCCGTCAACTCGACCGTGCGACGGGGTGCGACGGCTGCCGGGTCGGCTTCCCGGGCCGTCCCCCAGGGCGCGAGCGGCGCCGACGGCAGGGACGGCCGGGACAACGGATGACCTGCCTGGCTCATGGGGCTGCCTCGTCTCCTGAACGGTGAGTCTGTCGCACGAGTAGACCCCGCACCGCCGTCCCCGCGCCAGGGTCGAACGGCCCAGGGCCGAACGGCCCTAGCCACGCCGGACCCGCGATGGGTTCACTGCGGTGGACCGCATGCCGCGGGCCGGCCCAACGGCGGCTCCGGGGGTCGGCCCTCGGCATGTGGAGCGTTCGGTCGGAGCGGGTGGTGCGGATGCGCACAGGAGGGGGACGCGGTGATTGCCGTCGTCGGACACGGAGACCTCGGTGCCAGGACTCTGGAGCTGGTGGAGGCCGAACTGAGAGCCCGGCTGGACGGCCTGGCCGAGTCGGTGGCCGCTCTCGTACGGGTCGGGGCGGGGTTGCCGCTGGTGTTCGGGCGCGTCGCCCGGGAAGCCGGACGGAAGCTGACCGTACTGCTGCCGGCTCAGGGCGCGGTGCCCGCGCTGCTGCCCGAAGGCGACCGGCGGGCCGCGGGAGAACTGCTGGTACTGGCCCAGCAGGTCCGGCTGCTGGCCTTCGATCCGGCCGACCGTGACGCGTGTGTCAGTGCCGACGAACGCCTGGTGGAGGAGGCCCGAACCGTCCTCGCCGTGTGGGACGGCTCACCGTCGAACGGCCAGGACGCCACCGCGCACCTCGTCGCCTATGCCCGGGCGCGCGGGATCCCGGTGGAAGTCGTCTGGCCGCACGGCTCGGTCCGGGGGTGGGCATGAGCACCTCGGTGCGTGAACGGGAGCGAGTGACCGACGAACCCGGGGCCGACGACCGGCAGGGCATCGGCGCGCGCCCCGGATTCGCATGGCTGCTGGTGATCACCGCGGCCCTGGGACTTCTGTGCTCCTTCGTGATCACTGTCGACAAGTTCGAACTGCTCGCCGACCCCGACTTCGTCCCCATCTGCTCGTTGAGCCCCGTCGTGTCCTGCACCAATGTGATGCGCAGTGAACAGGCCTCGGTGTTCGGCTTCCCCAACCCGCTCATCGGGCTGGCCGCCTTCGGGCTGGTCCTGGGCATCGGCGCCGGCCTGCTCGCAGGCGCGCGCTACCGGCGCTGGTACTGGCTGGGGCTGAACCTGGGCGCTCTGTTCGGCGTCGGCTTCTGCATGTGGCTGATGACGCAGGCGCTGTACGAGATCGGCGCGCTCTGCCTGTGGTGCGTGCTCGTGTGGGTGGTCACCATCCTCCTGTTCTGGCACACCACCCTGCACAATCTGCGCCACGGCATCCTGCCCGCACCACGTGCCGTCCACGCGGCGGTACAGGAGTTCCCGCTCGTGGTGCCGGTGACGTGGTGCCTGATCATCGCGATGCTGATAGCAGTCCGGTTCTGGTCGTACTGGCAGACGTTTCTGTGACCCCGACGACGCCCGCGGTGTCGTGATGGATGTTCGTGGCCGGGACCCCGGCGGCGGCCAGCCGGGCGAGGACGGAGCGCGCCGTGTCTGCCGAGGACGCTTCGGGCGCCAGGGCCAGAAGGACATGGTGCTGGTCTGCGGTCCCGGGGCGCCGCGCCAGTACTTCCTCCACGGCCCGCAGCCCCGGATCGGCGGAAGGGCCGGCCGTGAGGACGGTCAGCCAGGGGCGTCCGCGGTGCAACGCTGCCAGATACGCCGCGTCGTACACGGCCTCTCCCACCCCTTCGTCCAGAAGAAGACGCACCCGGTGCGCACGGGACCGTTCGGAGTCGATCTCCTGGAGCAGCGCCTTCATCGCGGCCCATCCGGTACCGGAGGCGATCAGCAACAGGTCGGGACTGGGTGTGTGACCGGGCAGGACGAGCGCACCGCGTGGGGCGCTCAGGCGCACCGTGCCGCCCGCCCGCGTGCCGTGTACCAAAGCGTCACTGACTCCGCCGGCACCGCGTGCCCGTACATGGAACTCCAGCTCGCCGTCCGGGCGGGGTGCGCGAGCCAGGTAGTAGGGGCGCCAGGCCTGCTCCAGCAGCGGCGACTCCAGGGACGCGTACTGACCGGCCCGGAAGGCATAGGGCTGATGGGGGCGGACCCTCAGCACCGCGAGGTCCGGCGTACGCAGCTCGTGCGCGGTCACCGTCGCCTCCCAGCTCGGCGGTTCGGCGATCGCCTCGTCCGCGCCCCTGACCATTGCCGAGACGGCCAGCCGCAGCATCCGCAGCCAGGCCTCCTCCAGCGCCCCCGTCCACCGGACGCCCGCACGCATCCGCAGCGCTTCGACCAGCGCCACCTCGAACGCCTCGAAGTGGGCGGGGCGCACTCCGAGCTTGCGGTGGTCCCGGCCCAACTGGGCGAAGGTGCCGGTCAGCTCGTCCGGCTGGTGCAGATGGCCGATCAGGTAGCGGAAGATGTGGACCAGATGCGCCTGCTGGAACGCCATCGACGCGGGGAACAACGACCGCAGATACGGATGCCTCTCGAACAGCCCCCGGTACAGCTCGGCGATCAGTTCCTCCAGGGGGCTCACCAGCGCCAGGGACTCGCTGACCAGGTGCTGGTCGGCCGCTCCGTCGTACGCCCGCGGAAGTGCGGGGGGCGAGGCCATTGGATCCGTGTCGGACACGGACAGGATCCGCCGCCGCAGCCGCATGGCGTCGTGCCGTGCCAGCAGTGCGTGGTAGTCCTCGCTCGGGGTGTTCATGGACCGGTGACTCCTTGGGACGGCGCGGTGGGGGGCCGGGACACCAAGACGCCCCGGCTGGCCGGACTGTCTCGGCGGGCGTCAGTATGGCACCGAGCCCGGCCCGCAGACCGGCCCTGGTCACAGGGCCTTTCGGCCCTGTTCAGAAGCCGTTCGGCATGCAGTTCGACCCCGGTGAACCGGCCCGCGGACGAGCGCACATACTGGTGCGAGCCCCCTTCCCCGAACCGATCGAGCATGGTGTGAACGACTTCGCCGAGTCCCCGCCGAGCACGGCCCCGTCAGGGACCGCAGCCCCCGTACGCGTCTTCATCCTCGACGACCACGAGGTCGTCCGGCGCGGTGTACGTGATCTGCTGGAGGCCGAGGACGGCATCGAGGTCGTCGGCGAGGCGTCCAACGCCCGTGAGGCGCTGGCCCGGGTACCGGCCAGCAGGCCGCAGGTCGCCGTGCTGGACGTGCGCCTCGGAGACGACTCCCGGGGCGATCACGCCGGCATCGAGGTCTGCCGTGAGCTACGGGCCCTGATGCCGGAACTGGCCTGCCTGATGCTGACCTCGTTCGACGACGACGAGGCACTGTTCGACGCCATCATGGCGGGCGCCGCCGGTTACGTGCTGAAGCAGATCAACGGGGCCGATCTGATCGCCGCCGTCCGCACGGTCGCCTCCGGCACCTCGATGCTCGATCCGCGGACGACCTCCCGGGTCATGGCGCGGCTGCGGGGCCCCGAGCGGACTCCCGCCGAGGAACCCGAGGCATCGGAGCTGGACCAGCTCACCGCCAGGGAGCGGCAGATCCTGGACCTGATCGGCGAGGGCCTCACCAACCGGGAGATCGCCGAACGCCTCTTCCTGGCCGAGAAGACCGTCAAGAACCGCATCTCCACGATCCTCGCCAAACTCGGTGTCGGCCGCCGGATCCAGGCCGCGATGCTCGTCGGCAAGATCAAGGACCGTCAGGGACAGTCCCCGGTGCGGCGAGTCTGACGGGCACCGGCCCGTAGGCCGACGTCAGTCGTGGAGCGGCGCGCGCCAGGTGATCCGGGTGCCGCCGTCCTCGGGCCGTTCGATGGCGAAGGTACCGCCGCACAGCTGCGCCCGCTTGCGCATATTGACCAGGCCTGCGCCGCGCCGTTCCGGACGCCCGCCGTCGCCGGCCGGCGTCTCCGCTCCGGAGGTGCCCGCCACATCGGCGGGAATGCCGATGCCGTTGTCCGTGACGGTCAGGGTCACCGCGTCGTCGGCCGACAGCACGATGGCGATACGGCTCGCACGGGCGTGGCGGGACGCGTTGGACACCGCCTCGGCGGCGACCGCCAGCACATGCTCGGCGAGTTCGTCCGGAACCGTGGTGTCCACCGGCCCGTCGATCTGCACCGTGGGCCGGAAGCCCAGCGCCTGTGCGGCCGTACGAGCGGTCTCCGCCATCCGGTGCCGCAGCCCGCTCCGGCCCGTCCCGTCCGCGGTGCGCAGGTCGAAAATGGTGGACCGGATGATCCGGATCGTGGTGTCCAGATCATCGACCGCCCGGCTGACGCGCTCGGCGGCTTCCGGACGGTCCGCAATGGTCCGGGTGGTGCTCTGGAGCGTCATCCCGGTCGCGAACAGCCGCTGGATCGCCAGATCGTGCAGGTCGCGGGCGATCCGGTCCCGGTCGTGCAGCACCGCGAGCTCCTCGGACTCGGCCCGCCTGCGGGCGAGTTCCAGCGCGATGGCGGCCTGGTCGGCGAAGCCGGAGACGAGCGCGATCTCGGTGTCGTCGAACGGCGGGCGGTCGACCGGCCGGCCCAGGCGCAGTGCGCCCAGCGCCCCGGTGTCGATCTGCAACGGCACGGCCACCACCGGACCCAGTCCGTCCTCGGCGCCGTCGCCGAACGGATGGGCGCGCGGATCGGTTCGTACATCGGCGCTGTGCACGGGCGTTCCGGTACGGGCGGCGAGGCCGGCCAGCGACGCCTGCGCCGGAACGGACAGCCCTCTCACCCGGTCGGAGTCCCGGCCGTGGGCGACGGTGACCGTCAGGCGCTCCCCGGTCGCCGACTCCGCCGGGGCCCCGGAAAGGGACGAGGTACGCGGCGGTGGCGTGGGCAGCAGAATCACCGCCCGGTCGGCCCCCGCCACCTCCATCGCCCGTTCGGCGATCAGATGCAGGACCGTGTCCGCGTCCGTACCCGACAACAGGGAGCGGGTGATCTCGCCCAGCGCTTCCAGCCGCTGTTCCCGACGACGGCTCTCCTCGTACATCCTGGCGTTGTCGATGGCGACACCGGCGGCGATCGACAGGGTGGTGAGCACCGCCTCGTCGTCCGCGTCGAAGCTCACCCCGCCCCTCTTCTCGGTGAGGTACAGGTTGCCGAACACCTCCTCGCGCACGCGTACCGGTACACCGAGGAAGGTGCGCATCGGAGGGTGATGCGGCGGAAAGCCGAAGCTGCGCGGATGACTGCTCAGATCGGTGAGCCGCAGCGGCTCCGGATGCCGGATCAGCTCGCCGAGGATCCCCCGGCCGCACGGCGACTGCCCGATCTGCGCCGCGATCTGGTCCGACATGCCCACCGGCAGGAACTCCTGGAGCTTCTGCCCGTCCCCGACGATGCCGAGTGCACCGTACTCCGCGTCGGTCAGCGTCACCGCCGCCTCCACGATGCCGCGCAGCACCTCGGGCAGTTCCAGGCCCCGCCCCAGGCTCATCACGGCATCCAGCAGGCTCTGCATCCGGTCCGGCCGGCTGGGCTGTGGCCAGGCCGCCGACACGGGGCAGGAGGAACCGGGGGAGCGGACCTCGGGGGAGCCGTGCTCGGGGGTCGCTGTGTTCGCCATCGGGGTGCCGTTCTCCGATCCGTGTGCCGGGCATCTGCTCACCGGATCACCACAGGGCTGGAACCGGTCCACGGACGGTCAGCTTACGGCAGCGCGATCGTCGCGGGTCGGGCGGTGCGCACATCCCGGGCCGCCGCGACCGGGGCCGGTCGGCCGGTGGACGCGTCCGGCCGTAGGGCCGATCGGCCCCGTGGAAGGTGCCCGTGGGTCCCTGGAGGGCGCCGCTGCGGGCGATCAGCATGGTGCGGTCGGGAAGGTCCGGTCCCCTCGTGATCCCCGGACCTTCCCGACCGCCCCCAGGACCGACACCCCGTGCGGCCGGGGGCGTTCGGAGAAACGCAAGAGCTGGAGGACACGGTCCGGTGGACGCAACGGAATCCCAGGGCAATCAGGCCGCCCCCGTACAAGGGCCGAAGCCCCCCGTTCCCGGGGCCGACCCCGTCGACGCGCCGGGCGGCCCGACCGGTCGCCGTCCCGCTGGGACGGGCACGACGGAACCCGGCGCCGTGCGGCCCGGCACCGAGCTGCCGGGCCGTTCGTCACGCGGCCGGATCATCGTGTCGTGGCTCACGACGACCGACCACAAGCAGATCGGCACGCTCTATCTCGTCACCGCGTTCGTCTTCTTCCTGATCGGCGGGGTGATGGCGCTGGTGATGCGCGCCGAACTCGCCCGTCCCGGGACGCAGATCATCTCCAACGAGCAGTTCAACCAGGCATTCACCATGCACGGCTCGGTCATGCTGCTGTTGTTCGCCATGCCACTGTTCACCGGTTTCGCCAACTGGCTCATGCCGCTCCAGATAGGCGCGCCCGATGTGGCCTTTCCGCGACTGAACATGCTCGCGTACTGGCTGTTCCTCTTCGGTTCGCTGATAGCCGCGGGTGGATTCCTCACCCCGCAGGGTGCCGCGGACTTCGGATGGTTCGCCTATGCCCCGTTGTCCGACGCCACCCATTCCCCGGGGATCGGCGCCGATATGTGGATCATGGGTGTGGCGCTGTCCGGATTCGGTTCCATTCTCGGCGCGGTCAACTTCATCACGACCATCATCTGTATGCGGGCTCCGGGAATGACCATGTTCCGGATGTCGATCTTCACCTGGAACGTGCTGCTGACCGCCGTACTCATCCTGCTGGTCTTCCCGGTCCTCGCCGCGGCCCTCTTCGCACTGGAGATGGACCGGAAATTCGGCTCCCACATATTCGACGCCGCCAACGGCGGCGCACTCCTGTGGCAGCACCTGTTCTGGTTCTTCGGGCATCCCGAGGTCTATGTGCTGGCCCTGCCGTTCTTCGGAATCGTCTCCGAGATCGTCCCGGTCTTCTCCCGGAAGCCGATGTTCGGCTATATCGGACTCGTGGCCGCGACGATCGCCATTGCCGGGTTGTCCGTCACCGTCTGGGCGCACCACATGTATGTGACCGGAGGTGTGCTGCTGCCCTTCTTCTCCTTCATGACCTTCCTGATCGCCGTACCGACCGGGGTGAAGTTCTTCAACTGGATCGGCACCATGTGGAAGGGATCGCTCTCCTTCGAGACACCGATGCTGTGGGCCACCGGATTTCTCGTCACCTTCGTCTTCGGCGGACTGACCGGCGTCATTCTCGCCTCACCGCCCCTGGACTTCCATGTCTCCGACTCGTACTTCGTGGTCGCTCATTTCCACTACACACTCTTCGGTACGGTCGTCTACGCGATGTTCGCCGGATTCCACTTCTGGTGGCCCAAGTTCACCGGCAAGATGCTCGACGAACGCCTGGGGAAGATCACCTTCTGGGTGCTGACGATCGGATTCCATCTCACGTTCCTCGTGCAGCACTGGCTCGGTGCGCAGGGAATGCCCAGGCGCTACGCGGACTATCTCGCCGCCGACGGCTTCACCGCCCTCAACACCCTCTCCACCATCGGCTCGTTCCTGCTCGGGCTGTCGTTCCTCCCGTTCTTCTACAACATCTGGAAGACCGCCCAGTACGGCAAGAAGACGACCGTCGACGACCCCTGGGGCTATGGCCGGTCCCTGGAGTGGGCCACCTCCTGTCCTCCGCCGCGGCACAACTTCACCGCCCTGCCCCGTATCCGCAGCGAGTCCCCGGCCTTCGACCTGCACCATCCGGAGATCGCCGCACTCGACCCCGCCGCACCGCACTGACCCCCGTCCCCACCCCGGGCAAGCCCCGCCACCGAAGAGAGTGCTGACCGATGACCCCTGGTGTTCTGGCGCTCGGCGCCACCGTGCTCTGCGCATCGGGCCACGTCTGGTATCTGCCCGCCTGTATCGACCTGCGTGCGGGGCAGGACCGCCCGCGCTCCCGTCGGCTGGCCGCGGCCGCCGTACTGACCGGGTGGGGGGCCGCGGCCCTGGCCATGTTCGCCGCGCTCACCCCGGCCGGTCTGTACGCGGCCGTACCGCTGGGGGCCGCGGGTACGGCGGCCACACTCTCCCTGGCCGTCCGGGCGAGGCTGTGCCGGGGCGGGGAGCAGCGTGAGGCGGAAGCCCGCTGGGCGGCGCTCTTCCCGGCCCGGGCCACGGCCCCGGGCCGGCGTGCCAAGGAGGAGTGAGGGGCCGTCGGCGGGAACGCCGCACAGTCCACTGCGGGCACGGAACGGGCGGCCCGCGGTGGACTCCGCGGGCGCCCGGCTGCGTGGCTACTCGAACGGTGTGGTGTCGCCGGATCCGCGGCGCGTGATGTCGGCCCCGCCTCCGGTGAAGTCGACGACGGTGGTCAGTTCGGTACCGCAGTCACCGGAGTCGACCACGGCGTCCACCTCGTGGTCGAGCCGTTCCTTGATCTCCCAGCCCTGGGTCAGCGGCTCGTCCTCGTCGGGCAGGAGCAGGGTGCTGGACAGCAGGGGCTCGCCGAGGTCGGCGAGCAGGGCCTGGGTGACGACATGGTCGGGAATCCGGACCCCGACGGTCTTCTTCTTCGGGTGGAGCATCTGACGCGGCACCTCCTTCGTGGCCGGGAGGATGAAGGTGTAGGGCCCGGGGGTCGCCGCCTTGATCGCACGGAACACGTCGTTGTCGATATGGACGAACTGGCCCAGCTGCGCGAAGTTCTGGCACATCAGGGTGAAGTGGTGGCGGTCGTCGAGGTGCCGGATCGACCGGATGCGGTTGATGCCGTCGCGGCTGCCCAGCTTGCATCCCAACGCGTAGCAGGAATCCGTCGGGTACGCGATGAGCGCGCCTGAGCGGATGCTGTCGGCCACGGTGTGGATGGTGCGGGTGTGAGGGTTCTCGGGGTGGACGTCGAAGTACTTCGCCATCCGCCGAGCTTAACCTCGCGGCTTCATGACGGTCCGCCGACGGAGTCGGCGGACCGTTTCGTGTTCTGCGGCTGAGGGCGGGCTGGGCGGGGCTGCGTGCCGCATCGGGCGTGCGCCGGTGGTGGCCGGCACCGGCGCAACGGCCCTCAGACGACGTCGAATTCGTTGCCCTCGGGGTCCTGCATGGCGGCGGCGTAGAGCCCCATGTCCGGATCGTCCTTGATCCGCAGCACGGTGGCACCAGCTTTGACCAGCCGTTCCACCGTAGCCTTGACCCGCTGTGTGCGGACGTCCAGTGGGACGTCACGGCCCCCACCGACCTTCAGGTCGAAGTGCCACCGGTTCTTGGCGACCTTCGGCTCCGGAACCTCCTGGAACCACACCCTCGGTCCACGTCCCGCGGGATCGATGATCGACTCCGGAATGTCCCCGGCACCGGCCGGCAATTCTGCCTCGGGCACCCCCGCCGCCTCCCAGTAAGCACGCCAGGTGGCGTGCCCGCCCGGCGGAGGCTCAGGCACGTAGCCCAGGGCCTCGGCCCAGAAAGTCACCATGCTCTGCGGATCGGAGCAGTCGATCGTCAGCTGCACTGTCATCTCCATGCCCGGAGCATCCCAGACAGGTCTGACAGACGATCCGCTTCCTCACAGGCAAGGCTCCGCAGTCCTCAGGGGCACTTCATGCCGAGGTGACCCCCTGTCGGACCGCCCGCTCCCTGAAAGTGCGAGGTCAAGGGGGATCGGCGTGCGGCGTCGGACGGTGGCTCCGTCAGTCCTTCGCAGGGTCGGACCCGCCTGTCCGGCGCAGGGCCTGAAGGACCGACCAGAGGACGGACACGAGCGGCACCGCCACCACGGCGCCGAGCACGCCGGCCGCGATGGCGCCTCCGATCACCGAGAGCGCGACCACCACAGGATGCAGACGGACCGCCCAGCTCATCACGAACGGGTGCAGGACGTGGCCCTCGATCTGACCGATGACCACGATCAGCGCGATGACGACAGCCGCGACGACCGGCCCCTTCGAGGCCAGAGCCACCACGGCGGCGATGGAGAGGGCGATCGGTGAGCCGATCAGGGGAACGAACGCGGCGACGAACTCCAGCAGCGCCAGCGGGAGAGCCAGCGGCACTCCGAGTGCCAGGAGGGCCAGGCCCACAAGGACGGCGTTGGTCGCGGCCACCAGGATGATGCCGTGCGTGTACCCGGTGAACGTCCGCCAGGCCGCACGGCCGCCGAGCCTCACACGGGTCCGGGCCCGCTGGGGGAGCTGGTCGCAGAACCACTCCCACTGCCGGTCTCCCGAGTGGATGAAGAAGACGGAACAGAACAACGCGAGAGCGAACACGGTCACGATCTCCACCAGTCGGTCCGCGCCGCTGAGCGCCTTGCTGAGAAGCGCGCCGCGATGGCTGGACAGATACTGGCCGATCCGGGACTGGAGGTCGTTGAGCACGTCCGGATTCAGCCGGAACGGGGCACCTTCGAGCCAGTGCCGGATCCTGCCCAGGCCGTGGCCGAACTCCTGCTGCAGCCCGGCGCGTTCCCCGGCCACCCTTTCGCCGATCAGGGTGAGAACGCCGAGGACGAGGACGATGCAGCCGAGCAGCGCCACGGCGACAGCGACCGGCCGGGGCATCACCCGGGCCAGACGGTCCGCCGACGGGCGCAGCACCGCCGTACCGACCAGACCGAGGAACACGGCCACCGCCACGTCGTGGAACCGCCCCAGAGTCGAGAAGAAGCCGTAGACAACGACTCCCACGACGAGAATGCGCCAGGCGTAGGCGGCAGCCGTCTGGAGCGTGTGGTTCACGCGCGGCTCGTATCGTCGGCCGGACTGCCCGGGGGGCGCATCCGGGTTCCGGGCCGCAGGGCTCCCCATACCGTGCAGCGCCCGTCGTGACGCCGTGCGGATGCGCTGCCGTCGTCCTCCGGACGGTGCACGCGGGTCCGTGTTGTCGGGCTGCGGAAGCGATGACCTGGGCATTCTCTGCTGGTACCAGCCGGGTCCGGGTCGTTGCGGGCACCTGCGGCGACATGCGCGGGAAGTCACCCTTCGGGCGGAGTCGTCGGCGGGCCGAAGGCCGGGAGGGGCCCGAGGGAAGCGGCCCCGGGACGGCCGGAGGTGCTTGTCCGGGGCACCCCGCCACGTGATGCCCGGGACGGCGGACCCACCCGGGTGCCCGCTCCGGTTCGTCCACGACTCCCCGCCGGGTGACGATGGGCCGTGACGGTGCCACGACGGAACACCTGGCGGACGGCATGGAGCAGGCAGAGGGGCAGGACGCCGGGTCGCCCGGTCGTCCACGGCGCAGGAGCTTCCTCGCCGTCACCGCGGCCGGGGCGATGGCGGCCGGCTGCCGCTCCCTCACGGCCAGGGCGCCCGGCACCGAGAGCACCCCGTCCAGCCCGACGGCGGACGGCGAGCGGACCCGCGCGGGCGACCCCGACTGGCGCATCCGTTCGCGCGGAACCCCCGAAGCAGTCCAGGGGTACACCGACAAGGTCAGCGTGGAGCCGGGCGAGCGGTTCGGCCTGTACGTCTCCACCACCGCGCCGGGTTTCCGCGTCTCGGCCTACCGGGTCGGCTGGTACGGCGGGCACCAGGCCCGCCTGGTGTGGCGTTCGGACCGCGTCGCCGGCTCGGTCCAGGCCCGGCCCCGGCTGCTGGGGGCGACCCGGACGGTGCGGGCCGACTGGAACCGCACGCTCGGCGTCCGTGCCGACGGCTGGCCGGAGGGCGCCTACCTGCTCCGGCTGGACGCGGACAACGGGCACCAGCGCTACGTCCCGCTGATCGTCCGGTCGACGTCCGGCGCGGGCCGGACGGTGCTCATGCACGCGGCGGCGACCTGGCAGGCATACAACGCATGGGGCGGTTACAGCCTCTACCACGGTGAGGACGGTGCGTACGCGACACGGTCGCTCGCGGTCAGCTTCGACCGGCCCTACGACGCCGACGGCGCCGAGAAGTTCATGGTCTACGAGAGGGCGGCGGTGGTGCTCGCGGAGCGGCTCGGAATCCCGCTCGCCTACACCACGGGCATGGACGTCCATCGCGAGCCCGGCGTGCTGCACGGCGCTGCCGCGGTGCTCGCGCTGGGACACGACGAGTACTGGACGCCGCAGCAGCGGGAACACGTCACCCGCGCACGCGACTCCGGTTCCAATCTGGCCTTCCTCGGCGCCAACACCTGTTTCCGCCGCATCAGGCTGGAGCGCGGACCGACCGGCGAGGCACGCACCGTGGTCTGCTACAAGTCCGACTACCGCAAGGACCCGTACTTCGCCGACCACCCGGACCTGCCGACCCACGACTTCCGGGATCCCCCCGGGGCCGACCCGGAGTCCTCCCTGACCGGCGTCCTCTACGAGGGTTATCCGGTCGACGCCCCGTACGCGGTCCATGCCGCTGATCACTGGGTCTTCGAAGGGACCGGGGTCCGGCGCGGAGACTCCTTCGACCATCTGGTCGGCGTGGAGTACGACCGGGTCACCCCGGAGAAGCCCACCCCGCCGCGGCTGGAGGTCATCGCGCACTCCCCGCTGGTCTGGAACGGCAAGGCCAGCCATGCCGACTCGGCGTACTACACCGTGCCGAGCGGATCGGGCGTCTTCGCCACCGGGACGATGCGCTGGGTGGAGGCCCTGATGGCGGGGACCCGGGACAACGGACGCAACCACGGGATGGACGCACGTACCGGACGGTTCGTCACCCGCTCCACGGAGAACCTGCTCCGCGCGTTCGCGGCGGGACCGGCCGGCAGGACCAAGCCGCAGCCCCGCGACAACGTGGCTGAGCTCTATCCGTCGTCGGCACACTGAACACGACGGACGCCCCGCACCCGACCCGGACGATCAGCGGTTTCGTGCCCGCAGCAGGATGACGAGCCGGGCTCCGGGCCGGTTGTCCTCGACGTGGACGGAGCCGTGGTGGGCCGTGACGATGTCACGAACGATGGCAAGTCCGAGACCGCTGCCGCCGGTGCCCCGGGAACGGGCGTCGTCCAGGCGGGTGAAGCGCCCGAAGACACGTTCCCGGTCGGCCTCGGGGATGCCGGGGCCGTCGTCGGCCACGATCAGCTGTGCGGTGCCGTCGAGCAGGCACAGGCTGACGTCGACCCGACTCCTGGCGTAGCGCAGGGCGTTGTCCAGCAGATTGCGTACGACCCGCGTGAGTGCGCCTTCGTCGCCCTCCACCCGGGCCGCACCGACGCCGCGCTGATCGATGCCGATCCGGGTGTGCCGGCGGGCCTCACGCACCTCGGCGAAGACGATCTCGTCGAGGTCGACGGGGCGGGTGCGCAGGCGGGGCCGGGCGTCGAGCCGCGCGAGTCGGAGCAGGTCGTCGACAAGCCCGGTGAGCCGCTCGGTCTCCCGGAGCAGGCCGGGCGCCAGGTTCTGCCAGTCCGTGGAGTCGGGGTGCTGGACGGCGACATCGAGGCGGGTGCGCAGTGTGCTGAGCGGGTTGCGCAGCTCATGGGCGGCGTCCGCGATGAACGTCCGCTGCCGCCGGGTCGCCGTGTCCAGCCGGGCCAGCAGATCGTTGAACGTCCTGGCCAGACGGCCGAGTGCGTCGTCGGCGGGTGGCACGTAGAGCCGGCGGCTCAGGTCGGACGCGGTGATCTCGGCGGTCTGCGCGCGCATCACGTCCACCGGGCGCAGCGCGCGGCCGGTGAGCAGCCATACGACCGCGGTGAGCAGTGCGACGACGACCGGCACGGCACTGGCCAGCCCGACGCCGAGCTGGGCGAGACCATGGTCGACGCTCTCGGTGGGCAGAGCCACGTACACCGTCATGTGCTCATGGGGGGCGGATACCGGCACACCGACGGCGCGCCAGGTCCCGCTCTCTCCCAGCGGAATGTCGTGGACCGTGTGGGGCCGCGGGGCGGCGGACCGGCTCGCCGGAAAGGCGAACACCCGTGGCCGCCCGCGCAGATTGGCCGAGCTGGCGCGTACATGCCCCGCGCTGTCGACGACCTGCACCGCGACGTCTCCGTGGTCGGTGACGGGCAGCTCGGGGGTGAGCTCGCCGCTGCTCACCTCCGAGGCCACGATCTGGGCGCGCTGCACGGCGGTCTGGTCGAGTCCGCTGATGAGGCTGGCATGCAGCCAGGTGACGAGCAGCACCGAGGCACCGGCCAGCCCGGCCGCTATGACCAGGGCCGCGGCGGCGGTCAGCCGAAGCCGGAGGGACCGGCGGGACCACCACGACCGGGGGCCGCTGCCCATCTCAGCCTGCCCCGCTGCGCAGCCGGTAGCCGGCACCGCGGACGGTCTCGATGGTCAGACGGTCGAAGGGGGCATCGATCTTGCGCCTGAGATAGCCGATGTACACCTCGACGATGTTGGTGTCGCCGTCGAAGTGCTCGTCCCACACATGGGTGAGGAGGTCCGTCTTGCTGAGGACCTCGTCGGGGTGCCGGAGCAGATACTCGAGCAGGGTGAACTCCCGTGCGGTCAGGTCGATGTCGTGGTTCCCGCGGCGGCATCGGCGGCGTGCGGGGTCCAGGGCGAGGTCGTCGGCCGTGAGCACGGCGGGCCGGGCGGGTGCCGCCCGGCGGAGCAGGGCCCTGAGGTGGGCGACGAGCACCACGTACGAGAACGGCTTGCTGAGGTAGTCGTCGGCGCCGAGGTCGAGCGCGTCCGCCTCGTCGTACTCGCCGTCCTTCGCCGTGAGCATCAGCACCGGGGTCCACACCTTTGCCGCCCGCAGCCGTTTCAGGACGTCGTACCCGGACAGGCCGGGCAGCATGATGTCCAGCAGGATGACGTCGTAGGGCTCGTTGAGGGCCCGCCACAGACCGTCGGGTCCTTCGTGCGCCACATCGGCCACGAAGCCCTCGGCGGCGAGTCCGTCGGCCATGGCCTCGGCGAGTTCGTGTTCGTCCTCGATGATCAGCGTGCGCATGGTGCCTCTTTCTCCACCCTAGTGCCGTGGCAGGCAATGTTCGCCCCGTCGCGACCCTTGCCTGTCACGGCACTGGCTTCGGACCGCAACGGCCGTTTGCTGAGAGGAGGCTGAGAATCCGGACGGTTCTCAGGCTCCTCTCAGCACCCCGATCACAGCCTGGAGGTATCGAGCGAGCAGAGCAGGAAGGTGAGCACGGTGAGGGACCTTCGAGAGAGCCGGGAGCGGCCCGAGGTCACCCAGGAGAGCAGGGGCGGCGTGGACCGCCGTCGGCATCAGAGCGGCCCTGCCCCGCAGGACCGCAGGCGGCCCGAGCGACGGCGCAGGACGAAGGCCGAAGCGCGGGAGCGCCTGGTGCGCAGGTCTCGCGTCGCCGAGCGGCCGTTCGGCTGAGCGGACCACGAGCAGCCGAAGGATCGAAGGCTGCTGACGAGCAGATGCGGCCGGCCCGTACGCGTCGGAGTACGGGCCGGCCGCATCTGTCTGTCAGAGGCCGGCTCCGTCAGGGGCTGACAGCGATCGCGGCGGCCCGCAGGCTGCCCACTTCTACCTCCGCGATGATCCAGCGCGGCGATGTCGTGGTCGGCGTGGCACCGGTGCCGACGTAGTCGGTGGACAGTCCCCGGCCCAGGCCCGTGCCGAGGCCCTTGAGATATGCCTCCTTGCGTACCCAGGTCCGGGCGAAGGCCGACGGCCGCTCGCTCTCGGGCAGGGCCACGAGCTCGTCACGCTCCCGGGGGTGCAGGTGCGGAAGGAGGCCGTCCACCACGCCGGGCGGAGGCACGCGTTCGATGTCGACACCGACGGGTGCGTCGGCCACCGCGACCAGTGCGAGATCGTCGCTGTACGCCAGGGAGAAGTACGCGGCACCGCCCACGACCGCGGGCCTACCGTGCGGGGCGCCGCACATCGGGCACGGCTCCCGGGTGAGTTCCACCCGCTGGGGTGCCACACCGAGCCGCGCGGCGAGCTGTTCGCGCAGCGCGGTATGGGCGGCGACGTACCGGTTGCGCTCCGTCACCCCGGCGAGCGCGCGGGCCCTGCGCCGTTCACCGGCGTCGAGAAGGGCCGGCGGGGGAGCGGGGTCGGCGCGCACGAGCCACAGCGCAAGCCGTGCGGTCATCCCCGCATCACCGCTTCCACCAGATCCAGGCCCAGGTCCCGGGTGTGGTGGACCGGCAGGCCGTAGTCGGTGAACCAGTTGTCCGTGGCCTCGGGATGCGGCCCGGTGACCCCTACGAGGCCGCTGCCGAACCGGGTCACGAGCGCTGCCGGAGTGCCGTTGTCGTAGGTCGCCAGGACCGTCGCGTCCGCGTTCTCGTCCAGCACGAAGAGGGGGCCGTCCTGAAAGAACACGGTGCGTGGCCGGCCCCGCCACGTCACCCGGACCACCGTGTTGCCGTCGTGGTCGACGGTGGCTCCCGGGGAGGAGATGTACCGGTCGGTGTCGCCGGGGAGCAGGCCGAAGCCCGGAGTGGCCCCGGCGAGATAGCCGCCGAGGCAGAAGCCCAGATAGCGCCCGCCGCCGTGGACGAAGTCGCGGATCGCCCGGCGCCGGCGACGCAGCCTCCAGTAGGCCGCGCGGAGCGTGCCCCCGCCGGGCTGGGCGTACAGCACGGCGCGGGACAGCGAGTCGGCCGACAGCGGGAGTGTCTCGTCCGGGCCGGTGAAGCGGACGTCCAGATCCCAGGGGCCGGAGTCGAGGAGCTCGGCGACCGCCTCGGGACATCCGGGCAGCGAGGCCGGTCCGCGGTAGACGAGCGCGAGGGGGCGGTGACCGGTTGCCGCCGAGGGGTGTGTCATGGCTGCCTCACTGCGGGGACATGGTCGGTTCGGCGGGCGTGCTCCGGTCGGCCGGTGCGGTCAGCCCCTCGGCGGGGAGCCCCTGCCAGCTCGTTCCCGGAGTAAGCCGCTCGCCCTTCATGACCAGGGACAGTGCTCCGAGCCGGACATCGGCGCCCACCGTCGTGTCGTACAGCACGATCGCCCGGGGGCCGATACTCGCGGCCGAGCCGACGGACACGGTGGACATCTTCATCACACGGTCCTCGAAGAGGTGGGACTGCAACGAGACCTGCATACCGATCGCGGCGTCGTCGCCCACCCCCACCAGGTCGAACTCGGTGAGGTACGTGGTTCCGATCCAGGTGCGTCGTCCGATGCGGGCACCGAACAGGCGGAGCACTGCCGGCAGGAACGGCGTCCCCACCAGGGCGCCCACGCCCGCAGGGATGGCAGCGGCCTCGAAGAGCCCGGTGACGAACTCCGTGCGCCTCACGAACAGACTCCACAGCGGTTCCACACGCGGCCGGTACTTCCCGACGACCACCCACTTGGCCAGCACGCAGTACCCGATGACGGCCAGCGCCGCGCCCATGGCGAGGAACGGCGACACGAGCAGCGGCACCAGCGGTTGCGTCGCACGGGCGATGCCGGACAGGGCCAGCAGATACAGGTAGGCGCTGATGGTGAGCACCGAGGCGGGCATGGCGGCACGGAAGAACTCGATGGTGAAACGGCCGAGCACGGCCCCGCGGGTGGGCCGGAAGGTCAGTTCCTCGGGGAACGACCCGCTGTCCTGGCGCACGGGCAGCCGGAGCGCGGGCGATCCCAGCCAGGTGCTGCCCTCGGGCACGCGGTCCGTCGGCGGGACCGTGCCGACACCGACCAGGCTGCCCGAGCCGATGCGTGAACCGGCCGGTACGAGCGCCGAGTTTCCGACGAACGCGCGTTCGCCGACCTCGGTGGGGGAGAACGCCATGCGGTCGGCGGCATACGCGGCGACGCCGATGCCGGCCATGTCGGCGACGAAGCTGCCCTCGCCCAGGGTGAGCAGCGCGGGGTCGATGTGCGCCGCGGTCGAGACCTCGGCGTTCCGCCCGATGCGCGCGCCGAGCATCCGCAGCCACGGGGCCGTGTAGAGAGTCGCGTAGAGGGAATTGGTCAGGGTGAGGCTCTCCTCCAGCAGCTTGTCGGCGATCCACTTCCGCACGCCGAGCGCCGAGCGTGCCCGGTGGATCCCCGGAGGCGTCCTCGGCAGGACCGCCCGCTTGCCGAGGGCGGTGATCAGACACACCGTGACCACGAAGACCGGGCCGGACAGGGCGGTGGCGACCAGCCCGGCCGCGGTGCCTCCGTGCAGCCAGGCCCACCAGAACAGGACGACGCTCGGCAGCGCCGATGCGACCGCGGCTGTCTCCAGCAGGAACAGGCCCAGCACGACGGCCGCCAGATGCCGCACGCGCCAGCGGTCCGTCCCGCCCCGGGGGCGCAGCATCTCCTCGACGGCCGGGGAGAGCGCCTCGACCGGTCGTGCGGGCGAGCCGGCGCGGCGCGCCCCGGCCGGAACGGCCTCGTCCGCACCTGCGACGGACTGCTCGCCGAGCGCCGACCGGGGGCCGAGGCGGGCGCCGGGTTCGAGGACCGCGGTGGCGCCGACGTACGCCCGCTCCCCGATGGTGATCGGGGCCACCGTGACCCACCCGTCGGCCACCTGCCAGGGGCGCAGTGTGACCCCGTAGCCGATCGCCGCGTCGGCGCCGACCCGCAGCATGGTGGGCAGGCCGACGAGGCCGGTGGCGATGGTGGTGCGGGGGCCGATGCGGGCGCCGAGCAGCCGCAGGTACGGACCCATCAGGGGAGAACCGCTGAGCGCCCGCATCGGACTGATCCAGGGCAACAGCATGTCCAGCACCCAGATGCGCAGATAGACCGTCCCCCACAGCGGGTAGCGGCCCGGCCGGATGCCCGCCGCCAGCGGACGCGTCAGGGCGATGGGGAGGAGCCAGCGCACGGTGAGGTAGCCACCGAGCACGGCCACCGCAGGCAGCACCTGCCAGCCTGACGCCCGCCCGTGTTGCAGTCCGTAGACGAGCGCCACCGGTCCCATGAGGAGGAAGAACAGCCCGTAGAGCACCGCGGCCTGGGCCAGCCCGGCACGCGCGATGCGTGCGCGGCCGTGACGCAGAGGTGCGGGCCGGGACTGCTCCCGCTTGCGTGGAGTGTCCGACGAGGACCGCAGCCGTGCCGCGAACGTGCGGACGGTCGGGTTCTCGTACAGGCTGCGCAGGGTGGGAACGGTCCCGCTGTCCGTGTCGCGCAGCAGCGACACGGCGCGTGCGGCGAGCAGGGAGTGACCGCCGAGTTCGATGAAGAAGTCGGCCTCCGCGGACAGCTCCTCCGGCGCGATTCCGAGGGCCTGCGCCCAGGCGTCCCGCACCGTGGTCTCCAGCTGTCCGTGAACCGGCACCACCCGGCCGGTTCCGGCGAGCCGGCGACCGCTCGGTGCGGGCAGTCGTGTGCGGTCGACCTTGCCGCTCGGCATGACCGGGAGCCGGTCCAGGAAGTCGAGGGCCGACGGCACCATGTAGGCGGGCAGCGAGCGGCGCAGACGCTCGTGCAGGTGGGTGGTGAGCACGTCGTCACCGACGGCGTCGTCCTCGGCGCGCACGACGTAGGCGGCGAGCACGCGGTCGTCACCGTGACCGTCACGGGGCGCCACGAGGGCGGTGGCTGCCTGGGCCACGCCCGGCTCCTCCAGCAGCGCGTTGTCGATCTCGTCCAGCGACACGCGGTAGCCGCGGATCTTCACCTCCGCGTCGGTGCGGCCGAGGTACTCGATCTCTCCGTCGTCGGTCATCCGGCCGAGGTCCCCGGTGCGGTAGAGGCGCCCGTCGCCCGGCGTCCCGGGGTGGGCGACGAAACGATCGGCGGTCAGGTCGGGCCGGTGCACGTAACCCCGGGCGAGGCCGGGGCCGCCCAGGCAGATCTCGCCGGTGTCGCCGTGCGGCACGGGCCGGAGCAGCTCGTCGAGGAGGACGGCCGAGTACGTCGGCAGCGGGCGGCCGATCGTCACCGGGCGGCCCGGCAGAAGCTCCTGCCAGGTCGCGGTGACCGTGGCCTCGGTCGGCCCGTAGGTATTGAGGATGCGCCGTCCGGGCCTGCTCCACCGTTCGACGAGCGAGGCGGGGCAAGCCTCGCCGCCCACCACGACGCTGCGTATCCGCGGGAGTTCGTGGGGGATCGTCGCCAGCAGCGTCGGCACGCAGTACAGGACGGTGACGTCGCGTTCCTGGAGGAAGTCGGCGAGTTCCGCGCCGAGCCGTCCCGCGCCGGTGGGCCCGGCGACGACCGTGGCGCCTGCCGCCCAGGTGGGCCAGATCTCCTCGATGGAGAAGTCGAACGAGATGGTCATGCCCTGGTACACCCGGTCCTGCGGCCGGACGTCGTAGACCGGGGAGACGACGCGCAGAAAATTGCAGATGCTCGACTGAGCGATCTCCACGCCCTTGGGCCTGCCGCTGGACCCCGAGGTGTAGATGACATACGCGAGCGGATCGTCGTCCTCCCCGGCCACGACGGCCGGGCGCGAGGACGGCAGCAGCGCGAGATCTCCGGCGACCGTGTCCACGTCGATCACCGGGCACACTCGGCGCGGCCCCGCCCAGGGGGCACCGTCCGACAGGCCGGACGTGGTCAGAAGCGCGGCGGCGTCCGCGTCGCGGAGCATGAAGACGACCCGGTCCGGCGGCGCCTCGGGGTCGATCGGCACAAAGGCCGCGCCCGTCTTGCAGACGCCCAGCAGGCATGCGTACAGGTCCGCGGACCGGGGCATCAGGAGCGCCACCCGGTCTCCCGGCCCCAGGTGGAGGCGGCGCAGGTGGTGGGCGACCCGATTGGCCCGGGCGTCGAGTTCGCCGTACGTCAGGCGGTGCGCTCCGCAGTCCACCGCGACGGCGGACGGCGTGCGGTCGCAGGCGTTCTCGAAGAAGTGGTTCAGCCGGGTGCCCGCGGCGCCTCGGGCGGTGTGGTTCCCGGCCGAAGGGGTGGACAAGGTGGCGGTACGGGAGGCCATGAAATCCCCCTTCTCCCGTCCACGGAGGCGGTCGGTCGCCTCCGCTCACACCACCAGCCTGGGCGGGCACCGCTGAGAGGATGCTGAGAAGCGGATCGTCCGTGCGTCGCCGGACCTCGCGCGTCGCCGGGAGGACGAGGCCGGGCGCCTGCGGCCGTCGCGTCGACAGTGCCCAACGGGTTCGCCGGCAAGGCGCACCTCTTCCGGCGAATCCTTATGCACTGCGTCATTCACTGCGTACCGGGCGTGAGTCGTTTTTCGAACCAGTGGTGGGCATAGGGCTCGTCGTTGAAGGCGGGAACCTCGGTGTACCCGCTCCTGCGGTAGAGCCGAGTGGCCGTTTCCAGGGCCTTGTTGGTGTCGAGCCGGACCAGACCGCTGCCGTGCCGGGCGGCGCGTCCTTCGAGTTCGGACAGGAGACGCCGGGCCAGGCCGAGCCCTCGGGTGCGAGGATGGACCCACAACCGCTTGATCTCGGCGGGAGCCCCTGCCGGAAGCTTCAGGCCGGCGCACCCCACCGGCTTGCCGTGCAGCCGGGCGACGAGGAACAGGCCACGCGGTGCGCGCAATTCGCCCGGGTCGGGGAGCAGGCTGTTCGCGGGGTCGAAGCCGCCGTCGAAGAGCTCCTGCAGTTCGGCGGCGTAGGACCGCAGGCAGTACACGGCGTCCGGGTGGTCGGGGTCGAGCACGTCCAGGGAGACCGTCGAGGCGGTCAGCAGTCGCTCGACCTCGGCCATGGCCGAAGTCAACTGATCCCGTTGTCGGGCGTCGAGCGGGTCGAGGAGCGATGCGGCGAGTGCGTCGCTGCGGTCGTCGAGAACAGCGCGCTCCGCACGCCCGGCCTCGGTCAACCGCACGGTACGGACCCGTCGGTCGTGAGGGTGGGGCTCCACGGCGATGAGACCGTCGCGCTCCAGGGCCCGCAGCAGCCGGCTCACATAGCCCGAGTCGAGGCCGAGCCGGGCCCGCACGCTGCGGACGTCGTGGGTGTCCCCGTCGCCGATCTCCCAGAGCAGCCGGGCCTGCCCGTAGGGGCGTGCGCCGCCCAGATAGTGGTCGTGCAGCACCCCCACCCGCTCGGCGACCGTCCGATTGAAGCGCCGTACCTGTTCCACCTGCTCCGTCGTCATTCTCTGACCTTAGTCAGGTAATGATTCCGGGGTAAAGAGGTCCAGCGAGGCGGGCGTGCGCACCGGCGCACCGGGCATCGTTCGCGCCCGGGCGAGGCGGGGTGCGTGGAGCGGGCCCACCCGGCACATCCTGCCTATTCTGGAGGTGGAAGCCGCGTCCGAGCGGCGTCGGCCACCCGGAACGCCGGGCCGGCGGACGGCCCCTGTGACGTCCGGTGCAACAGTGGGTGACCGTGCGCAGTGCGTCGCCCCGACCCGGTTGCGCGGTGGGCCCGCATCGCCCGCAGAGGCAAGGAGTGATCATGAGCGAGTCGGATGAATACCGCGGTCGCGTGAGAGAGATGCGCGCCAAGGCGAAGGACCTCAGCGACGCAGCCGAGCGCACCACCGACCCCGACGAACGCCGACGGCTGAAGGAGAAGGCCCGCAGGCTCGAGGCGGAGAGCGAGCAGGTCAGCTGCATGGCGAGCGGGGACATCTACCCCATGGCGTAAACGCCGCGGGATCGGCCGCGCATATCCCACCGGTCTCCCCGGCGGGATGTGCGCAGTCGGTGCGCAGCCCCTGGGTACTGCCCGGGGGCTGCGTGCGTCGCGCGGCGCGCGTACGGTGCGTGTCGATGGCGGACGGTGGGCACGGGAGCGGAGAGGGTTGACGGCATGAACAGTGCTGACCTTTTGACTGACGCGTTCACGCGCGTCCAGGAGACGGTGCACGCGGCAGTCGAGGGCATCGCACCCGCCGACCTTCATGCCCGCCTCGACGAGGGTGCGAACACGATCGCATGGCTCGTCTGGCACCTCACTCGGATCCAGGACGACCACGTCTCGGATGCGGCAGGCATCGAACAGGTCTGGTTCACCAGGGACTGGGCCTCGCGCTTCGACCTGCCCTTCGCGAAGGACTCCACCGGGTACGGGCACAGCAGCGCAGACGTGGCTGCCGTGCAGGTGGGCTCGCCCGAACTGCTGCTCGGCTACTACGACGACGTCCATGAGCAGACGATCGAATTCCTCAGCGGTCTCGACGGCAGGGCTCTGAACCGCGTCGTCGACGAGGCGTGGTCGCCGCCTGTCACTCTCGGGGTACGACTGATCAGCGTCATCGCGGACGACCTGCAGCACGCCGGCCAGGCGGCCTTCGTCCGGGGCTCGTTGGAGCGTCGGTAGACCAACCCGGCGTCGATGAGCGGCCGTTCCTCGGCCCGCTGGGCCGGAAGGCTCCGGCGCGGGTCGTCGGCTGCCGTCCTCCGGGGCCGAGGTCGTGGTCCGGGCGGCCTCGGCACTGGAGGACCTCGGTGTCTCAGACCTTGAGTCCGACGCCGCTCACCGCGTGGCCCTGGAGCGTGTCCGACGGGCTCTGGTCGGGGTCGGGACGCCAGGTCGATGTCCTGACGACGCCCGGCTCCACCAGTTCCAGACCGTGGAAGAAGTCGGCGATCCGTTCAGGGCTGCGCAGATGATACGAGCTGGCCGAGTTCGCGTTGTACGCGGCGACTGCCTGGTTCAGGGCGTCGCTGGTGTTGGTGCCGTCGCTGAGGGCGAGGTAGCTTCCCGCCGGGAGCGCGGCCACCAACCGGTCGACCAGCGCCCACGGGTCGTCCTCGTCGGGGAGCTGCCCCATGATGCCCAGCATGGTCAGCCCGATCGGCTGGCTGAAGTCCAGCGTCTCGGCCGCCTGGGCAAGGATCGTGTCGGCGTCCCGGACATCGGCGTCGATGTAGGCGCAGGCGCCCTCAGGGGTGCTGGTGAGCAGGGCCCGGGCATGGGTCAGGACGAGCGGGTCGTTGTCGACGTACACGATCCGGGACTCCGGCGCCACCCGCTGGGCCACCTCGTGCGTGTTGTTGGCCGTCGGCAGGCCCGTGCCGATGTCGAGGAACTGACGGATGCCCGCCTCTGCGGTCAGGAAGTTCACCGCACGGGCGAGGAAGGCCCGTTGGAGGCGGGCGATGGCCGCGAAGTCGGGGAACGCCTTGAGGATCATGTCGCCCATCTGGTGGTCGACGGCGTAGTTGTCCTTGCCGCCGAGCAGGTAGTTCCACACCCGGGCCGAGTGCGGCCGGTCGGTCTGAATCCTGTCGGCCGGTGACTGCGAAGAAGTACTCATGGCTTGATCTTCACATACGGAATTCCTGTGTGTTCAAGGTGTCGATCATGGAAGAGGCGAAATCACGGACGGTTGATCAACAACGACCCGGTGTGGCGGAATTGACGGTTCCGGTTACTGTTTCCCATCCGGATGACCGGCGATGAGCCGATCCCGAAGTCGAAGTCCCGATCTGATCTTCCGGTGTCCGTGGGATCGTCCTACGCACCGGAAAGCCGGATGAGAATCCGGCGGCGCGATGCTGTGATGGCGCGATGCTACGTGAGACAGCGGAGATCGTGGACCGTGGGCGGTACCCGACCGCAGTGACGCCCTGGGAACAGGAGACGTGGCGGGAGGAAGCCCTTGCCTGGACGCGGCGCGAGCTCACCACGCAGGGAATCGGAATGCACGGGACGGGGCAACGGAAGGTCCGCCTCCGACCCTGGTCCGTACTGGTACGCATCCCCGTCGAGGGAAGCGACGCGGTCTGGTTCAAGGCCAATCCGCCCGCAAGCGCCTTCGAGGCGCGGCTGACCGAGGCGCTGGCGCGCTGGGTACCCGAGCATGTACTGAAGCCGCTGGCAGTCGACGCGGACCGCGGCTGGGCGCTGCTCCCGGACGGCGGCGCGCTCTTCAGAGACGTACTCGACTCGACGCGTGGCCAGGTCGACCCGCATGCCTGGGAAGAGCCGCTGCGCCGTTACGCCGCAATGCAGCGCACCCTCACCGCGTACACCGACAGAATCGAGACGCTCGGTGTTCCCGGCGCGCGCACCACCGCGCTCCCCGAGATCTTCGACCGGACCGTCGAGGAGAACGCCGCGCTGGAGCCCTCCGAGATCAAGGCTTTGCGTGAGCTGCGGCCACGTCTCGCCGGGTGGTGCGAGGAACTCGCGGGTGCGGGGATCGACGACACTCTCGACCACGCCGATCTGCACGACGGCCAGCTCTTCGTTTCCGAGCCGGGCCGATTCACCTTCTTCGACTGGGGCGACGCACTCGTGTCCCATCCCTTCTGCAGTTTCCTGGTCCCTGCCCGTGCGGCCCGCGAGCGGTTCGGTCCCGAGGTCCTGCCCCGGCTGCGGGACGCCTATCTGGAACCGTGGGAGGGGAACGGCGTCACCCAGGCGGAACTGCGGCGCGCGGTGGGCCTGGCGTGGCGACTCGGGGCGGTCGGACGGGCCCGTTCCTTCGGACGTCTCTTTCCCGGCACCTCCGGCGGCGTGGACGGGGCCTGCGACGCGGACAGTGCACGCTGGCTGCTCGAGCTCCTCACCGAGCCCCCGACGCAGCTTCTCTGACCCGCACCGCGACCGGTCTCCTCGTGGTGTGCGCGGCGCCGATCGTCACCGACTCGGCAGCGCGACGGAACCGGTTGCCCTGCTTGTGCGTTGGCTCGACATGAATCCGAAGGGGATACCTTGTCGAGTGTGAGCTTCCCGCCGGCCCGGGTGGTCGGGCGCGGGGCGTCCTGGTACCGCGGGGACTGCCACGTCCACTCCGTCCACTCGGACGGGGAACTCGAACCGGAAGAGCTGGTCGTCCGGGCACGTGCTGCCGGACTCGACTTCATCGCGACGACGGAGCACAACTCGGCAGCGCTCCCCGGTGTGTGGGGGCATCTGGCCGCCGACGACTTCCTGATCGTTCTCGGTGAGGAAGTGACCACGAAGACCGGGCACTGGCTCGCGCTCGGCACCGACCCCGGCCAGGTCATCGACTGGAACCACCAGGTCAGGGACGGACTGATCGATCAGTGCCTGGACCAGGTCCACCAAGTAGAGGGCCTGTGCGTGGCCGCACATCCGCATGTGCCCTATCCGTCCGGCGACTTCATGTTCCCCTTCCGGGGCTTCGACGTGGTGGAGGTGTGGAACGGATTGTGGACTTCGGACCGGCCCTGGAACGCTGACAACGAGGCCGCCCTGGCGGAGTGGGGGCGGAGCCTCGCCGCCGATATCCGGACCGGCTCGTGGCGGCCGGCGATGGGCAACAGTGACACGCACGCGGAGGGGCAGATCGGCATCCCTCACACCGTGGTCTTCGCCGAGGAGCTGAGCACTGCGGCGATCCTGGCCGGAATCGGTTCGGGCCGCAGCTGGATCGCGGAGTCGGCGGACGTGGACCTGTCCTTCACCGCCCATGCCGATCGCCGCGTCGCCGGGGTGGGAGAACGGCTCACGGCTCGGGGTGAACAGGTCGAAGTGCGGGCAGCGGTCCGCGGTGTGTCGATGGGGACCGTCAGCTTCCATTCCGATCAAGGGGAGGTTCGCCGTGCGCCTCTCCCGAGGGACGGGGGCGTGGTGCGGTGGGACACGACGGCGGAGGACTCGGCGTTCGTCCGTATCGAGGTCCGCCACCCCAACGGGGACGTCGCCGCACTCTCCAACCCGATCATCCTGACCTGACCGCTCGTTTCACCGTGTCCGTCACCCGTGCACGGTGGGCGCCTCGCAAGCCCTGCGCAGCCACTCGTCGAGAGTGACGAAGTCCGATTCGGTCAGCCCCACGCGGGCGTCGACACGATGGAGCAGAGCAGGACCGGGATGGTGCGTGGCAACCCAGGAGCGATCGGTTTCCGTGATCTCGTCGTCGACCCATGTGAACGAGCGGCCGGCGGCCCAGCCGACGAGCGTGCGGGTCTTCCAATGAAGTCCGTCGCGCTCATCCTGTACGTCCTGTTCGTCCCTGATGGTGCCGAGTCGAGCGGCACCGGCCCCCGCTCGGCGCGAGCCGACGGAACCCGCCCCTCCGGTCCGCCGCACGGACGTCGTCATGACACGGGGATCCGCCGGGCGCCAGGTGGGCACGATGATGAAAGAGTTTGCCCGGCAGCCGGACACACCGATGCCTGCCCGGCCGTGTGTCCGAACACGGGCGTATCCGATGCAGACGATGGGACAGATGCCATGCCTCTCAAGGGTGAGTACGAGCCGAGCCCCGCGCAGTGGGTCCGCGATCAGGTCGAGCTGTTCGAGAGCTCCGGCGGTACGGAAGGGACCATGATGCGGGGCCTGCCGGTCGTCATCCTGACCACCCGCGGGGCCAGGAGCGGCAAGATCCGCAAGACTCCGCTCATGCGGGTCGAGCACAACGGCACGTACGCCGTGGTGGCCTCGCAGGGTGGCGCCCCCAAGCACCCGGTCTGGTACCACAACGTGGTGGCCGACCCCAGGGTGGAACTGCAGGACGGCCCGCACCGGCAGGACATGGACGCGCGAGAGGTCACCGGTGACGAAAAGGCGGCGTGGTGGCAGCGCGCGGTCGAGGCGTTCCCCGACTACGCCGACTACCAGCGCAAGACCGACCGGCAGATCCCGGTCTTCGTCCTGGAACCGGCGGCCGAGCAGCACTGAGACACACCCGGGAAGGCGCGTCCGGGAAGGCAGGGGCCGAGTACCGGCCCGCGCCTTCCCGGGGCACAGCCGCACCCGCACCGGAAGGAACCGTCACCGGTCCTCCGGTGCAGGCGCGGCAGCCCCTGCCCCGCGAATCAGGCCGTCAGCTTCCCGGGCAGCCAGTTCAGTTGCACGGCCTCCTGGAACGGCCCGCCGCCCTCGTGATCGTTGAATTCGTACACCTCCATGGCCTTGTCCTGAGGGGCATAGGCGTTGAAGGCGGCGAAGACGGTCGAGGGCGGGCAGGTCATGTCCTCCAGAGCAGCCGAGAACAGTGCGGGTGCCCGGCCGCGCGCGGCGAAGTGCACCCCGTCGAAGTAGGACAACGTGGTCCGCGTCTGTTCGGCCCGGCCCCGGTGCGTCTTGAGGTAGTTGCCCACCTCGCGGTACGGGTCCCGGTCGGTGACGGTGAGGGCGCGGGGGAAGTCGCACAGGAAGGGGACGTCCGGCGCGATCGCCGCGAGGTCGGGGATCAGCCCGCCGACGGCGAGCGTGATGCCGCCGCCCTGGCTCCTGCCGACGGCCGCGGTGCGCGCCGCGTCGACCAGCGGATGCGAGCGCGCCGCCTCCACCGCACGTACCGCGTCGGTGAACACCCGCCGGTAGTAGAACGCGTGAGGGTCCTCGATCCCGCGGGTCATGAAACCGGGGTACGAGGGTGCGCTGCCCACCGGGTCGGGGGTGTCCCCGACGAGCCAGCCGCTGCCCTGGCCCCGGGTGTCCATCACGAAGTGCGCGAAACCCGCGGACGCCCAGAGCAGATGGGTGTGGGACAGGCCCCGCCCGCCGCCGTAGCCGATGAACTCCACGACCACCGGCAACGGTTGGGTGGTGCCCGCAGGGACGACGAACCAGCCCTTGACCGGGTGCCCGCCGAAGCCCGCGAACGTCACGTCGTACACGTCGACAGTCGACAGTCCCGTGCCCTCACGCAGTTCGAACCGGGCGTCGAGATCATGGGTTCGGGCCTCGCCGAGGGTCTTCGACCAGAACGCGTCGAAGTCCTCCGGCTCCACCGAACGGCTGCGGTACTCGCGCAGTTCGTCGAGAGGCAGATCGAACAGGGACATGCGGAACCGCCTTCTTCGCAGGGAGTGAGTGATCACCCGCCGAGATGGTTCATCACACCGTACGGGGGTGGGTGGCGTGCGGACGAGGGCGTCCGCCCGGACCGGCCCCGCCCCGGACCGCCGGACGACCCCGGCCGGCCCGGGGCCACGGCGAAAACACGTTGCCCGTGGCCCGGTGGCCTGCGACGCTCCCTGCCATGTCCGATCATGATTCACACGATGCGCACCAGGTCTCGGCTCTCTTCTCGCGCGGACGTCTGACCGCGATCCCCCGGAAGGCGGCGCGCCGCGAACAACTGCTGGTCCACCTCGCCGAGACGCTCTTCGAGCGGGACCGGACCTACACCGAGCGCGAGGTCAACGAGGCGCTGCTCACGGTGCACGAGGACTGCTCGGCGCTGCGCCGCTACCTCGTCGTCGCCGGTCTGCTGGTCCGGCCCAAGGACGGCAGCAGCTACCGGCGCGGACGGTGAGGGTCCGGCCCGATCGGGCCCGCACGGTGGGAGGCTCCTGGCCCTGCCGCACACGGGCCGCACCTGTCCGGGTCAAGGCCATGTGTTGAACTGTGCATGGAACATCTGAACCAGGAGCACCTTGTGAACAGCTACCGGCACCCAGGCATCGTCTTCACCGACCGCTATTTCTCCGTCCCGCTCGATCACGCCGATCCGGGCGGCGAGCGGATCGAAGTCTTCGGCCGGGAGGCTGTGGCGAGCGGGAAGGCCGATGAGGAGCTGCCCTGGCTGCTCTATCTGGAAGGGGGCCCTGGCTTCGGTGCCCGGCGTTTCGTCGGCACCGAGGCATGGCTGGGGCGCGCCGTGCAGGAGTTCCGGGTACTGCTGCTCGACCAGCGGGGCACCGGCCTGTCCACTCCTGCCAACCGCCAGACCCTGCCCCTGCGCGGTGGCCCGCGCGAGCAGGCCGACTACCTGGCCCACTTCCGCTCCGACAACATCGTGCGCGACTGCGAGCTGATCCGCCCGCAGCTGACCGGAGGCGCACCCTGGACGGTCCTCGGCCAGTCCTTCGGCGGCTTCTGTGCCGTCCGCTATCTGTCGGCCGCCCCCGAGGGACTCAAGACGGTCCTCATCACCGGTGGACTGCCCTCGCTCGACGCTCACGCCGACGACGTCTACCGGGCCGCCTACCCGCGGATCGAGCGCAAGGTCGCCGCCCACTACGCCCGCTATCCCCAGGACGTCGAGCGTGCCCGGGAGATCACCGCTCACCTTGCGGAGCACCGTCCGGACAGTGCGGGGCACCGTCTGACGCCCGAGGCGTTCCAGTCCCTGGGCATCATGCTGGGCGGGGGCGAGGGCAGTCACCGGTTGCACTACCTGCTGGAGAACGCCTTCGTGCGTACGCCGCAGGGCACCGAGCTCTCCGACACCTTCCAGGAGGCCATGCGGACCGCCACGTCGTTCGCCGGGCATCCGCTGTATGCGCTGATGCACGAGGCGATCTACGGCCAGGGCGAGCAGGCCACCGGCTGGGCAGCCGAGCGGGTACGGGCGGAGTTCCCCCGGTTCGACGCGGCCGCGGCCCTCGAAGGCGACGGCCCGGTGCTCTTCACCGGCGAGAGCATCCACCCCTGGCACTTCGACGTGGACCCGGCGCTGCGTCCGCTCCGGGAGACCGCCGAGCTGCTGGCTGCGCGTACCGACTGGCCCACGCTGTACGATACCGAGCGCCTGGCCGCCAACGAGGTGCCGGTGGCCGCCGCCGTCTACCACGACGACATGTATGTCGACACCGGCCACGCGCTGCGGACGGCCAGGTCGATCCGGGGGCTGCGGACCTGGGTGACCGACGAGTTCGAACACGACGGCCTGCGCGCGGGCGGTCCGCGGGTACTGGACCGGCTGCTGGCCCTGGTCAGGGACGAGGTCTGAGCCGATCCGGCAGGGTCCGATTCGGCCGGGTCCGATCCGAGATGGTCCGATCCGGTAGAGAACAGAGGGGCCGGCCGCGCGCGATGTGCCCGGCCGGCCCCTCCCGTTCCGGGGCGGATCAGCCCTGGAGGGCCGCCAGCGTCTCGTCGAGGTTCGCGGCCGAGCGCGGGGCGCGGTTGTGCGGGAGCTTCGACAGAACCGCCGCCATGCCGCACGTGTTGCTCACGGCGGAGAAGACGAGCCCGGAGCCCACGCCGGCGGACAGCCATCGCGCGGCCGGGTAGCGTATGCCGGCCAGCAGGCCGGCCACCACGAGCGAACCGGCAGCGAGCCTGACCTGGCGTTCCATCGGCCAGGTCGCCCGGGCCCCGGCAGGACGGTCGAGGGCGCGGCCCTCGGCTTCCCAGGCCGAGGTCCCGCCGGACAGCGTCATCGCGTCGACATCGGCCGCCGCGAGGATGTCGCAGGCCCGGGTGGAACGAACGCCGGAGGCGCACACCATGAGCAGCGAGCCGCGGGTCGCGGCGGACTTCAGGGCGGGCAGGGCCTCGTCGATGCGGTCCAGCGGGATGTTCAGAGCACCGGGGACGTGCCCGGAGGCGTATTCGCCGGGAGCGCGCACATCGATGACGGTGAACTCCGCGAGACGGGCGGCGGCCTGGGCGGGGGAGAGGGAGGTGGGGGTGGTCACGAGCAGTGTTTTCCTTTCGTACACCGGGGCCGAGGAGAGAGGTCGGGGCCTCTTCTCGCCCATTCAGGTTAGGATACCCCTTGGGGTATCAGGAGGAGGATGTTGTGGAGATGGACATGGCGGCCGACGAACTGAAGTCGGTTCTCAACCGACTTCGCCGTGCGCAGGGCCAACTCAGCGGGATCATCAGGATGATCGAGGAGGGCCGGGACTGCGAGGACGTCATCACGCAGATGGCGGCCGTCTCCCGTGCGCTCGACCGGGCCGGTTTCGCGATCATCGCTACGGGTCTTCAGCACTGCATGGCCGACGGGGGCGGTGAGCCCGCGGACCGCGACCAGATGCGGGCGCGACTGGAGAAGCTCTTCCTCTCGCTGGCCTGAGCCGGGCGCTTGTGAAGTCGGACGACACCGGCTCACACCACGGCGTCGACGAGCATGAACGCGGCCACGGCCAGCAGGACCACGCCGAAGATCCGCTGCAGTCCGGCCGTGGACACCTTCGCGGCAAGCCGCTTCCCGTCCCAGGCCCCGAGCACCGCCGCCGCCGTGAACGGGGCGATCACCGACCAGTCCAGTGCGGTGGGTGTGGCGAGGCGGGTGGCCAGGGCGGCCGTGGAGTTCACGGTGATGACCAGCAGACTGGTACCGACCGCCGCGCTCATCGGCAGGGCCAGCACGGTGACCAGGGCGGGAACCGCGAGAAACCCGCCGCCCACGCCCAGGAAGCCGGTCACGGCACCCAGGCCGGCCCCTGTCCGCACGGCCCGCCCGGCAGGCACGGCCTCCTGCGGCACGGCCTCGCGCCGGGGCCGGATCATCCGAACCGCGGCGACCGCCGCGAGCACGGCGAACGCGGCGGTCAGCACCCCGGACGGAATCCGTACGGACAGGGCCCCGGCGACCGCGGCCGGGACGATTCCGGCCGCGGCGAAGAGCCCGCCGGTGCGCCAGCGGACCCTGCCCTCCCTGGCATGGGCGACCAGACCGGTGAGGGACGTGACGATGACGATGAGCAGGCCGGCGGTCGTGGCGGCGGCCGGCTCGAAGCCGAGCAGATAGATCAGCGCGGGCACGGCGAGAACGCTTCCGCCGCCGCCCAGTCCGCCGAGCGCCAGACCCACCACGGTTCCGGCGGCCAGTGCCAGGACGAGCGTGGTCATGCGACGGTACCCACGGCCCCGCGCCGGTCGCGCACCGGCAGCCCCTCGGCCGCCCATGCGGTCATGCCGCCCACGACATCGACGGCCCGTACGCCGCGGTCGGCCAGTATCCGGGCCGCGTGCCGGGACCGGTTGCCGGAGCGGCAGATCACCACCACCGGACGGCCGGTGGCCGAGTCGGGCAGCGGAGCGCCCTCGGCGAGCCTGGGCAGAGGCAGGTGGAGCGCCGCCGGGGCGTGACCGGCGTCCCACTCGGACGATTCGCGTACGTCCAGCAGAACGGCCGGACCATCGGCGGTCATGCGGGCGGCCTCGGCCGCCGTGACGCGGCCCGGGCCGCGCCGGAACAAGGACATCAGGGAAGACACGGAGAACGTTCCTGGGAGTGCGGGGACTTGCTGGGCGGGTCGTCGGGGGTCAGCTCGCGGAGGCCGGGACGGTCAGGCTCAGGCCCGCGGCTGCCGCCGCGTCGAAGCCGTCGTCGACGGCCACCACCTCGCGTCCCGCCGCATCCAGCAGGGACGCCGCGATCGCCGCCCGCATCCCGCCCGCGCAGTGCACCCACACCACGCCGGGCGGCACCTCGTCCAGTCGCCGGGGCAACTCGTGCACAGGAATGTGCACCGTCCCGGTGATGGCGCCGCGCTCGCGCTCGGCGGCCCTGCGTACATCGAGGACCACCGGGTCCTCGCCGCGCGCCCGGGCGGCTGCCAGACCCGCGAAGTCGGACCTGCGGAACGACCGCAGCTGCTCGGGCGAGGGTACCCAGTCCTCGGGGCCTCCGGTGGCCGCGGCCACCGGTCGTTCCATTCCGACGCGCGACAACTCCCGCTGGGCTGCCGCGATGCCGGCTGCGGTGTCCGACAGCAGGGTGACCGGCTTCCCCCACGGGATCAGCCAGGCCAGATACGTGGCGAGCTGGCCCTCGCCCTCGAAGTTGAACGATCCGGCGACATGCCCCTCGGCGAAGGCCACCCTGTTGCGCAGATCCACCACCCATTCGCCCGCGGCCAGCCGCCGGGAGATCTCCTCGGCGTCGGCCGTGCGCGGCGGGGTCAGATCGAGCGGACCGGGGCCCGCCGCGTTGGCCGGTCCCATGTGCGCGTAGTACGCGGGAATGTCGTCCAGGCCGGCGAGCAGCTCGGCGACGAAGGTGTCCACGTCCTGGACGAGTGCGGCGTTGTGCCTGCGCTCGTTGCCGATGGTCGTCGCCGTGCCCGCCGCTTGCGAGGAGGAGCAGAAGCTGCCGAAGCCGTGCGTCGGAAGAACGGGAACGGCGTCCTCGAGCTCGTCGGCGAGCCGGTGCGCGGAGGCGTGCTGGGCACGGGCCAGTTGGGCGGTGAGCCGCGGCTCCACCAGATCGGGCCGGCCCACGGTGCCGATCAGCAGGGAGCCGCCGGTGAAGGCGGCGACGGGGTGACCGTCCTCCTCCAGCACGTAGGACGTGTGGTGCGGGGTGTGCCCGGGGGTGGCCAGCGCGCGCAGGACGAGGCCGTCGTCGACCTGGGCGCTGTCGCCGTCGGCCACCGGGACCCGGCTGAAGGAGACCTCGGCGGCGGCCGGCACCAGATACCGGGCCCCGGTGAGGCGTGCCAGATCCAGGCCGCCGGTCACGTAGTCGTTGTGCAGATGGGTCTCCACCACCAGGGTGATCCGTACCCCGCGCCGCGCGGCAGCCTCGATCACCCGGTCGATGTCGCGCGGTGGATCGACGACCGCGGCGGTCAGTGGGCCGCCCGCCAGATAGCTGCGGTTGCCGAGGCCTGCCGTCTCGATGGTGTCGACGAAGTACATGACACCGACTCCTTCCCGTTCACAGTACCCCGGGGGGTATCTATCACCCAGATTAACACTCATGCCCCGGGGGGTATTTCTCTCGCAGGGTGAGGTGGGGTGTGATCCCCGTCGCGCCCGCTCCGATGCGGATTCCCGGGGGTGGATTCGCTGGTCAGCGTGTTGATGGCGCCCGAAGACCCGACCGACCGAGAAGCACTCCGGACTGCTGGATCGGCTACTCGGTCCCGGCCCAGTGCAGTACCACAGCACCATCTGGAATCGTGGCTCCCGGCGGACGCCGGCTGGCACGCTGTCCCGCCAACGGAATGCCCGCCCTCACGACCGCGGACATCGATCTCGACTCCGCAGGCCCCGGAGATCGACATCGCCGTCCGTCTCGCCCGCCCGTGGAGCCGCATCGCCCGGGCCGGCCTCTACGGCGAGCGCATTCCCGTGGGCGACTCGCGCAGCGACATGTACACGGCCTTCTGAGCAGCCACCCTTCCCCTACCGGGCGTCCGCATCGGGTAGTGGGCAAACACAGCAGCTCAGCTGTGCCGGCAACGAATCCGGTCCCGTTCCGACTGCCGATGGGGGACTCACAGGCCGCCCTTGTGAGTCTTCCCGGCCCGTACGGTCACTGATGCGGTCGAACTCGGCCGAGATTAGGACCCGGAAGCGGGACGGCGGGGAGAGGGAACCGCATTCAGGAGTTCCCACAGCGGAGTGGAGCCGGCGGCCCACTCGGCGAGGAGGTGGCGGTCAACCAGGTGGAGCCGCTGGGAACGGGCGAAGGCGACGGCTTTGTCCGTGAAGCGGCCGTTGGTGACCAACACGACCACATCGCCGTTGTGGACGGGCCTGCCAGTGCCGTTGAGGACGTGCAGGTCCGGGGTTCCGACCGCAGAACCGGCCAGTCCGGCCCGCCTGTGTTTGCACTGGATGACCCACAGGCGGCCGAAGGGGTCCGTGGCTTTCACATCGGCACCGTTGTCACCGGCCCCACCGACCCGGAGCGCCCCGGGGCAGCCGTCACGGCGCATCAGATCCCGTACGGCTTCCTCGAACTGCCGGTGGTGCAGGGCGTCGATCTGCGACAGCTCGTAGCGCAGTCCCCGCTCCCGCACTCGGTTCCAGCGGGCGGTCTCCCGGCGCCGGCGTATCCAGACCCCGCCGGCCGCCGCCGCGACCAGCAGCAGTACGACCTGTACCCAGGGGTGCGCGGCCAGCCACCGCAGCGCGCCGACGACCAGGCTCCACACCACGGCGAGAACCAGGAGCAACAGACCGGCCTGCTCCCAGCCGGAGGCCCGCCTCAGTCGGCGGGGAGCCGTACGACGCCGTGGAGCGGGCCGGCGTCGAGAGGCGGGAGACGTACGTCGCCGGCGGGTGGCAGGGGAGCGGCGAGCGCCCGGCCGCGGGCGCGGGCTCATGAGGCGGCCTGTGAGATGCCGCTCACCAGCTGCTTGATCACGTTGAAGACGCCCTGGCCCAGAGGGGTCGGGCCGATCACGATGCCCAGGGCCAGGACGAAGAGCGCGGTGTTGCGTTCCTCGACACGGCTTCTGGCTTGGGTCCTGCGGCGCAACCGCATCACCACGATGACCGCGAGCAGCACCCCCACATTGATCGTCAACATGCGAAATCCGCTCCCACCCGCCCTCGTGGCCTGCACGCTTTCCCGGCCCTCTCCGAAGTGGCCAGGAACCAGTGCAACCGACCGCGCACCTGGGCCGCAGCCAGTCGGTGAACGTTGGCGCGAACCCCGCCGGAAGCTGTCCGGTTACCACCCGGACAACCGTTCCCACAGGTGAGGAGGGTCGAGGAGCCATCCGATGTGACCAGACCCATCCGGTCTGACGGCCGCACCCTTCCGGGAACCGGCCGTTGAAGCACCCGCCGCGCCCGCTCCGAGCGCGGTGGGCCTCGCGGCAGATGACCATCTGCACGGGCAAAGGCGGTCCCTGCCTCGGAGCAGGCGGTGAGAGGCTGGTTGGTGACGGTCGGGGACGTGTGCGAGGAGGTCCTTGGTGGTATTGCCCGCCGGCCCGCGACGTGTGTCACCACGCTGCTGGGCAGGGGAAGTCTGACTCGGTAAACCAGTGGGGGTGAGCCCTCGGCCGGGCTGTTGTTGTTCGTCACACAACGCCAACACCCGCCGGGGGTCACGTTGTTACGGCCCCATCCAGCCGTTCGGCACCGAGCGGGTCTGCGGGGGATCAGCTGGGGAGGGCGAGCAGTCTCGGGGCCGTCTCGCGCAGCCAGCCCCGGTCCGTTAGCCGCTTCATCCGCGCGCGCATCGCCTCCACCTTGCGCGGTTCGGCCCCGATCCCCAGCCGCTCGCACAACTGCTTGCACCTCACCGGGGCGCCCGCCTCGGCCACTTCCGCCGGCATCCGCTGGTACTCGGCCGACAGATCGCCAGGTCCGGCCGCGTCCTTGCGGTAGGGCACCACCCGTCCCGGCTCCACGCCGCCGACCATGGCCGGATCCTCTTCCCGGCCGCCTCGCCCTCGGCGAGCTTCCGTTTCGTACCGTCGTAAGTCGAAACGTAGGCGGGGTACGGCGTGTTTTGCATATCAGCCCAGGTCAGTGACCCACGGAAGCGACCGGGGAGCCTGAAAAGGCTCATGCTTGTCATAGCCGAGGCGGTCGGTGGAGTGCTCGAACGTCTTGACGAGGCCTTGCTGTGCTCCAAAGTACCGAACGGATGGAGACGAAGGTGTCGTAGTCACTCGCATGCCGCCGGCCCCTCAACATCGTCTGCCGGGCTGGTGGCTGGCGCTCAGCGGTTGAGCGCGGCGCTGGGGGGCTTGCGTAGCCAATGAATCATCCGCGTGATGACAGTTTTCGGCAACGCCGGGTTTTTGGCGGCTGCCTCCGCAGTGTCAGGGTTCCGGAGGGCAGATATGAGTGTCTCGGTGGGTAGCCGTGGATGCCCGGCTGCCCGCCAGCGCACGGACGGGTGCGGGTCGTCGAGCAACCGCACTGCGGACTCTGGCCCCAGCCGTAGGTCGGTCGCTGCCCGCAGCCGAACCGTGTCGTCGTCATCCTGGCTGAATCGGTCGACTAGTTCGGGCGTCGACTGAGGGTCGTCCAGGGCGAGTTGGCGCATTCGGGGATCCGGGTCATCAGCGAAGCGGAGCACGCCTCGGCGGGGGAAGCGGGGATGATTGCGGGGACGGCCAGGATTGGTGAGGCTGCCGGTCCACCACTTCCACACCCGCAGAAGCATCTCGCCCGGAGCGTCGTCGCAGGATTCCGCGAGGAAGAGCTGCACGACGCGGTCCTCGTCACGGGAGAGGAGTTCGACGACGTCGGGGGGAAGGCGGTGGGCTCGGGCGACGCTCCGGCGTACGAGCGGGTGGGAGGAGGCGGCCAGACGGCGCAATGCCTGCGGGTTGTCGTGCAGTTCCGCGACCCAGCCGAGTGCAGGGGTGTGGCGGCGCGGGTCGAAGACGAAGTCGATGGCAGCCCTTTGCTCTTCGGCGAGGTCGGCGCGCAGAGCGACCACCGAGCGGACGCCGGCCTCGGTGTCCCGCGACAGGAGGTCGACCAGATCCGGTTGCAGCCAGTGGTTGTCCGCGAGGGCGAGGCGCCGGGCCGGGTCGTTGTCGCCGATGAGGTGCTCGGCGAACGCGCGCTCCAGTCGGCACGTCGCCAGGGCCCTTACCTCAAGATTTTCTTCTTCGAAGACCGCTCGGGGCATCGGGTGGTCCTGGTGGTGTCGCAGCAGCGCTACGACGCGGACGCTGCCGCTTGGGTCGGCCAGTAGGTCGCGCCGCGCTTCCCAGTCCAGGTGGGGCCATGCAGCCTTGCACGCCGAACGGCGTACGGCGGGGTGGGGGTCGGCGGCCAAGGCGGTGAGCAGGTGTACGGGCAGCCCGGTGAGCTCGGCGGCCGCCTCGCGGATGCGTTCGGACGGGTCGGAAGCGAGCCGGTCGTAAGCGGTGTCTGTGAGATGTGTCCGCTTGTCCGCCGCACTCAGCGTCAGGCTCCTCCGTCGCCGCTCGTCCTGCTCGCCAAGGATCATCCGGCTCCACTGCCCGGGTGTCATCAACGCCCCGGACTCCGCCAGTACACAGCGCACGGTGAAATCGGGGTGCACCATGGCTGCCTCCACGACGGACCGCGAGACGGAGCGGGCCGCGGCGAAATCCGAGAGGCCGAGGAGACCGGTGAGCTGGTCGATGGGCGTGGAGAGATTGAGGGCCAGCCCGTCTGCCCACGCCCTGCGGACCTGCGGTGACGGTTCGTCCCCTTGGAAAAATCCCTCCCAGGCTGCTACCTGCTCCTTCTGGGCTTCCTGCGCCGTTGCCGTGCGGGTGGCCGCCTGTCGGCGTTCGCCGATGCGGTCCAGGATGAGCAGCCGGACCTCGTCCTCCTTGGTGGCCACCCGGATCAGGATGGTGCCATCGGTTGAGAGAGCAACGAAGTCCGGCTGCGCCGGACGCTCGCCGAGTACACCGGCGAGATCCCACCGGTCCGTGAGCCTCACCCGAGTCCAGCGGCCGGACACACCGCTCCCTGGCGCGGTGAGGATGTCGATGAGAAATGTGCCGGCTTCGTCGAACAGTTTGTGGGAACGGGCGAGCTGTTCCCACTGGCAATTGAGCTCGGCGCTCAGACCAGGCAGATCCGCAGGTACGACCACGGTGCGCCAGCCCTCGTCCAAGAGGTAGGAAGGCCACTCGGCCCAGGGCTGTGGACCGTCGTCGCCGTCCAAGTCCTCCACGACCTCTAGCCCAGCATGGAGCAGCAGTGCCGCCCTCTCATTTCTCCGCTTGGTCATGAAGGGCCATTCTGCCTGACGGAATGGCCCGGGGTCAGGCCCACGCGTGCCGAGGTCGCCCTGTTGGCACCCATCCGGGAAGCTCTAATTTCACAAAAATCCCGTTTGGTCGATTGAACACCCAATGCCCCCTGTCTGCGCCGCCGCGGGATCCGCTGCACCATCCCGGAAAGGCCGACCAGGCCCGCAACCGCCAGAATCTCGGCTCCCGCGGCGGCCGGCCGCCGCGCTTCGACTCGGCCGACTACCGCGACCGCCATGCGGTCGAGTGCGGGATCAACCGGCTCAAAAGACACCGGGCGGTCGCCACCCGATTCGGCAAACTCGCCGTCCGCTTCGAAGCCACCGGCCTTGTCGCCGCGACCGGAGAATGGCTGTGACGGACGCTGCCGATGCCGCATGCTCCCGTGGGCCATACCCTCGCCGGCGATCACAGCCAACCGGCCCAGCCGAAAGTCAAGAGGTAAGCGCGCTTGACTGCGGCCCACCCGCGGCGACCGCCACCGACAGCCGCAATAAGGGTGACGGTGAACCAGAACGCAACCGCTCCGCCAGCGATCAGAGCCCATACGGTGCCGCCCATGGCGGCGAACAGGACCACGATGAAGACCGTTATGACGAACCCGGCATGGGCACCGCCGATGCTCACACGGAGCATTTCACGCACGACGCGACGGTCCTCTGCGAGAACCTTCTCATAAGCGTTCAGCTCTCGCCCTGGACCGTCCTGCTCCTCCATACCCGGCTCCACAAGTCCCCCTCAATACACCCTGGCCAAGCTGAGTCCGGCAATCGCATGGACGCTCCAGCCCGCCACCACGTTGCCTCTCAGCGACTTTCGATACACGGCCTCGTGCCGTGCACCGCCAGCCGTGCCCCGCCAGCCGTGCCCCGCCATCCCAGCACCCCGGGCTCCGCAGAAGCCGGCCCCGGAGTGGAACCATGCTCTACTGTCCGATCCCTCTCTGGCCGGCATGTCCCGGCAGCAACTGATTGATCTCACCAGAGTTTTGGCCGTCGATGGCGACGTCAAGCGCGGACGCCCGCCCCGACTCGTCTTCCCCGACCAGGTCCTGGCGGCCGTCGTTCACCTGCGGGTCGCCCTGGCCGCGGAACCCCTCGCCGTGTTGTTCGGCAGCAGTCGCACCGCCATGCTCCGCACCCTGCTCAAGATCAGGTCACTGCTCAAGGCGCACAGCATTGCCATCCCACCGGCAGCCACCCCGCCATCCGCCCTCACAGCCCTTCAGTCTCGAGTTCAGGCCCTGAGTGGCGACCCCAGCAGCATGATCAAGACGACGTGTTAATGATCTGCAAGCCCTTAAGGTGGCGACACTCTTTGCAGCGCTTCTGCGCACGACGCAAGCGATACCTGCCCATCTCTTGCTACTCGTCCGTTTAACACCCCTGGCGATCGAGCATTGTGGCACAAAGGCAACTCATGATCAAACTATCCCATCATTTCAGCGGCAATCTCCTTCCGTATGCCATTTTCCGAATGTGGAATGGTGGAAACACCTCAGACCGACGCAGTCCGGATGTATACGGATGTTCAGGTCTTGCGGTTGGAGAATGGATTAACTCCAGGAAGTGCATGCATTGACGGTGCGCGAATCCATGGCTATTTTGTGGAAGACCTTTAAGGGTTTCGTGCTCGGGGGGCTTTTGGGCATGCCGCCCCAGAAAGGAGGGCGCGGTGTTTCCCCGTGCTCGAAGAATGCTATTTGTCGGAATCATCGGCTCTCTGGCCGTGGCAGCGGGCATCTCGTTCGCCGTTGCCGGCGCCCCGTCGGCATCGGCTGCCGACACGCCGCCGGTGGCGGTGGAGACGTTCTCGTATCCGGGTGCGGCGGGCATCCTCGCATCGGAGCGAGCTGAAGAAGGGTGACGGCCACATCCTGCTCGTTACCTGTGACGGCTCGGCCGACCAGATCAGGGTCTACACCGTGGCGGACAGCACCGCCAACCGTAAGGGCGACTACTGCTTCAAGGCCACGGCCGTGTCCGGCTACCTCACGCTCGAACTGCCCCGGGTCTTCGCCCTGGAGACCGGCGACCACCCGATCAGCGCCGACCTCACCGCGAACGGTGCCACGACTACCGTCGACGTCGCCGAGGGCGGCTTCGAGAGCGTCGGCGAGGGCACCGTGGGCGGCGCCCGCTCCGTGCTCGTCGAGATCCGTGTCACCGGCTGACCTGGCCGTGCCTGTACGGCGCCCTGTACGCGCTGCCGCTGTCCAACGTGACGGCCGACGGCACGGTTGTCGCGGTCACGACGTACCAGCCGGGCGCGGGCGCCCTCCCGGCGGCGGGCATCCGCTTCGGATACGCAGCCCGCTGACACGAAACCGGTCGGGGCAGGCACCCCAACCCTCGACGCCTGCCCCGGCCGGGTGCGACCCAGCAGTCCAATCTACACACCGCCGACTCCAGAATTGCGGCGATTTGGCCTAATTGACGATAAGGCTCACGGTAACGCTGGAGATCTGCGAACTTCACACCTTACTCGCCCAAAAGGACCACCTTTTCGTGCCTTTTTCCAGGGTAGTTCCTCTCGCGTCAGAATTCCCTTGCCGACCTTTCGGGTCGGCTTTCCGACTTCGCAGAAATACCTCACCGGGATAGTCAACCTGTTGCGATCTCGCGCCTTTCCTTTCGGTGGGGCATCCCCTGTCGAGACCGGAAATGAACTGACCCTATTGACCATCTACACATAACCGGAATCCTCCAAAAAGCCGACTGCCGTTCAACACCATCAACTACTCAAGGACATTCATGAGATGGAAACAACCCGGGTGCTCCCGGATACGGAGAGGGGCCCGCGGACGCATAGCCGGTTCCCTGGCTCTGGCCGTGCTGGCCGGTCTGCTCGCCGCGTATCCGGCCGCCGCCGACGACACGACCGACGACACGGTCGTACCGATATCCCGCACCGCCCGTCAGCAGGTGGTGGATCTCTGGGCGTCCGGGGGCACCGAGGTGCGGTCGGCTGCCGAGGCCGCCCTGGTCGGCAACGGTGACGATATCGTCGCCTTCCTCGCGACCTATGGGGACCAGCGGATACAGGACTTCCGGGTCGAGGCGGCCCAACTGGCCAGTATGGGTGGGGAGAACACGCTCGACGCCGTCCGCACCGCGCTGACCGGCGACGAGGGCGACCTCACCCGGTTCATGAAGTCGGGCTGGCAGGAACCCCTCGAGCAGGACCAGCGGGTCCTGGTCGCCCGGGTGATCGACGCGGGCGGCCCCGAGGTGCAGGAGCGCGGCCGGACGGCACTCACCGGCACCGCCGAGGACCTCCAGACGTTCCTGGACACAGGGCTGACGGAGGCCCAGGAACAGGATGACCGAGTCCTGCTGGCCCAGATCATCGCCGCCGGCGGCACCAATGTAAGGGCCGCCGGGCGGCTCGCGCTGAGTGGCACCATCGACGACGTCCGGGAGTTCCTGGACGTCGGACAGTTCGTCGCCCGCAGCCGCGACGAGGAGTACGCCAGCATCGCGGAGCTGGCGGACCAGGCGGAGCGGGCGGGCAAGCTCGCCGCGAAGGAGACCGCGAAGGCCGAGGACGCCTCCGCGGAGGCCGTCGAGGCCGCCGCGCAGGCCAAGAAGGCCGCGCAGGAGGCGGCCGCGGAGGCCGAGGCCACGCAGGAGGACTCCGCCGACGCGGCACGCGCCGCGAACCGGGCGGCGAAGGCCGCGTCCGGGGCGGCGAAGGCCGCACAGCGGGCCATCTCCGCGGCCAACTCCGCCGAGCAGTCCGCGCGGAGGGCGGCGGCAGCCGCGACCCAGGCGGCGGCAGCCGCGGTCAACGCCGCCAACGCGGCCTCCGACGCGCGCAACGCGGCGGCCGCCGCCTCGACGGACGCCGCCAACGCGGACGCGGCCAGGAAGGCCGCCACCAAGGCCAGTGACGCGGCCAAGGGCGCCGACCGGGCGGCGGACGCCGCCGACCAGGCGGTGAAGGCCGCCACCGCCGCCGGTGCCGCCGCCAAGTCCGCCGCCAGCGCGGGCGCCAACGCCGCCGTCGCAGCCGACGCGGCGGTCCTGGCCAGCCAGTACGCCGGTGCGGGCAGCTCCGCGGCGGCGAACGCCCGGGCCGCCGCGGCCTCGGCGCACCGGCAGGCCGCAGAGGCCAACCGGGCCGCAGGCCAGGCCGAATCACTCGCCCGCAAGGCGGCCACGGCGGCCGCGACGGCCCGGGACGCGGCACGGTCGGCCGCCGAGCACGCCAGGAACGCAGCGAAGGCCGCGCAGGAGGCGGCCGACAGCGCGGTCGACGCGGCCACCGCCGCCGCGAAGTCCACCGCCCATGCCGAGGCGGCCACCGAAGCGGCGAATGTCGCCTCGCAGGCCGCCGAGCAGGCCCAGACCGTCTACACGCTGGCCCGCGAGGTCGAGGCGGAGGAACTGCTCGGCCGGACCAACGCCGGCATCGAGAACGCCCGCGACCTCAAGGCCCAGGAGACGGCGGACAAGGAGAAGCGCGAGCAGGAGGCCACGGAGACCGCCGAACGGCAGGCCACCGCCGAGGAGTTGGCACAACAGGCCCAGGCCGGCACCGACGACGAGGAGATCGCCGAGCAGGGCCGGCAGCTCGCCCTGCTCGACATGAAGGACGGCAAGCCCTGGCTGCGCGAAGCCGCCCAGGAAGCGCTGGGCAGCGACACCGCGGGAGTCGTCGCGTACGTGCGCACCGGCCGGGCTGAGGCCCAGGCACAGGACGACTCCACGGACGTGGAACGCCTCGCCGAGGAGAGCTCCCTCAAGGAGGTCCGCGACGCGGCGGAGACAGCGCTCGACGGTGACGCGGCCACGGTCAGCGCGTTTCTGCGCGAGGGCCAGTACGAGGCCGGCCGGGAGGCGTTCCGGGTGGCGATCGCCCAGGCGGCCGACACGGGAGGCCCGAACGTCCAGGACAAGGCGCGCCAGGCCCTGAGTACGGGCACGACCGACGCCTTCCGCACCTTCCTCACCGACTCCCTCGCCAAGGCCCAGGTCGAGGACGACCGGGTGACCGCAGCCCAGCTCGTCGACAGCGGCGACCCTGAGGTGAAGTCCGCCGCTCGCATCGCCCTGGAGGGCCCCGCCGACCTGCTGCACCGGTTCGTGCAGTCCGGCCGGTACACCGCCCAGCGCAAGGACCTGCTGGCGCTGACCCACCAGCTGCAGGTCCAGCAGCTCGTGGCCGAGGCCGCCCAGGTGGCGGCGAAGGCACAGCAGGACGCCGCGACGGCCCAGGCGACCGCGGCGGTGGCTCGCAACGCGTCGGAGAAGGCGCAGGAGTGGGCGGACCAAGCACAGCACTCCAAGGAGCAGGCGGCCGGCTACGCCGCCGACGCAGACCAGCACGCCAAGGACGCCGAGGCATCCGCCGCCCAGGCCGCGGAGTCGGCGAAGACGGCGCGAGCCGCGGCCAACCGGGCCGACACCGCCGCGCACAACGCCGCCGCGTCCGCCAGCGACGCGACCGTCTCCGCAGAACTCGCCCAGACGTCCGCCGGATCCGCGTGGGCCTCAGCCACACAGGCCCGGACCTCGGCGGAACGGGCCGGCAAGAGCGCCACCGAGGCGGCCCAGGCTGCGACCGAGGCGTTCGCGGCCACCATCGCGAAATACCGTGAGGAGGAGGAAGCACGCCGCCGCGCGGCAGTCGCCGCGAAGGAGGCCCAGGAGAAGGACGGCCTCACGCCCGCCGAGCTTTACCGGTGCGGGATCCTGGGCTGCGAGGCGAGAGAGAACCCCGGACGGTGGTGCCAGCACCACGAGGCCTACTGCGACATACTCTCCCGGGGGCCGGCCTTTGAGGCCAGCATGAAGCAGCTCAACGACATCGTCAACGCCGTCACCGGCCTCACCCAGCTGGAGAACTGCGCCGAGAAGGGCGATCTCGAAGCGTGCTGGGAGCTGGGCCGCGACATAGCGATGAACTCCAAGTTCCGCATGTTGGGCGCTGCGTACAAGGCAATGGTGGCCCTGCGGCGCGGCTGCACCCAGTGCTTCCTGCCCGGCACCCGCGTCCTCATGGCGGACGGCAACACCCAGCCGATCGAGAAGGTCCAGGTCGGTGACGTGGTCCGGGCCACCGACCCGGCCACCGGCGAGACCGCGTCCCGGCGGGTCACCCAGCACATCGTCACCCAGTACGACGACAAGTACCTCGCCGCCCTCACCATCCGGGGACCGCCCGGTGAGAGCGCCGACCTCTCGGCCACCTACGAACACCCTTTCTGGAGCACCAACCTCCACGCCTGGGTACCCGCGGAAGACCTGCGGCCCGGCGACAGCCTGCGCACGGACGCCGGCGCGACCGCTACCGTCCTCGCCAACCGCCCCTACACCCGCAAGGCCACCACCTACAGCCTCACCGTCGAGGGGCTGCACTCCTTCTACGTCCTGGCCGGACCCACCCCCGTCCTGGTGCACAACTCCGAGTGCAAGCCCCTCGTCCTCGGCCTCAGGGCAAGCATCAAGGATGCGACCGAGGCGCGCGGCGGGTACAACTTCATGGACGGAAAATACGAGGAAGTAATAGGGACGCTGCCAGGCGGCCGCCCTTACACACAATGGATGTCCGGGGTAGAGGGAGTTATGCGCGAAAACGGGGAGATCGCCGTGAGCCTCAAGGGCTTCGACCCGCCCACCGGCACCTACCAGCAGAAGTTCGACCTTTCCGTGGAGAAATACAACAACGGCACTTGGTCCTCGACGGACTGGGAGATGGGCAGGATCGCCTACTACGTTCGTAAGGGCGAACTCGACTGGGAAAAAGTGAAGTTCTACGACGACGCCCACAAGGAAGTTCCAATCGACCCGCCCACGCCGAAGTCGTAGTCTCCTCCCGCTCAGCACCGTCCGAGGAGGCCTCCTCCTCGGACGGTGCTGCCTGAGCACGGGCCAACAGGCCCGTGCTCAGGCAGCTCGGGCCTTGCCCGCCGAGTACCCGAGGGGATTCCCACCCCTCGGCCCTCACAGAGTGAAGTAGGCCGCCGACGAGGTGCCCGTGGCGCGGGTCCTTTCCGGCTCTTCGGTCGCTTCCGTGGGTGTGGTTATGCGGTTTGACGGTGCGGTAGGTGGGGACGGTGTCCGCCGAGGCTGAGCATGTCGAGGGCGATGGGGGCGGTGGCGTCCTTGAAGCCGAAGGTCATGCGGGTGATCAGCTGGATCTCGGTGTTCATGCTGCGATCTCTCGGTTTGGGACAGTGGTAGTGAGAGACAGCGGGCTTTTGGTGTGTTGATGCTGGTCGGGGCAATGCCGGTGAAATACCAGAACCCTCCTGGTCAGGAGCTCACCGGTGGTTGGTTAGGGTTGATTTCACCCTTGGTGACGCTGGGTAGTTCGTCACGTTCTGATGAGGACTCAGGCGAGTGCCGGACACAGCAACGGAGCCCCCGGTAGGACAGAAGATCGACCGAGATCCGACTGTCTGATGGGGCTCGATCATCGACCGGCCCCGACAGGCGGATCACCATGATCTATCACGCGAGGTGGGAGATCGAAAACAGCTTCGCGGAGATCAAGAACCGCCTCCGCGGCGCCGGCTTCACCCTGCGCTCCAAGTCTCCCGAGCTCATCGACCAGGAGGTCTACGCGCTCCTGACCGCCTATCACGCGCTGTGCGCGCTCGAGCACCAGACTGCCCAGCAGGCCGGGATCGACCCCGCCCGGATCTCCTTCGCCGTCACCGTCCAACTCGTTCGCCTCTGGTGCAGAACTTCCTCGTTGACGCCCGTGGACAGGTGAGGCCACGCACCGAGAAGGAGGACGGCCTTCCGCCTGCCCGGGTGCGGATCGAGTTGCCGTACGACCTGCAGGCCCGCTGGACGCGCCGCGGCTTGCCAGATGGATCGTCTCCAGAGGGAGATTCGCCGCGATCCCGCCCTTCCGACCCAGTGGATACCGCCCCACCACCTGATACCGGCACGCGACGACAACCTGCCCCACCTCGTCGAAATCCCGGCCAGCACGCAGCAGCCGCTGCGTCAGCCGCACCCCCCCGGCAACATCGCCTGCACCACCACCCGCGCAGCCAACAGCGCCCCAGCCCCCTCGCCGGCCGCCCGCTCCAACAGCACCCGCATCCAGCGGTCACTGTGCGTGCGCGCCTGCGCCCGGACCCCGGCGCTCCGACCCGGCCAGGACATTCCCCAGGCCCCCGGAGCCCGCTCGCCGTCGAAGACCACGCCACCCTCCTGCAGCCAGCCCAGCACCATCTCGGCGCGCCCGACGCTGGCGCAGACCAGTACCCATTCGGCATCCAGCGACTCAAAGACCCGCGTTCCAGTCACGACAACTCCCCGTTCGGTGATGTCGTGAACTCTTCTCAGCACCCCTGACCCGATCGCTGACCCAGACCCCTGAATGCACAGGTCAGGAGATTGCCCAAATACAGACCCAATGCTGGGTCCTGTGAGAGGGCGCTGACCCCGGGTGCCCCAAGGCCTTCCGGGCCATGGCGCAGGCAGCTGCCCGAAACCCTCGGTACTTCGCGCACTGGATCTGGGTGAAACCGGCTGTCACGTGACCAGAGTGACAAGAGCCGTATGACGGGAGACTGTCACGTACGGATCTGTGGGAGCCCGAGGTTGAGCCCGGGCTACCCGACCTGCATGGAAACTTCCAGGCGAGCCGCGGGAAGGCTCCGCCCGGGCCCCTGTCGGGGTCCGGGCGGAGCCTCACGCTGTTGGTGGTCAGACGACGCTGCCGGTCCACTGCTTGACCGGTGCCTGGATGTCCGTTCCTGTGCTGGTGAAGGTGAACAGGGAGTCGATGCGTCGGCCGTCGGCGGTCGTCCCTGAGCGGTAGAGGACGCCGATGTCGTCCTTGGCATCCTTGTTGAAGTCGCCGGTGACGGGCTGGCTTGCGGCCCAGCTGAAGGAGCCGGTGCTCGCCCAGACCTCGCGGGGGGCGCCGAAGTCGGTGCCGTCGCTGGTGAAGGTGAAGAGCGCGGACTGGTGGACGCCTTCTGCCGTGGTGCCCCGGTTGTAGAGGACGCCGATGTCAGCTCTGCCGTCTCCGCTGTAGTCGCCGGAGGTCAGCGTGCTGGCGCTCCAGTTGAAGGATCCGCTGCTGGTCCAGGATTTGTGCGGGGCGCCGAAGTTGGTGCCGTCGCTGGTGAAGGTGTAGAGCGAGGAGATGAACTTGCCGTCGGCGGACTTGCCTCCGTCGTAGAGGACGGCGACGTCGTCCTTGCCGTCCTTGTTGTAGTCGCCCGAGGTGACCTGGCTGGCGGACCAGGTGAAGCCGCCGGTGGTGGTCCATGTCTTGCGGGGGTTGTCGAAGTTGGTGCCGTCGCTGGTGAAGGTGTAGAGGGAGGAGACGTTGCCGGTGTCGGAGGATCCGCTGTCGTAGAAGACGGCGACGTCGTCCTTGCCGTCACCGTCGAAGTCGCCCGAGGTCACCTTGCTGAGGGCCCAGGTGAAGCCGCCCGTGGTAGTCCATGTCTTGCGCGGCTTGCTGAAGCCGGTGCCGGTACTGGTGAAGGTGTAGAGGGAGGAGACGTTGCCGGTGTCGGAGGATCCGCTGTCGTAGAAGACGGCGACGTCGTCCTTGCCGTCACCGTCGAAGTCGCCCGAGGTCACCTTGCTCTTGCTCCAGGTGAAGCCGCCAGGCGTACTCCATACCTTCGTGGGCGAGCTGAAGCCGGTTCCCGTGCTGTAGAAGGCAAAGAGCGATGACCTGTTCTTGCCCTCGAGTGACGTTCCGTTGTCGTAGAAAGCTGCGATGTCCTCCTTTCCGTCACCGTTGAAATCACCAGAGGTGGCCTGAGAATCCCCTGGCAAGGCTCGGACCTGCTTGATCCACTCTCCGAGGTCGTCGATCCGGGTCTCGACCGCGCCGGTGCGGGTCTCGTCGGAGCCCAGGCAGCCTGCCTGCCAGGAGGTGCTGTGGACGGCGACCAGTTCGACCTTCCCGTCCTGCTCGCGCAGCGCGGGACCGCCGGCGTCGCCCTTGCAGATGCTGCCGCCGTCCCGGGTGACAGCGACGGTCGTGGCGTCGGCCTGCGTCACCGTGAAAGCACCGGCGTGCAGACGGTCGGGTACCCATGTGTCGTTGGTGCGTCCGTAGCCCGCAGCCTGCAGGGTCTCACCCGCGGTGGGCGTGGTGGTGGTGAGGGTGACGGGGGCGATGTCGGTGACTGGTGTGGCGAGCTTGGCCATCACCAGGTCGCGGTCCGCCCGGGGGACCAGCTCGGTGATCTCGACGACCCTGCCCCCGGTGCCGGACAGATCCGTACGGCCGATGGTCGCCGTGACCTTCTCGGCCGGCGCACCGGCGGGTATCGGGAACGCCGGCTGCCCGGGGGCCGCGAAGCAGCTGCTGGCGGTGAGGACGTATTCGGCGTCGACGAGCGAGCCGGTACAGGCACGGCTGCTGTCACCGGTTCCGATCTCGATCTTCGTGGTGAAGGTGTAGGCGTTGTCGGCGACGGTGTCGCCGATCACCGCCTGTGCGGGTGTGGTGAGGGTGAGCGCACCGGCCGTGACGGCTACGGTCAGTAGCGATATGGCCCGCACTCTGCGGGAGGGGCTGAGGTTCACGTGTGTCCCTTGGAAGGTTGAGCGCAGAGGTCGTTGGGTCTCAGCTGAGGGCAGATAGTTGAGCATCAACTGCATGGGGCATTTCGTCACTGGTCGCAGCCGTCGCAGTGCTGCCGGCGTGGGCCGCGCCGAGCGTTGCCGCGGCGTCTGCGAAGGCCGGCGGCAGCCAGGATGCTCGTCATCACGGCCACGCGTGGACGCCTGTCCGACAGTGACTTTCCTTGTTCAGCCCGCTCATGGGCGGAGTCGCTGCTTGGTCAGCCTGTGACGCGGATTTCCACGAGGACGGACCGGGCGCCACCGATGTTGCCTTCTCCGACGGATTTGAAACCGCCCTCGGGGACGTCGACGGTGGTGGTCTCGCCGTTGGCGGTCAGGTCCGCGCTGATGGGGTGCTCCCCGGTCTCCAGGGCGAACACGCGAGGGAGTTCCAGGGTGAGGTATCCGGTCGTGGAGGTGGCCTTGAAGCAGTACATCTCGTCGCGGCCGACCGATGTGTCCTTGACCGTCAAAACCCTGATCTGGTCGACCGAGTAATCGCAGTCAGCCAACAGGATGTGGCCGTCGCCCTTCTTCAGAAGGATGCCCTTGTCCGCGAGGACCTGCGCGGCTCCTGGGTAAGTGAAATCCTCGACCGCGAACGGGGGGACATCTTCGCTCGCTGCGTCAACGGTGGTCTCGGAGGCGAAAGCGTATGGAACTACGATCAGCGCCGCCAATGCTCCTATTGTCCCGGAGATAAACGACGCACGTGTACGGAAAGCCATCGGTATTCCTTTCAGGCGCGACGCCTGCGAATCCGGAGGCCCCCGCCCTGGTCGTGTGTAGAAGAAGTAAAGTTGCTCGCGCAACATAATCGACTGGTGACGCAACGTCAAGCGATCAACTTCGGCTGCGATGAGGCATTTAAGGCGTGATGAGAAGTTAAACACCGTCGAAACCCTGTCCGTTGCATCCCCGAATATTCCTGTCCGCGACTTCGAACTGCTATTCCTTACGGCCGATGCCGGACCGTTCGCGCAGGCGCGAAATGTGAAGGTTCACGAAGGGGGGTGGGGTCATCGCGGCGAAGGCGATCGTGGTCATCCCTGCCAGGGGGAGTGCCCCTATGGGTCGGCCGGGAGGCGTCGATGAACGCGAGATCACTAAAGGTTCATGTCCGGCAGTGCAGTGTGATACCAAGTCCGAAACCGGGTTCACCCCCCTGGAAACCCTGCCCTGGTCGCGCTGTTCTGGCGGGCGACAGCATGTGGAGAAGGTTGACTCGATATCAGAGACCTGGGGTGTCGTCGATCGGGTCTCCTGCCGCCCCCAGCGGGGAGGGTGACCGGCGCCCCGCAGGGGGACACTACTTTCACATGTTTATACCGAGTCCCCTGCCCTTACCGGAGCCCGCGGGGTCAGTTGGGCGCCCCCTGGCCGGCACCACGCAAGACGGCCTGCGCCGAGGACAGGCGTTCCTTCTCGTCACGGTCGCCGTCGACGCCGCTCGCGACGTCGTCCGCCCAGCCGAGCAGCTGGTGCAGGTGAGGGTCGGTCGCGGCCGCGACTATGCGAGGCTCACCCACGACGACCTCGCCGCCCGTTCCGTCGACAGCGATGAGCGTGCCCTCGGGCAGGGTGCGCCCGCCCGGACGCAGCCGTCGGCGGCGTCGACGGTGAGGCCCGCGGCCCCCACGACGGCGGGCTTTCCCATCGCCCGCGCCACCACGGCCGCGTGGCTGGTCGGCCCGCCGCGTGCGGTGTCCTCCAGCCGGCAGCGGCCGCGGCCGCGGGTACGGCCGACATCCAGCTGCGCGGCGCCGACGGAACGTGGCACACCATCGGTGCGCTCGACGGGCCGTACACCGAGGTCGGCGCGGACGGCCGCACGGCGGACGCGGTACGCCTCCTCTGGCGCGCGGGCTCGGCGGCGCCGCAGATCGCCGAAGTGGTGGTCGGTCAGGACTGAGGCCCCGGGCGGCCCCGCCACGGCGTGCGTGGGCCGTCCGCCTTCCGGTTCGCTCCCGGAAATGTTCCCCTGCCCGGTCGGGCCCGAGCCTTTGGATCCGACCGGGCTTTCGCGTGCCCCTCCGTCCCGATCCGGCGTCGGCCGGTGGTTCCCACAGAGGCAAGCGACCGCTTAGTATGCCCCGCAGCAGTGGTGATGCCGACAGTGTTGTGGAGGCCCTTCATGCAGGCATGGCGAGTGCACCGGAACGGTGAGCCGGGCGAGGTGATGCGGCTCGAAGAGGTCGATCGCCCCGTGCCCGGCGACGGGCAGGTGCCCATCGAGGTGCTCGCGGCGAACATCAACTTCCCCGACGCGCTGCTGTGCCGCGGCCAGTACCAGGTCCGGCCGCCGCTGCCGTTCACGCCCGGTGTGGAGATCTGCGGCAGGACCGCGGACGGGCGGCGCGTGCTCGCCACCCCCGCCCTGCCGAACGGCGGTTTCGCGGAGTACGTCGTCGCCGACGAGGCGGCCCTCCTGCCCGCACCGGAGGCCCTGGACGACGCCGAGGCCGCCGCCCTGCACATCGGTTACCAGACCGGCTGGTTCGGCCTGCACCGCAGGGCGCGGCTCCAGGCGGGCGAAACCCTCCTCGTCCATGCGGCGGCCGGCGGCGTCGGCAGCGCCGCCGTCCAGCTCGGCAAGGCCGCCGGGGCCACCGTCATCGGAGTCGTCGGCGGCCCCGACAAGGCGAAGACCGCCCGTGAGCTCGGCTGCGACCTGGTCATCGACCGGCGCAGCGAGGACATTGTCGCCGCGGTCAAGGAGTTCACCGGCGGACGCGGTGCCGACGTGGTGTACGACCCGGTCGGCGGCGACGCGTACGCCAAGTCCGTGAAGTGCATCGCCTTCGAGGGCAGAGTCGTCGTCGTGGGCTTCGCAAGCGGTGTCATCCCCAGCCCGGCGCTGAACCACGCTCTGGTGAAGAACTACTCGATCCTCGGCCTCCACTGGGGCCTGTACAACACCAAGGACCCGGCCGCGGTCCGCGCCTGCCACGACGAACTCACCCGACTCGCCACCCAGGGCGCCATCAAGCCCCTGATCAGCGAGCGGGTCGGGATGGACGGGGCCGCCGCCGCCGTCCAGCGGGTCGCCGACGGCACCAGCACCGGCCGGATCGTCGTCCTCCCGACAGGAGCCACCCGATGACACCCCCCGACGCGGCAGAACTCCGCCGCCGCACCCAGGACCTGCTTGCCGCACACCCCCCGGCCACCACCGACCGGACCGACTTCCTCAAGGCCCGCTTCGACGCCGGACTCGCCTGGGTGCACTACCCGGTCGGCCTCGGCGGTCTCGGCGCGCCGCGCTCCCTGCAGCCCGTCGTCGACGCTGAACTCGCCGCCGCGGGCGCCCCCGACAACGACCCGCGCCGCATCGGCATCGGCCTCGGCATGGCCGCCCCCACCCTCCTCGCCTACGGCACCGAGGAGCAGAAACAGCGCTTCCTGCGGCCGTTGTGGATCGGCGAGGAGGTCTGGTGCCAGCTCTTCAGCGAACCGGGTGCCGGCTCCGACCTGGCTGCCCTCGGGACCCGAGCCGTCCGTGAGGAAGGGAGCGGGGGAAACTGGGTGATCGACGGCCAGAAGGTCTGGACGTCCAGCGCCCATCTGGCCCGCTGGGCCATCCTGATCGCCCGCACCGATCCGGACCAGCCCAAGCACCGCGGCATCAGCTACTTCATCTGCGACATGACCGACCCCGGGGTCGAGGTGCGGCCGCTGCGGCAGATCACCGGCGAGGCGGAGTTCAACGAGGTCTTCCTGACCGGTGTCCGCATCCCCGACAGCAGGCGCCTCGGCGCGGTCGGCGAGGGCTGGAAGGTCGCCCAGACCACCCTGATGAACGAGCGGGTCTCCATCGGCGGCGCCCGCATCCCGCGCGAGGGCGGCATGATCGGCCCGGTCGCCCGCACCTGGCGCGAACGCCCCGAACTGCGCACCCACGACCTCCACCAGCGCCTGCTGAACCTCTGGGTCGAGGCAGAGGTCGCCAGGCTCACCGGCACCCGCCTGCGCCAGCAGCTCGTCGCCGGACAGCCCGGCCCCGAGGGCTCCGGTATGAAGCTGGCCTTCGCCCGGCTCAACCAGGAGATCAGCGGCCTGGAAGTCGAACTCCTCGGCGAGGAGGGGCTGCTGTACAGCGACTGGACCATGCGCCGCCCGGATCTCGTCGACTTCACCGGACGGGACGCCGGCTACCGCTATCTCCGTGCCAAGGGCAACTCCATCGAGGGCGGCACCAGCGAGGTGCTGCTCAACATCGTTGCCGAGCGTGTCCTCGGACTGCCCCCGGAGCCGCGCAACGACAAGGACACCGCCTGGAAGGACCTGGCCCGATGACCGCAGCACCGACCGAAGAGACCCAGGCGCCCGATCTGCTGTACTCGGAGACCGAGGACGACCTGCGGGCAGCGGTGCGTTCGCTGCTCGCCGACCGGTGCGACGCGCCGACGGTGCTCGGCCGCATCGAGTCCGACACGCCGTACGACCCCCAGCTCTGGAAGGGGCTCGCCGCCGACATCGGCACCGCCGGGCTGCTGGTGCCCGAACACCTGGGCGGACAGGGCGCCGGCCACCGCGAGGCCGCGGTGGTGCTGGAGGAGCTGGGCCGCAGCGTCGCCCCGGTGCCGTATCTGACCAGCGCGGTCGTCGCCACCGAGACGCTCCTCGCACTGGAGAAGCAGGACGGTCCGGTCACCGCACTCCTCGGTGAACTCGCCGCCGGCCGCAAGGTCGCCGTACTCGCCATCCCGTTCTCCGCCTCGGAACCCGATGCCGTCCAGCCGGCCGGTGTCGTGGCCGGGTGTCTGGAGGGGGAGGTGACCGGCGTCGCCGACGCACCCGCGGCCGATGTGCTGCTGGTGCCCACGACCGATGGCCTGTTCGCGGTGGACACCCGCTCCGAGGGTGTCGCCGTCACACCGCTCGTCCCGCTCGACCTGACCCGCCCGCTCGCCGACATCACCCTCACCTCGGCCGTCGGCACCCGCCTGGCAGACGGCGCGTCCGCGGTCCACGCCGTGCGCCAAGGGCTGCTGGCCGGCGCCGGACTGCTCGCCTCCGAACAGCTCGGACTCGCCGAGTGGTGCCTGACCGAGACGGTTCGCTACACCCGCGAACGGCACCAGTTCAACCGGCCGGTCGGCTCGTTCCAGGCGCTCAAGCACCGTATGGCGCAGCTGTGGCTGGAGGTCGTGTCGGCCCGCGCCGCCGCGCGAAACGCCGCGGACGCCCTCGCGACCGGTTCCCCCGACACACGGTTGGCGGTGGCCGTCGCGCAGGCGTACTGCTCGAAGGTCGCGGTGCACGCGGCCGAGGAGTGCATCCAGCTGCACGCCGGCATCGGCATGACCTGGGAGCACCCGGCGCACCTGTACCTCAAGCGCGCCAAGGCCGACTCGATCGGGTACGGCACGGCCGGACACCACCGCGAGGTGATCGCGGACATCGTGGACCTTCCGGCACCCTGACGGGGTGGCCGGGGCAATACCCTGCCGCGGAGCGGGACTCGGGGGCGAAGACGCGCGCCCACGCGCTTCCGCCCCCGTTGCTCCCTCACGTGGTGGGGGACCATGGAGGGTGCCGGGGCGGGCCCGTGTCCGGCGGATCGGATGGAGATGCCATGACGAGGCACTGGGTCACGCTGGAACTCGATGTCGACACGTTCGACGCGGACCGGTTCCAGCCGTACGTGACGCGGTGCCACGACGAGGGCATCCGGCTGACCACCCTTGCTGAACTGGGCGACACGCCGGAACATCGCTGCGCACTGTACGAGCTGAACAAGGAGTGTTCCGCCGACATCCCGGAGCGGGGCGCGTTCTACTCGTTCGACGAATACACCGAGCTCCGGCTGGAGGTCCCCTCGTACGATCCACGCGGCGTCGTGATCGCACAAGACGGCGAAGCCTGGATCGGCATGGCGGCCACATCCGCCCACGGGGACATCGCCTTCAACGAGATGACCGGGGTGCGGGCCGGATACCGAGGGCGCGGTCTTGCCCTCGCGATGAAGACGTTCGGGATGGAATTCGTCCGAACGTGCGGAGCGCGCAGGGTCCGCACCGTCCACCATCCGGCCCACACGAGTGCCATCGCGATGAACCGGACCCTGGGTTTCGTCGACGCGGACTGACAGCGAGGAGGTGCGGCTCCCCACCGGGAACCGGTCCCGGGCCGCCGACCAGGTGGGGTTCTGGCCACCGGGAACCGCTCACCTGTGCGGCTGACCGGGCCCGGTCGCACTGCCCCGATCGTGACAGCCGGTCAACACCCATATGGAGTACACGCCAGTCCGCCGGATGGCCTCCTCGCTACGCCACACTGGCCGCCGAATGCCGCAATTCCGGTGCGGCGTAGGAGGTTGGCCATGGCCATTTCGATCTCACTGGTGTTGCTCATGTTGATCCTTGCGGTGATCTTCCTCCGCAACGGCGGCCTGAAGATCTCGCACGCGCTGGTCTGCGCCATGCTCGGCTTCTTCCTCGCCGGCACGAGCATGGCGCCGACCATTCAGGACGGCCTGACGGCCACGGCCGACGTCGTCAGCAACCTCAAGCCCTGACCTCGGCGGCCCGCACACCACCACGCGGTCGACTCCGGGGCGAGCGGGTGTTCGCGCGGCCCCGTCCGGTGCGTACCTCAGGTCAGCCAGGCGCGGCAGAGCCACCAGGCGTTCATGGCGCCGAAGGTGTCGTAGGGGTCGATGCCGGTGACGTCGGCGAAGCGCTGGACCCGGTTCCGCACGGTGTTGGGATGCACGAACAGCCGCTCGGCCGCAGGGGTCACCTCCCGGCCGGCTTCCAGCCAGGCCCGGACGGCGAGCGCGACCGGCTCGGCGTTGGCGCCGAGCGCGGTCCACGCCGGTTGGTGGCGGTCCAGCAGTACCGCCACCAGGTCGGCCCGGTCCGCCACGGCGGCGAGCACGGCGACATCGGCCACGTGCACCACGCCGGTCCGTCGGGTCGACTCGGCTGCCGTCAGGGCGGCGAGGGCCAGACGCCGTACGGCACCCAGCTCCTCCGGTTCGGCCGGACCTGCGAGCCCGGCCGTCACCCCGCCCTCGGCGACACGCGCCGAGGGCGCCCGGGTGAGCACGGCGACCAGCAGGCCGTCCACATGTCCGATCAGCGCCGGGGCGCGGTCGCGCAACGAGGGCGCCAGACCCGTGCCGTCCGGCCGGGCGACCAGTACCCACAGCCCGCCGGCGACCGGCAGACCGGCCTCGGCGGCGGCCAGCGTGGCCGCCGAGCCACCCTCCAGCAGCCGTCGAAGGATCGTCAGGTCCCGGTCACCCGCACCCGGGTACCGGTCGGCGCCGGCGGCACGGTGCGCCTTGATCAGCCTGGACCGCACCGCCTCGGACCAGTCGTCATACAGCTCCCGGGCATCGAACAGGAGGTAGGCCGATATCCCGCCCGAGGCGGCGAGCTCCCTGGCCCGCGACCAGATCGCGCGTTCGGCGACATGGATCGCTCCGAGCACCGCCTCGATGGGGACGCCCTGCTGGGCCCGGGTGACGCCGAGTTCCTCCACGAACGACAGCTCCGCCTCGGTCGGGCCGCGTCTGGCCGCCACCGCCCGGGTCGCCGCAGCCAGCAGCGCACGGGTGTGCCCGGCGATGTCGGAGGTCGGCAGCACCGCGATCTCCCGCACCAGCGTGCGCACACCGCTGACGACGGACGGGAGCAGGTCGTCCTCTCCGACGACCCGCTCGATCAGGTCGACCACGCTGTCCCACTCGTCGTGCTGCATGCGACGCATGCTCGCCCTTCTTGTGGCCCAGCACAAGTGGGCCGTCGAATCACGTTCCGTACGACATGTCCAGGCGGCTGACCAGCACCTACGGTTGGCTGAAGTCACAACGAAGGCCGCCCGCGGGAGCGGTCTCTGAACGAAGGAAGAACATGCGTGGCCGACGGCCCCACCCCCTCGCGGCTGCAGCCACGTGATGACCGGACTCCTGCGCGGAGGCGGGGACCACGGACCCCGGCGCCGCGGCAGGCAGCCCCGGTCCGTCGAGGACCGGAGTCCGGTGCGCACCCCCGGTGTACCGGGCATCGCCCCGGGCCCACGCTGCCGGTGAGGGCCCTGCCCCTCACCGACGCACCATCGCACCGCACCTCCGGCCGGCTGCGCCCCGCTCACGCAGCCGCGTCCCCCGCCCCGGTGGGGTACGCCGCCGCCTGAGCGCGCCGCACCCCGATTCGTTCGCCTTCGAAGCGGCCGGCCCGTCGACGAGGGCCGCCCTGAATCCACCCCTCTCCCGAGGAGACGCACCATGCCCCCTCCCTGTCGTGTCGCCGTGATCGGTGCCGGAGCGGCCGGTCTGACCGCCACCAAGGCCCTGCTGGACGCGGGTGTCGAGGTCGTCGCGTACGAGAAGGGCGACCGGCCCGGCGGGCTGTGGGCACGCGACAACACCAGCGGCCTGTCACCGGCCTACGCCTCCCTGCACCTGAACACCAGCAAGGGCCGGACCCAGTTCGCCGACTTCCCGATGCCCCGGCAGTGGCCGGACTACCCCTCGGCCGACCTGGTGGCCGGTTATCTCGCCGACTACTGCGAGAACTTCGGCCTCACCCCGCACATCCGCTTCGACACCTCGGTCGAGTCCGTCGAGCGGGAGGAGGACGGGCGTTGCTGGGCCGTGACGACCGACTCCGGCGACGTCGACCGGTACGACGCCGTCGTGGTCGCCAACGGCCACAACTGGGACCCGCGCCGGCCCGATCCCGCCTACCCCGGGACCTTCGACGGCCTCCAGATGCACGCCCACGACCACCGCACCGCCGAGGTCTTCCGGGACCGGCGGGTGCTCGTCGTCGGCATGGGCAACTCCGCCATGGACATCGCCGTCGACGCCTCGTACGTCGCACGGGGCCCGGTCCTGCTGTCGGCCCGTCACGGTGTCCATGTCGTCCCCAAGTACCTCTTCGGCCGTCCCTCGGACGCGACCGGCGGAGCCCTGGCGGCGCTGCCGTGGCGGCTGCGCCAGCGCGTCGCGGAGACCATGCTCCGGCTGGCCGTCGGCACCCCGCAGAGCTACGGCCTGCCCGCCCCCGCGGGCGGACTCTTCCAGAACCACCCGACGATCAGCGACACGATCCTGCACCGCCTCACCCACGGCGAGGTGGTCGCGCGGCCGGGCATCGACCGCCTCGACGGGGACCGGGTCGTCTTCACCGACGGCACCTCGGACCCGGTCGACGTGATCGTGTGGGCCACCGGCTACCGGGTGTCCATCCCCTTCCTGTCCGACCGCTGGCTGGGCGCCGACCCGGAACGGCTGCCGCTGTACAAGCGGGTCTTCCACCTCCAGGACCCGAGCCTGGCCTTCGTGGGGCTGATGCAGTCCACGGGCGCGGCGCTTCCCGTCGTGGAGGCCCAGGCCAAGCTGATGGCCGCCTGTTTCTCCGGCGCCTACGCCCTCCCCACGGCCCAGGAACAGCGGAGTGCCGTCGCCCGCGCGCTGCGTGCCGCAGTCGAACGGTGGGGCGACCGGCGCCCTCAGATGCGCATCGACTTCGACCAGTACGTGGCCGACCTGCCGCGCGAGATCGAGGCCGGGCGGGCCCGGCTGCGGCGCGGCGCCCGTCCGTTCACCGTCACCGCTGCCGACCGCGAAGGGAACCCCGCATGAACGCCTCACCCACCCCCGGCACCTCCTCCCGCAAGGGCCTGCTCGGTGGCCGCCGCGACGCCCGGGGCCTGCGGGTCGTCGTCACCGGCGCCTCCGGGACGTTCGGCCGGGCCATCTGCGCCGAGCTGACCGACCTGGGTGCCCGGGTCATCGGCCTGGACCTGGCTCCGCGGCCCGACGACCCGGTCGAGGTGCTCGCCTGCGACATCACCGACGACACGGACGTGCCGACCAAGGTGGCCGCCGCGATCGACAAGCTGGGCGGGCTCGACCTGCTCATCAACAACGCCGGTATCGGCGGGCCCGCCCCGGCCGAGCTCCCACCCGGAGCCGAGGTACGGCGCCAGCTCGACATCAACCTGCTCGGCACCTGGCGGGTGACCGCCGCATGCGTGGACGCCCTCGTCGAATCCCGTGGCCGGATCGTCATGCTGTCCTCCCGGATGGCCGTCATGCAGCTGCCCCTGGCAGCGGCGTACGGGGCCTCCAAGCGGGCGCTGGTGGCGTACGCCGACGCGCTCCGCATGGAGATCGGAACCCACGTCGCCGTCACCTGCGTCTACCCGTCCGCGGTGCGCAGCCCCATCCATGACTCGACCGCCGCGGCGGGGCTCTCCCTGGAGGGCATGAGCAGCTACGAGCCGCTGGAGGGCGTGGTCGACAAGGTGCTCCGCGCCGCTCTGGGCCGCCGGGTGCGCCGCGATCTGCCGACCACGCGCCGGGGGGCCCTGGAGTTCTTCCTGGCGCGTCACCTGCCCCGGTTGACCGACCGGATCGTCGCCCGCACCCTCGCCACCCGAGCCCGTACCGGCGCGTTCGGGGGAGCCGAGCTGGCCGCGGGCGTCGTCAGGCGTCACACGGAAAAGCCATGAGCACCCCGATACAGACGCCGCCCCGGGGCGACGCCTCGCCGCGGGCGCGGGCCGGCCATCTCACGCTGTACGCCACCGGTTCGATCGGGATGGGCATGTGGGTCACCGTCCCGGGCCTGCTGCTGTTGTACTTCCTCACCCGGATACTCGGCGTCCCGGCGTTCTGGGCCGGACTGACGCTGCTGCTGCCGAAGATCATCGATGTGGTGGTCCATCCACTCCTCGGTACGCTGTCGGACCGGCAGGCCCGCCGCACCGGGCACCGACGCGGCATGCTCCGGGTCGGGCTGCTGCTGGTGGTGGCGTGGGTCGCGATGTTCTCGGTTCCCGCGGGCGTCTCCGGTATGCCGGCCGCGCTGTGGGTCGGCTGCTGCTACATCGTCGGCAACCTGCTGTTCGCCTGCTTCCAGGTGCCCTACCTGACGACGCCGTCCGACCTGCGGATCGCCTACCACGAACGTACCCGCGTTTTCACGTTCCGGATGTTCTTCCTGACCCTGGGGCTGCTCGGCGCGGGCGTCGTGGCGCCGGCCCTGGTGGCCTCCGGCAGCCACCACTCCTACGCCCGGATGGCTCTGCTGCTGGCCGGTGTCCTGGTCGTCTCGCAACTGGTCGCGCTGGCCGGCGTCCGAAGGCTCACCGACCACTGCGGTTTCCAGGTCCCGGACGAGCGCGCCCACTCCACCCTCGACGACATCCGGGTCGCCTGGCGGGACCGCGACTTCCGGGCGCTGCTGCTCTCCTACCTGTTCACCGGCACCACCACCCATCTGTTCCTGGCGGCCCTGCCGTTCTACGCCGAGTACGTCCTCGACGACAGCGGCCTGACCGCTGTGCTCATGGGCGGCTTCCTCGTCCCGGCGACGGTCGCCGGACCCCTGTGGCTGCGGGCGTCCCGGCGGATCGGCAAACAGCGCGGACTGCTGCTGTCCCAGGGCGTCTTCATCGCCGGGTCCCTCGTGCTGCTGCCCGGCAGGACGCTGGGGGTGGGCGTGACCGTCGCGGTGGTGGTGGTCATGGGCGCCGCCTTCGCAGGGCTCCAGCTCTTCGCCTTCTCGATGCTCCCGGACGCGGTGGCGGCAGCCGAGGCGCGGGGATCCGCCCGCGCGGGCGCCTACACCGGCGTGTGGACGGCGACCGAGGCGTCGGGAACCGCCATCGGCCCCTATGTGTACTCCGCCGCCCTCGCCGTCGGAGGCTTCGTGTCCTCCACCGAGGGCCACTCCGTCACCCAGTCCCACTCCGCGTCCGTCGCGCTGTTGCTGGGCTTCACCGTGGTGCCGGCCGTACTCATGGCCATCGCGGTGGTCTTCCAGCGCCGGTGCACCCTCGACCGGGTGGTGGCACCGTGACGGACGGAGTCCACCTCCTCGCGCTGGCCGGCGTACTGTTCGGGGCGGTCGCCCAGTCGGCCACCGGCATGGGTTTCTCCCTCCTGGCGGCGCCCGCGCTGGTCCTGTACCTCGGACCTCAGCAAGGGGTAGCCACGACCGTGGTGCTGGCGACGCTCTCCTCGGCTCTGCCCTTCCTGCGCGACGGACGCCATGCCCGCCCGCGCGAGGTGCTCCGGCTCCTGGTCCCGACGTTGTTGTGCACCCCGCTCATCGCGCTGGCGCTGCGGGGGGTGGACACCCGCTGGCTGGCGCCGGCCGCCGGCGCGGGCGTGGTCGTCGGGGTCTGCGTGCTGGCCAGTGGTGTCCGCTGGAAGTGGCTGCGCCGCCCCCAGGGGGCGGTGGCGGCCGGTGCCGCCAGCGCCCTGCTCAACGTCGTCGGTGGGGTCGGTGGTCCACCCATCGGTCTCTACGCCGCCCATGCCGACTGGGAGCCCGCGGTCACGCGGGGGAACCTGCACAGCTTCTTCATCGTGCAGAACTGCGCGACGGCCCTGGCCGTGGGCATCGCCCTGCCCGGCCCCTCGGAGCTGGTCGCACTCGCCCTCGGCACCGCCTGCGGGATGCTCCTGGCTCCGCGGGTGCCGACGAAGACCCTGCGGACTGCCGTGTTGGCCGTGTCGCTGCTGGGCGGCATCGGCCTGGTGGGCGGAGCCGTCTGAGGTACGGACCGGGGCGCCGTGGACGGCGCCCCGGCTCGACGTACGGCCGACGGGTTCCGGCCGGCGGTGCCGACGTCCGGTACCGGGGACGTGGCGCCCCAGCTCAGGGATCGACGATCCGGGACCGGATCAGGAACCGCACCCCCTCCGGAGCCTCCAGGGAGAAGCCACTGCCCCGTCCCTCCACCACGTCGACGATCAGCCGGGTGTGCGCCCACCGTTCGTACTGGCTCCTCGACATCCAGAACGGGACGGGCTCCGCGACCCCGTCGACGTCGAGAGAGGCCAGCAGAACGTCGGAGCCACCCGTACGGAACTCTCCGTCCTGGTAGCACATGGGCGCGCTGCCGTCGCAGCAGCCGCCCGACTGATGGAACATCAGGGGGCCGTGGATCTCGTGCAGCCGACGCACCAGATCGGCGGCGGCGGGAGTGAGCGAGACGGCTGCGGCCTCGGACGGGCTCATCGCTGCGGCCCGTGACCGCGCTCGTGCGGTGCGCGGCGGATCGGCGGCAGGGTCTTCGTACCAGGTCGGTTCACGGACCAGTCCCTTCGGCGATGTGCACGGATGATGCGCTGGTGCTGCGGGGGACCGCTCCTGCACCGTACGCTGCTCAGCCCATTCGCGGCCATGCGTGGTACTGCCCGGCGATGCCGCGTACCGGAAACCTGCCCGGGGGCTGCGGCTCCTGCGGGCCCGGGCGCTGAGGACACGGCGCGATCCCGGGAGCGCCCGCGGTTGGGCCGGATGGAGGGCACGCACGCGCGTGGGCGTGGCAGGGAGGGGAACCTGCGGCTGAGGCATCTTCAGCAGACCCCCCCCAGCCACCAGGAGCGGAGACGAGTGATGGCCACCACGACGGGAGAGGCCCGGGCCGGCACGGCACAGCCGGCGAGTATCCAGTTGCCGGGCATCGTGCTCGGGGTGGGGATGGGCGGGTTCGCCGACGGCATCCTGCTGCACCAGCTGCTGCAGTGGCACCACATGCTCAGCAGCACCAACCACGACCGCATCGGGGTGAGGTACTACAACCCACTGACGGTGTCCGGGCTGGAGATGAACACCGTGTGGGACGGCATCTTCCACGCGGTGTGCTGGATCGCCGTCCTGCTGGGCCTGGCCATCCTGTACTCCCGCGTCACGCACAACCGGCGGGCGGTGTGGACCTCATGGGTCCTGTGGGGCTGGATGTTCGTCGGATGGGGGCTGTTCAACCTGGTCGAGGGGCTCCTGGACCACCAGATCCTGGGCATTCACCACGTCCGCGGCGGCCCCTACCAGGCTTGGTGGGACGCGGGCTTCCTCGTCCTGGGCGGCCTGTTCCTGATCGGCGGTTACCTGCTCCAGCGCAGCGGCCGGCCCTTCGACCCCGACGCCCCGGCCGGGCGACGTGAAAGCGGGCGAGCCTGATGGGCCACGACATGCCCCTTCACGGGCACACGGCGGGCAGCAGCCTCCTGGAGTGGCTCCTGCCCGCACTCGTCCTGCCGGCCGCCGCCGGTGCCTACCTGCTCCTCGCTCACCGGGCCCGCCGCCGAAACCCGGCCCTGGGCTGGAGCCCGTGGCGGACGACCGGTTTCCTGACCGGCAGCGCCCTGCTCGGCGCCGCTCTCCTGCCGCCCGTGGCGCCCTTCGCGCACGAGGACTTCCGCGGCCACATGGCCCAGCACATGCTCATCGGCATGTACGCGCCGCTCGCGTTCGTCCTGGCTGCGCCGGTCACCCTCCTGCTGCGCACCCTGCCCGCGGCACGGGGAAGGCAGCTGACCGCCGTATTGCACAGTCCGCCCGCCCGCGTGATCGCGCACCCTGCGGTCGCGCTGGCGCTGTCCACGGCCAGCCTCGCGGTTCTCTACTTCACCCCCCTCTACAACGCGATCATGAGCAACCCGGCAGCGCACTGGCTGCTGCACGCGCACTTCCTGCTGTCCGGGTGCCTGTTCGCCCACGCCATCGCCGGCCCCGACCCCGCCCCCTACCGTCCCGGCGTACGCGCACGGCTGGTCTACCTCGGCGTCGCCATCGCGGCCCACGCGGTGATCTCCCAGATGATGTACGGCGGCTTCTGGGTTGACATCCACGCCCCGGTCTCCCAGGTTCAGGCAGGCGCGGAGATCATGTACTACGGCGGCGACGTGGCCGAACTGCTCCTCGCTGCCGCCCTGGTCGCCACCTGGCGCCCCGAGCCCCGGCGCTCGGCCACCCGCGATTCCGCCTCCGCCCGGGAAACGGCCACCGCCACCCGAGTGGGCGAGCAGGGGGCCGCGTAGACAACAGGGTCGCTTCACATGCGGGTAGCAGAACGTCACCGCAGGGGACGAACCAAGCTCCCGCAGACCATGGGGCGTTGTCCGTGGAACAACGTCGGACCGGCATCGTCACGGACACCCGCCGACGGCCACCAGTGCCGACGAGGGCTTGGCGCACGAGACCGATGTTCCCCGTCCCCGGACTCCGGTTCCACTGAGTGGTCGCCGAGCCGCGCGCTTTCGGGTGACTCTGCGGCCGGTTGCCGATGAGGTCCTCCAGCCGTGACCCACCATCGCTGGCAGCCGGATCGGCCCGTCGTTGGGAGATTGCCGTGCGCATTCTGCTCGTTGCGAGCGCGTTCAACAGCCTTGCTCAGCGCGTCCATGCCGAACTCAGGGACCGCGGCCACGTCGTATCGGTGGAACTCGCAACGCCGGACGCCTCCGCACGTGACGCGTCGCTGCGGCGCGCCGTGCACGCGTACGCGCCCGACCTCGTCCTGGCCCCGATGCTGAGGACCGCCATCCCCCGGGACGTCTGGACGACGCACACCTGCCTCGTCGTCCACCCCGGCCCGCCGGGCGACCGAGGGCCTTCCTCGCTCGACCGGGCAGTCCAAGAAGGCGTGGACAGGTGGGGAGTGACGGTCCTTCAGGCCGAACAGGAGATGGATGCCGGGGACATCTGGGCCTCGGCCACCTTCCCGGTACCGCCGGTGGGCAAGAGCGACCTGTACCGCAACGAGTTCTCCGACGCCGCGTCGCGAGCCGTGCACCTCGCCGTCGAGCGCTTCGCGTCCGGCACGTACGTGCCCCGCCCGCAGGCAGGCGGGGACGAGGAACTGCCGATCCGTACGAGGCCGTACCTCCGGCAGGAGGAGCGGCGCATCGACTGGGAGTCGGACCCCACGGAAACGGTCCTGCGCAAGCTGCGCGCAGCAGACTCCTGGCCCGGTGTGCGCGACGAGATGCTCGGCGGTGAATGGTTCCTGTACGGCGGGCATCCGGAGCACACACTGCGCGGCGTACCGGGCGAGTTGATCGCGGTCCGGGCAGGCGCCGTCTGCCGGGCGACGACCGACGGCGCGGTGTGGATCAGCGAGCTCCGCCCCCGCCGCAGACCCGGCGGTCCCGCGACGTTCAAACGGCCCGCCGCGACGGCTCTCGCCGGGACACTGCCCACCCTGCCGGAGCGGGCCGTGCCGTACGAGGACGGGGACCGGCGCGGCTGGAGTGACATCGCCTACCGGGAGGTGGGGAAGGCGGGCTTCCTCTCGTTCTCCTTCCCCGGCGGCGCGATGAGCACGGAGCAGTGCCGGCGCCTGCACGACGCCTACCGGTTCGCCTGCCGGCGCCCCACCTCGGTGCTGGTGCTCGGAGGCGGCCGGGACTTCTTCTCCAACGGCATCCACCTCAAGGTGATCGAGGCGGCCGCCCACCCCGGTGAGGAGTCCTGGGCCAACATCAACGCCATGGACGACCTCGTGGAGGCCGTGCTGACCACCACCGACCGGCTGGTGATCTCCGCCGTGGGCGGCAACGCGGCCGCGGGCGGGGTGATGCTCGCCCTCGCCGCGGACGAGGTCTGGTGCAGGTCGGGGGCCGTGCTGAACCCGCACTACCGCCTGATGGGGCTGTACGGCTCCGAGTACTGGACGTACACCCTGCCACGCCGGTTGGGGGACGCTGTCGCGGAGCGCCTCACCGACAAGGCGCTTCCGGTCAGTGCCGAGACCGCCGTACGGATCGGCCTGGCCGACCGGATGATCGACTGCGACGCGCAGTCGTTCGCGGGCGAAGTAGGGCGCCTGGCGGCCCGGCTCGCCGCGTCGCCCGCGGCAGACATGCGCATCGCCGCGAAGAAGAGCGAACGGGACCGGGACGAGGCCCGGAAACCGCTGGCCGAGTACCGGCGGCAGGAGCTGGCCGAGATGCGGCAGACCTTCTTCGATCCGGAATCGTCCTACCACGCGCTGCGGCGGGCCTTCGTGCTCAAGGAGCCCCCGTCGGGCTGTCCCGCGCACCTGGCCCCGGCCGCGGCCGGAAGCGCCGCGGGAGCTCCGTCCCTCCGGGAGACCGGTGTCACCGCACTGGCGGCGCACGATGACGCACCCGCGCCGAGCGCTTGCTACGAAGAACAGTGAAGGCCGATAGCTCAGCCTTCGTATGTCTCTTTCCAGGGAGGCATCCTCATGGATGCAACAATGCCGAACCCCGCGGACACTGCCGCGAACACCGGAGAAGAGTCCCCGATCCATATCCTCTGGATCAATGCGGGACTGAGCTGTGACGGCGACTCCGTCGCCCTGACCGCCGCGATGCAGCCGAGCATCGAGGAGATCGTGACCGGCACCCTGCCCGGTCTGCCCAAGATCCAGGTCCACTGGCCGCTCATCGATTTCGACAGCGGCCCCGTGGGCGGCGCGGACACGTTCATCGAATGGTTCTTCAAGGGGGAGCGGGGCGAGATCGACCCCTTCGTCCTGGTCATCGAGGGATCCGTCCCCAACGAGGCGATCAAGCCCGAGGGTTACTGGTGCGGCTTCGGGGACAACCCGGAGACCGGTCAGCCGATCACCACCAGTGAGTGGATCGACCGGTTGGCGCCCAAGGCGCTGGCCGTCGTCGCCATCGGAACCTGCGCCACCTACGGCGGTATCCATGCGATGTCCGGCAACCCGACCGGCGCCATGGGAGTGCCCGACTACCTCGGCTGGGACTGGAAGTCGAAGGCCGGCATCCCGATCGTGTGCGTGCCGGGCTGCCCCATCCAGCCGGACAACTTCTCGGAGACCCTGACGTACCTGCTGTACCAGGCGGCCGGATCCGCTCCGATGATCCCCCTCGACGACAAGCTCCGTCCGAAATGGCTCTTCGGTGCCACCGTGCACGAGGGGTGCGACCGGGCCGGCTACTACGAGCAGGGCCAGTTCGCCACGACCTACGACTCGCCCAAATGCTCGGTGAAGCTCGGCTGCTGGGGCCCGGTCGTCAAATGCAACGTACCCAAGCGCGGCTGGATGAACGGCATCGGGGGCTGCCCGAACGTCGGCGGCATCTGTATCGCCTGCACCATGCCCGGCTTCCCCGACAAGTTCATGCCGTTCATGGACCAACCGCCGGGCGCCAAGGTCTCCGTCACCGCGAGCGGAGCGTACGGCGCGGCCATCCGCAGGCTCCGGAAGGTCACGGGCAGAACCGTGGACATGGAGCCGAAGTGGCGGCACAAGAAGGAACGGCTGACCACCGGATACCGGGCCTCGTGGTGAACCGGTCCAGGACACCCCCCGCATCCCGCACCACCCGGTGACGACCCCACCTCACGCTTCGCAGAAGGGCTACGGCACACACGATGGCACCGAAGACCAAAGAGGCCGGCAACAGCACCGGCCTGGTGGAGATGGCCTGGGATCCGATCACCCGGATCGTGGGAAGTCTCGGTATCCATACGAAGATCGACTTCAAACAGAAACGGGTCGCGGAGTGCTACAGCACCTCCTCGGTCTTCCGCGGCTACAGCGTCTTCATGCGGGGCAAGGACCCCCGCGACGCCCACTTCATCACCAGCCGCATCTGCGGGATCTGCGGCGACAACCACGCCACCTGTTCCGTGTACGCGCAGAACATGGCGTACGGGGTGAAGCCCCCTCACCTGGGCGAGTGGATCATCAACCTCGGCGAGTCCGCGGAGTACATGTTCGACCACAACATCTTCCAGGAGAACCTGGTCGGGGTCGACTACTGCGAGAAAATGGTCCGCGAGACCAATCCGGGCGTCATGGAGCTCGCCGAGCGCACCGAGGCACCGCACGCGGCCGAGCACGGCTACCGCACGATCGCCGACATCATGCGGTCGCTCAATCCGATCGAGGGCGAGTTCTACCGTGAGGCGCTCCAGGTGAGCCGCTACACACGGGAGATGTTCTGCCTGATGGAGGGGCGCCATGTGCACCCCTCCACGCTCTACCCGGGCGGTGTCGGCACGGTCGCCTCCGTCCAGCTCTTCACGGACTACCTCACCCGCCTGATGAGGTACGTGGAGTTCATGAAGCGGGTCGTGCCCCTGCACGACGACCTGTTCGACTTCTTCTACGAGGCTCTGCCCGGATACGAGGAGGTCGGCCGCCGGCGGGTGCTGCTCGGCTGCTGGGGAGCGCTCAACGACCCCGAGCACTGCGACTTCACCTACGCCAACATGAGCGACTGGGGACGGAGGATGTTCGTCACCCCTGGCGTGATCGTCGACGGCAAGCTGGTCACGAACGACCTCACCGAGATCAACCTCGGCATCCGGATCCTGCTGGGCAGTTCGTACTACGACGACTGGCAGGGCAAGGAGCAGTTCGTCACCCACGACCCGCTCGGCAACCCGGTCGACCCCCGCCACCCGTGGAACCAGCACACCATCCCCGCCCCGCAGAAGCGGAACTTCGACGACAAGTACAGCTGGGTGATGTCGCCGCGCTGGTTCGACGGCAAGGAGCATCTGGCGCTGGACACCGGAGGCGGCCCCATCGCCCGCCTGTGGTCCACCGCCCTGTCCGGTCTCGTCGATATCGGCTACGTCAAGGCCACCGGCCACAGCGTCGTCATCAACCTGCCGCGCACGATGACCAAGCCCGAGACCACCTTCGAGTGGAAGATCCCGAGGTGGAGCAACGCGCTGGAGCGCAACCGCGCCCGCACGTACTTCCAGGCGTACGCGGCCGCGGTCGCACTGCACTGCGCCGAGAAGGGGCTCGAGGAGGTCCGCGCCGGACGCACCCAGACCTGGGAGAAGTTCGACGTACCGGAGGAGAGCATCGGGGTCGGATTCACCGAGGCCGTACGCGGTGTGCTGTCGCACCACATGGTGATCAGGGACGGCAAGATCGCCAACTACCACCCCTACCCCCCGACACCGTGGAACGCCAGCACCAGGGACACCTACGGAACGCCCGGGCCCTACGAGGACGCCGTGCAGAACACGCCGATCTTCGAGGAGAACCCGCCGGAGAACTTCAAGGGCATCGACATCATGCGCACCGTGCGCAGCTTCGATCCCTGCCTCCCGTGCGGCGTCCACATGTACGTCGGCCAAGGCAGGACCGTCGAGAAGATGCATGTGCCCTCCGGTCTGAGCGGACTGGGCGGATGAGCGCGGCCACGCAGACCGCGGCGAGGGCCATCGACGCGGAACAGGCCGGTCGCCGGGTCGAGGAGGTCCTCGCCCGAGTGGCGGCGGCCGGCGACCCGAAGGCCGTCGCGGCCTCCGAGGAACTGGTACGGGTCCTGATGGACTTCTACGGGGCCGGACTGGCCCGCATCCTGGACGGACTCCGGTCCGCGCCGGGGCGCGGCGCCGACGCCACCCTCGACGCGCTCCTGGGCGATGCCCTCGTGTCCAGTCTCCTGGTCCTGCACGACCTGCACCCCGAGGACACCGCAACACGCATCGGCCGCGCCCTCGCGGCCGTCCGTGATCCCGTCGAGGTGGTGGCCTTCGACGAGAGCACCGGCGCCCTGCGTGTCCGGACTGCCGATACGGGCGGTTGCGGTTGCTCGGGTACGCCGGCGGCGCAGCAGTCCGTCGAGAACGCCCTGGCCTGCTTCGCACCGGAGGTGGGCACGGTCGAGGTGGAGCAGGCCGCCGCAGCCCGGGAACCGGCACTCCTCCAGATCGGAACCCGTCCGCCGCAGAGCCGGGCCACCGACCGGCCGGCCCCGGCCAGGATGCCATGAGCGCCCCCACGACGCGGGCCGCGCGGCCCGCGCCCGCCTCGGGCATGCGCGCACTGCGGCGGTTCGCGGCCCCGCCCGAACCCGAGCAGGAGCGGTGCGAACTCTGCGGAGTGCCGGTGGCCGGGGGCGGCCACCGGCACCTGGTGGACACTCAGCAACGTTCGCTGGCCTGCGCCTGCGTCCCCTGCGCCCTGCTGTTCGAGCGGCCCGGCGCCGCCCGCGGCAGGTTCCTGAGCGTCCCGGAACGCTATCTCGTCGACCGCGAGCACGGCATCGACGACACCGCCTGGGAACTCCTGCGGATCCCCGTCGGCGTCGCCTTCTTCTTCCGCAACGCCACGCTCGACCGCCTCGTCGCGCTCTACCCGAGCCCCGCCGGGGCCACCGAGAGCGAGCTCGACCCGTCCACCTGGCAGACGGTCCTCGACGGCAGCCGTCTCGCCGGGGAGCTCGAACCCGACGTGGAGGCACTGCTGTTGCGCCGCACCGAGGGGCGCATCGAGTGCTATCTGGTACCGATCGACATCTGCTACGAACTGGTCGGACGCATGCGGCTGCTGTGGCAGGGCTTCGACGGCGGGGCCGAGGCCCGTGCCGATCTGCAGGCATTCTTCGCCCAGGTCGAACATCGGGCCGCGGCGGCACAGGGGGGCCGGAGGCCATGACGGACTTCACCTTCACCTGCACCGATGTGCGCGCCGACCCGTACGCCGCCGGCCCCACCCTGGTGTTCCGGCTGCGTATCACCGCGTCCGAGGACATCCGGGTGCACGCACTCGCACTGCGGTGCCAGATCCGCATCGAACCGGCCCGACGCGGCTACGGAACGCAGGAGGCCCTGGGCCTGACGGACCTGTTCGGTGAACGCTCGCGCTGGGGCAGCACGCTCCAGCCCGTGCAGTTCGCCCAGGTGCCGGTCATGGTTCCCGCGTTCACCGGGGCGATCGAGACGGAGGTCGTCGTGCCGTGCACGTACGACCTGGAGATCGCCGCCACCCGGTACCTGAACGCGCTGACCGAGGGGGAGGTGCCGCTTCTCATGCTCTTCTCCGGCACCGCCTTCACCGGTTCAGGAGGCTTCCATGTCCAGCCGGTGCCCTGGGACCTGGAGGCGCCGTTCCGGCTGCCCGTGGCGGTGTGGAAGGAGATGGTCGACCAGCACTTCCCCGGCTGCGGCTGGATCCGCCTTCCCCGCGCCACCATGGACGCGCTGCTCGCCTACCGCTCCCGGCACGCGCTGCCGTCCTGGGAGGCGACCGCCCGTGCGCTCCTCGACACGGCCGGGACCACGGCCCCACGGCCGACGGACCGGGTGCCCGCCGACGCAGTGCCCGCCGGGATCGCCGAGAGGACGGCACCATGACCGCAACTGTGCTCACCCCCGCGCTGGAATCCCGGTTCGCAGCCGCCCGCGGGGTGGCCGACGCCGTCCTCTTCGAGGGGTACGTCCTCTATCCGTACCGGGCCTCCGCGGCCAAGAACCGTCTTCGCTGGCAGTTCGGTGTGCTCGTACCCCCCGCCTGGGCGGCGGCCACCGAGGAGTACGACTACCAGCACACCGAGTGCCTGATGGAACCGAAGGCGGACACGACCCTGGCGGCCGAGGTCCGCTTCCTGCACGCCCGACGACGCACCGTGCAGCGCCTCCGTGACGACGGCACCTTCGAGACCGTCCCCGAACTCCACCTCACCGACCGGGTCCTCGTCCCCTGGGACGAGGGGGTCGATGAAAGTGTCCAACTGCTCGCCGATATCGCCCAGTTGGCCGGAGATGGCGTCGAACTGCCCTTCACGCTCCCGGCACGCGAGGAACACGAGCCGGTCCGCGACGAGCACGGCTCGACCGTGGGCCGCCTGGTGCGCCGCTGCGAGGAGATCAGTGGCACGGTACGGCTGTCCGCCCGCGAGATCGACGGCCCCTACCGGGCGATGCGGCTCACCGCCGTCGTCGAGAACTCCAGCACATGGACGCCGGACGCCGAGAGCACCGACCGGGATGCCGTACTGCCCAGGTCACTGGTCGCGGCCCATCTGCTGCTGGGGCTGAGCGCGGGCTCGTTCCTGTCGATGACGGACCCTCCCGAATGGGCGAAGGGCGCCGCCGGGAACTGCCGGAACCTGCACACCTGGCCCGTACTGGCCGGCGAACCCGGCTGCGCGGACCTCGTGCTGTCGTCCCCGATCATCCTGGAGGACCACCCGGCCATCGCCCCCGAGAGCCCCGGAGCGCTCTACGACTCCACGGAGATCGACGAGATCCTCGCGCTGCGCACGGCCACCCTGACGGACCAGGAGAAGCGCGAGGCGCGGGGGACCGACGACCGGGCAGCCGCCGTGATCGACCTGGCGGACTCGATGCCCCCCGAGGTCCTGGAACGGCTGCACGGCGCGATCCGGGCCCTGCGGGACGTCACCGGGCCGGGTGCGCCCGCGGCCGTGGCGCCGGACGGGACACCGCAGGGGCCGGACGGGGCCGGCGCGTTCGCCCCGGTCCCGCCCGGACAGCCGTGGTGGGACCCGGCGGGCGACACCGGACCCGACCCCGCGCGGGACCGGATCCTGGTCGACGGCCGGTCGGTGGGTGCGGGCAGTCGTGTGATCCTGCGGCCGGGACTGCGCCGCACCGACGCCCAGGACCTCTTCCTGCGCGACCGCAGCGCACTGGTCGAAGCGGTGCTCCACGACGTGGACGGGGGAGTGCACCTCGCGGTCACCGTGGAGGGCGACCCCGGCGCGGACATCCGGCGCGAACAGGGGCGGTTCCTGTACTTCCAGCCCGACGAGGTCGCACCTCTGGAGGACGCATGACGGCGGCCCCGGCACGGAGAGCGACGACCCTGGTCGCAGGCGTCGGGAACGTCTTCCTCGGCGACGACGGATTCGGCGTCGAGACCGTACGCCACCTGGCGTCCCGGTCCCTGCCCCGCCACGTCGAAGCACTGGACATCGGAGTGCGCGGAGTCCATCTCGCCTACCAACTCCTCGACGGATACGACACGCTGATCCTGATCGATGCCACCCGACGCGGGGGCGATCCCGGAACGCTGTATCTGATCGAGGCCGACCGACCGGGCCGCATCGAGCCGCAGGAAGCCCTGCTCGACGGCCACCGCATGTCCCCCGACGCGGTCCTGACCCTGCTGGGGACCCTGTGCGAGGGCACGGGCTGCCTCCCTCCGAGACGCACGCTGGTCGTCGGGTGCGAACCCGCCCGCGTCGACGAGGGCATCGGCCTCAGCGACCCCGTGGCCGCTGCCGTACCCGAGGCCGTGAACATGGTCCTGCGCCTGGTGCAGGACGACGAACGGGCCGATTCCGCCGAGCAGTCGGCGGTCCGCCCGGCCCTGAACTGAGGAGACGAACACCGTCATGAAGAAGATCATCATCGGCGGCGCGGTCGCCGCCGCCTTTGCCGCACTCGTGGCCCAGGTACTGCCCGACATCAAACGCTACGTGCGCATGCGCTGCATGTGACGGCACCCCACAGGTCCGGCCCGCGCTGCACCGAACGACGTACCTGCCGCCCGGCGTCGGCGAGCCGGGCCGGCCGAGGCCGGGACCCGTCGGTGTAATGACCCGGGCAGGACGGAGACCCATGCACGAGATGTCCATCGCCATGGCCGTCATCGGCCAGGTGGAAGAAGCGGCCCGGGACGGCGGCGCCGTCGCCGTCACATCCGTCCGGCTCCAGGTCGGCGAACTCGCCGGAGTGGTCCCCGACGCGCTGTCCTTCTGCTTCGAACTGGCCTGTGCCGGAACGGTGCTGGAAGGCGCCGAGCTGGTGGTCGACCCCGTAACGGCACGCGCACGCTGCGGTCCCTGCGCGGACGAATGGGCGGTCGGCATGCCACCCCGGCTCTGCTGCCCCCGGTGCGGCGCGGCCACCGAGGAACTGCTCTCGGGCCGCGAGCTGCAGATCGCCGACGTCCACTGGAACGACGGACCCCCGCACGAACCCACCCGAGATCCCATCTCCGAGGAGTGCTGAACCATGTGCCGTGTGGTCGATCTGCAGCAGGCGGTACTCGCGAAGAACGACACGACAGCGCACCAGCTGCGCACCCAACTCGCCGCCAGGGGCACCGCGGTCGTCAATCTGCTCTCCAGCCCGGGCAGTGGAAAGACGGCCCTGCTCGAACGCGAACTGGTCCTGGCCCGTGAGACGGGCGTCCCCGTCGCGGCCCTGACCGCGGACCTGGCGACCGAGAACGACGCCACGCGGCTGGCCCGTTCCGGTGCCCCGGTCAAGCAGGTGCTCACCGACGGTCTCTGCCACCTGGAGGCCGGGATGCTGGGCGGCCATCTCGACGGGTGGCTGCCCGAGGACACGAGGCTCCTGTTCGTGGAGAACGTGGGCAATCTGGTCTGCCCGGCCTCGTACGACCTCGGCGAATCGCTCAGGGTCGTCCTCGCCTCGGTCACCGAGGGCGAGGACAAGCCGCTGAAGTACCCCACCGCTTTCGGGCTGGCACATCTGGTGCTCGTGACCAAGACCGACATCGCCGACGCCGTGGAGTTCGACGAGGACGCGTTCCGCGCGCACGTCGAGCAGGTCAACCCCGGTGTGGAGGTGCTCCTCACCTCCGCCCGGCTCGGCGACGGCGTCGGGGCGCTGCTCGACCGGGCACTGGCCGCCGCGAACGGCGCACCGGTCCACCAGCCCGTCATGGCCGGGCAGCACCACTCCACCCACACGCATGTCCACGCGGAGTCCGACGAGGCCTCCCAAGGCCGGTCCTCTGTGCAGGGCGGCCGGGGCGGGCCGGGCCCGGGGACGGAGCCGTCCCGCACCATGGCGCAGACCCGCGCGTGACCGGGCCACGGTCCGGCCCAGTCACGGGAGAGCCGGTACAGCGTCGCCGGGTCATCGTCCGGGGCACCGTCCAGGGCGTGGGGTTCCGGCCCTATCTGTACACCCGCGCCCTCACGATGGGCCTGGCGGGACACGTCACCAACACAGCCGAGGGCGTCGTCGCGGAAGTCGAGGGCGCACCTGCCGCCGTGGCCCTCTTCTGCGAAGGGATCGCCGCGGACGCACCACCCATGGCGGTCCTCGAATCCGTCGAGCACAGCGAGGTCCCGGCAGCGGGCGACACAGGCTTCACCATCGTCCCCTCCCGGACCGGTGGCCCCTCCCGCACCTTGGTTCCCCCGGATGTGGCGACCTGCGCCGACTGCCTTGCCGAGCTGGCCGACCCCGAGGACCGGCGCCACCGGCACCCGTTCATCACCTGCACCAACTGCGGGCCGCGATTCACCATCGTCACAGCCCTGCCGTACGACCGCGCGCACACCACCATGGCCCGCTTCCCCCTGTGCGCCGACTGCGCCCGCGAGTACACGGACCCCACGGACCGCCGCTTCCATGCCCAACCGGTCTCGTGTCACCGATGCGGACCACGCCTGCACCTGCTGACGGCGGACCCGGAAGCGGGCAGGCCTCCCCGGCGTGTGAGCGACGTGGACGCGGTGGACCGGGCCCGCGAGCTCCTGGCCGACGGGGCGATCCTCGCCGTCAAGGGAATCGGCGGATACCACCTCGCATGCGATGCCACCGACGACCGCACCGTCACCGAACTCCGCCGCCGAAAGGCCCGGGGCGACAAACCGTTCGCGGTGATGGCCCGCGACATCGACGACATCGCACCTCTCGTCCATGTCGGCGCCGAGGAGCGGGACCTGCTCACCGGCTCCGTCCGACCGATCGTCCTGCTGCGACGTCGCCGTCACACCGCCGCCGGTCCGGGCAGGCCGACACCGTCGGACAGCGTCGCACCGGGCAGCCCGGACCTCGGCGTCATGCTCGCCTACACACCTCTGCACCACCTTCTTCTCGGCCTCCCCGGCGACCCGGTCGGACCGCGCCTTCTCGTCATGACCAGCGGCAATGTGGCCGGAGAGCCGATCGTCACCGACGACGCCGAAGCCCTGGACCGGCTCGCCCACCTGGCCGACGCCTGGCTGACCCACGACCGCCCGATCCATGTACCGTGCGACGACTCCGTGGTACGCGTCTGCGACGGGGAGCTGCTGACCGTCCGCCGCTCGCGCGGATACGCCCCCCGGCCGATCGAACTCCCCCTCCCGGTGCCCTCGGTGCTCGCCGCCGGCGGTGATCTCAAGAACACCCTGTGCCTGGCGGAGGGGCGCAGGGCCTGGCTGTCCGCCCACATCGGCGACATGGACGACCTCTCCACCCAGCACGCCTTCGAGCGGGCCGGGCAGCAGCTGGAGACCATCACCGGGGTGCGTCCCGACATCCTCGCGGCCGACCGACACCCCGGATACCGTTCGGGCCGGCTGGTCCGCCGTACGGCCGGTGAGAGACACGTCGTGCGGGTACAGCACCATCACGCCCACATCGCCTCCGCCATGGCGGAACACGGCCTGGACGGCAGCAGGCGGGTGATCGGCGTCGCGTTCGACGGCACCGGCTACGGCGACGACGGAGCCGTGTGGGGCGGGGAGTTCCTGCTGGCGGACTACGACGGATACCAACGGTTCGCGCATCTTGCCTACGTCCCCCTGCCCGGCGGCGATGCGGCCGTACGGCGCCCCTACCGCATGGCCCTGGCCCACCTGCGTGCGGCAGGAATTGGATGGGCACTGGACCTGCCGTGCGTGGCGGCCTGTCCGCCCGACGAACTCACGCTGTTGGGAAGGCAGTTGGAGAGGAACCTGAACTGTGTTCCGACCTCCAGCATGGGCCGGCTCTTCGACGCCGTCGCGTCTCTCGCCGGAGTCCGCCACCGGATCGAGTACGAGGCCCAGGCCGCCGTCGAGTTCGAGGCCGCGGCCCTCGGGGCGGACGGGCGCGAGGGGGGCGGATACGGATTCGCTCTCCGGTCTCCCGCACCGGAGAGCGAGGGCCCACTGATCGCCGACCCGGCGCCCCTGCTGACCGCGGTGGTGCAGGACGTGCGCAGGGGCACCGCGCCGGAAGCCGTCGCCGCGCGCTTCCACGAGGCGGTCGCCGCCCTCGTGCACCGCACGTGTGTCCTGGCACGTGAACGGTACGGCCTGGACACCGTGGCCCTGACCGGCGGCGTGTTCGCCAACACCCGGCTCTCCACGGCCTGCGCCCGGATACTCGGCGGCCACGGCTTCACCGTACTGAGGCACCACCGGGTACCTCCGAACGACGGAGGCCTGGCACTGGGGCAGGTGATGGTGGCCGCACGGTCACACACCGCCCAGGACTGCCACGACCGGGTGGGAGCGGCACGGCGGAACACCGTCACCGACTGACGGCGTGTCCCGGCAGGACCGGACAGACCCATCAACCACAGCGAGGAGAAGACATGTGCCTGGCGGTGCCCGGAAGAGTACTGGAGATCGAGGAACGGGACGGTACGCGTATGGCCACCGTCGACTTCGGCGGAGTGGTCAAGGAGGCGTGTCTGGAGTACCTGCCGGACCTTCAGGTCGGTGAGTACGCCATCGTGCACGTGGGGTTCGCCCTGCAGAAGCTGGACGAGGAATCGGCCCTGCACACGCTGGAGCTGTTCTCCCAGCTCGGGATGATCCAGGAGGAGTTCGGTGACGCGTGGGAGATGGCGGCCGAGGCCGGCGGACTTCCCCTGCCGGGCGCCGGTGACACATCCGAGGAGGCGCGGCAGTGAGGTACATCGACGAGTTTCAGAACCCGGAACTGGCCCGGCGGCTTCTCGACGAGATCCACTCCACCGTCACCAGGCCGTGGGCGCTGATGGAGGTCTGCGGTGGACAGACCCACACCATCATCCGGCACGGAATCGATCAACTGCTGCCGGAGCAGGTCGAATTGATTCATGGACCGGGTTGTCCGGTCTGCGTCACGCCGCTGGAGGTCATCGACAAGGCACTGGAGATCGCCTCCCGTCCGGAGGTGATCTTCTGTTCCTTCGGAGACATGCTCCGGGTGCCCGGAACCGGCCGGGACCTGTTCCGGGTCCGCAGCGAGGGAGGTGACGTACGGGTCGTCTACTCTCCGCTCGACGCCCTGAAGATCGCCCAGCAGAACCCGGACAGGGAGGTCGTCTTCTTCGGCATCGGTTTCGAAACCACCGCACCGCCCAATGCCATGACGGTCTATCAGGCACGTCGGCTCGGCATCCGCAACTTCAGTCTGCTGGTGTCCCACGTCCGGGTTCCGCCGGCGATCGAGGCGATCATGCGGTCGCCGAGCTGTCGGGTTCAGGCCTTCCTGGCCGCGGGGCATGTGTGCAGTGTGATGGGGACGGGCGAGTATCCCGGGCTGGCCGAGCGGTTCGCAGTCCCGATCGTGGTGACCGGATTCGAACCGCTGGACATTCTGGAGGGCGTGCGACGGACCGTGGCCCAGCTGGAACGCGGTGAACACACCGTGGACAACGCCTACCCACGCGCGGTGCGCCCCGAGGGAAACCCCGCGGCCCTGACCATGCTGGAGGACGTGTTCGAGGTGACCGACCGGTCCTGGCGCGGCATCGGCGTCATTCGCGACAGCGGCTGGCGGCTCGCCCCGCGCTACCGGGACTACGACGCCGAGTACCGTTTCGCAGTGACCGGCATCGACACCCGTGAACCCGCCCAGTGCCGCAGTGGAGAAGTCCTGCAGGGCCTGATCAAGCCCCACCAGTGCGAGGCGTTCGGAACCACCTGTACCCCGCGCACCCCGCTGGGCGCCACGATGGTCTCCAGCGAGGGCGCCTGCGCCGCGTACTACCTCTACCGGCGCCTCGACATGAAGAAGACCGCATCGTTGGAGGCGACCCCCGTTGTCTGAGACCCTCGACACCCCCATGCGCGGATCCGGAGGCGCCTTTGAGGTCCCGCCGCTCGACCCCGTGGCGTGGACGTGCCCGGCACCGCTGAGGGACCACCCCCGCATCGTGATGGGCCACGGCGGTGGCGGTGCGCTCTCCGCCGAACTGATCCAGCACGTCTTCGCCCCCGCCTTCGGCGGCGAGCTGCTCGGCCAGATGGGCGATTCGGCGTCCGTGTCGCTCGGCGGCGCCCGGATCGCGTTCTCCACCGACACCTTCGTGGTGCGACCGCTGTTCTTCCCCGGCGGCAGTATCGGCGACCTCGCGGTCAACGGGACCGTCAACGACCTCGCCATGAGCGGTGCGCGTGCCGCGTACCTGTCCTGCGGATTCATCCTGGAGGAGGGGGTGGAGCTCTCCGTCGTCGCACGCGCGGCCGGCGCCCTCGGCGCCGCCGCGCGCAGGGCGGGCGTCGAGGTGGTGACGGGGGACACCAAGGTGGTCGAGGCGGGCCACGGGGACGGAATCTTCATCAACACCAGTGGTATCGGCCTCATCCCGGCCGGTGTCGACCTGCGTCCGCAGCGTGTCGTGCCGGGCGACATCGTGATCGTCAGTGGCGCGATCGGCGAGCACGGTGTGGCCATCATGAGCGTGCGTGAGGGCCTGGAGTTCGACGTCGAGATCGAGAGCGACTGCGCGGCCCTGGGTGGACTCGTGGAAGCCATGCTCGCGGTCACCCCGGACCTGCACGTCCTGCGTGACCCGACCCGCGGGGGACTCGCCGCCTCGCTCAACGAGATCGCGGCGGCTTCCGGCACCGGCGTCGTCATCCAGGAGAAGCACGTCCCTGTTCCTCCGCCGGTGGCCAATGCCTGTGCCGTCCTGGGCCTCGATCCGATGTACGTCGCCAACGAAGGGAAGCTGGTGGCGTTCGTACCGCGTGAACACGCCGAGGCGGTCCTGGACGCGATGCGGGCACATCCACGGGGCCGGGACTCGGCGGTGATCGGCGAAGTGGTGGAAGCTCACCCGGGCATGGTGGTGGCCCGCACGGGGCTCGGCGGTACACGGGTGGTCGACCTGCCCGTCGGGGAGCAACTGCCGCGGATCTGCTGACGCGCCCAAGGCCCCGGGACTCGCGCCGGCAGCCGGTGCTGTCCCGGTCAGCGCACCCTCACGCGTTCGAGGGTGCGCTGACCACGCTCGACGAAGTGACCGGTCGTCACTTCTCCGACGGGATGGGGATGCTGCCTTCCGGCTCGGGTTCGGCCCCGGGCAGGAAACGGCTGATGAGGGCCTGGTAGATGAACGCGCCGATCAGACCACCCACCAACGGGCCGACGATCGGCACCCAGTAGTAGAAATTCCCGTACTGGTCCCGCCAGGCCCCTCCGTACCCGGTGAGGAAACTCGCCAGCCGGGGCCCCAGGTCACGGGCAGGATTGATCGCGTACCCGGCGTTGGTGCCCCAGGCCATACCGATCGCCACCACGATGAGGCCCACGACGAAGGGGCCGAGATTGGCGGCCGGTGGCGTATTGAGGAGGTCGGTGACCGCGAAGATCAGCAGAATCAGAATTGCGGTCCCGATGATCTGGTCGCGCAATGCACCCCATTCGGTGACCGGAAGGGCGGGATTCCCGTTGGCAGGCAGTGTCGAGAAGACGATCTGTGTCTTGGTCGTGTGACCCGGATCCGCCTTCGCCAGGGCCTCGGCGTAATTCCATCGCACGATCAGTGCCGCGGCGAAGGCTCCCACGAGTTGAGCCAGTACGTAGGGTGCCACTTTCTTCCAGGGGAAACCCTTGAAGGCGGCAAGCGAGAGTGTCACGGCTGGATTGAGGTGCGCTCCGCTCAGCCGGCCCGCGACGTAGACGCCCAGAGTGACTCCGAGTCCCCAGGCCCAGGCGATGCTGTCGTGATTCCCGAGACCCCCCGGCGGTTCGGTGAGCGCCCCTCCGGCGACGACCTGGGCCACGACGCCGCACCCGAAGAGGATGAGCACCATCGTGCCGAGGAACTCAGCCGAGAGTTCCCCCATGATTCCCGATAATCTGATTCGTTCCATGGGGACCTCGCTTTCTGTCGAATCACGAGGCTAGCGGCATGGATCCGCATATGAGCGTAGGCGGACTGGACTGTTCCGCATGTGGTGGGGGCGCTCGATGCACGGCGCCGGGGTGGTCGGACGGAACTCGGTGGACCTGGGTCGGTTTCAGCCCGTGTTTCCGTTCACACCTGCGTGGTTGAAGGGCCTCGACTGACGGGCTGTCGTGAGCCGCGTACGCACTGGGTTCAGGGGGACGCGGAGCGGCCGGACTGTCACGGGCACCCGCCGCTGCCAGGCCCCGTACCCCCCTGCGTTCGGGCGGAAGCCGGCGGTCCGCACCGTCCGGTGCGACATGTTTCCTGCCCATGGAGTAGCCCCGAGGTGATGGCGCCGACCGGGGAGGTGGTCGGCGCGCAGCAACTCCAGGAGAGGGGGGAATGTCCTAATAAAGGGCGACTTGCATAGAAGTGATGCCTTGGTTAATAAAGAGGCATTTATTGATTACTGAGGCCTTTGGTTTATGACCGAAGTGTCCCTTTTGTGTTACCGGTGACGTGAGTCACGTCCGGGCGCCGTGGGGGTTCGTGACGAGTGGTCCGATCCCTTTCTGTGTGGGGTAGTTCGACATTGCGGTGTGATGCGGGTTACTCGCCATTTCGTGATTCGATCTTGCAAATGAATTGTGATCGAAAATAGAGAGCTTGTTCCTTTTGGTGTTTCTCGCCTACGGTCACCGTCAATCCCGGACGGAACGCCGAATCCTGCCGCCGCCCGGTAACCCGATCACTTGTGTACGGCAGGAGCGGGGAACCCACGAAAGTCGCCGATCCGGTATCCGGAACGGCTCGGGGTGAAGTCGCGTTCGAGCGCGGCCGGACATCTCCAGTCCGAACCCGACAGCTCACCTCGTAGGCGACGGAGAGGAATTCGCAATGTCCGCAACGGGTCACTACCGTCGCCGTAGGTCCACTTCCCTCACTCGCGGCCTGGTTGTGGCGGTCACGGGTGGAGCCGCTCTCGTACTGCCGCTGGTCGGTGCCGGCTTCGCTTCGGCCGCACCCGCGCAGGCTGTCACCGCGGCGAATTCCGCACAGAAGGCGGCACCCACCACCTATACGGTGATCGCGGGCGACACCCTTTCCAAGATCGCGCGAGAGTATTCCCTCAGCGGTGGCTGGAAGAAGCTGTACGAGGACAATCGTGGCGTCATCGGCGACAACCCGGCACGCATTCACGCGGGGCTGAAGCTGACCATCGGAGCCCAGGCCGCTCCCACCGCGTCCACCGCCGCTGCCACGACTGCCGCGACGACCGTGACGTACACGAACGATCTGGACGGCTGGATCAAGGAATCGCTCGCGGTCATGGCCAAGAACGGAATCCCCGGCACCTACAACGGCATTCATCGCAACGTCATGCGCGAGTCCTCCGGCAACCCCCGGGCCATCAACAACTGGGACTCGAACGCGGCCAAGGGCACCCCGTCGAAGGGACTCCTGCAGGTCATCGCCCCGACGTTCCTCGCCTATCACGTGCCCGGTACGTCGATGGACATCTACGACCCGGTTGCCAACATCACCGCCGCGTGCAACTACGCCGCCCACAAGTACGGTTCGATCGACAACGTCTACGGAGCGTACTGACGCGCGGCAGCGCGGTGGGCCGGGACGTCCACATGACCGGCGAGCCACGTCAGCAGGGGCCGCAACTCCTCCGCCGCGCGGAGCACGGCGTCGGCCAGGGCCGGCGTCTGCTCCGCGCAGTCCCCGCCGAGGGGGCGGGAAGCCAGCACCGATCGGTACCGGAGCAGGTCGGCCCGGGGGTGACCGGGGTCATGCCCGCGCGGCATGCGTTTCATGATGTCCCCGGTGATCTCGTATCCCTGCGTGCGCAGTGACTCGATGGCGCGCACCAGCCCGGATCCGCTGTCCTGTGCGGCCACGGCGGTACGGAACGACGGGACCTGCCCCGGGTCGGGGTAGGACCAGCCGCCTTTGATCCGCAGTCCGTCGAGATCGAAGCGGAGACCGATCTCGACATGGCGCGCGATCCGGATCACGGCAGCCTGGTGCTGCCACCACCACGGGTCCTTGCGGAACCCCCAGACCGAGAAGTCCTCGTACGCCTGGTCCGCGTCGGCCACATCGTTCAGCAGAGCGATCATGGGCTGCCGGACCAGGCGCTCGCGGTCCTTCCGGTGTCTCTCCAGTGCTTCCCGCGCAGGGACACCCTCCAGCTGCAGAAGCAACTCGAAGGCCTGCTCGGTCCAACCATGGAAGGCTCTGCTCATCCGGCAGATCCTAAGGGCTGACCCGTAGTCCCCGCCCGACGGGCGCGGGATCAGAGGACGACGATTTCGGGGCAGGGACGGGCGCAGAGACGTCCCCCTCTGTGCTGCTGCCCGCGACGGAATCGGTCCCGGGAAGTGCCCGCGCGGTCGGTCCGTGCCGCCCTCGTTCCTGGACGCCCTTCGCCCATCACCCCGGTCTGGGCAGCGGTGGCCTCGGAACCGTCGCCGCCGCTCCCTGCCGGACGGACTGCACCACGGCGGCGTGAAGGCGACGACTGTCGTCCTCCGAGCCGCACGGCACAGGGCTGCCCGACATGGTGAACCAGTCGATCGCACCCGTGTACTGCACAGTGATCTGGGCCGTGTCATCGGCCCAGGTCGTGTGAACCGTCAGGTCACCGGAGAGCACACCGACCTCGTCCGTGAGCACGCCGCCGTGCCCGGAGAACACACCACGAGTCGTCCATGACGCCCAAGCCATGTCACCAGGCTGGCACCAAGACCGTGGATGCGCGACCCGCGGACCTGACCGCGTCGATGCTCCGCGGGCATCCGGTCGTCCCGGCATCCCGGGTGGTCCGGGGACAGGTGTCCGGGATGCGGAACGGGTGAAGATTTTCCCCTCGGGTCCCGCCGCGGTTCGCCTTCCGCGGCCGTTGCTGGTCGTGATGATCGATCGTGCCCCGGTCATCGCCATGGGAACGGCCGCCCACGGGGCTCACTTCCAGATGCCGGTGATGTCGGACGCCGAGGCCGCATGGCCGGCATGCGTCCTGAGGCCGGCCAGGTCCTCCAGGGTGCGGAGCAGGGTGTAGTGGTTGCAGGGGACACCGCTGGAACTGCCGGGGGCGACGTGCTCACCGTAGAGGACAGTGGGGATGTGGTTCCCCGACCGGCCGTCGTCCTCGTCGAACGTGAGGACCAGCAGGCTGTTGTGGGTCCTGGCCCAGTCGGCGTAGGCGCCCAGCTTCCTGTGGATCCAGGTGTCACCCGTGGAGACCGGGCAGTCATGCATGTCGTGGCACAGGTTGGGCACGACGAAGGACTCGGTCGGCAGGTTGGTGAAGTCGGCCGGGAACTGCTTCATGGTCTTCGCCGTGCTGGTCGGCACAGCGGAGAAGGCGAACCAGGGGTTGTGCTTCCGCGCGTACTCGCCACTTCTGCAGACGGTCGAGCCCTGGTGGGGCAGGCCCTCGTTGTAGCTGGCCCAGGTCCGTCCCGAGGCGATCAGTTCGGAGGCGAGACTGGGCGCGGAGAGGGAGCCCGCACGGGCACAGCTGTCGTCGGTACGGCCCTGGCCGGAGCCCGAGAACAGCATGTAGTAGTTCGGCTCGCTGGGGTGGGTGAGCCCGAAGGACCGGGTGAGGTTGGCGCCGCCCGCCTTGAGCGTGCGGTTGATGTACGGGGCGTCGGAGCTGCCGATCACCTGGGCGTAGGAGTGGTTCTCCATCACCACGACCACCACATGGGCGGGGGTCGGCAGACCGGTGACCCGCGAGGTCGAGCCCGTGGTGGCCCACAGGCCGATCGAGGAGGCGGCGAGAGCCACGGCCCCGGCCGAGGCGGTGAGGGCCCGGCGGATGCGTCTGGATGCCCGGGCAGCGGTCATCAATGCCCTCCGGACCGGTGCGACGCGCAGACGGATGCGGGACGTCGTCACCGCAGGAGCCGCCGGGCGTACGCGGTGGCGGCCTGTACAGGAAGTGCGGGAGAACCTGTCCCCACCAGTCTGCCGCGCAGTGCTCCCAGAGGTCCGATCGCCTGACCGGGAACGGCCTGTCGGCCCGGCGACGGAGTCGGCGCAGCCCGGCCCATCAAGGTGGGATGCGGTCAGCGCCACGTCGTCGAATGCACGGGAGCCGGAGCGAGATGAGTGTCGAGCGGGTGGGGGTCGTCGTCCACCAGGGCCGTCCCGAGGCCGTCGCCGCAGCACAGGTCGTACGCGATTGGTGTGCGGACGAAGCCGTCCCGTGCACGGACATCGACGTGTGGCATGACCATTCCCGACGCCGCGGCGGACGGGAGGAGGCCGATGTCGCGGGCAACCCCGACCTCATCGTCACGCTCGGAGGCGACGGGACCTTTCTGCGCGGCGCCAGGATCGCGGCCAAGAACCGGGCGGCCGTACTCGGGATCGACCTGGGCCGGGTCGGCTTCCTGACCGAGGTGCCGGCGGACGAGGTCGTGCGAGCGCTCGACGCCGTCCACCAGGGGCGGGCCGAGATCGAGGAACGCATGACGCTCACGATGAGGGCATCCCGCGTCCTCGAAGTACCCAAGGACATCGACGCCCTGATGGCCTACGGCAGACGTCCGATGCTGCCACCGCCCCATATCGACCTGGAGGCGGAGGCCGGGGCGGAGGGCTGGGGCGTGGCGCTGGACGTCACCGCTCTGAACGACGTCGTCGTGGAGAAACTCGCGCGTGACCGGCAGGTGAGTCTCGGCGTCTACATCGGTGGCCGACGCCTGGCCTCGTACTCGGCCGACGCCGTCATCGTGGCCACCCCGACCGGGTCGACCGCCTACAGCTTCGCCGCGGGCGGTCCGGTGGTCTCGCCACGGATGGACGCCGTCGTCTTCACACCCGTCGCAGCGCACATGACGTTCAACCGCACGGTGGTGGCCGCCCCGGACGAACCGGTCGCGATGAGGGTGCTGCCTCACTCGGGGCAGGGTGCGGTCACCATCGACGGCCAGCTGCGCGGCGTACTGGACGCCGGGGACTGGATCGGGGTGTACCGGGCCCCGCGGCGACTGCGCGTCGTCAGGCTCGGCCGGCACGATTTCTACGGACGGCTGCGTGCCCGTCTGCGTCTCACGGACGCTCCGGCGACGGCAGTCGACGAGGACAGCGCACCCCTCTTCCGCCCCGACGGCCCGGTACCGCACGACCTGGCTCACCTCCACCTCTCCCTGGCGGACAGGGACGCCGGCGCAGCCGACTGACCGGCGGGGGAGAGCCGACGGCCGAAGAACCGCAAAGGAAGAGCCGGCATGTCCTACGAAGGAGTCCAGATGCCCGACAGCGCCGATCCGTCCGCCGCAGACCGGGTTCCGGTGCCCGACACCGCGCTGGCTGCCGAGGCCACCGAACTGGTGCGGGACGCCACCGACGACCTGATCTACCACCACTCCCGCAGGGTCTACTTCTTCGGGGCGCTGCAAGGGCGTGCCAGAGGGCTGAGCTTCGACCCGGAGCTCCTCTACGTCGGAGCCATGTTCCACGACCTCGGCCTCAACGAGGGGGCCCGCAGCAGCGGGCGCCGCTTCGAGGTGGACGGCGCCGACGAAGCGCGGCGGTTCCTGCAGAGCCACGGAGTGCCCGAGGACAGCGTCCGTCGCGTGTGGACGGCGATCGCCCTCCACACGACGCCGGGCATTCCGCAGTTCATGGAACCCGAGGTCGCTCTGGTGACCGCGGGGGTGGAGTACGACGTGCTCGGCATCGGGTACACCGGCATCAGCGACGCGGACCGTGCGTCGATCGTCGCCCTCCATCCGCGCCCCGACTTCAAGAGGCGCATTCTCCGGGCCTTCACCGAAGGCATCGAACCCAAACCGGACACCACCTTCGGCAATGTGAAGGCCGATGTGCTGGAGCGGTACGTACCCGGATTCCAACGGGGCAACTTCGTGGACACCATCCTGGAGTCCCCCTGGCCGGAGTGAGGATCCGGCACCGATCCGCTGTTCCCGGCAGACTTCTTGGCACAGCTCCCGCTGTGGTCCGGCGGTTATGAGCCACGCTTACCACGATCGCGCCGCGCATACCGAGGCTGCGGCCGCGAGGTCGGGAAGCTCCGGGCGGAAGCCCCCTCCTCGGTCAGGACGGCCACGCCGATCGGGCCCGGACCGAGGAGGAAATCCCGCGAGAGGGAAGGCTGTTGGGCTCCCGGGCCGGTCCTCCCGGCCCGCTCGGAGCGGGCAGGCGATCCCGCCCGATTCCCCTGCGGGAGTGGGGCGAATGAAGTCCCAACAGATTATCAGTATGATAAACGACTCCCGCAACGGAGAGTCGAATTGGTCGTATTCCGCCTGCCTGGTCCGTCCGGTTCATTGAAATCCGAACGGTAAAGGGGTCCTGCGGCGACCTTCCGGAGTGTCAGAACACGGCTTGATTCAGACGGTTGAGGGAATCCGGGCCGGAAAGTGAATCAGCGCGGGTTCGGCCGGATGCCCCGACCGGGTCGGTCGAACCCGTCAAGAAATTCACACCACTCTCCACGTGCGATTTCATTTTCGTGCGTGACGGCCGACGCCCGATGCGTCGGTCTCGCGCGCCCGCAGGGAGCCACCCTCTCCTCCTTCGCGGTCCGCATGTTCTTCTGTGCTGGTTCCTCGGTAAAGGTGCTGCGGATGGGAAAGTGCGAACCACCGGCCGGTGGTGATCCGAAGGAAGAGTCCGGTCCGGTGCGGCGCGGGAGCGCGTACGTACGGTCGGTGCACGCCGGCATCCGACTGCTGGCGTACCCGTTCCTGCTGGTGGCCACGGTGTTGGCGGCCACGGCGGCGCTGTGCTTCGACTGGGCACCCGAACGTGTGAGTCCGCTCTTCCTCATCGGCACCATTGCCTACCTCACCGCTCTCGAACGCCTGATTCCGTATCAGCGTGCGTGGCATCCCAGCCGCCGTGAATGGCGGTCGTACGGCGTCTATTTCCTGCTGACGGCTGCGGGCAGTGCGCTGGCGCAGTATGTCGTCACCACATCCGTCTCCGAGATGGCATCCGACGAACCGGCTCTGCATCCCGGGATCGAAATACCTGCCGCTCTGCTGACCGGATCGCTGGCCAGTTATCTCGTGCACCGACTGGGACATGCCATTCCGATATTGTGGCGCCTGCACGGCGTACATCATGTTCCGCAGAAGGTCAACGTCGCCAATAACGGCGTCAATCACGTCCTCGACATCTTCCTCGCGCAGGGAGCCGTTCAGTTGTCTCTGGCGCTGGCCGGGTTCTCCAGCGACTCCGTCCTGATCGTGGGCCTTTTCGTGGCCGCCCAGGGCTATTTCATCCACGCCAACATCGATGTGCGCATCGGGCTGCTCAACCATGTGCTCGCCAGCCCCGAACAGCACCGCCTGCACCACAGCACCGATCTCGCCGAGGCAGGCCACTACGGCTCGGACCTGTCGATCTGGGACCACCTCTTCGACAGCTACACCTGGCGACCCGGCCGTGAGCCGGCCGCGGTCGGTCTCGGGGACCCCGAATCGTTCCCCGCCACCGGCCAGATCACCACCACTCTTCTCCACCCCTTGCGCCGTGCGAAGAGGGCCGGGACCGGCTCTGCCTGACCCGCCAGTACATCGCACCGCCCTCCCGCATCCATGCCGTGCCGCGACGTCACGACTTGAGGAGTACGACTTGCCCGACGTGAACAGTGCCCCTGTGAGCGACAAAGTAGCGATCATCGGCATGGGCTGCCGACTGCCCGGCGGTGCTTCGGATCACCGCACGTACTGGCAGAACCTCATCGACGGCAAGGACTGCATCACCCCCACACCGGGGGACCGCTATGACGTCACGACGCTCGGCAGCAGATACCAGGAGAAGCCCGGGCGTCTGATCGGCGGCCGAGGCGGATACATCGACGGCTTCGACGAGTTCGACCCCGGGTTCTTCGGCATCAGCCCGCGGGAGGCCGACCACATGGACCCGCAGCAGCGCAAGCTGCTGGAGGTCGCCTGGGAGGCACTGGAGGACGGCGGTCAACGCCCCGCGGAGCTGGCCGGAAGCAATACCGCGGTGTTCGTGGGCGCGTTCACACTCGACTACAAGATCCTCCAGTTCTCCGATCTGGGCTTCGGTTCGCTGGCCGCGCACACCGCCACCGGCACCATGATGACGATGGTCTCGAACCGTCTCTCGCACTGCTTCGACTTCCGGGGCCCCAGCCTCTCGATCGACACCGCGTGCAGTTCCTCCCTGGTGGCCGTGCATCTGGCCTGCCAGAGCCTGAACAACGGGGAGACCGATCTCGCGCTGGCCGGTGGCGTGCTGCTGCACGCGGCACCGCAGTACACCATCGCCGAGACCAAGGGCGGCTTCCTGTCACCCGACGGGCGCTCGCGGACCTTCGACGCCACGGCCAACGGATACGTACGGGCCGAGGGCGTCGGCATGGTCGCACTCAAGCGGCTGGACGACGCGCTGAGCGACGGCGATCCGATCCACGCGGTGATCCTCGGTACGGGCGTCAACCAGGACGGCCGCACGAACGGCATCACCGTACCCAGCGCGGATGCCCAGGTCGCCCTCATCGAACGCGTCTGCGCGGGAGCGGGCATCACCCCCGGCGCCCTCCAGTACGTGGAAGCGCACGGCACCTCCACACCGGTCGGCGATCCGATCGAGGCGAACGCGCTCAGCCGGGCGCTTGCCGTCGGCCGCAGACCCGGGGCCACGTGCTACGTCGGATCGGTCAAGACGAACATCGGGCACACCGAGGCGGCAGCCGGCGTGGCTGGGCTGATCAAGACCGTTCTCTGTCTCCGGCACCGCCGGATCCCGCCCCACATCAACCTGGACCGGATCAACACCGCGATCGACCGGGAATCCTCCCCGTACCTGATCCCGACCGAGCCGACCGACTGGCCCGCGCACGAGGGCCCCGCACGGGCCGGGGTGAACGCGTTCGGCTTCGGCGGCACGAACGCGCATGTCGTACTGGAGGAGGCACCCACGCGGGACGTCCCATCGGCCACACCCGCCGAACGGTCCTGGAACCTCCTTCCGCTGACCGCGCGGACCCCGGACGCCCTGCCGGGACTCGCGGCGGGCATCCGCGGCAGACTGGCACCGGACCACGGACCGCAGGAGTCCTTGTCCGACCTCGGATACACGCTCGCGAGGCGTCGCCAGCACCTGGAGTCACGGCTCACCGTCGTGTACGCCTCCCCGGAGGACCTGGACGAGGGGCTCGACGCCTTCCTGCGGAACCAACCGCACCCCCGCGTGGTCCAGGGCAGGCAGCTCGACACCGAACAGCGCCGCCTGGCCTGGGTCTTCACCGGGATGGGGCCGCAGTGGTGGGGCATGGGCCGCCGGCTGTTCGAGGACGACCAGGTGTACCGGGACGCGGTCACCCGCTGCGACCGGATCGTCCGCGAACTCGCGGGCTGGTCGCTGATCGAGGAGATGACGGCCGAGGAATCCGTGTCGCGCATGGGTGAGACATGGCTCGCACAGCCGGCCAACTTCGCCGTCCAGATCGGACTTGCGGCCATGTGGCGCCACTACGGTGTGCGGCCCGACGCCGTGGTCGGTCACAGCACCGGCGAGGTCGCCGCCTTCTACGAGGCGGGTGTCTACACCTTGGAGGAAGCGGTCGGCATCGTGCTCCACCGCAGCCGGCTCCAGCACACGCTCACCGGCACCGGCACCATGCTCGCCGTGAGTCTGCCCGAGGACGAGGCACAGCTCCGGGCCGACGCGTACGGGGACCGGGTGTCCGTGGCCGCGGTCAACAGCCCCAGCGCGGTCACGCTCGCGGGGGATCGGGAGGCCCTGACCGAATTGGCGGACGCGTTCCGCGCCGAGCAGATCTTCGCCAAGCTTCTGAACGTAGAGGTCCCGTACCACAGCGCCGGCATGGAGGCGATCAAGGACGAGCTGCTCGTCTCGCTGAACGGGCTGCAACCGAGGGCGGCGACCGTTCCGCTGTACCTGACCGGCCAGGAGGGCACCGCGCACGGCACCGAACTCGACGCGGACTACTGGTGGAAGAACGTCCGCGACCGAGTCCGTTTCCGCTCGGCCGTCGACCGGCTCGCCGACGACGGACACGGCCTGTTCCTGGAGATCGGCCCGCATCCGGTGCTCGGTCACTCCATCCGGGAGTGCCTCGACGGCCGCGGGAGCACCGTGCACACCCTGGCGTCGATCCGCCGCCAGGAGGACGAACCGGAGCGGTTCGCCGCCTCACTGGCCGCGCTCCACAACCTCGGCCTCCCTGTCGCATGGGACACCCTGCACCCGGAGGGCACGGTGGTGCCCCTTCCCCGCTACCCGTGGAAGCGCGACCGCTACTGGACCGAGCCCGGCCCCGTGGCACAGGTACGCCTCGGCCACACCGGGCACCCGCTGCTGGGCCGCCGCACCACCCACACCGAACCGACCTGGCACACCACCCTCGACACCGAGCGGCTGCCCTACCTCGACGATCACCGCATCCAGTCCACCGTGGTCTTCCCAGCAGCCGGATACCTGGAGATGGCCACCCAGGCGGTCCGCTCCCTGACCGGCGGCACCGAAGTCGTACTGACGGACATCGAGTTCCGCAAGGCACTCTTCCTGCCCGAGCGTGAGGACCGGGCCGTGGACATGACGCTCTCGTCGCAGGACGCGGCCTTCACCATCGCCTCGACGGGCACGGCCGAAGGCACCCGGGCCGTGCACGCGCGCGGTGTCGTGCGTTCAGGGCAACCACGCCCTGCCGGTCCCCCCGTCGATGCCGCCGCCCTCCGGGCGCGCGCCCTGCGCCGCATGGACGGCGAGGAGTGCTACGCGGCGCTGGCCGCCCTCGGATACCACTACGGCCCCGCGTTCCGGGCGGTCGAGGAGGTGTGGATCGGCGCCGGCGAGGTACTGGCCCGGCTCCGTCCACCTGCGGTGATCGGCGACGACGCGGCCCGCCACCACATCCACCCCGTGCTCCTCGACGCCTGCTTCCAGTCCCTGCTCGCGACGCAGCTCCTGGGCGACGACGCGGACCGGCCGGCCTCCGGCATCCGTCTGCCGCTGTCGATCGACGAGGTGCACATCGCCCCGGTGGGGGACCGCCCCGTCTGGGCTCATGCAACGGTGACCCGTAACGACGGGGACGAACTCGTCGGAGACATCTCGGTCCACACGGACAGCGGTGAACCCCTGGGCGGCATCGTCGGTTTTCGCGCCGCCGACGTGGAGAAGGCCTCTGCCGCGGTCGGACTCGACACGATCGATTCCTGGCTCGCCGAGACCGTCTGGATCGACCCGTCCTCCGACGCTGCCCGGAACGGGAGGCCGGGGGCCGCCGGCACGCCCGTGGCCGGCTCCACCGCCACCGGAGGCGACTGGCTGGTCTTCGCCGACCGTCAAGGCGTCGGCGACGCCCTGAGCGTCCTGCTCACCGCACGCGGCGAACGCTGCCGCCTCGTACGACCGGGGGAGTCGTACCGGAAGGGGGACGACGGCACGGAGTTCACGGTCGCCCCGGACTCCGACACGGACCTGGAGCAGCTCTTCGCCGACCTGGCCGCGGACCGCCCCGACGGCCACGACAAGAGCAACGGCCGACTCGCCCCGGGCACCGTCGTGCACCTGTGGAACCTCGACCTGCCACGCCTCGACGAGGCATCGGAAAAGGACCTCGTACGGCACAGCGGTACCGGGGCGTACTCACTGATCGCGCTCGCCCGGACGCTGCTTCGCCACGAGCACACCGGACGGCTGCACATCGTCACCCGCGGCGCACAGTGCGTCGAGCCCGGCGAGACCGTGGAACCGCTCGGGGCGCCCGCCTGGGGGGTCGGCCGGGTGCTCAGGCACCAGGAGCTCCTCTCCCACCCGGGCAAGCTCATCGACCTGGGTCCCGGCCGGCCGGGCGACACGGACCACCGCGACGAGGCACAGGCGCTGCTCCAGGAGTTCCTCACCGACGACGAGGAGGAGATCGCCCTGCGCGGCGCCGGCCGCTACACCAGCCGGTTGCGACGCGCCGAAGGACTGACGCGCCCCCTTCCGCTGCGCCTGCGCGCCGACGCGAACTACCTGGTCACCGGGGGTTTCGGAGCGCTGGGACGGCTCCTGTGCCGGACGCTCGTACGCCGTGGGGCGCGCAGCCTGATCCTGATCGGACGCACCGAACTGCCGGAGCGCTCCGCCTGGCGCGGTCTTGATCCGGCCACCGCCGAGGGCCGCGCCGCAGCCCTCGTCAAGGAGCTGGAGGCGCTCGGTGCCCGGGTCCTCCTGGCACCGCTCGACATCACCGACGAGCCCGCGCTCACCTCCTGGCTCGACGCCCACCGGCGCACCGACCCGCTGCCGGTGCGCGGGGTGTTCCATCTGGCCGGGCAGGTCCGCGACACCCTCGTGACGGACATGGACCGCCCCACGTTCGCCCGGGCACACGACCCCAAGGCCGTCGGCGCGTATCTGCTGCACCGGCATCTGCGCGACGAACCCCTGGACCACTTCGTCCTGTTCGCCTCGATCGCGTCGCTGCTCACCACGGCCGGGCAGACGAACTACGCCGCCGGGAACGCGTTCCTGGACGCGCTGGCCCAGCACCGCCGGGCGCTCGGCCTGCCGGGGCTGAGCATCGACTGGGGACCGTGGGCCACGGGCATGATCGAAGAGCTGGGGCTCGTCGGCCACTACCTCCACAGTCGCGGGATGAGCTCGCTGGCACCGGACGCAGGCATGGCGGTCCTGGAACGCGTCATCGGCCAGGACCGGGCCCAGCTGCTCGTCGCCACGGTCGTCGACTGGGGGGTGTTCCTGGCCTGGTACACCTCCCCGCCCGCGCTGGTGGCCTCACTCGCCGCGACGGCCACGGCGACGACGGCCGACGGGACGGACGAGGACGTCCTGGCCGGCTTCCGTGACGCGGACCCGGAGGAACGCCTCGCCCTGGTGACCCGGCGGTTCACCGCAACGGCAGCCGCGGTCCTGCGCACGGGCCCGGACCAGATCGACCCGCAGGCCGGGCTCAACGCACTCGGGCTCGACTCGCTGCTCGCCATGGAGCTGCGCGCCCGGCTCGGCGCGGAGCTCGGCATCGCTCCCCCCGTGGTGGCCCTGCTCAGCGGCACACCGGTCGGCGCACTCATCGCCCAGCTCCACGACGCCCTGGCCGAGTCGATGGCGGACCAGGTCGACGCCGTCGGCAGCGCAGCGGTGGAGGTCTTCGAGAACGAGCTTCTTCATCCCCTGACGCAGAACCAGAAAGCCCTGTGGTTCCTCAGGCAGCTCAACCCCGAGGGCTACGCGTACAACATCGGCGGCGCGGTCGAGGTCCGCGTCGCGCTCGACCCCGACCTGATGTTCGAGGCCGTCCGGTGCCTGGTGGCCCGCCACCCCGCGCTGCGGACCAACTTCCTCACGGTGGACGGCCTGCCGCTCCAGCAGGTGTCGTCCGACCGGAGCGTGGACGTCGCCCTGTTCGACGTGCAGGACCAGGAGTGGGAGGACATCCACCGCACCATCGTGGCCGAGTACCGCAGGCCCTACGACCTGGAGCACGATCCGCTCTTCCGCTTCCGTCTCTTCAAGCGGGGCCCCGAGCGCTGGGTGATCATGAAGGCGGTCCACCACATCGTCTCCGACGCGATCTCGACGTTCACCTTCATCGAGGAACTCCTCGCGGTGTACGAGGGGCTGCGCCAGGGCCGCCCGTCCGCGCTGCCGCCGGTCACCGCGCGCTATCTGGACTTCCTCAACGCGCAGAACCGCTTCCTGGCCGGTCCGGCCGCGCCGCGCATGCTCGACTACTGGCGTGCGCACCTGCCGGCCGAGGTGCCCGTCCTGGAACTCCCCGTGGACAAGCCCCGGCCCGCCGTCCAGACGCACAACGGCGCCTCGGAGTTCTTCGTCCTGGACGCGGCGCTCACCGCCCGCGTGCACGCCCTGGCCCGCGAGCACGACGTGACACCCTTCATGGTGCTGCTCAGCGCCTACTACGTGCTGCTGCAACGCTACTCCGGCCAGGATCACGTCATCGTGGGCAGTCCGGTCACCGGACGGACCGAGCAGGAGTTCGCCTCCGTCTACGGCTACTTCGTCAACCCGCTCCCGCTGCATGCGGATCTGTCCGGTGACCCGTCGGTCGCCCAGCTGCTGCAACAGGTCCGTACGACCGTACTGGGCGGCCTCGACAACCAGGAGTACCCGTTCGTCCTGCTCGTCGACGCACTCGGACTCCAGCACGATCCGAGCCGCTCCGCGGTGTTCCAGGCCATGTTCATCCTGCTGACCCACAAGGTCGCCACCGAGAAGTACGGATACCGGCTCGAGTACATCGAACTACCCGAGGAGGAGGGGCAGTTCGATGTGACCCTGTCCGTGTACGAGGACGAGGCCGAGCACCGCTTCCACTGCGTCCTCAAGTACAACACCGACCTGTTCGTTCCGCAGACCGTGCGCCGCATGGCAGCGCACTACACCGCACTGCTCGACAGCATGACCCGGGTCCCGGCCGATCACCCCACGACCCGCCTGGAGATGCTGGCACCGCAGGAGCGCGAACGGCTCGTGAGCGAATGGAGCGGGGGCGGGCGGGTCACCCGCCCGGCGGCGGACCCGGTGCGCCCGGTGCACCAGCTGATCCGCGAGGTGGCCGCCCGGTGCCCGGACGCCGTCGCCGTCACGGTCCCGGCGCGTCACGGGCCTGCCCTGCGGCTGACCTACGCGGAACTGGACCGGCGCACCGAGGATCTGGCCCGGCGACTGCGCGGTCTCGGGGTGGGCACCGGCTCGGTGGTGGTGCTGTGCCTGGACAAGTCGGCCGAACTCGTCGTCGCCCTGCTCGCGGTGCTCAAGGCCGGTGGCGCCTACCTCCCGGTCCTTCCCGACCACCCGGCCGACCGCGTCGCCCACACCGTCCGGGCGACGGCCGCCGAGCTCGTCATCGTCGAGGACGACGACTGTCGGGACCGGATGGCCCGGCTGCCGGCCCGGATCCTGACCCTGCCGGAGCTGTACGAGGCGCCGCTCGGAGCCGACCACGGCGGGACCCCCGGCGACGACGGCCCCGTCGGCCTCGACGCACCCGCCTACATCATCCACACCTCCGGTTCGACCGGACAGCCCAAGGCCGTCCGGGTCAGCCACCGGAACCTCACCTCGGCGTACGGAGCCTGGCTCCAGGAGTACCGGCTGGACCGAGACGTCCGGGTCCACCTCCAGATGGCGTCCCCCTCCTTCGACGTCTTCACCGGCGACCTGGTCCGCGCCCTGTGCTCGGGCGGCAGCCTGGTACTGGTCGACCGCGACCTGCTCTTCGACACCGCACGCCTGTACCGCACCATGCGCGAGGAACACGTCGACTGCGCGGAGTTCGTCCCCGCCGTCGTGCGCGGTCTGGTGGACCACTGCGAACGCGAGGACCTCCGGCTGGACTTCATGCGCCTGCTGGTTGTCGGATCCGACGCCTGGAAGGCCGGGGAGTACGGGAAGCTGCGCGAGCTGTGCGGACCGCACACCCGCCTGATCAACTCCTACGGGGTCACCGAGGCCACCATCGACAGCGCCTTCTTCGAAGGACCCGTCGACGACCTGGAGCCCGGCCGGGCGGTGCCCATCGGGCGCCCCCTGAGCAACAGCACGCTGCATGTGCTCGACCGGCACGGTGAGCCCGTGCCGCCCGGTGTGCCGGGCGAACTGTGGATCGGCGGCGACGGAGTCGCGCTCGGCTACGCGGGTGACCCCGAACAGACGGCTCGGCGGTTCGTGACCCGGACACTGAGCCGGGAACCCGGCGCCGAGCCCGTCCGCCTCTACCGCAGCGGCGACGCCGCGCACTGGGACGCGGAGGGCCGGGTCCATCTGCTCGGCCGGGTCGACGGCCAGGTCAAGCTCCGCGGCCACCGGGTCGAGATCGGCGAGATCGAGACGCACCTCGCCCAGTGGCCCCAACTGGCCCGCACCGTCGTCACGGTGCGTCCCGACGCCCGCGGGGAGGACGTCCTCTGTGCCTACTGCGTACCGGCAGAAGGAGCGGTGCTGGACCCGCGCGCACTCCGTCGGCACCTCGCGGAACTACTGCCGGCGTACATGGTGCCCGCGCACTTCGTCGCCCTGCCGGAACTGCCGCTGACCGCCAACGGAAAGGTCGATCTCGCCGGCCTGCCGGCCCCCCGCCTCTACACCGGCGACGAGCCGGAGGAGATGCCCGGCACACCGTTCGAGGAGAGCATGGCCCGGCACTGGAAGGAACTGCTCGGGCTCGAACGGGTCGGACCGACACGCGAGTTCTTCGAGGCCGGCGGAAGCTCCATCAAGCTGATCGAACTGATCCACCGGCTGAGGCAGGAGTTCGGCGTCGCCATCCCCGTCAGCCTCCTGTACCGGGTCACCACCCTGCACGGGATGGCCGCGACCGTGGAGCGTCTCGCCACCGGCGGCATCGCGGACGACCTGCCCTGCCTGACCTTCAACAGCGACCGGGAACCGGCCCTCTTCTGCTTCCCACCGGCGGGTGGACACGGACTCGTCTACCGCACCTTCGCCGGCCACCTGCCGGAGTACCGGCTGACCGCCTTCAACTACGTCCCGGGCGACGACAAGGTGGCCCGCTACGCCGACCTCGTCGAGTCCATGCGTCCCGACGGCAGCTGCCTGCTGCTGGGCTACTCGCTCGGCGGCAACCTCGCCTTCGAGGTGGCCAAGGAGCTCGAACGCCGCGGGCGCGACGTCGCCCAGGTGATCGTCCTGGACTCGCACCGCATCCTGGAGACCTACGTGCCCGCCCCCGAACACCTGGAGATCTTCGAGGCGGAACTGGCCGAACACCTGCTGAAGCACACCGGGTCACAGATCGTGGCCCGCGAGACCCTCGACCATGCCACGGAGTACCTGGAGTTCTGCGGCCGCACACCCAATCTGGGCACGGTGTCCGCCACCGTCAGCGTCATCACGGACGAGGACAAGACAGGGCTCTACGCCGAGGGCGAGCGCGGCACCTGGCACGGGAGCTCCACCACGGCCACGGCCCTCGTGCGCGGCTCAGGGGTCCACGCCGACATGCTCGACCCCAAGCACGCGGCCCGCAACGCCGAGCTGGTGCGCGGCATCCTCCAGGGAGGCGGCCATGGCCGGTGAGGAGGAGGACTCGTGGGGCCCGGGTGACCGGGAGCCGGACGGCAGCCCCCGGGTGATCGTCATCGGGGCGGGGATCGCCGGAATGTCCACCGGGTGCTACGCGCAGATGAACGGCATGCGCTCCCGCATCTTCGAGAAGCACGTGCTGCCCGGCGGCTGCTGCACCGCCTGGTCGCGTGACGGCTACATCTTCGACTACTGCATCGAGTGGCTGATCGGTACGGCCGCCGGGAACGACGCCCACCAGGTATGGCGTGAACTGGGGGCGCTCGACGGCAAGTCCATCACCAACTTCGACATGTTCAACCGGGTCGTCGACGAGACCGGCCGGTCCGTGGTCTTCTACAACGACCCGGACCGGCTGGAGCAGCACCTGCTCGCGCTCTCGCCCGCCGACGCCCGGCTGATCCGCTCCTTCTGCCGGGACCTCAGGCGATTCCTCGCCATCGAGCTGTACCCGTTCCTGACCGCGCCCGCCCTGCGGACCGTACGGGACAGAGCGGCGACACTGCGTACGGTCCTGCCCGCGTTCCGGCTCCTGTGGCGCACGGCGGCCACCCCCATGCACGAGTTCGCCGACCGCTTTCAGGACCCCTTGCTGCGCAGGGCGTTCCGCAACATCTTCTTCCAGGACCCGGAGGGCTTCCCGCTGCTCCCGTACCTCTTCAACATGGCCAGCGCCCACCACCACAACGCAGGCTTCCCGCAGGGGGGTTCACTGGGACTGGCCCGGTCGGTCGAGGAGCGGTACCACGCGCTCGGCGGCACGATCAGCTACCGGGCCCGGGTGGAACGCATCCTCGTCGAGGACGGACGGGCCGTCGGCATCGAACTGCGCAACGGCAGGCGGTACCACGCCGACCATGTCGTCTCCGCCTGTGACGGCCACACCACCATCCAGGGGCTGTTGCAGGGCCGGTACACCGGACCGCGGATCGACAAGCTCTACGAGGAACTGCTCCACCGTCCGGGCACCCTGTTCCCCGCAGTGGTCTCCGCCTTCGTCGGGCTGAAGGGCGACCTCGGCCCCGACCGCCCCCACAGCACCACCTACCTGCTCACTCCCGAGGACGCGGCGCACCTGCCCGGCGCGCTCCAGAACAGTCTGGTCGTCCAGTTGCGCTCCCACTACTCCGACGGATTCGCCCCGCCCGGACGGTCGGTGATCCACTGCACCTACTTCAGCGACTTCGACCACTGGACGGCGCTGCGCTCCACCGACCGCAAGGAGTATCGGGCCAGGAAGCGCCAAGTGGCCGCGTTCGTGAAGAACTTCCTGGAACGCCACCTGCCGGGCACGGCCGAACGCATCGAGCTGGTCGACGTCGCCACCCCGGCGACGACCCGGCGCTACACGGGCAACCACGACGGCTCCATCCTGGCCTGGAAGGCGTTCTCCGAGGCCGACGACCTCGCGGCCGATCTGGTGGGCAAGGACCGCATGCGCCTGCCCGGCCTGCGCGGATTCTCCATGGCCGGCCAGTGGGTCGGCATGGGGGGACTGATCCGCGCCGCTTCCACCGGCCGCTTCGTCATCCAGTACCTCTGCGACGAGCTCGGACGCGGCTTCACCGCGTCCGAGAGCCAGGGCGGCGAGCCGTGGCATCCAGGGAAGCTGGGCCGGCTGCCACAGCTCGACCGATGGTCCGCGCGCGGGGACATCCGCACGTGAACACCGAGGAGAACAAGGTCATGGCGCGTTCCGAACGACAGTCGATGATCATCATCGGCGCCGGGCTCGGCGGCCTGTCGACCGGCTGCTACGCCCGGATGAACGGCTACCGCACCCACATCCTGGAGATGCACGAACTGCCGGGAGGCTGCTGCACGGCCTGGGACCGCGGAGACTTCACCCTGGACCCCTGCGTCAGCTGGCTCCTCGGCAGCGGGCCCGGCAACGAGATGCACCAGATCTGGCTGGAACTGGGCGCGTTGCAGGGCAAGGAGATCCGGCATTTCGACGTGTTCAACGTCGTGCGCGGACGGTGCGGCCGGGCCGTGTACTTCTACTCGGACCCCGACCGGCTGCAGGCCCATCTGACGGACATCTCGCCCGCCGACTCCGCCCTGATCCGCGACTTCTGCAAGCAACTGCGCACGTTCCGCAGATGCCTCGCGGTCTATCCGTTCCTCAAGCCGGTGGGACTGATGCCGCCGCTGGAACGCTGGCGGATGCTGGCCTCCTTCGTCCCGTACGTCAACGCCGTACGCAAGACGATCGGCGTCCTGATGACCGACTACTCGGCGAGGTTCAAGGACCCCCTGCTCCGAGAGGCGTTCAACTTCATCCTGTACGAGAAGCATCCGGCGTTCCCGGTCCTGCCGTTCCACTTCCAGCTCGCCTCGCACGCCAACCTCTCGGCGGGCGTCCCCGAGGGCGGATCGCTCGGACTGGCGCAGTCCATCGAGCGCCGGTACCGAAGGCTCGGCGGGGAGGTGACCTACAACGCCAAGGTCGACAAAGTGCTCGTCGAGGACGATCGCGCGGTCGGGGTGCGCTTGAGCGACGGAAGCGTACTGTACGCCGACATCGTCGTCTCGGCCTGCGACGGCCGCACCACGATGATGGACCTGCTCGACGGTCGCTACCTCAACGAGGCGTACCGTCGCCTCTACACCCGGACGATCCGGGAACCCGGCATGGTGTTCCCCGGATACTTCACCCTCTTCCTCGGCCTGCGCAGGGACTTTCCCGACGCCGATCCCTGCACGACCTATCTGCTGAACGAGACGGAGGCAGCCGGCCTGACCGGCCTGCGGCACCCGAGCATCAACGTCCAGTTCCGCAACAGGCACTACCCCGAACTCTCCCCCCGGGGAACGAGCGTCGCCTACGTCACCTACTTCTGCGACATCGCCCCCTGGCGGGCCCTGGACGAAGGACCGGAACGGGCGACCAGGGCCCGGGGCGGCGAAGTGCTCCACACCCTGCCGGTACGCCACGGCCGCGGGTACTACGCGGCCAAACGGCAGGCCCGCGACGCGCTCGTCGCCTTTCTGGAACGGCGCCACCCCGGCATCGCGGACGCGATCGCCGTGCGCGATGTGTCGAGCCCGCTCACCCAGGTCCGCTACACCGGCAACCACGACGGCACCGTGCTCGGCTGGCAGCCCTTCGTGGAGAGCGGGGAGACGCTGGAGAAGCTCATCAAGAAGCACGGCCCCGGACTGCCGGGACTGCGGAATTTCTACCAGTCCGGGGTGTGGGCGACGACGGGCGGCCTGATCCGTGCGGCGGCGGCAGGCCGGCACGTCATGCAGTTCATCTGCCGGGACGACAACCGGACGTTCACCGCATCCGTCGACGAGAGCGGGCCGCCGCCGACCCATGTCGTCGTCCCGGTCGGCCCTGGACCGGACACCCGGCCCGCGAGGCGAGTCCGGTCGACCAGCACCGAAAGGATGGGAACGGGATGAGGACCAGGAAATGGGTGGTGCGCGAGCACATCGAAGGCGTACCGGACGTCGAGAAGGTCTACCAGGAGGTCGAGGAGGAACTCGACACCGACCTCGCCCCGGACGAGATGCTGCTGCGGACGCGTTATGTGTCCGTGGACCCCTACCTGCACGGCATCGCGCTGGACACCCCGCTGGGCGCACACATGGGATCCGACTCGATCATGGAGGTGCTGGACGCGGGCCCGCAGGCGGCCCACCGGCCCGGCGACCTGGTACAGGGATTCGGCGGCTGGCGCTCCCACCTCGTCAGTACCGGAGCGGCCACCCCCTGGCAGACCGGCACGTTCCCGATGGTCTTCCCCGCCTTCCGCCGGCTGGACCCCGACTGGTACGACGAAGCGCTGCCGCTGCCCACGGCGTTGGGGGTCATGGGCGGACCCGGGATGACGGCCTGGGGCACCCTGACCAAGTTCATGTCGGTCCGCTCCGGCGACACCGTGGTGATCAGTGGCGCGTCCGGATCCGTCGGTTCGCTGGTCGGCCAGCTCGCCAAGCTCGCGGGCGCCCGTGTGGTGGGCACCACCTCGACCACACAGAAGGCGGACTACCTCGACGAGCTGGGTTTCGACGCGGTCGTCGTCTACCGCCACGGCGACAGCCATGAATCGGTACGGGAGGCCCTGTCCTGGGCGGCCCCGGACGGAGTCGACAAGTACTTCGACAACCTCGGCGGGACCGTCACCGACGCGGTGTTCTCCATGCTCAACGTCGACAGCCAGGTGGCCGTCTGCTGGCAGTGGGCCACCCAGGTCGGCGGCGAGGCGACCGGGCCGCGCCTGCTGCCGTACATCATGTTCCCGCGCACCTCCGTACGCGGCATCTTCTCGCTGGAATGGTTCACCGAACAGAACTGGCGGGCCCTGCACGACGATCTCGGCGGCCGGATCCGGCGGGGCGAGGTCCGCTGCGGGCACACCCTTCACCACGGCTTCGAGAACATCCCGGAGGCCTACCGGAGCCTTTACGCGGACACCGGAGCCAGCCGCGGCAAGGTGCTGGTGGAACTCTGAGCCCCGTTGCTCCCGCAGCCCCGTCTGCCGCTCCTCTCCCCACCCTGCTCGCCCGCGGCCCTGCCGCGGCTTCGCACCCCCGCACGCCAGGAGGTTCCGTGCCCCGTTCCCACGACACCGACGAGGCCGTTGGCCCGCCGTCGCTCCCGCTGCACCGCCTGCGATTCGACCCGCCCGGACCGCCCGAGTCCGTCACGTCGTCCGACGGGACCCGGGCCTGGGAGGTGAGCCGGTACGCCGATGTACGCATGGTCCTGACCGACCCCCGATTCGGCCGCGCCCAGCTGCATGGACCGGACGCGCCGCCCCGGTCGGACGAACCAGGGCTGGTGGGCAGCCTCGACCTGATGTTCAACCAGGACGGAGAGGACCATCTGCGCCTGCGCCGCACGCTGCGGCGGGCGTTCACACCGAGGGCCGTCGCGCGATGGCGGCCCTGGATCGCGTCGATCGTGGAACAGCGACTGGACCAACTCGCCTCCTGCACACCACCGGTGGACCTGGTGGCCCGCTTCACCCTGCCGCTCCCGGTCGAGGTGATCAGCCGTCTGATGGGCCTCGATGCCATGGCACAGGAACGCCTGCGTCACTGGACCCAGTACGCCTTCTCCGACGGTTCCCATCCCGAGGAGGAGATGCGGGCGGGGCTGGCGGAGTTCGCGGCGTTCGGAAGCGCGCTGCTGGCCGAGCGGCGCAGGGCGCCCGGCGACGACCTGACCAGTGTGCTCGTCCGGGCGGCCGATGCGGAGGGTGGCATTCCGGAGAGTCAGCTGGTCGACCTCGTCTGCGGACTGGTGGTGGGCGGACACGACAGCACGATGACGATGCTCGGCAACTCCCTGCTCTACCTGCTCGGTGAACGGCCGGACAGCTGGCCCCGTCTCGGTGCGGACGAACAGGCCGCCGGCGCGCTCGCGGAGAGGCTGCTGCATCTGGTTCCGCTCGGGGACGACCGGGGGACGGCCCGGTACGCCGCCGCCGACACGGAGGTCGGCGGCGTGACCATCCCGGCGGGCTCGGTGGTTCTCGCCGACTGCGGCAGGGCCAACCGGGACCCCGAGGTGTTCCCGTCCCGGCAGCTCGACGACCTGTTCGCCCCGCTGGAGGCCCCCACCCTGTCGTTCGGGGCGGGCCCGCACTACTGCATGGGTGCCTGGCTGGCCCGGCTGGAACTCCACCTGTCCCTGCACCGGCTCGCCGCCCGTTTCCCCGGCCTCCGGCTGGTGCGACCCGCCGACGGGGTGGAGTGGCGACGCGGCACCACATCCCGCAGCCCCGAGCGGATCGTCGCTGAGTGGTAGCAGGACGACGGTACCAACGCCTCCCGGCCGGGTTCGCGGCGGTGACGGACGGAGGCGCTGGGAGTGCGTGCCCGCTCAGCGCAGGTGCACCGGCAGCGATTCGATGCCGTAGACGATGGACAGCTTCCGGAAGGCCAGATCCTGGGGCGGGACGGCGAGGCGCATCCGGGGGAACCGTCGCGCCAGGGCCGGGTAGGCGGCGCGCAGTTCCATGCGCGCCAGTTCGGCACCGATGCAGCGGTGGATTCCGTGACCGAAGGCGAGGTGCCCCGCGGGGTTGCGGCTCAGGTCGAAACGTCCGTCGTCCCTGACGTACGACGCATCGCGGTTGGCGCCGCTCAGGGAACACAGCACCATGTCGCCCCGGGGTATGACCACCCCGGCTATCTCCACGTCGTGGCGGGCGAACCGCGGGAAGGCGATCTGTACCGCCGAGAGGTAGCGCAGTGCTTCCTCGACGAACCGCGCGGCCATCGTGTCGTCCCTCCGTATGCGCTCGAGGACGTCCCGGTTCTGCAGCAGCACATGGGAGCCGAGCGCGATCGTGCTGGCGGTCGTCTCGAACCCGCCGGTGAGCACGCCGTCGGCGAGACCGGCGAGCTCCTCGTCATCGACGCTGTCGCCGTGCTCCTTCACGATCATGCCGAGCAGCCCGTCGCCAGGGTCCTCGCGCTGCATCCTGACCACATTCCTGAAGTACGCCAGCGACTGGGACATGGCGCCGAAGGGCGCCGTCGTCCCGCCGAAGAGGTCGAAACGGTCCATGGCCAACTGCTGGAAGTCCTCACGGTCCCCGTAGGGAACACCGAGCAGCTCACATATGGTCAGGGAGGGAACCGGCAGCGCGAACTCCTGGACCAGGTCGACCGGGCCGTCCCGCTCCTCCATCGAGTCGAGCCGCTCCTCGACGATGGCGTCGATCCTGGGGGCGAGCCGACGCAGCCGGCGCATCGTGAACTCCGGGGTCAGGATACGGCGCAGCCGCGTGTGCACGGGCGGATCGCTGAACCCGAGGCCGCCGGGGCTCTGCTCCGCCGCCACTCCGGCGTTCACGGCGAGATGGGCGAAGTCGGTGCTGAACCCGTCGGCCGATCCCAGAACGGCCTTCGACTCCTCGTAGCCGGTGACCACCCAGGCGTTCATCCCGAACGGGAGCTGCACCTTGGAGACCGGCGTCCTTGCCCGGAGCCCGGCCAGCCTCTCCACCGGATCCAGGCCGTCCCTGCGCAGAAGCGCCAGCAGATCCTCGGGAAGCAACCTGATCGTGGAGGAACCGATTCCGTGTTTCTGCAGTCTGGCCAGGTAGGTTCGCCCGATCCGGGCGGTGAAACGAGAACGGAACGTCGTCCTCAACGTGTGCTCCATTGGTCGTCGCGCGTCCCACACACCCATGCGGAGATGAAGACGGTGCACGGGGTGTGGGCGTGGGCATGATGCGGCGCCAATCCGGCCCGGCACGCACGGCGTTGTACGCAGAGCCGGAGCGGGAAGCGCTGGGAGCACACGGTAGCCGAGCATGCTGAGCGGGCGACCGGCATGTTCCGGACACCGGTCGCCGGCCGTGAGCGGGAGAGACACCCGATGAAGGACCGGCCACGGCCCGCAGGGGTGCGGGGAGTCAGCCCGGCACCCTCCAGCGGGTGCGTTTGGCCGCCGCGAGCAGCTCCGGCACCGTGCCGAACTTGATCCGCGGGCGGCCGCCGTCACGGCCTCGGGCCAGCTCGGCCCGGTCGATGGCGGCCAGTCCACGGGCGTCGACGACCTGACGGCTGCGGCTGCGGGCGAGGCGCAGGAGCGCCCTGGGCGTACGCGCCGGTGACGGAAGCGCGCCGGCGACGGCATCGGCCAGGAGCGTGCCGACCGTCTCGGCGGCACAGGCGCGGTTGGCCCCGATGCCGCCCGAGGGCCCGCGCTTGATCCAGCCGACGACGTACGTCCCGGGCCGACCCACAACCCGGCCGCGCTCGTGCGGCACGGTGCCGGTCGCCTCGTCGAAGGGCAGCCCCGTCACCGGCTCACCGCGGTACCCGATCGCCCGCAGCAGCAGGCCGGCGGGCAGGTCGAGTTCGCCCGGGCGTCCCGTCACACGCACGCCTCGGACGGCCTCGTCGCCGAGCACGTCCACCGGTGCCGAGTGGAAGCGGAAGACGACGCGTCGCTTCGATGCCGGGGTGCGCGACCAGTCCACCGCCTCGCGGGCCGTGCCCCGCAGCAGTGCGGCCTTCCCGTCGGGTGCCGCACCGTCGATTGCCGCACCGATCCGCGGATCGTGGTCGTCGACGACCGTCTCCAGACCCGGAAGCCGCTGAAGGCCGAGGAGTTCGGACGCGCTGTACGCCGCGTGCTCCGGGCCGCGCCGTCCGAGCAGGACCACCTCGCGCACCTTCGAGGCGCGCAGGGCCGTGAGGGCGTGGTCGGCGATGTCGGAGCCGGACAGCGCCGAAGGGTCCGTGACCAGGATGCGGGCGACATCGAGGGCGACATTGCCGTTTCCGGCCACGACGACCCGCTCCGCGGACAGGTCGATGGCGTCCGGCGCGACCTCGGGGTGGGCGTTGTACCAGGACACGAAGTCCGTCGCCGGGATGCTGCCCGGCACGTCCTCGCCGGGGATGCCGAGCCGACGGTCGGCGGTGGCTCCCACGGCGTAGATGACCGCGTCGTGGTGCGCGGCGAGTTCGTCCGTGGTGATGTCCTTGCCGATCTCCACCCCCAGGAGCATGCGGACCCGGGGATGGGAGTGGAAGCGTGCGAAGGTCTCGGCCACCTTCTTGGTCCCGGGATGGTCGGGTGCAACGCCGTAGCGGACGAGTCCACCGGTCACCGGCAGCCGGTCCACCAGCGTCACTTCGGCAGGGGTGTGCAGCAGCAGGTCTTCGGCCGCGTACATCCCGGCCGGGCCGGTGCCGACGACCGCGACCCGGATCGGCGCGAAGTCGGACGGCAGGCTGCGCTCGAAGGCGGGCGGGTCCCAGGGGTGGAAGTTGGGACCGGTGCCGGCCGGTTCGGGTTCCGCACCGGCGAAGTGGGCTGCGTTGACCTCGGCGTAGTCCTTCTGTGCGTCGGGCAGGCTGTCCACCGGGAAGACCGCGTCGACCGGGCAGGCATCGGCACAGGCGCCGCAGTCGATGCAGGCCGCCGGATCGATGTACAGCATGTCCGTCCGGCCGAAGGTCCGCTCCTGCGGCGTCGGGTGGATGCAGTTGACGGGGCACACGGCCACACAGGTGGCGTCGCTGCAGCAGTTCTGGGTGATGGCGTACGTCATGTCGTCCGCTCGGCTCGGTGGTCGGTCGGTCGGCTCGGATCAGATCAGGCTGGCGCGCTGGTAGAGGGCCAGTGCGGGCCGGGTGAGCAGGCGCGCCGAGGCCAGGAACTCCATGAGGCCCGAACAGCTGGACCGCATCAGTGACTTGTGGTGCTGGTTCGCCCTGGCCTCGGCGCGGGCGCGCTTCGCGTCGAGGCCCGCGTTGGCGTAGACCTTCGGGTTCACCATGCTGGTGACGATGAAATAGGCGGCGACCGCGATCACGAACGCGCTGAGCCGGCGGCGCAGCGGGCCGGCCTGCCGGAGCCTCCTGCGGGTCTCGTCACGGGCGAACTTCATGTGCCGCGACTCCTCCACGACATGGATGTTGTTGATGGTCCGTACGAACGGTGCCACCCGTTCGTCCCGCATCCAGTCGCGCTGCATGACGTCGAGCACCTCCTCGGCGACCAGGATCGCCGCATAGGCCGTCTCGCCGAAAGCAAGTGTCTTGAAGGCGCGGCCGAGTTCGACCACGGAGCGACGGGGCCGATAGGCCGGCGCACCCAGTTTCGCCGCCCCGCGGGCGAACATGATGGAGTGCCGGCACTCGTCGGCTATCTCCGTGAGCGCCCACTGGAACCGTGGGTCGGTCGCGTCCTTGGCGTAGATGTCGCGCAGTACCATCTGCTGCAGGATCATCTCGAACCAGATCCCGGTGCTCGCCACCGACGCGGCCTCCTGCCGCGTCAGCTCCTTGCGCTGGGCCTCGGTCAGCTCGCCCCAGTACGCCGTGCCGTAGAGCGTGCTCCACTCGGGGCTCGCACCATGGAAGTCCTTGTCCAGCGGAGTGTCCCAGTCCACTTCCGTGACCGGGTCATAGGACAACGTGGCCGCCGAGTCGAGCAGGCGCCGGGAGACATCGTGCTCGTCGAGCCGGTTCCGGTGCTCCGGTCCAGCGGTGCTGCTTGCCATGGTGCGGCTCCTTGAATCGACAGATCGACTCGACGCGGACCACCCTCGTCCCATCCGGTGCCCATCCGATGAGATCGACGGCGGTCGAGCGCCCCCTTCGCTTATTAGACGCCACGTCTAGCAAGCTTGTGGACGGAACGTACAACAAGAGTGCGGTGCGGGCCTACCCCCCGTGGAGAATCGGCACAGCAGCCGACCGGTCTTCCCCCGGGGCACACGCACACCGGCCCCGGGGATCTCCGGTGGCCGCGCTGGGGAGGAACGCCGGCGGCTACCCCAGGGAAAGAGCGATCACGGCCCGGTCGTCGTCGGCTCCGGCCGACCAGTTGTCCGTCTCGGTCCTGATGAAGGAGACGAGCGCGTCGGGATCCGGAGTCCTGTGGCCGTCACCGAACCGGTCCGTCAACCGGTCCAGTACCGGATAGAACTCGCCCCGGGCGTTCCGCGCCTCGCTCACCCCGTCCGTGTACAGAAGAACCACTTCTCCCGCCCGCAACGGATGCGTGGTGATCTCGGCCCGGTCGAGCCCCAACTCTCCCAGCCCCAGAGGCAGGTACGGGACCGTACGGAGCCGTCGCGGCCCGTCCGCGGTCAGCAGAAGGGGCGAGGGGTGCCCGCGGTCGACGATCCGCACCGAGCCCCCGCCGGGCGGGAACTCCAGGATGAGAGCCGTGACGAACAGTTCCTCATCGCCTGCCGAGGCTCCGGCGTTGCGGGCGACACTGAGCTCCATGTGCTCCGCCAAGCGGCTCAGATCCGGCCACTCGTGGGCGCAGACCCGGAAACTTCCCAGGACGGCGGCGACGGTCTGGACCGCGTCCAGCCCCTTTCCCCGTACGTCCCCCAGGACCACCCGTACGCCGAACGGGGTCTCGCACAGGTCGTAGAGGTCGCCGCCGACGAGGGCGCCGCCCTCACCCGCCTTGTAGAAGCCCGCCGCCCGTACCTGGCCGAGCCGTTTCGGGAAGGGGCGCAGCAGCGTCATCTGGATCGCTTCGGCGATCGAGCGGGCACGGACCAGGCTGGCCTCGGCCTTGCTGCGCTGCCAGGACAGCGCGACGCTGGCGGCGCCGATCAGGGCCGTGGTGGCATACACGGTCACATGGTGTTCCTCCATGAGGTGCCCCGGGCGCAGGGAGGCGAGCCATATCTCCAGTCCCAGACAGGCGAGCGTGATCCCGGCGGTGTGCCGCGGGCTCCGGGTGGCCGCAGCCAGGGGCGGGGCTCCGACGAGCAGGAAGCTCAACGGCTCGCGGCTGCGCAGCAACGTCAGGTCCACGACCACGTCCACGACGATCAGCAGCAGGGGCAGCCACCAGGCCCATGCCCGGTAGGCGCCGGACCAGAGGTGCCTCCGGTCCTCGGTACCTCCTGTCCCACCTTCACTGGCATGCGGCATAAGTAAACTTTATGCGCATAACATGCATTTTCTCCATTGCTGTATGGGGCGGCGGACTGTCGGCGGCGGGCGTCGGGTGCTGCCACGGGAGATCCGGCGACGGGCCGCGGCGCCGGTCCGTGCCGGGGTCCGACGGAGCTGGGTCCGGCCACGGACGGTGACGGCTCCACTGCGGGCCGGCCGGTCCTTGCGTATCCTGGAAAGGTGACTGAGGCACCTGGTGGGGGAGACCGGTAACCATCCTTCCGCCCTCTTTGCGAGGTCCGCCATGGCAGACACCCAGACCGTCTCCTTCCCGCAGGACCGCACCTGCCCCTACCACCCGCCGGCGGACTACCGGCCACGGAGCGAAGGGCCCCGGCCGCTGTTCCCCGCCCGGCTCTTCGACGGCCGCCGGGTCTGGCTGGTGACCGGACACGCCGAGGCACGTGCTCTGCTGGTGGACCGGCGACTGTCGGCCGACCGGGAGAATCCCGCGTTCCCGGTGTTCACCGAACGCGTGTCGCGCATCACCAAGCGACGTATCGAACTGCTCGGCGTCGACGACCCCGAGCACCACACGCAGCGGCGGATGCTGATCCCGAGCTTCTCCGTGAAGCGGACCATCGAACTGCGGCCGAGGATCCAGGAGACCGTGGACCGGCTGCTGGACGCCATGATCGAGCTGGGCCCGCCCGCGGATCTGGTGAGCGCCTTCGCGCTGCCCGTTCCCTCGACCGTGATCTGCGCTCTTCTCGGCGTCCCCTACGCCGACCACGACTTCTTCGAGGCCCAGTCCCGGAAACTGCTCCGCGGCCCGGAGACCGCGGACATCGAAGCGGCTCGGACGGAACTCGACGCGTACCTCCGGGAACTCATCGAGCGCAAGCGGTCCGACCGGGGCGAGGGACTGCTGGACGAACTGGTCGCCCAGCAACTGGAGACCGGGGCCGTCAGCCGCGAAGAACTCGTCCAGTTGGCCAAGATCCTGCTGATTGCCGGCCACGAGACGACCGCGAACATGATCTCGCTCGGTACGTTCACGCTCCTTCAGCATCCGGACCAGCTGGAAAGGCTGCGCGGGTCCGAGGACCTGATGCCCGCCGCGGTGGAGGAACTGCTGCGGTTCCTGTCCATCGCCGACGGGATCACCAGGGTGGCGACAGAGGACATCGACGTGGACGGGGTCACCATTCACGCAGGTGACGGGGTGGTGCTGGCCACCTCGGTGATCAACCGGGACGTGGCCGCCTACCCGTCCCCGGACGAACTGGATCTCGGCCGGGAGCAGCGCCATCACCTCGCCTTCGGCTTCGGGATCCACCAGTGCCTCGGCCAGAACCTTGCGCGGGCCGAGCTGGAGATCGCGCTGCGCACGCTCTTCGGCCGGCTGCCGGAACTGCGACTGGCGGCGCCCGCCGACGAGATCCCCTTCAAGCCAGGCGACACGATCCAGGGCATGCTCGAACTGCCTGTGACGTGGTGAGCCGGGCCCTTGCCGGAAAGGACGCTGTGGTCATGCGGATCAGGATCGACAAGGGTGTGTGCATCGGCGCCGGCCAGTGCGCGCTGACCGCGCCGAAGGTGTTCACCCAGGACGACGACGGGTTCAGTGAGCTGCGGCCCGGCCATGAGACGGACGCAGCCGATCCGCTGGTCCGGGAAGCCGCCCGCGTCTGCCCGGTGCAGGCGATCACGGTGGAGGACGCGGCCGAGTAACAGCCGTTGCGCGTACCGCCGTTCCGGCGCCACCCGAGTGGTCGGCGCCGGAACGGCTCCGGGGACCGCCGGGCTGCCCGCGCCTGACGACGGCTGCCCGCGGGGGCCCGGATCGATGTATCAGGACAGGACCCTGCGCGAGGGACCCTGCCGCCCGTAGCGCGGCGGCCCGAGGAGCCGTGTGTCTGCTCCTGCTCCTGCTTGTGTCCGACCGCTCATGCGCGGGGGTCGGCCGCCGCGATCCGGGCCTGGGCCCAGGCCAGCAGGTCGGGGTCGGTCAGTGCGTCGATCCAGAGATCGGCCCGCTCGGCGTCTGCTCCGGCCGGACGTGGCCCGACGCCCACCACGCGCAGCCCGGCACTGCGCGCCGCCTCGACGCCTGTGACGGAGTCCTCCACCGCCAGCGCGTCCTGGGGAGACACGCCGCAGGCGCGAGCCGCAGCGGTGTAGACGTCCGGATGCGGCTTGGGCCGCAGGGTGTTGCCGGCGACGACGACGTGATCGAAGTGGCTCAGCAGCGCGGCTCGTTCCAGGCAGAACTCCACCACGTCCAAAGGGCAGTTGCTGGCCACCGCGAGCGGCAGATGACGTGCCGTCAGTCGGACCAGTGCCGCTGCGCCCGGCATGGCGACGGGGTCCTCGGCGACCAGTGCCGTGAAGTGCCGTTTCAGTGAATGGGTCATGGCGTCGGCGAGTTCGGGCTTTCCGGTCTCCTGAGCCATGAGGCTCCCGCACTCGATGTAATGCACTCCTTTCGCCCGCTCGGCGAATCCGTACGGGGGCCTCAGGGCGAACTCGCGGAAGACGTGGTTTCGGGCGTCCTGCCAGTGGCGTTCGGTGTCCATCAGGGTGCCATCGCAATCGAACACAATGGCGGCTGGGGACCAGCTGAAGATGCGGTGAACTGTCATTTCTCTGCCGTTCTCGGAGAGTGCGCCACCCTGTTCCGTCACGGGTTCAGGGGATACCGGACGGCTGGGGGCGTGCTCGGCTGATGGGGCGTGGATGCCGAGGGAAATTCGGTGACCGCGTGCGATGGCGGCGATGTGCCTCTGTGGAGCCTGCCGCCCGGGATGTTGTTCGCTCCCGCGGAGCGATCCCAAAAACATCGTGGTCACTACGTTAATTACGCGACGAAGAAGGGCGCAATCACTATTTCGAGTGCTTGGTGAAGGGCTGGTCGCGAAGAGAGGTTCGAGTGGTAGAGACCAGAAGCGCCCTGGCGGGGCAAGGGGGATAGATGGCGACCCGTACGTACGGGAGCGTCGAGTGAACGTCACATACAGGGACTAACGGTGACGAATCGGTGCGCCGACGTATGCGCGCGGGGCGTGAATTTCCCCGATTTCACCCGCGCGTGCGCACGGTCGAAGAATAATAAGAATTCCGCGAGAACTGATGGTGTGCTGCGTGTGTGCGGGTGTATTGCTCCCTTGTGCCGCATGAGCAGCATGATTTATCGAAGGTGGAACATACGTGCAAGACAGGGCACGAGCAACCCGGAAGTCCCTGCTGGAAGCCGCGGCACATCTCTTTGTCGAACAGGGGTACGTGGGTACCAGCATCAACGACATAAGCGGCCGATCGGGAAAGACCAGTGGAGCCATCTACTTCCATTACGCCAGCAAGGAGGAGCTCGCCCTGGCCGTGGTGCGCGAACAGTTCGCCACCTGGCCGCAGTTGGCCCGGTATTGCGCGACTCCGGATGTTCCTCCGCTCGACCTGCTCGTCGGTCTGAGCTTCGAAATCGCCAGAGCCCTGAGCGAGGACGTCATAGCCCGCGCCGGTGCCCGTCTGTGGGCCGAGCGCCGCAGCATCGACGCGGCCGTGCCCGCACCGTTCGAAGCCTGGATCGCGGCTGCCACCACGCTGCTCGCCGATGCCCGGGTCAGGGGGGAACTCGCCGAGGGTATCGATCCGTCCGACACCGCCACGACGCTGGTGTGCGCGTGCTTCGGTCTGTACGGGCTCACCGATGAGGTGGTGGGGGAGAAGGAACTCGCGGCCCGTCTGCACCAGTGGTGGTTTCTTGTCCTGAAGGCGCTTCAGGCGCAGCCCGACCCTGCGGCCCTGCTCGCACGGGCGCGGGCGAACGCTGCCCACTGGGGTGCCGGTTCCGGGGAGAGCGCTGAGTGAATCGCTCACCCGTCGCGATCCTTGCCTCCCGGCAGGGCCGGTGCCGCGAATGTCGCGGCACCGGCCCTGGGGGACTCCTCGCGCCGGTGGCGGTCGGAGCGTGTGAGCGCGGCGTCAGCCCGCCATGGGCAGGGCCTTCCGGGACGGCACCGAGCCGAGTTCGTCCACGGCCACGGCCTCCCCGCTGTCCGCGTCGACATAACTGACACGGACGAGGGGATCGCCGCCGCTGTCGCGGCCGACCGTGGCGTCGACCGCGAACACCACCGCGACCGGGCGCGCGTTCTCCTGGTCCCCGTACACACCCGAGTACTGGAGGATGCGCCAACCCCCCTCCTCCCAGTGGTCCAGCAGGGCGGACCGGACCACCGGTGCGGCGGCCTGCCAGGCAAGGGAGCTCTCCAGGAGTTCGACGCTCGCCGCGACCGGAACCCGGCTCCCGTCCCCCGTGCCGAGGAGCGGGTGGCCGAAGACACGCAGCCTCGTCCGGCGCAGCGGCAGCAACCACCACCGGTCGAGATCGGCGGAGAGGGCGACCAGCACCGCCGCCGCCGCAGCCAGGAGCGCAGCGCCGGCCGCGGGCCGGTCGGACAACGTCGACCACCAGGAACCCTGCGCCACCGCGGCGGTCGCACCGCCGACGAGGACGGCCGCTGCCCGTGCGAACGCCCGCCAGGTGATGGGGGTGTCCTCACTCGCCGAGCAACCACAGGAGGACTCCGGCGCCATGGCCCGCCCGTACCCGAGGTAGGCGAGGAAGCCCGCCCCGAGTACGGCGGCAGCGGCCCCGGGCAACGGATTCGCCGGGATCGCGAGCAGCCCTGCGGCGATAAGGAGTTCAGCCGCACCGGTCGCGCGAAGGACCTTCGTCGCCCGTTCGCTGCTGCGCAGCATGCGGGCCAGTGCCGTCTTCGGCGCCTGTTGCGCGGTGCTCCGGCTGAGTGCCTTGACCGCCCCGGTCCACCCGAGCAGACCCGCGAGGACCAGCGGGGCGAGGCCCGTTGTGAGTGACAGCATCTCTTCCTCTCTCTGTCCTCGGGCCCGGGTCAGTGTCCGACGGAGATGCGGACGACGTCCACGGAGTTGTCGGACGGCCGCCAGGCGCCCAGCACCTTGGCGCTCTGCCCGATGCGCAGCCGGGACAGGTCGGACGTCAGCGCACGGCCCGCGTAGGAGGCGCTGGCCTCCGGAGCGACATGGCCGACCAGTTCGTGCTGCCCGTGGGCGAGGTGCAGCCGGTCCTTCGCGATGCCACGGATCTGCGTGTCCAGGTTCACGATGTTCACCCACACCGCGTCGGCGGCCACGGTGCCGTCGGGCATCTTGACGCCGCGTGCGTAGAGTCCGTCGCCGACCTCGATCTCTTTGGCCGTGGTGGCGCGTACCTTCCACACGCTGGTGACGTTGGTCATCTGCACCCGGGAGTGGCCGCCGTTGGATCCGGCCACCTCCAGGACGCTGCCCGTGATGCCGATGATGCGGCCCTCCACGAAGGTGGACCTGGCTATCGCGGGATCGAGGGAGGGCTCCGCGGCGAAGGCGGCCTCGGCGTCGAGGCCGCCGAGTGCGGTCGCGCCGATGATGGTCGCGCCGCCGAGGGCGGCGTTGGTGAGGAAGCGCCGACGGCGTATCCCCTCGGTCCGGTCGTTTCGTACGGACATGTCGGTCCTCCTCACTCGTAGATGTAGACCGGAAGCATGCCGGAGCTCAGGTTGCCGATCGCCGAGAAGGCGGCCGGGGTCAGGTCGAGGACCCGGTTGGTGCGGCAGGTGCCGTTACAGCAAGTCGCCTCACCGCACCACGACTTGGTGCGCGGGCCGCAGTCGGTGATCGTGATGCACACGGTCGCGCCCGAGCACTGGTGCTTGACGTTCATCACCGAGCCGCAGCCGCGTCTGGGGATGTTCTCGCCGCAGAGGTCGGGCCGGGTGATGTCCCAGCACGCCTGCGAGGCGTTGGGCCACGCGCCGTGGTTCGAGCCGGACTGGCAGGTGCCGCAGGCGCCGCCGCCGGTGCTGGAGCACGGCCCCCAGGAGTTGCCGCAGCAGAACCAACTGGTTTCGCCAGCCCACAGGCTGGTTGATCCGCAAGCCATCGTGTTGCCTTTCGTGTGGGGGTGTGACGAGGGCATGACAAAGATGGACCCGGCCGACGGCGAACGTGTGTGAAGCGGGGAAGCCCGTCGTGCGGCCGAGGACGGATGTGCGGGCGAAGCATCTCAATGATGCGCGTAGACAAGCGCGTTGCATAGATGGCCGTGTCCCGCATCGCGAAGCACCTCGTAGCGCGTCGGTCAGTGCCCGCGAGCCCGTCCGTGCGGTCGGCCGGAGTTCAGCCCCCGGTCCCCGTCCCGGGCCCCAGGTGCTGCAGGAACCACTCCGTGGCCAGCCGCGCCACCTCCGCCAGAGCACCTGGTTCCTCGAACAGATGGGTTGCTCCGGGCACCACGGCCAGCCGGTTCTCGCACCTCAACCGTGCCTGGGCACCACGGTTGAGGTCCAGCACGACCTCGTCGTTCCCTCCGACGATGAGCAGCGTGGGCGCGGTCACTGCCGACAGACGGGTCCCGGCCAGATCGGGCCTGCCGCCCCGGGAGACGACCGCCATCGCCGGGGAGTCCGGTTCCGCGGCCGCCCACAACGCGGCGGCGGCGCCGGTACTCGCGCCGAAGTAGCCGACCGCGAGGCCCTGGGTGCCGGGCTGACCGAGCAACCAGCCGGTGGCGTCGCACAGTCGACGGGCCAGCAGGGGGGCGTCGAAAACGAGGCTGCGGTCGAGTTCCTCCTCCGCGGTGAGGAGGTCGAACAGCAGCGTGGCCAGGCCCGCTTCGTTGAGCGAGTCCGCGACGGAGCGGTTGCGCGGGCTGTGCCGACTGCTGCCGCTGCCGTGGGCGAACACCACGATGCCCGTGGCCCCTTCGCGGACGGACAGCGTCCCGTGGAGCCGTACCGGTCCGGCACGCACCACGACTTCGGTGGCCGCCATGCCTGCTCCTCCCGCAGCTCTTGAACCTGCTGCGTTCCTGTCGCCACCGCCGGAAGTCCCTGAAGGAGCCGGGCCTTCCGCTCGGCATCGGGCAAGGGGCCACGACGACCGGCTGCCGTCGCCTCGGCAGGCTTCCCGGCTCTCCCACCGGACCGGCTCCGTACCCGAATTCCACGCTACTCGCGTTCCACCCGAGTGCGAACGCCGGACCAATGAACCACCGCGGCTCGGCACAGCCCGTCCACTTTCATCCTCCGTACCGCCTCATCCCTTGACGACACCCAGCGGAACCAGCCGGGCGACCAGACGGGCGAGACCGGCGCCCTCGGTGACGGCGGCGACCGCGTCGACGTCCTTGTACGCCTCCGGAGCCTCCTCGGCGAGACCGCGCCACGAGGAAGGGCGTACGGCGATGCCCCGCGCCTCCAGCTCGCCCCGCAGCCGCTCCCCGCGGACCATGCGCAGCGCGTGGTGACGGCTCCAGACCCGGCCGGCCCCGTGGCAGGCGGAGTGGAAGGCGTCGTTGTCCGGCAGGCCGACCATCACGTACGAGGCGGTGCCCATCGTGCCGGGCACCAGGACCGGCTGCCCCGCCCGGACGAGGTCGTCGGGCAGGTCCGGGTCGCCGGGCGGCAGCGCCCGTGTCGCGCCCTTGCGGTGGACGCAGAGCCGAAGCGCCACCCCGTCCACCTCGTGGGTCTCCAGCTTCGCGGTGTTGTGCGAGATGTCGTAGACCAGCTCCAGACCGGCTCCGGCAGCCGTCGCGAAGGCACGGCGGGCGGCCTCGGCCAGCAGTTGGCGGTTGGCCCGGCCGTAGTTGGCAGCGGCGGCCATCGCCCCCAGATAGGCGCGGCCCCGCGGCGAATCTACCGGTGTGCAGGCCAGCTGCCGGTCCGGGAGCTGGATGTGGTGCCGGTGGAGTTCCTGGTCCATCACGTGCACGTGGTCGGTGCACACCTGGTGTCCCAGGCCGCGCGAACCGCAGTGAATCATGACGCACACCTGGCCCGCCCGCAGCCCGAAGGCGGCCGCGGTGGTGCCGTCGTAGATCCGGTCCACCGCCTGGACCTCCAGGAAATGGTTGCCCGAACCGAGGCTTCCCACCTGGTGCAGGCCGCGCTCGACGGCACGCTTGCTCACCTGCCCCGGAGCCGCGCCGTCCAGGGCGCCGTAGTCCTCGCAGCGGGTCAGGTCACGCGGCACACCGTGGCCGCTCTCGACCGCGTACCGGGCGCCGCCGACCAGCAGCTCGTCCATCTCCCCGGCCCCCGACAGCTTCCACAGGCCGCCACGCCCCATCCCGCGCGGGATGGTCCGGTCGAGGATGTCCATGAGCCGGCGCATCCGGTCGTGGTCGAGCGCCTCCCTGTCGATCCCGGCGGCCAGCAGCCGCACACCGCAGGAGATGTCGAACCCGACACCGCCGGGCGAGATGACTCCGCCGTGCGCGATGTCGGTGGCCGCCACCCCGCCGATCGGGAAGCCGTAACCCCAGTGGACGTCCGGCATGGCGAAGGAGGCGCGGACGATGCCGGGAAGCGTCGCCACGTTCGCCACCTGTTCCAGGGCCTTGTCCCCGGCCGCCTCAGGCAGCAGCGCGCGCGAGGCGAACACCGTCCCGGGTACGCGCATCGGGTCCCGCCGCTCGATCCGGAAGCGGTACGGGCTGCTCTCCACCAGTGCGATCTCCACGTCCCTCACCTCCAGTCGACCGTCAGCCGCCCCTTCCGGTCGGCGACGGTGGTGCCGAACTCGGCGCAGGCGGTGGTGAGCCGTTCGCGGATCCACTCCCGTGCCGCGCCGTCCGCCAGACGGGTGTGGCAGAAGTCCAGTGCCAGCGGCAGCGCCTCCACCCGTGCGGGAACCAGGTGCGCGGCATCCGGGCCGTCCAGGGTCACCAGGAAGAGGAGACCGAGATCGTTGCGCAGGACCGGGTCGACGGCGTAGTCGTCGACGAAGTCGCCCAGGTCGTAGAGGATCCGGTCGGCGATCCCGTGGAAGACATGGGCGGAGTGCCCCGCGACCAGGGTCGCTCCGGCCGCCAGCAGCTCCGGGGCAGCAGCCGCGACATGGCGCGGCGGCCGGGAGGTCATGTTCGGCCCCCAGTGGGCGGTGACCAGCACGACATCCGCCGCGGCAGCGGCCCGACCCACCGCGTCCGTCAGCCAGCCGGGCACCCCCGCATGAAGGTCGGCCCAGGCCACCCCAGGGGTGTGGGCCCCGGCCGCGTAGTCCTCCGGGTGGTCCGTGACGCCCAGCACCGCCAGCCGCACACCACCCGCCTCCAGCACCGCGAACTCCCGGGCCGCGCCCGCGTCCGCCCCGGCCCCGACCGAGCGGACACCCGCCGCGGCCAGCAGGGTGCGGGTGTCGGCCAGGGCATCGAACCCGTAGTCCAGTGCGTGGTTGTTGGCGAGCGTCACACAGTCCGCCCCCAGACCGGCCAGGACCTCCGCGGCGGCCGGGGGAGCGCGGAAGAAGAAGGCCTTCCACGGATCGGACCAGCGGCGTCCGCGGTCGGAGACGCAGCACTCCAGGTTGAGCACGAACAGATCCGCCTCCGCGAGGGCCTTCCTGATGCCCGGGGAGAACAGCGTGCCCGGCACCGGTGAGCGGCGCAGCGCCTCGGCCACCCCGCGCCCGAGCATGGTGTCGCCCGCCAGTGCCAGCGTGAGCGCCATGATCCTTCCCTTCCGTGCCCGCACTCAGACGTCGAGGGTCACCCCACAGGTCCAGCCGCCGGGGCCGCGCCCCAGCCGGAGGCCGTGCAGCGAAACGGCCTTCGGCACCGCACCGATGGCCTCCGCGGCGCCCGCGTCGGCCATGCGGAAGCGGACCGACAGCCTCCGGCCGTGCGCGGCCGGCCGGATCGCTCCCGGCTCCACGGCGAGCGGGATCTCACCGTCGGCGTCCATCCGGTAGACGACCTCCTCCAGGACGGACACCAGCAGATCCACGTCGGCCCCCGCCGTCACCGTGCAGACGCGGTCCCCGACCGTTGCGGCCCTCGACGTGTCGGCGAAGCCTTCCACCACCGCGCGCACGGCCTCGCCGATACAGCCCTCGACCGTCGGCGCCCATGCCTCCACCCGCAGGTCCGCGGTGTGCGGCACGGTCCGGTGGCCACGTGCGCCGGGCTGTTCGCCCGCCGGTTCCCGACCGTCCACGGCCGGCGCCTTCCGTCGTCCTTCGGATGCACTGCCCGATGCCGCGTCTCCGGGCCCGGGCGGTACCTTCCTCCAGGGTCGTCCCGTACGGCGCCGCGAGGCAAACTGCCCGGTGTGCGGCCGCTCTTCGCCGTGCCCGGGTCCGCACTCCGGGGCCTGTTCCGTTGCCGGGAAGAGGGCCGCTGCTTCCTCGGACGGACCGCTCAGTCCGCGTGGACCAGCGCCTCCAGAGGACGCACACCCGGACCGGAGAACAGGGCACGGGCCGCGGTGATGCGCTGCTCGCGCAACGGGCCCGGAGCGGTCAGCCGGTCCAGGGCCCGGATCAACGTCCACGGGTCCGGTGCGAAGTCACTGAAACCGTGCTCCGCCATCTGCCGGGCGCCCGCCGCACCGTGCCCCGGAATGGGCCGGTAACCGATCACCGGTACTCCGGCGGCCATCGCTTCGAGCGCCGTCTGACCTGCCGCGTTGTCGATGAGCGCACGGGAGGCCCGCATGAGCCCCGGCATGTCCTCGACCCAGCCCATGACATCGGCTTGGGCGATGCGCGACAGGTCCCGGCGCAGGCGCGTGTTCGTGCCGCAGAGCACCACGGGCCGGTAGCCCGCCGAGGCCACCAGTCGTGTGGTCTGCCCCAGCCGGGCGCCGGCCCCCCAGGCCCCCGTGGAGATCAGCACCGGTGGACGGTCCGGGGAGTCGAGCCGCCGTTGCCCGTCGGACGCGGGCGGCGCCTGAGCACGGAACCGGGGTGCCACCAGAGCGCCGGAGGCCACGGCCGGGCGCCGGACCGCTTGCCGGACCTGATGGGCGAGATCGGGCGTGAGACAGAGATGGAGGTCGTTGCCCCGATGCAGCCATTGGCGGTGAACAGCGAAATCGGTGATGACGACAGCAGTCGGCACCGCGAGTGCGCCGCGCGCCCGGAGTCCGCCGGTGAGCTGGGCGGCGAGATGGAAGACGGGGACGACCACGTCCGGCCGTTGGAGTTCGACGAGCCTCAGCAGCCGCCGCCGCGCGAGCGCGGCCAGCGGGGTACTGCCGGGGCGGGGGCCGCTTCCGGCACGGAAGAACGCCGCATACAGCCCGGCGTAGACGACCGGCATGCGACAGATCACCGACCGGTAGAAGGAACGCAGCTCACCTCCGAGGCCGGGGGGCAGCAGATCAAGGACATCGACCGTCGTCGTCCGTCCTCCGCCGGCCTCCAGCCGGCGGGCCACTTCCGCCGCCACCGCGTCGTGGCCCGAGCCCATGCCCGCACTCAGGATCAGAAAGCGTCCGGGTACCGGGCTCATCGGACGTACGCCCCGGCCGGCCGGCAGAGGAGGCGGCCGTGACCGGCTCCGGGGGCCACGCTGCGCCGCCCCGAGCGGGTCGGCGACCAGGACGCCCCTGACCGTCGCGGCCGGGACACTCCCGCAGGGCCGGGGCGGCGACCGGAGGCCAGGGGCTCAGCAGCATGACCGGCAGGCACATGATCACCTCTCGTTCGGCGAGCACCCGGAGGATCCGGCGCAAGGGCACTGAGCGCGTTTCCTCCCTCATTCTGCGGGTGCGAGCGGCGCGGTGCAGTGCAGTGAGGTCTGGGCCCCGACGGTTTTGCCGACGCCCGCCCGGGCTACTCCTAACCCCACGCGGCACGCGAAGTCCCACCGACCGCGGGGCACCGCGAAGTCCCACATCCCGCGAGACGCCGCGCCGCACCGTGCTGACCCAGGGGAGAAGCCATGCCACGTGTTCCGGGCCTCGCACACCGCGGCGTACCGGGCCGCGACACGGCGGACCGCCCGGACGCCCGGGCCGGTGTGGCACTGGTGACGGGAGCCTCCTCCGGCATCGGTGCCGCGGTCTCACGCCGCATCGCGGCCGAGGGAGGCTGGACGCTCCTGGTCACCGGTCGTGACCGCGAGCGGCTGAGCGGTGTCGCGGCCGCGACGTACTCCACAGCCCTCTACGCCGACCTGATGTCGCCCGACAGCACCGAGCACCTGGTCCAGGAAGCCCTCGACACCGTCGGCGGCGTCGACCTGCTCGTGGCAGCGGCCGGGGTCGGCTGGGCCGGCTCCTTCCCCGCGATGCCGGCCGGTGCCGCCGACCGGGTCCTCACCGTGGACCTGGTGTCCGTCGTCCATCTGGTGCGGCTGCTGCTGCCGCACATGCTCGCGGCGGGGCGCGGGCACATCGTGCTGATCGGTTCGGTGGCGGGCTCCGCCGGGGTGCGCAGTGAGGCGGTCTACTCGGCAGCGAAGGCAGCCATCGCCACGTTCGCCGACGCACTGCGCTACGAACTGCGGGGCACCGGAGTACGCATCACCCATCTGGTCCCCGGGGTGGTGGACACCCCCTTCTTCGAACGCCGAGGAATGTCGTACACCCGTTCGTGGCCCCGGCCCATGCCGCCGGAGCGCGTCGCGGACGCGGTCTGGGATGCCGTCGTCACCGGCCGCGACGAGGTGTTCGTCCCCGCCTGGCTGCGTCTGCCGGGATGTGTGCGTTCGGTGGCTCCCGGTCTGTACCACCGGCTCGCCGCCCGCTTCGGCTGATCGGCGTCGTGAACGCTCCGGCCGTCCTGCTCGCGCTGCTGGCGGCACTCGCCAACGGTGCCGCGTCCGTGCTGCAACGGCGGGCCGCGATGGAGCAGGTCGAGGACGAGACGGTGGGCCACGGACCGGACGTGCGGCACCCCGTACGCCGATGGGCGCAGTTGGTACGCCGTCCCTTCTGGCTGGCCGGTGCGGTGGCGCTCGGACTGTCCGCCGCCCTCCAGGCGAGCGCGCTGGCGGTCGGCAGCCTGACGGTGGTCCAGCCGCTGATGGTGAGCGAACTCCTCTTCACGCTGGTGCTCGGCACCGTGGTCTTCCGTCACCGTCCGGACGGCAGGACGTGGGGGGCGTTCCTCATGCTCGCCGTGGGGCTGGCGCTCTTCCTGATCGCCGCCGGTCCGTCGGTCGGCGGGGCGACGGGACAAGCCGGCAGATGGCCGGTCGCCGGCAGCTGTGCCGCGGCGGCGGTGGTCCTGCTGGTTCTTCTTGCCCGGGCCCTCGACGGCGCCGCGCGCGCCGCGGCGCTCGGCTGCGCCACGGCCATTTCCTTCGCCTGTACGGCCGCCCTGGTCAAGGAGGTCATGGGTCGGATCCCGGAGGGGGCGGCCGAGGTCTTCGCCACGGGGTACCTGTACGCGATGAGCGGTGCCGGCCTGCTGAGTCTGTTGCTGCTCCAGAGCACCCTGCGTGCCGGGACGCTCGCCGCCTCGCAGCCCGCCCTCACTCTCGGGGACGCGCTGGTGAGTGTGGTGCTGGGCAGTGCGGTGTTCGATGAAGGCATCGCCCTGGGCGATCATCTGCTGCCGGCCACGCTCGGAGCCGTTCTGATCGCGGCCGGAACGGTGGGCCTCTCGGTCTCCCCGGCGGTCGCGGGGGACTGGGACTCGACGGGGACGGCAACACGCCGCAGCAGGTCCCGACACAACCGATAGCCGAGAACCACGGAGGGACGGAATCCCGATGTACACCCGACCCATGACGGCCCCTGCCGCGCTCCGCGCTCCCCTGGCCATGTCGGCGCTGGTGCTGACCGCGCATATCGGCCCAGCGGCCACCTGGCTGCCGGGCCTGCGGCGCAGGTGTCTTCCCTCCCTGGCCGGTCTCGGGCACCCGGGACACATCGCCCTGACCTTCGACGACGGTCCTGATCCGCGCTCCACCCCGCACTTCCTCCAGGTGCTGGACCGGCTGTCCACCCGGGCCACGTTCTTCGTGCTCGGCGAGCGTCTGCTGCGTCATCCGGAACTCGGCCGCGACATCGCCCGCCGCGGACACGAACTCGCCGTGCACGGATGGACCCACGACCGTCCGTGGCTTCCCACCGCACTGCGGGACGCGCGCGAAGTGGCGCGCGCCGCCGAGGCGGTACGAAGCATCGCGGGCGTCCGGCCGCTGTGGTACCGGCCGCCTTACGGGATCCTGACCGGAGGCCGGTGGGCCGCGGCCCTGCGGGCCGGACTCAGGCCGGTGCTGTGGTCGGCCTGGGGCCGGGACTGGACCGAGGACGCGACCCCCGAGGGCGTGGCGGTGACCGTGCTCAGCGGGCTCCGGGGCGGCGGCACGGTCCTCCTGCACGACACCGATCTGACCGCGACCGACCGGTGGCGGCCGACGCTGACGATGCTGCCGGGGCTGATCAGCGGCCTGCGGGCCGAGGGACTGACCGTCGGCCCGCTCGCCGACCACGGCCTCGCCCCCGTCCGCCGCAGGAGCTGAACGCCCGTCGCGGGCCACGGTCGCGCCGCGTCCGGCGAAGAGGTTCCCCGCAGGTCGGCGAAGCGATCCCGCCCGCGCACGTTCATTCCAAGCGATCCTGTGGGACCGACGGCAGCAGGGTGCGCAGCGTCTCCTCGGGGTCGGGGACGGAGATCGCCAGGCGCTCGTACGGTGCGCCCCGGCGCAGTTCCACGCAGAGCACCGGCTTGCCGACCCGCACCAGCACGAAGTCCTGCCCGCCCTGCAGAGGGCGGATGCCCGCGCACAGCAGGTCGGGAATCCAGGTGCCCCGGCCGCGGCCACCGCGCAGCACGCGCCACCAGTCGGGCTCTATGCGGACCTGGCGCAGCGCTGACAGCGGAACCCGCACATTGCGATGACGTGCCGCCGCCTTCTCCCGCCAGCGCAGACGCACGACGATATCGGCGCCCTCGACCACCACTCGTGCCATGGCCTCTCCCTCGTCGTGGTGGAGCAGGGCGGGCGAACGGGCCCCTGTCCGTGTCAGTCGGGCGGCTCCGCCGGGGCAGGGCCGGGTGCAGGGGCCGGCTCAGTCTCCGGCTGGGGGCCCGGCTCGTCGGGAACCGGTTCGGCGGGGGGTTGTGGGTCGTGCGGCACCGGGTCCGGTCGGCTGGGGACGGGCCCTGGACCTTGTGGGGTGGGGGTTGCGGCCATCGTTCTCGTCCTTGCGTCGTGCGCTTGTGGAGGAACACCGGGACGGCTGTCGGGCCGGTGAAGGCTGCGTCTGACTTCACCGTACCGGGAGCGACCTGACGGGGAGCGGGTCGGCGCCCCGCTGCCGGGGCGGACCGCATCCTGCACGACGGTGACGGACCCGAAACGGCGTACCGCAGGCCACGGAATCGAGGTCGGCCGCCGACGGCTCTGCGAACGGGCCGAGGCCGATGACCGGGCTGCCTGCCGCCCCGCTCGGGCCAGGCCGGAGGCCGCAGCCGACCCTACGGTGGTGGCATGGCGGTGATCAGTGGTTGGAGACGGGGGATACGCGCCAGGATCGGTGCGGCGGAAGCACTGGGCCTGGTCCTGCTGTTCGTGCTGTCGGTCGTGGCTGCCTCGGTCGTACGGCACGAGCGCCACTTCGTCCTGCGGTGGCCCGTCGTGATGCTCGCGGCCATCGGTTGCGCCGCCCTGGTGTGGCGACGCCGGTATCCGCTCGGCGTCCTGGCCGTCGCGGTCGGCTGCGGGGTGGCCTTCCAGGTGATCGGGATACGCGAGAGTCCCCTGGTGATCAGCCCGGTCCTGGTGTCGCTCTACACCGTGGCCACCCTGACCGACCGGCGTGCCACCTGGATGGCAGGGGTGTTCTCGGCCTGTGTCCTGGTGGGTGCCGCGGTGATGCGCGAGCCGGAATCTTGGCTGGCCCCCGACAATCTGGCGATGCTGGCGTGGACGACACTGCCGGCCGCGATCGGCGACGGGGTGCGCTCGCGGCGTGCCTATGTGGCGGCCGTGGAGGAGCGGGCGGAGCACGCGGAGCGGACACGTGAGCAGGAGGCGCAGCAACGGGTGGCGGCCGAGCGGGTGCGGATCGCACGCGAGCTGCATGACATCGTCGCGCACCACATCGCCTTGATCAATGCCCAGGCGGGCGTGGCCGTGCATCTGGTGGAACAGCGGCCGGAACAGATCGTGGCCGCCCTGGAGGACATCCGGGACACCAGCCGGTCAGCGCTGGACGAACTACGTGTGACCGTGGGACTGCTGCGTCAGTCCGGTGATCCGGTGGCGCCGCGGGACCCGATGCCGGGGCTCGAGCGCGTACCGGCGCTGCTCGCGTCGTTCGAGCGCGCGGGCCTGAAGGTGAACCGGTCCCTTCGCGGGGACGTCCAGCCGCTGCCGCCGACGGTCGATCTGGCCGCCTACCGGATCGTCCAGGAGGCCCTGACCAATGTGCACAAGCACGCCGGTGCCGACCGTGCCCGGCTGTGCCTGCACTACCGGGCCGAACGGCTGACGATCACGGTCGAGGACGACGGACGAACCGCAGGGGACCACACCCACCCGGGGACCGGGCACGGGCTGATCGGGATGCGGGAGCGTGCGTCCGCGGTCGGAGGCTGGCTGTACGCCGGAGTGCGCCCGGAGGGCGGGTTCGTCGTGACGGCGGAGCTGCCCCTGCGCCCCGGCCTGGTGACGGACAAACCACCGGAGAGGGATGCACGTGACGATTCGCGTACTGCTTGCCGATGATCAGGCCCTGCTGCGGGGCACCTTCCGGATGCTCTTCGACTCCGCGGACGACATGGAGACGGTGGGCGAGGCGTCCAACGGGCAGGAAGCACTGGACCTGGCGCGGACGCAACACCCGGACGTGGTCCTGATGGACATCCGGATGCCGGAGATGGACGGTTTGGACGCCACCCGGCTGATCAACGAGTCCGACGACTGCGGGGGCGTGAAGGTCCTCATCCTGACCACCTTCGAGGACGACGAGCACGTGGCCGAGGCGCTGCGCGCCGGTGCGAGCGGCTTTCTCGGCAAGGGGGCCCGGCCCGAGGAACTCCTCGACGCCGTCCGCACCATCGCGGACGGCGAGGCACTGCTGTCCCCGTCGGCGACCCGCGCACTGATCAGCCGCTTTCTCGCGCAACCGGACTCCCTCCCGGCAGGCGTGCCCGAGCGGTTGGAGTGCCTGACCCGGCGGGAGCGGGATGTCGTGGGGCTGGTTGCGCTGGGGCTGTCGAACGACGAGATCGCCGAACGTCTGGTGGTCAGTCCGCTGACTGCCAAGACCCACGTCAATCGGGCCATGACCAAGCTGGCGGCTCGTGACCGGGCCCAGCTCGTCGTCATCGCCTATCAGTGCGGCCTGGTCGGCTCCGCGCCGGAACCAGGGCACGCACAGGCCTGAGGACCGTCCCGTAAACCCTGCGTGCTGCGTGCGGCTCCGGGGATTGTGCGGGGAGGCCTCGGGCCTTTCTGCCGGATCGGGCCGGATCAGGGAGCGGGCCGGTGCTGTCCGAGCGGGCCCAGTGCTGTCGGATCGCAGGCCCGGTGCTGCCCGCTCGCAGACCGAGGCAGGGAGCCGCCACGGTACGTATCCGGTGCGGCACCGGCCGTAGTGGGGCCTGTCGGATACCGCAGCCGTGGTAGCCGGGAATCGCTGCCGGGGGACGACGCGCCAGGGGCCCTTCGTAGGCGAAGGTAGGAGGGCGAACGGAGGTTTCCGCCATGATCGGAACCCACTGCCCGACCCGGCGACATGACGCAGCAGCGATCACACCGCGCACCGTGCGCCGTGCACCGATCGCACTGCCCACCGCCACGGTGACCACGGACACGCAGGCCGGAGAATCCCGCCGGGCCGCGGTCCCCGGACTTCCCCGACGCCTGCCCGCTCCTGTCACCACGGCCGGTGTCGCCGCGCTCCGCGGTGGCCGGACGATCGAGTCCTCCCCTCATCCGCACCGACGGTCGCTTCGGCTCCCGGACCCCCGGCCCGCCGGGCACAGGGCGCCTCTCAGGCGCGCCCCGTACCGGCCGTGGAACTGACGGCGATCCCGACGCCGTGGCTCGGCCCGGCGGCTCACCACCCTCACCGACCTCAGACACTCGGGCCCGGCCCTGTGGCCGTGACCGGCAGCTCAGCCCAGGAAGGACCTCCCATGCTCAGCGCAACCACGATGTGCCGCACGATCAGTGAACGACCGGCCGAGGAGTACGCTCCCGCAGCCCCCATGACCGATGAGGTGATCACGGTGGGACACCTGGCAACCCGCTCCACACACCGCGACGTGCACGAGTACCGGGCCCTGCCCGCACACCTGTCCCTGCTTCGCGATGCCCTGGCCGGGGCCGGCCGGACCGAAGGCGGCCCGGCGGCAGGCTACCGGCGCACTCCGGCCCACGTGGCCCGCACCACCCAGCTCACCCTGTCCCAGTGGGTCAGCAGGACCGCGAGCATCGGGCACCAGAGCTGAGACCTGGAGCGAGGCTGACCTGGGAGATACGACGAGCCCGGGCCGAGCGGACACCCGGTCTCCGGGTAGAGGGGCCGACCATACGACTCTGTTGGTTTATGCCTGGCCCCTCCTTGAGGCCCGCCGCCGTCAGGCGGCGGGCCTCAGGGCTTCGAAACGGGAGATGCGGGTGCCGATTCGTGGTGTGCCGCTGGTCCAGGCGTCGAGCCGCGAAAGGTTCATCGCCGCCGCGGCGAATAGGTGTTGGAGGTGTGTTTCGGGCTGGCCGCGATAACGGGACCGGCGCATGCCGAAGGCTCGAACTCCCTGGGAGACGGTGGCCTCGATGCCGTTGCGCCGCTGGTAGCGGTCGCGCCATTCACGGGTTTGCTGGGCGGCGCGGTTCTGCTGGATCGCGTGGTGTTCGTCGTGGTGCCGCAGCATGATCTCGCGGCGCTCGCCGGTGGCTGATCCGACGCATGCACGCAGGTCGGGGCAGGGGCGGCACTCGGTATGCCCGAAAGCGGACCCGGACGACTTCAATGCCGATGGAGTTGGTGCGGGGATACCACTGACCTGTGGTGACCCCGTTGGGACAGGTCACCTGCCGGCGGTCCCAGTCGACGGTGAAGGCGTCAGTGACGAACCGTCCTTTCGCCTGGACCGTGGTGTTCCTCTGAACCGGCCCCAGCAACTCGACGCCCATCCTCTGCGCGGCGAGGATGTTGCTGCCGTCGATGTAGTTCCCGTCGGCCAGGTGGATGGCGGGCAGCATGCCGCGGGCGGACAGGTCCGCCTGGATGGTCCGAGTCATCCTGGAGTCGTTGACCGACGCGTCCGTGGTGGCGACGTGTGTGATCAGGTTCGGCACGTCCGGCTCGCACGTCTCTGTCAGCTGGATCAGATACCGGCCCACCCGGAACCGGCCTTGGCGCCCCGGCGGGCAGCGAGGTCATAGGGCGAACAGGGCTGAAGTCTGCCCTGCGGGAGGTCCTTCTCCTCCCGCCAGTGCACCTCGCCCTCACTGACCCGGTAGTTCTTCACCCAGACCTGCCGCAGCACCTCCACCGGCCCGAGCATCCTCACCTCGCGAGGTGCGTCAGTGGCGAAGACCGCAGTCATCAGCCGCACACCGTCCGCGCCGACCTGCGCTGTCCAGGCCCGCTGCTTGTCCTTGCTCCTGGGCAGCCGGGCCTCCTCGACCCGATGTCCGTAGCGGTCGAACCATTCCAGATCGACCCGGTCGACCAACCAGTCCGGCGCCACGGCCGCGATCGCGTTCAGAGCGGCCCGCAGGCTCTCCCCGACCAGCGCCAGCCGGTTCAGTCCCGTGATCGCTCCCAGCACCTTCGCGGAGTCGGTCCGCTGCCGTCCCGCGGTCTTCAACAGCCCGCGTTCCCTGGCCAGGCGCAGGACGAGGTCGAAGACCTCGCCGGCCTTCTCGCCTGCCAGCAGCCGGGACCGGAACTCGCTGAGTACCGAGTAGTCGAACCCGGTGTCCGTCAGCTCCAGGCCGATCGCGTACTTCCAGTCGATCCGAGTGCGCACGGCATCCGCCGCCTGCCGGTCAGACAGTCCCTCGGCGAACTGCAACACCGTGACCAGGGCTCACACTCCCGGCGCGACAGCAGGGCGTCCCCGTTCGGGATACAGGTCGGCGAACGCCTCCCCCGCGAAGACCTCGGCGAACTCCTCCCGCAGCCGCATCGCGAAAGCACCACGAGGACACACCACCCGCGCGACCCGCGCGGTCTCCGCCGGAATCTCCCCCAGCCCCAGCACACGCAACGACACCCCGACGCCCTCCCCAGACGCGAACTTGGTCTTCACCACCCACAACCGGGCGGTGAAGACCAAAGTCACGCGAAGGGGCCCTGCCTTTTACCAACAGAGTCATACGGTCGGCCCCTCCACCCGTGTGAGGACCCCTTACCCGGCGGGCGAGTTCGTTCCGGCAACGGTGAAGCCCCGGTGATCGCTAACCTGTTCTCCCCCCGCCAAGGGGCGGGGAGAACAGGGGTGGACATGCGTAGACGCATCGCTGCGGTCTCTGTCGTGGCGACCGTGATCACCGGGATCGCGGTGGCGCCGGCCGCTCACGCGGAGGGGCGGGGTGACATCCGGATCACCAAGACCGTCGTGAACGACGGCCGGAACGTGATCGTCGGAGTCAAGAACATCAAACGATTCCCGATCACCATGACGATCAAGGACAACTCGGGGGTGAAGGGAGTCTCCGGCGTTTCCGCGATCAACGCGTCCAACGGGCATGGGCCGGTCTCACATCTCGGCACCACGTGCAGGAAGGTCAGTGCGACCACGTCCGTGTGCACGGCGACGATGGAGATCAACCCGGCGTGGATCGACTCCTACGGCAGCGGCAACGAGGGCTGGAACGCCAACGCGGTCGCCGGAATCTGGCGGGCCGATGCCACGGCCCACGCGAATGACGGTGACTACTGGATCTCCGACTACATCGCCTCGTTCAAGGTGAAGCGGGCCGCGACCCTGACCACGGACGCGACCCCCGAGCCGGTCAGTAAGGGCGGCACGCTGACGGTCACCGGAAAGCTGATGCGGGCCAACTGGACGGACCTCAAGTACCACGCGTTCACCAAGCAGGTGGTGAAGCTGCAGTACAAGAAGCCCGGCGGCTCTTACCACACCGTGAAGACGGCGACCACCGACAGCAAGGGCCACCTCCGTACGACGGTGAAGGCCACGGCTTCGGGCAGTTGGCGCTGGGCGTTCCTCGGCACGACCACGACCATGAAGGTCGTCTCCACCGGTGACGCCGTCACAGTGAAGTGACCGCGCGGCGGGCCGGGGGACCGGCCCGCCGTTCGTACCCCGTCCGGTGAGCCGGCCCGGGCCGGAGCCGACGCCACCACGCCGATTGTGCTAGCCCTGCGACGCGGGGCGGCCAACGACGCGATCACGGATGAGCCGCCCCGGTCTCCCCGCTCTCCGGCGCCGATCGCCCAGGCATGGCCCGCCGGTCCCCTTCTGGCGTCCGGGTAGAGTTGCCGCTGGTGGGAGCGGGGCAGTGGCCCTGCCGTGGCCGAAGCGGCCCACTCGCCGAAGATCGATTCCAGCGGGAGGGAAGCGTGCGCGAGGTCCAGGACGACCGGCGCCGTCCCTGCCCACCGTGATACTCCGCCCGCGGATGTGAGACCGGGCCGCGCCGCCATGCCGCCTTCACCCGGTCTGCTTTCTTCCACCCGGCTCCGCCCCGCGGAGTCGAACGCGGGGTGCCGGCCGGTTCCTTCGCGTCTGCCGCGCACCTCTCGCACACCGTGGGGGGAAGCGCCCGAGCACGACAGGTAGTTGCGTTCTTGTCCTCATCCGTTGCGTCCCCTGCCGCGCGGCTGCGCGCCCTCATGCCTTCCTGGCTGAATGATCCGAAGGTCTGGCGTACCGAGGTGCTTGCGGGGCTGGTCGTCGCCCTCGCGCTGATTCCCGAGGCGATCTCGTTCTCGATCATCGCCGGTGTCGACCCGGCGATCGGCCTGTTCACCTCCTTCACGATGGCCGTCACCATCGCGGTCGTCGGTGGCCGACGCGCGATGATCTCTGCGGCGACCGGCGCCGTCGCCCTCGTCACCGCGCCGCTGAACCGGGAGCACGGTCTGGGTTACCTGATCGCCGCCGTCATTCTGGCGGGGGTCTTCCAGGTGGTGCTCGGGGCGCTCGGGGTGGCGAGGCTGCTGCGGTTCATCCCGCGCAGCGTGATGGTCGGTTTCGTGAACTCCCTGGCGATCCTGATCTTCATGGCGCAGGTTCCCGAGATGTCCGGGGTGCCGTGGGCGGTGTACCCGCTCATCGCCGGCGGCCTGGCCCTGATGGTGTTCTTCCCGAGGATCACCACGGTCGTTCCCGCCCCGCTCGTGTCCATCGTCGTCCTGACGGTCATCACGGTCGGCGCCGCCCTTGCCGTGCCGACCGTGGGTGACAAGGGCGCCCTGCCGTCCTCCCTGCCGGTTCCGGGGCTGCCCGACGTGCCGTTCACGCTCGGCACGCTGACCACGATCGCTCCGTACGCCCTGGCGATGGCACTGGTCGGTCTGATGGAGTCCCTGATGACGGCGAAGCTGGTCGACGACATCACCGACACCCGCTCCAGCAAGACCCGTGAGTCGGTCGGTCAGGGCATCGCCAACATCGTCACCGGATTCTTCGGCGGCATGGGCGGCTGCGCGATGATCGGCCAGACGATGATCAATGTGAAGGTCTCCGGCGCCCGCACCCGCCTGTCCACCTTTCTCGCCGGTGTGTTCCTGATGGTGCTGTGCATCGTGTTCGGCCCCGTGGTCTCCGACATCCCCATGGCCGCGCTGGTCGCGGTGATGGTCATGGTGTCGTTCGCTACCTTCGACTGGCACTCCATCGCGCCGAGGACGCTCCGGCGGATGCCTGCCGGGGAGATCGCCGTCATGGTCATCACCGTCGTGTGTGTGGTCGCCACGCACAACCTCGCCATCGGTGTCGTCGTCGGATCGGTGACCGCCGCGGTCATCTTCGCCAAGCGTGTGGCCCACCTCGCCGAGGTCACGGCCGTCACCGACCCGGACGGCGGCACGGTCGTCTACCGGGTGACCGGTGAGCTGTTCTTTGCCTCCACCGACGATCTCGTGGGCCGGTTCGACTACGCCACCGACCCGGACAGGGTCGTCATCGACCTGAGCGCCGCGCACATCTGGGACGCCTCCTCGGTTGCCGCGCTGGACGCGATCGAGACCAAGTACGCGCACCGGGGCAAGACCGTCGAGATCACCGGCCTCAACGACCCCAGCGCCCATCTGCACGGCAGGCTCAGCGGCCAGCTCACGGCCGGCCACTGACCCGACATGCATGAGAAACAGCCGCGACAAATTTGGTGACAAACTGGTTGGCCTAGATTTGGTTTGACAGGTACTCACTCAGGGAGGGCGCATGTCGAAGGAAGCCCGTCCAGGCTCCGGAGAACAGGCCAAGCAGTACGCGTTGGAGCACTTGCGGCAGGCGATTCTGCGCGGCGAGATGGCACCGGCCCAGCGGCTGGTGGAGAACGAACTCGCCGAGCAGTACGGCGTCACCCGCGCAAGCATCCGCGCGGCACTGCTCGACCTGGCCTCCGAGGGGCTGGTCGAGCGGATCCGCAACCGCGGATCGCGGGTGCGTGTGGTGACGGTGGAGGAGGCCGTGGAGATCACCGAGTGCCGGATGGCGCTCGAAGGACTGTGCGCGGCCCAGGCCGCCGTACGGGCCACGGACGAGCAGCTCGACGAGCTGGCCGAGCTGGGCCGGGCCATGGCCAAGGCGGTCGCGAACGGCGATCCGGTCTGCTACTCCGATCTCAACCACCAGTTGCACACCCACATCCGGGAGTTCTCCGGCCAGCAGACGGCCGTCGGCCTCCTGGAGCGGCTCAATGCCCAACTGGTTCGCCACCGCTTCCAGTTGGCGCTGAGGCCGGGACGCCCGCAGCAGTCCCTGAATGAGCATCTGGCCGTGATCGAAGCCATCCGCGCCAGAGATCCGCAGGCAGCCGAATCGGCCGTCCGCGCCCACCTCCGCAGCGTGATCGACGCCCTGCGCGAGGACTGACGCGCTGCCGGGCGGGTGCATATCTGCCGGCAAGGGCGGCACATGACCAACGGCAATGGGCCCGCCCCCCCCGCGATCGACACTGGCGATCATCGCGCACGCAGGTGACTTCGTGTGGCGGACCGGTGGTGCCATCGCCCTGGCCGCATCCCGGGGCGAGAGGGGCACGATCGCGTGCAACCGACGCCTACGAGCCGCACGTGGACGTGGACTTCATCAGCCTCCGCAACGCCTCGACGAAGCCGTGCGAGATTCGGAATCGGCCCCGGCCGCCGCCTCACGGCGAAGGGCAGCAGCCGGAGCCCCTTGTAGTGTGGTCGGATGCCTACTCCAGCACATGGTGAAGCTGAGCGGGTCGTAGCGGCTTGGCAGGCCCTGACTTCTTGGCTTGCTGAGCATGCTCCCCTGTCATACGCCTCCCTTCTGCCTCCCGCGACGGAAGAAGAGGTCGCCACCGCCGATTCCCGGTTGAGGGAGTGCCTCGGGTTCGGGCTGCCCGCGGAGCTGGGTGTTCTGTGGCGACTCTGCGGCGGCGTGGAGCACCAGTACATCGAGGAAGACGAGGAAGGTGAGGTCGGCTCCGGGGCTTTCCTGCCCGGCGGAGTGATCTTCTCCCCGGCCGAGGCACTCGGGCCGAGGCTGCCCGCGCACGGTCAGCGCGACGGGTGGGGAGGAGCCCGGGTGGTCCCGTGGCTCACCCGGGACGAGGCCGGACCCCTGCACGGTCACTACGCAGGTGACGACGGCGTCGGAACGTGGGCGTTGATGGATGATCCGGTGTCGAAGCCTGACCACCCATCGGTCTCCGCTTACCTCGAAGCCGTCCACCGCGCCGTGACCCAAGGCCCGCCAGATCTGATGGGCGCCGATGTGCCCGGAGTCGTGTGGGGCTGCCTGATCTGGGACGACCCCCAGTTGCCAGGCCTGGACGAGGCTTTCGAGCACTGGACACCGATCCACTGAGCATCAGGTCCCTCGCCCTGCAAAGCCGGGATCGAACTGGCTTCGTCGATATCTGGGAACAGCGTTTGGCGACCGGTTCCGGAGGCAGCTGGTGATCACCTGGTTCACGGATCTCGATGAGACACGACAGCGCTGTCGTGTCCACGCACGTGGGACGGCCGCCCCCTCGTCAGAGAGCCTGCCCGCCGTAGGGTTCGCCGGAGCCGGGCTTGAACGTGACACCACTGGTCGCTCAGCCTTCCGTGGCCGGCCCCAGGGACTTCTCCAGCAGTGTGAACGACTTGGGTGCACCGCCCGGCTGCGGCTTGCCTGCCTTGTGGCCGACGGTCCGGTAACCGGCGTTCAGGTAGTAGGCGTTCAGACGTGTGTTGCCGGCCAGGCAGTCCAGACGAACGAACAGCCGCCCCGTCGCGGCAACGCGGCGCTCCGCAGCGTGCAGCAGAAACCGTCCCGTCCCCGGCCGGGCGTTGCTGCGGTCCACCATCAGCCGATGCACATACCCGGCCACCGGCGGCTGTGGTCCCCAGGCGTCCTCGTCCTCCCACCACAGCTCCCATGCCCCGGCCACCCGGCCATCGGCCTCGGCGAGCCAGACCTCACCACGCGCCATGCTTGTGCGGAAGTGCTCCTCATCCAACTGGCCGGGCTCCCACTGGCCGGTGATGCCCTGGGCGAGCGTCCAACGGGCAGCTTCGTCACGCAGACGAACGAGCGCGGCGAGGTCGGTGTCTTCTGCGAGGCGGAAGTGCAGATCGGTCACCTCGCGATCCTCGCACGGCTCGCAGGAGCCCTCGAAGCCGTCCCTCGGGCCGCAGTCGAGCGCCGGCGTCGTCAGCTCATCGACATTCACGAAGCTCGGGGGTGGGTCAGAACGTGCGGAAATCCTCGAATGAGGGCTCGAACGAGGGGGCAGGCAAGCGATATGCCTTGCACCGGACCGCTGGTGTGCCATGAGGTCCGACGCCGATCCCCTCACCGGGGAAAGCGTCGGGGATCACCGTCCACCCCAGGTTCCGCTCGTAGTACTGCACGGCCGTGTGCACAGACGGCCACCAGTCGTCGTCGACAACAATCAGGCCACCGGGCCGGACGATCTTGCGCAAGAAGTACAGATCGACGAAAACCTCGTGGAACCGATGGCTGCCGTCCACGAAGGCCGAGTCGGCGACGAAGCCTTCGGCCAGCAGCTGCGGGAGCGCGGTCGATGAAGGAGTGAGCAGGAGTGTGGCGATCGAGTCCAGCCCCGCAGAGCACAGCAGGTCCCAGCCGGCGTTGGCGTACTCGCGTTCTTGGAACGGGTCGATGATGATGTGCCGGGGATGCGGACGGCTGACGGTTGCCAGCGCCTCGCCGATGGCGAGCGCGGAGCCGGCGTAGGCGAGACCGACCTCCACCACCTTCTCGGCTCCCTCGGAGATCAGTAGATCGCGCAACCGGTCGCAGTGCTGCTCGGGCACCGCGACGGTCTCGAAGTCTCCCTCGCGGTCTCGGGTCCACGGCGGCCCCTGCTGGGACAGTCGGTGGCGCACCGCACGGACCCTCGACGGACCTCGGTCCATGTTCGCCACACTGATCACTCCTCGCGGTAGGACAGCACCTCACCCGCACCACCGTAGAAGGGCAGGAAAACCTGCGGGGATTAATCTACGGCGGCGGGCACGCCGTGCCCCGGGCGACCACCCACGTTGACACCAGTCCCCGAACCGACCCGTCTCGCCTCCCGTTCAGGCGGGACGGGCCGCCTCGACCGCGGCCACGTCCGCCGTGATCCGGGCGGCCGTCGCGCGCAGGGCCGGAAGGATGCCGGTGCGGACCTCGTCCGCGGAGGTGCGGCCCGCGTGCAGGGAGACGTTGACGGCCGCGACCACCGTGCCGTCGCCGCCGTGGACCGGGACGGCCACCGAACGCAGGCCCTCCTCCAACTCCTGGTCGACAAGGGCGTATCCGTCCCGGGCCACCTCGTCGAGGACGCGGTTCAGGGCCGCCGGTTCGGTGACCGTGCGGTCGGTCAGCGCTTCCGGACGGGCCGAGGCCAGCCAGGCGGCGCGCTCACCGGGCGGCAGCCCCGCGAGCAGGACCCGGCCCATCGAGGTCGCGTACGCCGGGAAGCGGGTGCCCGTGGTGATGGTGACGCTCATGATCCGGGTCGCGGCCGCACGGCCGACGTAACGGATGTCCGGCCCGTCCAGGACGGACACGGAGGCGGACTCGTGCACCTGCCGGACGAGGTCGACGAGGTGCGGCTGGGCGATCTCTCCCAGCGAGAGGCCGGCCAGGACCCGGTGACCGAGGTCGAGGACACGGGGGAGCGGCGTGAACAGCCCCTCCTCGACGGCCACATAGCCGAGCTGCGCCAGGGTCAGCAGGGAGCGGCGGGCCGTCGCACGGGCCAGACCCGTGGCCTGGGCGACGGAGGAGAGTGTCATGCCGCCGGGGGTGCCGCCCAGTGCGGCCAGCACCGCCAGGCCGCGGGCGAGCGACTGCAGGTACTCCGGTCCGAGATCCCGTTTGGCGGCGGGGGTCGGGTCCGCCGCCGGTGCGGGCGGGGTGGTGGTTGTGCCGAGGACGGCGAGGGCCTCGGTCATCCGGGCGGCGGTGCGGCGCAGCGGCTCCAGGGCGTGGCGGCGCAGGCCGTCGGCCGAGTGGCGGCTGGTGTGGCTGACGGCGCTGAGCGCGCAGACCGTGCGGCCCTCGGCGTCGCGGACCGGGACCGCGACGGCCACCAGGCCGGGCTCGATCAACTGGTCGTCCACCGACCAGCCGCGTGCGCCGGCGTCGACGGCCAGTGCTCGCAACCCGGCGTCGTCGAGGCGTGGGCCATGCGGTGCGGGCAGTGCGGGGAAGTCCTCGGGGGTGCGGGAGTGGCGGGCGGCGTACTCGTCGTCCGACCAGTCGGCGGCGAAGAGCGGTCCGGGGGCGCAGCGGTCGGCAGGCAACGCGTCCCCGATCCGGAACGAGACGGACAGTGCGCGCCGGCGGGTGTGCTGCACGACGAAACGGACGGCGTCGCCGTCCGGGACGGCGACGGACACCGACTCGTCGAGTTTGTCGGCGAGCCGGGCCGCGAGCGGGTCGAGCGCGGCGGGGATTCCGCTGCCCCGGAGGTACGCGGTGCCGAGCGCCAACAGCGGTGGTGCGAGGACGAGTTCGCGGTCCTCCTCGCGCAGGTATCCGAGTCGGACGAGCGTGGTCGCGATCCGGTCCACGGGGGAGCGGGCCAGTCCGGTCGCCTTGACGAGTGCGCTGGCCGGCATGTGGCCGCCCGGCGCACTCGCCAGGGCCCGCAGGGCCACGAGCCCTCGCTCCAGCGGCCCGACAGGTGCGTCGGCGGTGCCGTGCTGCTGCATCCGTCCTCCTCGATCGCGTAACCGTACCTATTGACAGGCAGGCGGCGGCGGACGGAGACTCGCCGCATCGTCGTTAATGAACAATAGTTCACCAGGCGAACACTGACAAGGGTGTAGCGAAGAACGGACGGATGTGATGGACAAGCTGGTGCGGTCGGCCGCCCCGTGCGACGGCTGCCATCCGACCCCGCAGGGACCTGATTCCGTGGCGGTGCCCCCGCCCAGGGTCGTCGCTCGGCCCCGTACCGCCGGAGCCGTCACCCACCGACTCGCCGCTGCCGCATCAGGCAGCGGACCCGCCGACCTCTGCATCGGCGTGGGCCGGACACCGGCCCACGCCCTGGAGCGCTGACATGACCGACACGATCCCTGACCAGGGAACCATCGACGCGGAGATGGACGCCATACGGCCGGACGGCTCCGTCCATCCCTCCCGTTCCTACGCCCCCTACCGCAGCAGCCTGCTGCGCCACCCCCGTCAGCCTGCCGTCGTCGTCCAGGAGGACCCCGACGCGGTCGAACTCACCGGCCCCGTCTTCGGCGTCACTGATGTCACGGAACTCGACTGCGACCTCACCCGCCAGCACCTGGGCGAGCCCCTGGGGGAGCGGATCACCGTCAGCGGCCGGGTCCTGGACCGCGAAGGCCGCCCGGTGCGGGGACAGCTGGTGGAGATCTGGCAGGCCAACGCCTCCGGCCGGTACGCCCATCAGCGCGACCAGCATCCCGCCCCGCTCGACCCGAACTTCACCGGTGCGGGACGCTGCCTGACCGACGACGAGGGCCGCTACCGTTTCACCAGCATCAAGCCCGGCCCCTACCCGTGGCGCAACCACCTGAACGCCTGGCGGCCCGCGCACATCCACTTCTCCCTGTTCGGCACCGCCTTCACCCAGCGCCTGATCACGCAGATGTACTTCCCGGGCGACCCGCTGTTCCGGTACGACCCGATCTTCCAGTCGATCACCGACGCCGCAGCCCGCGAACGGCTCATCGCCGCGTACGACCACGACCTGTCCGTGCCCGAGTTCTCGCTCGGCTACCACTGGGACATCGTCCTCGACGGCCCCGCGGCCACCTGGACCGAAGGAGAGCAGCGGTGAGCGACCGCCCGCAGATCACCCCCTCGCAGACCGTCGGTCCCTTCTACGGCTACGCCCTGCCCTTCGCCCGCGGCGGCGAGATCGCGCCCACCGGCGACCCGCGCACGATCACCCTGCACGGTGTGGTGCGCGACGGGAACGGCGACCCGGTCCCGGACGCCCTGCTGGAGTTCTGGCAGGCCGCCCCCGACGGATCCCGCACCGGAGCCCCCGGCTCGCTCCGCCACGACCCGGTCACCGGCGCGGTCATCGGCCGCGACGGCGTCGCCTTCACCGGCTTCGGGCGGGTGTCCACCGACGCCGACGGACACTACGCGGTACGGACCCTGCCGCCGCCCGCCGACGCCCCGTACCTCAGCGTCATCGTGTTCGCCCGCGGTCTGCTGCACCACCTCTACACCCGCGCCTATCTGCCCGGGCAGCCGCACGACACGCTGCTCGCGGGACTTTCCGAGGGGCGGCGCGAGACACTGATCATGTGTCAGGAGCGGGAGAACACCTACCGCTTCGACATCGGTATGCAGGGCGACGGCGCCGAGGAGACGGTCTTCCTTGAGTTCCGATAGCCAGAGGTCCGATGCCGCTGCCGACGTGGGCCTGCTCGCCCCCGGGCGGGTCGGCACCCCGGTCGAGACCGAGACCGGCGACCGGGCCGTCCTCCAGGCCATGCTGGACGCCGAGGCGGCACTCGCCCGCGCGCTCGGTGCGCCCGCTGGGGACTGCACCGAGATCGAGGCGGCGGCCCGCGCCGATCGCTTCGACCCGCGCGATCTCGCCGTCCGGGCCCGCGACGGCGGCAACCCCGTCATCCCCCTCGTCGCCGACCTCCGCGCGGCGGTCGGCGACCGGGCGGCCGCCTGGGTGCACCGGGGCGCCACCAGCCAGGACATCATGGACACCGCGCTGATGCTGATCGCCCGGCGGGCCCGTGTCCACCTCCTGGCCGACCTCGACACCACCGCGGACCACCTCGCCCGCCTCGCCCGGGAGCACCGCGTCACGCCCATGCCCGGCCGGACGCTCACCCAGCACGCGGTGCCCACCACCTTCGGCCTCAAGGCGGCCGGATGGCGGCAGCTGGTCCTGGACGCCCGCGACCGGCTCGCCTCGCTCCCCTTGCCGGCCCAACTCGGCGGCGCCGCAGGCACGCTGGCGGCAACCGGCCCGGTCGGACTCCTCGCCGCATACGCCGAAGCGACCGGCCTGGACGAACCGCTGCTGCCCTGGCACGTGCTGCGGACCCCCGTCGCCGAACTGGGCGCGGCACTCGCCCTGGTCGGCGGCGCCCTCGGCAAGATCGCGGCGGATGTGCTGGTCCTCTCCCGCACCGAGATCGGCGAACTGTCCGAGGGGGCGGGAGGCGGCTCCAGTGCCATGCCGCACAAGGCCAACCCGGTCCGGTCCGCCCTGATCGCCGCTGCGGCCCGTCAACTTCCCCAGCACGCAGCCACGTTGTTCTCCTCGCTCGTCGCGGAGGACGAACGTCCGGCCGGCGCGTGGCATGCCGAATGGCAGACCCTTCGGGAGGCCCTGCGTCTGGCCGGAGGAGCGGCCCGGGACGCGGCCGAACTGACCGCGGGGCTACGGGTCCACACGCAGCGGATGCACGAGCACCTCGACCTGACGGAGGGACTGATCGTCTCCGAACGCCTGGTGGCCGCGTTCGAACCGCTGGTCGGCCGCAGGGAGGCACGGAACCTGCTCACCCGCGCCTCCCACGCCGCGGCGGCCGGACGGCTGCCGCTGGAGGACGTCCTGGCCGAACAGCCGGAACTGCGTGGCCTGCTGGACCCCGCGGACCTACCGGGACTGCTCGACCCCACCCGATATCTCGGTGCCGCACCCGAACTGACCGACCGCGCACTCGGCCGCACCCCGTCACCACCTCAGGAAGACCGATGACCCTGCTGCACCACACCACCGACGGCCGTGAGGACGCGCCCGCGCTCCTGCTCGGCCCGTCCCTCGGCACCAGCCTGCGGCTGTGGGACGCCCAGGTGCCCGCGCTGGCCCGCGGTCACCGGGTCGTCCGCTACGACCTGCCCGGACACGGCGGCTCCCCGGACACCCTGCGGGGCGAGCACACGGTTGCCGAACTCGCGGCCGAGGTGCTTCGGCTGGCCGACTCGCTCTCCATCGACCGCTTCGCCCACGCGGGCGTCTCGCTCGGTGGCGCGGTCGGCGCCTGGCTGGCCGCCCACCACCCCGACCGCGTCGAGTCCCTCGCCCTGGTGTGCACGTCCGCCCGCTTCGGCGACCCGGACACCTGGCGCGAACGGGCCGCACGGGTACGCGCCGAGGGCGTGGACTGGCTCGCCGAAACGGCACCCGCCCGCTGGTTCACCACCGGTTTCACCGGCACCGCGACCGCCCGGGCGCTGATCGCCGACCAGCGTGCGGCGGTGCCGTCCGGGTACGCGGCCTGCTGCGACGCCCTGGCCGCGTACGACCTCACCGACCACCTGGCAGCGATCACCGCCCCGACCCTGGTGATCGCGGGACGGCAGGACACCGCCACCCCGCCCGTCCACGCACGCCAACTGGCCGACGGCATCGCGCACTCCACGCTCGTGGAGATCGACGGCGCCGCACACCTCGCGCCGGCCGAGCAGCCACAACGGGTCCTGCACGCGCTCCTCGACCACCTGGGCTCCACCGCCCACCGCGACGGTATGGCGGTACGGCGGTCCGTCCTGGGCGACCCCCATGTGGACCGGGCCGTCGCCTCCACCACCCCCTTCAACGCCCCCTTCCAGGATCTGATCACCCGCTACGCCTGGGGCGAGATCTGGACCCGCCCCGGACTGGACCGTCGTACCCGCAGCTGCATCACCCTCACCGCCCTGATCGCCCGGGGCCACTACGAGGAACTGGCCATGCACGTCCGTGCCGCCCGTACCAACGGGCTCAGCACGGAGGAAATCCAGGAGGTGCTGCTCCAGAGCGCCATCTACTGCGGAGTACCGGCCGCCAACACGGCCTTTGCCGTTGCCGGGCATGTCCTTGCCGAACTCGACGCCGAGGCCGCATCCGACGTTGGTGCCGCATCCGCAACCGACTTCGAAGGGAAGGACCTGTCGTGACGATCCCCTCCCACACCTCTGTGGGCATCGTCGGCGGCGGCCCGGCCGGCCTGCTGCTGGCCCGCCTGCTGCACCGGGCCGGCATCGACTGCGTCGTCCTGGAGGCCCGGGACCGCGCCTACGTCGAGCAACGGCAGCGGGCCGGAATCCTGGAGCAGGGCACCGTCGACGCGCTGCGTTCCTGTGGCGCCGCCGACCGCCTGGACCGCGAGGGCCTGGTCCACGACGGCATCGAACTGCGCTGGAACCGGCGCAGCCACCGGATCGACTTCCCCTCGCTGACCGGTGGACGCCGGGTCTGGGTCTACGCCCAGACAGAAGTCGTCAAGGACCTGATCGCCCTCCAGCTTGCCGACGGGGCACCGCTCCTGTTCGAAGCCCCGGTCACCGCCGTGGTCGGGGCCGACACCGACCGGCCCGTCATCCACTACACCCACGAGGGCACCGATCGCACCCTCACCTGCGACTACGTCGTGGGCTGCGACGGTTTCCACGGTGTGGTCCGCCGCGCGATACCCGAGGGCGAGCTCCACACCGCCGAGCGGGTCTACCCGTACTCCTGGCTCGGCATCCTCGCCGACGTACCGCCCTCCTGCGACGAACTGATCTACGCTCATTCCCCGCGCGGTTTCGCCCTGCACAGCATGCGCTCGCCCTCGGTGAGCCGCCTGTACCTGCAAGTGCCGAACGGCAGCGATCCGGCCTCCTGGACCGACGCACAGATCTGGGACGAGCTGGAGGCCCGCTTCGCCGTGGACGGCGACTGGAAGCTGGACCGGGGGCCGATCACCCAGCGGTCCGTCCTCCCCATGCGCAGCTTCGTCACCGAACCGATGCGCTGGGGCCGCGTCCTGCTCGCCGGCGACGCCGCCCACATCGTGCCCCCGACCGGCGCCAAGGGCCTCAACCTCGCCGCCTCCGACGTCGTCGTGCTCGCCCGCGCCTTCGCACAGTGGGCGGCGACCGGTACGAACGCCGGGCTCGACGCCTACTCCGACACCTGCCTGAAGCGGATCTGGCGGGCCGAGCACTTCTCCTGGTTCATGACCACGACCCTGCACACCGCCCCCGACCAGAGCGCGTTCGACACCCGGCTGCAACTCTCCCAGCTCGACCGCATCGCCGCCTCCCCGCACGCCGCGGCGGAACTGGCGGAGAACTACGCGGGGCTCCCCGTGGGTTGAACCGACATCTGCGGGAAGACGGAAGGAGGCGGAGGCGCCTGCGTGCCTGCGCCGCGCCCCCGCTCCGTCTGCACCCCCGGAGATCGTTAATCAACTCGGTGGATGCCAGGACCGCGGATCCTCGCGGGAGGGCCGCCGGGCCTGCGTAACGCATCTGTCCTCACGCTCAGGGGACGAGGACGGTTTTGCCGTGGAGAGCGCCCTGGTCGGCCTCGGCGTGGACGGCGGGGAGCTCGGCCAGGGGACGGCGTCCGGCGGCGTCAATGCGGATCCGGCCGTTGGCGGCGAGGTCGAGGAGGTGGCCGAGCTGTCCGGCGTCGCTGCGGACGGCCATGCGGACGACCTTCACGTCGCGGCCGGGCTCGGTGCTCGGCGGGGTGGTGGCGGTGACGAAGGTGCCGCCGTCCGCGGTGAGGGCGGCGAGGTCGTCGGTGTCCTCCGGCGTGGTGGGCACGAGGTTGAGGACCACGTCGAAGGACCCCTTCGCGGTCTCGGTGACAGCGGCCCGGGTGTAGTCGAGGACGTCGTCCGCACCGAGGTCGCGCACCCGCTGCGTGCTGCGGGGGCTCGCGGTGGCGGTGACGTGCGCGCCCTCGCGGTGGGCGAACTGGATCGCGTAGCCGCCGACGGCGCCGCCGCCTCCGTTGACCAGGAGCCGCCGGCCGGCCTTCAGGCCACCGTGCTCGAACAGGGCCTGCCAAGCGGTGAGAGCGACGCCAGGGAGGGCGGCGGCTTCCACCGGATCGACGCCGTCCGGCAGGATCGCCAGGACGTCGGCGGGGGCGAGGACGTATGCGGCGGCGGCGCCGTCCGTGTGCAGGGGCAGGAACCCGGCCACCCTCGCGCCTTCGCCGAGGCCGGTGACCTCGGGGCCGAGGGCGGCGATGGTGCCGGAGACGTCCACGCCCGGCACATGCGGCAGTTGCAGGGGCAGCATCTCGCGCAGGTATCCGGCGCGGATCGCGGCGTCGGCGGGGTTGAACGAGGTGGCGGTGACCTTCACCAGCACCTGTCCCGGGCCGGGGACGGGGACAGGGACCTCCTCCAGTACCAGCACGGTGGCATCGCCGTAGTCGTGGTAGCGCACTGCCTTCATCGTCTGTCTCCGTTCCCTGCGGTCCGGCCCGGTCCGGCCGTCCGAAGTGTTTCCAATTCGAAGCAGTTCCGGACGGTAACATGCTTCCGATTGGAAACAAATTCTGGAGGGGTGATGGCGCTCGACCCGCGGAGGACGGAGGCCTACTTCGCACTGATGGAGGCGGGGGGACTGCTTCAGCTACTGATGGAGGAGCAGTGTCAGCGCGACGGCGACATCAGCTATCTGCAGTTCTTTCTGCTGGCTCGGCTGGCCCAGGCGCCGGGAGGGCGGATGCGGATGACGGAGCTGGCCGACACCGTGGTGCACAGCCGCAGTGGCCTGAGCTATCAGGCGGGCAAGCTGGAGAAGGCGGAGTTGCTGCGGCGGGAGCCGTCCCCGGGCGACGAGCGGTCGGTGACCGCCGTCATCACGGAGGAGGGGCGCCGAAGGCTGGAGCAGGTGCTCCCTGGGCATGTCTCTGTGGTCGAGCGCGGGATGTTCGACGTGCTGGACGATGAGCAGGCCGCCGCGCTCGCCGGGACCCTCGGCGTCGTACGGGACCGGCTGCGCACACTGGTGCCGTCCTCTGCCGAACGGCGCCGCCGGGCCCGCGACTGATCTTCAGTGGTCTCTGCGCCTCCTCGCGCCGCGGCCGGCCCTGCCGTGCTCGGTCCGGGCAAGGTCAGCGGTGGGCGCCGGTGAGGTACCGCTGGACGGCGGGGGCGACGGCGCGCACCAGCTCGGCACTCGGCATCTCCGCCAGTGGCGGAGCCTTGACGACGTGGCGTGCGATCGCGACGCCCAAGAGGTGGGAGAGGGCCAGGGCGACGCCCTGGACACGTTGCGCGTCATCCGTGCCGCCGCTGCTTGTTCCGGACAGGACCCGTTCCTGCATGGCGGTGCCGAGAAAGGTGCGCAGCAGGTCCATGGCCTTGGGGCTGGTGACGGCAGATCGGAAGATCGCTGCAACGACCGGCCCGGAGTCGGGTGATTCCCACAGGTCGAAGTAGGTCTCCGCCAGGCGTTCACCGACCGTCGCGGGGTCGCCCTGGAGAGCGGCGGCGAGTTGCTCGGGGGCAGAGGTGCGGTCGGCGAGGGTGGCCGTGATGAGCCCGTTCTTGTCGCCGTAGAAGTGGCGGATCAAGCCGGTGTCCACACCGGCCTTCGCGGCGATGGCCCGCATGGATGCCCCGTCGTAGCCGTGTTCGGCGAACAGCTCCCGCGCCGCGGCCAGGATCGCCTGTCTCGTGCCTGACTTGCCGGCCCGGCGCCCGCCGGGGTTCTTGCGGCCTGTCGCCTGCTCCATCGCCTCGCTCACCTCGACAACGTACCAACCCTCGTTGACTTCCACACTTGTGGAGTTCTACGGTCGTGGAAATATCGGACACCACGAAGGAAGACAGATGGCCTCCCAGGATGCGGTGATCGACGTCGAGGGACTCATAAAGTCCTTCGGCAGGTTCCAGGCGCTCAAGGGCCTGGACCTTCAGGTGAGGAGGGGAGAGGTGCACGGCTTCCTCGGGCCGAACGGCGCGGGCAAGTCCACGACCATCCGAGTCCTGCTCGGGCTGCTGAACTCCGACGCCGGCCGCGTGCGGCTCCTCGGCGGCGACCCGTGGAAGGACGTCACCGGCCTGCACCGCCGCCTGGCCTACGTGCCCGGCGACGTCTCGCTCTGGCCGGGCATGACCGGCGGGGAGGCGATCGACCTGCTGGGCGCGCTGCGGGGCGGAATCGACGAGCAGCGCCGGGCGGAGTTGGTCGAGCGCTTCGAACTGGACCCGACCAAGCGGGGCCGGCAGTACTCCAAGGGCAATCGGCAGAAGGTCGCCATCGTCGCCGCACTCGCCTCCGACGTCGAGCTGCTGATCCTGGACGAGCCCACCAGCGGCCTCGACCCGCTGATGGAGGCCGTGTTCCAGGAGGTCGTCGGGGAGGCCAAGGAGCGAGGGACGACCGTGCTGCTGTCCAGCCACATCCTGTCCGAGGTGGAGGCGCTGGCCGACCGGATCAGCATCATCCGGGACGGGAAGGTCGTGGAGACCGGCACCCTCGATCAGCTGCGCGGGCACGCCCGCACCAGCATCCACGCCGTCCTCGAACGCGTCCCTGACGACGAGGCCGGCGCCACGCGCGTGTGGGCGCAGATACCGGTCCTGGAGGACGTTCGCCTGGACGGGCGGCGGCTGACCGCGAGTGTGGACTCCGCGCGGATCACCGAGGCCATGACCGCCCTCGCCCCCTACGGGTTCACGTCCCTGACGGTCGCGCCGCCGTCGTTGGAGAGCCTGTTCCTGAGCCACTACGGCAACGACGACGACGTGCGAGGCACCCGATGAGTCATGCCCTCGCACTCACCGGCACGCGGCCGCTGCTGCGGGCCTCCCTCAGGCAGGAGGCTCGCGGCTTCGCCCCGTGGATCGCGGCGGTGACCGCGCTGTCGGCGTCTTCGATCCTGGCGTACGCGTTCCTCTTCCCCGACGCCTCCGACCGCAAGGCGCTCGCCGCCGCCGTCGGCGGCAACCCCGCCCTCAGCCTGATCTTCGGCCCCGCACGCGACCTGTCCACCACCGAGGGCTTCAACACCTGGCGCTCGCTCGCCCTGGGCGGCTTCCTCACCGCGCTGATGGCGGTCTTCGCCGTGATCCGGGCCAGCCGCGCCCAGGAGGACTCCGGACAGGCCGAACTCCTCGCCTCCGGTGTGATGGACCGCTCCACCCGCCTTGCCGTCGCCGTCATCCAGACCGGTCTCGCCTGCCTCGCTGTCGGCGTCGTCTCCTGCCTGGTGACCGGCCTGTGCGGCAGTGCCTGGGCCGACGCCGTACTGCTGTCGGCGACGTTCACCGTCACCGGCCTGATGTTCGCCGCCGTCGCCGCGGTCACCGCCCAGCTCGGCTCCGACGCCCGCACCGCCTCCACCCTCGCTGTCGCCGTCCTGGGCTGCCTCTTCCTGCTGCGCGGCTACCTCGACAGCATGGACTTCGGTGACTGGGTCACCTGGACCACCCCGCTCGGCTGGATGGAACGCACCGAACCCGGCACCGGGAACACCTGGTGGCCGCTGTTGCCCGGACTTCTCCTCGCCGTCGTCCTGCTGGCCGTCGCCTTCGCGCTGCAGGCCCGCCGCGACTTCGGCCAGGGCGCCCTCGCACCGCGACCCGGACCCGCACGCGGCACCGCCCGCTCCTCCTTCGGCCTCGCCTGGAGGCTCAACCGGGGCCCGCTGATGTCCTGGACCGCCGCGTTCGTGCTCCTCGGCGTCGTCTTCGGGAACTTCTCCACCTCGGTGACCGACTTGCTCACCGACAACCCAGCCGCTGCCGCCGTGCTTGCCTCCGGCGCCACCACTCCCGACGCCCTGGTCGCCTCCTTCCTCGTCACGATCCTGTCCCTGATCGGGATCATCGCCGCGATCAGTGGCGTGCAGACCATGCTCAAGGTCCGCAGCGAGGAGATGGAGGACCGGGTCGAACCCGTCCTCGCCGGCGCTGTAGGCCGCCCCTCCTACCTCGGCAGCAACATCATCATCGCCCTGACCGGCCCCACCCTCGGCGTCCTTGTCGCCGGGGTTCTGGTCGCTGTGATCGCGGGCACCGCCGACATCGGCGTGAGCATCGGCGACGTCCTCCTGCAGACGGTCGCGACTGTCCCGGCAGTGTGGACCGCGACGGCCGTGTCCGTCGCTGTCGTCGGGGCCCGCCCCCAGGTCAGGATCGCCGCCTGGATCGGGGTGCTGGCGTCCTTCGCCCTCACCCTCCTCGGCCCCACTTTCAAACTCCCCGGCTGGGCGCTGGGGATCAACCCCTTCCGCCACGTCCCGCACGTCACCGCCGCCAGCCCCGACTGGCCCGGCCTTGCCTGGATCACCCTCGCCACCGCCGCCTTCCTCACCCTCGGCCTGGCCGGCTTCCGCCGCCGCGACCTCGCCCGCTGAACCTCCGGGCCGGACGGCTCTGCTCCCTGCGGCGCGGTCCGGCCTGGCAGGCGGACCCGGTCAGCTGCGCACCGTATGCGCGGGACGCTGCCGCCGGAGTGCGATGCGGACGGAACCCCCGTCAGCCGACGCGCCCCCGCGCCCCCTCCAGCCACGGGCTGAACTCGCGCTCCAGAACCAGTCGGCCGAGTTTGCGGTACTCCGCGAGGACGGCCGCGACGAGCTGCTCCATGGTGAGCGGATTCCCCGAATTCGCCGCCTGGTAGGCAGCGGTCACCGCGCAGGCCCGGATCGACCCTCCCGTCAGTTCGAAGCGCTCCGCGCAGAGCTCCAGGTCGAGGTCGGCGTCGCGTGGGATCGAAGAACCGAGGCAGCGGTCCCACAACGCCAGTCGCTGCCGGGCGTCCGGCACGGGGAAGTCCGCGACCACGTCCAGACGGCGGATGAAGGCCGTGTCGAGGTTGGCCCGCAGATTGGTGGTGAGCACGGCGATACCGTCGAAGGACTCGATCCGCTGCAACAGGTAGGCCGACTCCACGTTGGCGTGGCGGTCCTGCGCGTCCTTGACCTCCGAGCGTTTCCCGAAGACGGCGTCCGCCTCGTCGAACAGCAGGATCGCGTTGACATCGGACGCCTCGACGAAGATCCTCTCCAGATTCTTCTCGGTCTCACCGATGTACTTGTCCACCACGGTCGACAGGTCCACCACGTACAGCTCCATGCCGAGCTCCGACGCGACCACCTCGGCGGACATGGTCTTGCCGGTGCCGGACTCCCCGGCGAACAGGGCGACGACGCCCCGCCCCCGCCCGCCCCCCGGCCGCATCCGCCATTGACCGAGCACCTGCTCGCGGTGGCGTGCGCGCAGGGCGAGTTCGGACAACTGGTGGAGGGTCGCGGACGGCAGCACGAGGTCGTCCCAGCCGACCGCGGGCTCGATGCGGCGGGCGAGTCGTTCGAGCCCGGCGCCGTTCTGTGCCCGGACCGCCGTACGCAGATCCGCGGCATCCACCGGCCGCTGCTCCACGGCAGCCAGTCGGGTGGCGACGGCGGCGGCCTTGCGCACCTGCTCCGAGTCGAGCCGGTAGGTGACGGCCGCCTCCATGAGGTGCTGGTCGGCCGGCACCTGCCCGCCGGGAGGTGCGAGCGGGGCCCCGGTCTCGGCGAACGCCCGGCGCCACTGCCGTGCCACACCTGCGGGGCCGAGGGGCAGCACCCGGACCGGAACGGGGCTCTCGCGGGACCACAGGGGGTCCCAGTTCTTCTTCCCGTACACGATCAGCGGAGCACCGCTGACCGCCGCGCACAGCGCACCCAGAACCCGGGCACCCTCGGGCCGCTCGGGTGCGAGTGCTTCGAGGGGGCCGAGCACAAGACCGCCGGCACTCAATCGGGCCTCGGTCGCCAGCATCTGCACGCGCTCCGTCGGCTCGGGCGCGGTGGCGAGCGCCCCGATGTCGACCACCAGCGGACGGCGCCCCGCGGCGAGAAGCGCCTCGACCGCGAGCCGGCCGGGGTCACCTCCCCGGTCGAGGAGATGCACCAGGCCGCCGCCCGTGCCCAGCGCCGCCGCGACCCGGAGGACCTCCGGGCCCGGGTCGGCTTCCTCCCCGTACCCGGCCACCCGGACGAGGCCGCGCAGCCTCCCGTCGGTCTCGTCGTCGCCGAGCAGGTACGCGGTGACCCGGTCGGGCACGCGCAACACCCGTGAAAGCAGCGGTCGTTCGTCCTCCATTACCTCCAGCAGCCCGCCCGCGACGAGTGGGGCGGAGGGCGAGAACCGGAAACGGCCACTACTTGCCGCGGGCAGCCCGCAGAGTTCGAGCGCCAGGCCGATGGTCGGCCTGCGCCGGCCGAGGTCGTCGTTGAGGTAGCCGTAGAGCCGCTCGAACCGGGGGTCGATGTCCGGTGCCATCGCGACGAGCAGAAGCTCGATGTCCAGCGGTACCAACGCGAAGTTCTCGGCGAGCCGCCCGAGCCGGCTCCCGGGCGGGAGAAACGGAGCGGGCGCGCCACCGTGATCCGGTACGGGGGTGAACGCGTCACGCGACTCCAGGATCCGCTCGGCGGCCTCCGGGGTGAGGTACTGCCCCCGGTACGGATCGTCCGGATCCGGATCGACCGACCGTCGGGCCGCCACCGTGCGCCTGACCCGCTCCTCCACGTGCCCCAGCCGCTCCCAGAGGGCCTCCACGGCCGTGGTCGAACCGTCGTGAACGACGGGGGACTGCTGAACCGTGGTCACCGGGCCGCACTCCCACGTCTGCGCCGACCGGGCGGCAACTGCCGTTCACGTTCCGCGGCGAAGCCCTGCCCGCCGGGGTCCGAAGCCCCGTCGTAGCGCAGCCGACGTCCCGCTCCGGTGCCGTCGCCATCCCGGCCGGGGGCTGCCTGCACCACCAGCCCCTCGGTGACCGGTGGCCCGGCGGGTGTCCGCTCGCCGGCCAGCGGCGCCCACACCCGCAGGTCGATCGAGGCCTTGATCCCACCGCCGAGCGCGGACCACACGTCCACGGTGGACGCCCGGTCCGGTCCCGGGGAGGCCGCCTCGATCTCCACGGTCAGCCCGAGTTCGGCGAGGGTGCCCGTGTGCATCCGGGCGGGCAGTACGTCCGAGCGCACCAGGCAGCCCAACACCTCGGAGAGCAGGCGGTGTTCGTCCTGCGGACGATTGGTCCAGGCGGTCACCAGATAGGTCAGTTCGAACCAGCGGGGCGGGGTCCGCCGACCGGTGACCATTCCCCGGTCGTCGTACTCCTCGGCGGTGCCGGTGCGGCGCCGGGCCGCGTCCTCACGGATGCCGTGGAGGAAGAGACTGACCGTGGGCGCGTTGCGCCGCGCGGACCACTCCTTCGTCGGTGCGTCGAAGACCAGATCGACCCCGCTCTCCTGGATGCCGGCGTCGACCAGCAACAGGCGCAGCCCCTCGTCGACTTCGTGGATCATCGGCGCCCCACCTCGTCCGGCGGGACGAGGGTTCCGCTGACCACCAGGAAGGGCGTGGTGACCGGACTGAACCCGGGCCCCTCGGCGGTGATCGTACGGGGACCCGTCTGGTCCTTCACCAGGATCAGCAACTGCGCGATGAACGTACCGTCCCGGCGGGGGAGGGTGCGGGGTGCGGCTGCCGTGATCCCGGGCTTCCAACTGAGCTTCACCGGTGCCCCGGGCGGGAAGTCCTTGCCCCGGACGGAGGTGACGAACCCCGGTTTGCCGACGGCCGGCACCGCGACGATACGGGGCTGGAGGATGCGCAGCGGGACCCTGGAGACGTTGTCACCGGGATCGGCGTCGGTACCGGTCGTGGTCAGCTTCCCCGTGATGGCCGTCCGCAGCGCCCGGTTCGGCGCGAGCACCACCCGGACGACCGCGGAGGTTCTCGGCGCCAGATCGGGCAGCGTGCACGCGCGGGCCGAGCAGCCCGCCGGCAGCTTGGCCACCGGGACCTTCGCAGGCAGTCCGAGTTTCAGCCGCAGCCCGGTGGCGAGCGCGTTCCGGCCGTTGCGCACGGTGTACGTGACCACCACGCGCCCGCCGACATAGCCCGGGCTGGGCTGGGCCCGCACCACGACGCCGGGCCCAGCCTCGGGCTCGGGTGGTGAAGGGGGTGAGGGGGTGGAGGGAGACGGGGTGGGTGTCGGCGTCGCGTCCTGGACCGGGACCACCGTCTCGGTGGCGTTGTCCGTGGGGTTCGGGTCGAGCACGGCTCCGGCGACCGACCAGCCGATCCGCTGGTCTCCCGCCGTCACGCCGGTGAGCTTCACGGTGACGTCCACGGAGACCCCGGGCCGCAGCACGCCGAGGTCGCACTGCGGCTCCCCGGCGGTGCAGGACTTGGTGGGGGTGGTGAGCTCCTCCAGCCGCACCCCGGGCGGAACGTCGGCGGTGAACGTGGTGCCGGGGGAGGGCGCGGGGCCCCGGTTGGTGACGGTGACCGTCACCGATACGGAGGATCCGGTCTCCACCGTGGGCCCGGTGGGCGGTGCGGTCAGAGACAGGTCGACCGACTGCTGGAAGGTGGGTTCCTTCTGCCGGCCGGTGAGGCCGTTGTCGAACGGGGACAGCGTCCCGGTGGCGAGGTCGAGTACGGACAGCTGCTCCGGCGAGTTGGGCGCCAGTGCTCTGCGTGAACTCAGTACCAGTCGTTCCGCGTCCGCCGACCAGGCCACGTCGCGGGGCTGGAAAGGCCCGGTCACCGAGGTATCCGGAATGTTTTGGCTGCAGGCCTCGGGGTTGTCGCGCTGCACGGACGGGAGCACCACCCGGCAGCCTTTGCCGGACGGCGAGGTGATGAGGACTCCCGCTCGCTCGTTGACCCGGCCGCCGCCGTCCTTCCGGTTGAAGGCGAGCGAGCTGCCGTCGGGGGAGAACGCGGGGCTGTCGTCGATCACCTTGCACTCGCCGGGGCAGGCGGTGACGCTCAGGTCCCGCTGCTTGGCCAGGGCCGCCACCGGCACGGTCCAGACGTGCTTGATGCCGCCGAGTCCCCGGATCACATGGTTGCGAGTGAAGGCGAGCATGGTGCCGTCCGACGACCAGGTCGGCTGTGCGTCCTGGCCCACCTGCTGCCCGTCCGGCGGAACGATCTCACCGATGATCGCTCCCGTCGAGGCGTTCGCGATGAGCACCTTGCTCGGCCCGGCAGCGTCACCGACCCCGCCGGGTGAGGTCCTGGTGAAGGCCAGCTTGGAGCCGTCGGGCGAGAAAGTGGGGTCGGTGTCCCAGTCACGGGGACCGCGTCCGGCGAGCGGCATCGCTGCCGCGTTCGTTCCGTCGGCGTCGGCCAGCCAGATCCGTTCGATGCGCCCGGCGTCCGAGTTCTCGAAGCGGGTCACGGCGATGCGCCTGCCGTCCGGGGTGTAGTTCTGCCGCTCGGTCCACGGGTCGTGGCCCGGTTCCGGGTCGAACAGCGGGTCCTTGGCGGGGTCGGTGTTGGTCCTGGCCGCCGGGTCCTCGTGCAGCAGGGTCAGTCCGAGGTCCCGCGGGTCCGAACCGTCCTGCCTGACGTCCTGGAGCGTCGCCGTGTCGGGCTCCGGGGTGCTCGTCCGGGCGACGATCGCGGTTCCGGAGTTGTCCGGTCCGAGCCAGGTGGGCGACTCGACCGCACGGTCCTCGTCGAGCACCATCAGTGGTTCGGTGACGGAGAAGGCGGTCGCCCGGTAGACGTGGTCGTGGGTGTTGCACCCGCAGACGATGTTGGGACTGAGGAAGATCAGGTCGTTCCCGCCCGGGAGCCACGCGGCCGAGCGGGTGCCCCACTCGGCCTGGGTGCCGGCCAGCAGGGGGCGGTCGGTTCCGCGCCCCTCGGTGACCCGGAGCCGCGGCCCGGTGTCCTCGTCCGTCTCCAGGGTGTACGCGACCCGGGCGCGGTGGGCGTCGTCGTTCACCGGGTTCCACACCGGCTCGGTCGCATCGCCGGCCGGGCCGTCACTGATCCTGGTCACCGGGCCACCGGACAGGGCCCGTTCGTAGATCTGCCGACCGCGCACGGGATCGCGGTCACTGGAGTACGCGATCCGGGTGCCGTCGGGGGAGAACGTCGGAGAGGTCTCGTCGGACGCCGTGTCCGTCAGCCTCCGCAGACCGGAGCCGTCGACGCCGACCGACCACAGATCACGCTGAACGGTGTTCCCCGGCCCCGGTTCCGCCGAGTCGAACACCACGGTCCTTCCGTCCGGGGAGAGTTCGGGGTGTGCGGCGTTCCGGCCGATGGTGAGCCTGCGTACCGCCTGGTCCGCGCCGCGCACGTACACCTGCGGGTGCACTTCGTCCCGCAGGCTGGTGAAGACCATCGACCCGCCGCGTACCGAGGGGTCCTGGTCGTAGTGGGCGGGCCCGGAACCGAACAGCGGGTCACTGGTCTTCGGATCGGAGACCTTGCCGAGGCTGCGGTGCCCGGTACCGGCGAAGGCGATGCGTCCGGTGTCCGCCGGGGCCTCGTCGGCCGCCGCTGCGGCTCTGGGCGCACCCTGCGGAGCGGCCACCGAACCTGCCACCAGCAGCGGTGCCAGCAGCACCACGACACCCGTCAGCCGACGCAGCCGGGATTGCCGCGCCGGGCCAGCAGTGCCGCTCACGGGCCCCACCTCACAGTCTGGTTGACGACTCGCCCCCTCAAGCATCGTGCGCCCGCGGGACCTGAGGACAGGCCCCAGGGACCCGGAGCGGGGGAAGGAGTGGGTGCCCTTTGCGGCGGGCGGCCACTGCCGCAGCACGGACGTCCGGACGACCGAGGTACGGAACCGTGCCGGCCTACGCCTGCTGGTCCGCCGCCGAAGGGGTGTTGCGCCGGCGGTCGTAGGCCACCTTGGCCGCGGCTCGCAGTTTCACGTAGAAGGGGTTGTCCTGGCTGGTCTGCCACATGTGCAGGTAGACCAGCATCTGGTTGAGCACGGTGTCGTACTCGACCAGCGTGCCGGACGCCTCCCCGGCCGCCTTGCCCCAGCCGATCAGACGTTCCTTCTGCTCGGCGGTGATCGAGCCCTTCTTCGCGAAGGCGTCCGCGTACTTCTCCAGCTTGTGCGGCTGGGCACCGTAGACGAGTTTCTCCCTCAGGATCCGCTGCTGGAATCCATTGAACTCGGCATTTCCGGACAGTTCCTTCTGGAGTTCGTCGAGCGTCCGCTTGCGTTCGGCGGCCAGCGACGTGACCTCGCTGTCGGACGTACCGGACCGCACCAGCTCCATCACGGGGCTGCTGCCGAACGCCTGATGGGCCGCCACATGCGTGAGTTCATGGGCGATGTGCCCCAGCAGGAAGGAGGTGCCGCCCAGGGCCTGCGTGTCGACGTTGAACGTGAACGACTGGCCGTCGCCGTCCGTGGCCGGGTTGAGTCTCATGCCCGGCATACTGCCCATCGGGTACTGCATCACGGTCACCAGGTGCACCACCTCCATCAGTTCCCCGATGACCGCGCGCGTCTCCTCGGGCAGGGTCTCGTGCGCAAGGAGATCCGCCAACTGCCCGACGTACCCGTGCATCATGGTCTGGAACCGGTCCGCGGGCATGGTCTGGGCCGTGGTCTGCGCCTTTGCGCCCAGCGCTTCCTGGTCCTCGTCGGGGTCCCTCATCCGGTCGATCTCGGTGAGCAGACCCTGGTAGACCGACTCGAGGTCCAGTCCCTTCTGCGCCTCCTCGGCCTGTCGGCGCAGCTGCTCGGTCCCGTCGACGCGTGAGCCTCCCTCTTTGTGCTCGGTGTAGTCGCGGCACGCCTTCACGATGTCCTTGAGAGCGAACAGCCTGCCCCGCTGGTCGGTTTCCGGCAGGGCGTGGAAGGCGGCCAGCGCCTCGTCCACCCTGGTGATCTCGGAGCGGCCGCGCGGCCAGAACTTCGACGTGCTCTGCTTGAACTCGCCCTCGCTCATCATCCGGGAGACCGTGATCAACTGCGATACGGCCGCGTTGCCCATCGTGCTCTGCAGGTCTGCCGGTGTACGCGTGCCGGGACTGTTCCGTACGGGGGTGGCGAGCGGGGTGCGATGAGTGCGCCCGGGGCTCTCATGGGTACGCATGGACCCACGCTAGGCCGAGGGAGGAGCCCGACACAGGGGCGCAGGGGCACCGCGGGGGCAACACCGCTGCCCCGCGAGAACACGCGGGCCGGACGCGGTGACGACGTTCGGACCCCGGAGAAGGCCCGGCCGCCGGCAGCGGACCGGTGGCCCACTACCGGAACGTCCACGGGCTTCCGCGCGGCGACCACGTCCACGGGCTCCCGCGCGGCGACCACGTCCACGGGCTCCCGCGCGGCGACCACGTCCGCGCGGGATCCCGCCGCGTTCGGCTCAGATCAGACCGTGGCGCATGGCGTAGCCCACGGCGTGGGCACGATTGCGCAGTTCGAGGCGTGTGGACACCTCGTGCAGCACGTTCTTGACGGTGCGTTCGGAGTACGAGGTCTTCTGCGCGATCTCCGCCGTACCGAAGCCCTCCGACACCAGCTTGATCATCTCGGCCTCTCTCGCCGTGAGAGTGGAGAGCGAGAGCCCCCGGGGGTCGAGGACCGTGCGGTGGAGGCTGCTGACATGGTCGAGGAGCTTCCCGAGCAGGTCACCCGGCAGTACCCCTTCGCCCTTCGCTATCGCCTTCACCAGGTGGACGAGACGATCCTGGTCGGCCTCCCCGCGCCTCAGCACGGCGGCGACACCGCACTCGATCAAGGTCTGGAGCGCACCCGATTCGAAGAAACCGACGATGAGTCCGGTGCGGGTCGAGGTGTTGCGTTGGAGGCGGTGCAGGAGCTGGACGGCCGGATCGTTCACCATGTCCACCACCACCAGGGAGACTTGGGCCCCGTCGGCCTCGGACTCCTCGATCAGCTCTATCTCGGGCCGGAGGCGTAACTGGTGGACTATGCCGGTCTGCAGGATCAGGTCCTCCGCGTACACCGCCACGGAGATCCTGCCTCCGGGGGCCTCCTTGGTGCCGCCCTGGGCCGAGGGCTGCGAGGGGACGGCCCTGCGGGCGAGGCCGCGTTCCGCCGCTCGGCTCTTCATGTCTGTCGTCGTCATCGTTCGGTGCTCGTCTTCCTCAGGTGCTTCCGTCGTTGCCTCGTTGCCGGTTGCCGATCGCGTGCACACGCCCGCGGCTCAGGGGGACCGGGCTCGGGGAGGCGGTTCGGGCACGCCGTGCCGGTGTGCTGTCGGGGCATCAGCACTGCCCGCTCGTTGCCCTCCCGTCTCTGCTGCGGGGCCGCGAGTGCGGCATAGCGTCGCAGTGTGACCACATCTGCCGAACTCGAAGTGACCACGGTGACGGTGTCGCCGGGCGTTGAAGTGACGACCACGCTGACCGTGCGCAACGACGGCGACATCGTCGAGGCGTACACGCTCGACGTGGTCGGCGACTGTGCGGCGTGGAGCACGGTGGAGCCGGCGCGCGTCTCCTTGTACCCGGGCACATCCGAGGTGGTGACGGTACGACTCGCGCCGCCGCGGTCCCACGAGGTCCGGGCCGGTGAGATACCCCTGGGTGTGCGTGTGCTGCCCACGGAGCGCCCCGAGACGGTGGCGGTGCCCGAGGCCACCGTGGTCGTCGAGCCCTTCCACGAGCTGCGGACGGAGCTGGATCCCCACCGCCGCCGCGGCTGGCTGGGCGGCCGGTTCCGGACCGCGGTGCAGAACCGAGGAAACGTTCCGGCAGATGTTGTCCTCATCGGGAAGCAGGCCGGGGAGGAACTCCGCCTTGCCTTCACGCCGGATCGCAGGCGCCTGGAACCGGGCGAGTCCGCCGAGGTGGGCCTGCGCGTGCGGGCCCGGAAGCTGATCTGGTTCGGCAAGCCGGTGACCTGGGCGTTCGAGGTCGACGCCGTGGAGAGCTCCGAGGGGGGCGTGGAGGATGCGCCGTCCGGACGCCCCGGCGCCCTGCCGGGCGAGTACGTCCAACTTCCGCTGCTGCCCAAGTGGTTGCTGGCTGTGCTGGCGGCTCTGGTCGCGCTCCTGATCGCGTGGTTCGCGCTGGTGCGGCCCGCGGTGCGGAGCACCGCGAAGCAGGCGGCTGCCGAGGCAGCGCAGCAGGAGGCGGGTGGCGGCAAGCAGCCGGGCGCGACCACGGCCGGCAGCTCGGGTGGTGACCAGGGTCAGGGGCCGGGGGCCGCTCCGGGTGACTCGGCCGGATCCGGCGGCAACGGTTCGGGTGGTTCCGGATCGACGGGCGGCGTGGGCACCGGGAGCGCCCAGAGCTCGGCGACGATCGATGTGCAATCGCGGGCCGGGGCCGGGAAGAAGGGGACGTACCGGGTTCCCGAGGGGAAGGTTTTCGGCGTCACGGACATGGTGGTGGCGAACTTCCAGGGCGACGAAGGTGTACTGACCATCTCCTTCGGGGACCGGAAGATCACCACCATCGCTCTGGAGACCTTTCGCAACCAGGACTACCACTGGGTCACCCCCATCCAGATTCCGGAGAACGCCACGGTCACCGCTTCCGTGACCTGTTCCAAACCCGGCACTCCTGCTACTGGAACTCAGGCTTCCGGATGTCACCAAGTGCTCAATGTCAGTGGCGTACTGAGTGATCTTGCACCAGAGGAACAATAGCGCCAGTCATCCGTATTTCTGTGCCGTAAATGTGAACAACAGAAGTCGTGACCAGGGGCTGGCCGGTCGGCTGCTCGCCGAGATCTCGCCGCCCTGTGCATCCCGAAAGCCTGGACTCCGCGATTCCTGCGAGATCGGCAACAAGTGAGCATTCCCAGGTGAGTCGAATGCCAACCCTCCAGTCCAGGACTGTTGTTGGCGCCCTCGAGGCGGGCCGCGGAGGTCGTCGAAAAGGGTGTTCGGGGGGATCCGTGGAGCATGAATCAGGCCGGAAGAGGCGGTCCAACGCTGTTGATTCTGGCCGGTATTCGTCGATGTGGTGCCGCAGGTATATGGGGGGAACCGCGCGGCGGCCGGATCGTGCAAGCCACTATTCGCGGAATCCGGAGATTCCCGGCCTCGTCGATTCAGCCATCGAGATGTCGACGGGACCGCCTGCGAAACGGCTCTGCCTCGCCGTTGTACGACCGGAACGGGAACGCCTCGGGCCGAGGAGCGCACCCGCCGCTGCGAAGGGCCCGCAAGGGGAAGCGCACGCCGGCATGAGGGTGCCTGGGAAGGCAGTACCACTGCCCCTCGCCCAGGACTTTGAGGCCTACAGTCCGCCGGGGCTGCCGGGCAAGACTGAACGAGCGAACGAATGACCACCCGAAGGAGCGAGCATGCCGTCGTACCTCACCCCCGGTGTATACGTGGAGGAGGTGCAGTCCGGAGCACGGCCCATCGAGGGAGTCGGCACCGCGGTCGCAGCCTTCGTCGGACTCGCGGAGTCCGGCCCCTTCCACCGGCCCACGCTGGTGACGAGCTGGGACCAGTACGTCCGGACCTTCGGCACCTTCGCCCCCGACACGTACCTGACCCCCGCGGTCCACGGCTACTTCGCCAACGGCGGCGGCGCGGCCTACATCGTGCGCGTCGGCGGCGCCGCCGCCGACGCTCCGCAGAGCTCCGCGCCCGCGGCGGCCCCGTCCGTCGCCCTCGGTGGCTTCCTGTTCTCCGCGCGGCCGGGTTCCGGGGGAGACGTCTCGGTGGAGGTCACCGACGCCGAGGGCGAGAACCCTCCGGAGGACCGGTTCCGGCTGCTGGTGCGACAGGCCGGCAAGGAGGTGGAGACCTATGACGCCTCCACCCGCAAGAGCATCAAGAGCTACCTGGTCGCCCAGGCCCGCCGGTCCAGGTTCATCGAGGTCACCGAAGAGCCCGGGGCGGCCCAGAGCCGCCCCGAGAACCAGACCCTCGCCCTCGCACCCGCCGCCCCGGCCACCGGCGCCGCGCGGATCGACCCGGCCGAGTTCCTCGGCGACGCGGCGGACCGCACCGGGCTGGCGGGCCTCGAGGCGATCGACGAGATCACCATGGTCGCGGTTCCGGATCTGATGAGCGCCCACCAGCGCGGGGACATCGATGCCGAGGGCGTCCGAACCGTGCAACTGGCCGTGATCTCGCACTGCGAGCAGATGGGCGACCGGGTCGCCGTCCTGGACACTCCGCCCGGCATGGGCGCCCAGCGGGTCCGTACCTGGCGCAACGACGACGCCGGCTTCGACTCGCGCTACGCGACCGTGTACTACCCGTGGCTCAAGGTCTTCGACCCGTCGACCGGTCAGAACTCCCTGGTCCCGCCGAGCGGTCATGTCGCGGGCGTCTGGGCGCGCAGCGACGGCGAGCGCGGCGTGCACAAGGCCCCCGCCAACGAAGTCGTCCGCGGTGCGCTGGATCTGGAACTCCGCCTCAGCAAGGGCGAGCAGGACCTGCTCAACCCGATCGGCGTCAACTGCGTCCGGGCCTTCCCCGGGCGCGGGATCCGGATCTGGGGCGCACGGACGCTCTCCTCCGACCCGGCCTGGCGCTACCTCAACGTACGCCGCCTCTTCAACTACCTGGAGGAGTCGATCCTCCTGGGTACCCAGTGGGTGGTGTTCGAGCCGAACGACGACCGCCTCTGGTCGAGCATCCGGCGCAATGTCACGGCCTTCCTCACCGAGGAGTGGCGCCGGGGCGCTCTCTTCGGCCGCACCGCGGAGGAGGCGTTCTACGTCAAATGCGACCGCGACAACAATCCGCAGGAGTCGATCGATCTCGGGCAGGTTGTCTGCGAGATCGGCGTGGCCCCGGTGAAGCCCGCGGAGTTCGTGGTCTTCCGCCTCGCGCAGTTCTCCGACAGCACCAGCCTTGTCAACGAGTGACCCGGCACAGTCCACGAACGGAACAGGTGACACAGAGTCATGGCAGAGGGCGACGCTCTTTCCACCCACGTCTTCGGCGTGCAGCTCGGCGGCTATCTCGTCGAGTCGATCCAAGAGATCAGCGGCTTGGCCGTCGAGGAGGAAGTCGTCGAGGTCCGTCAAGTGACCGCAGAGGGCAAGCAGATCATCCGCAAGCAGCCCGGTGCGCGCCAGGCCGGCGAGGTCACGATCACCCGCGGACTCGACAAGAGCAGTGAGTTCACCAACTGGATCAAGGAGACGCTCAACAACGGAGCCGTCGACACCGCGCGCCAGAACCTCACCATCGAGATCAAGGACTCGAAGGGGGAGACGGTCCGGCGGATCCAGCTGATGCAGGGGTGGGCCAGCAAGTGGGAAGGCCCCTCGCTGAAGGCCGGCGAGTCCAGTGCGGCCACCGAGACGGTCACCATCACCTTCGAGGAGATCGTGGTCGAATGAGGCGAAGGACCGTCACGTCGGGCGGGCTCGACGAAGTCCTCGACAGTCTCGCGGCCGCTCCCTCGGCCGCACACGAGGAGGTCTCCACGCCGCCCCCGGCACGGGAGCGGGACCGGCAGAGCCTGCTCACGGAGTTCGAGTTCGAGCTCCCGCGCGGTTACGTGGACGACGAGGGCCAGGTGCACCGGCGCGGCTCGATGCGGCTGGCAACGGCACGGGACGAGCTGCGTCCGCAGATCGACCTGCGGGTGAAGGAGAACCCGGCGTATCTGAGTGTGGTGCTGCTGAGCCAGGTGATCACCCAGCTCGGCACCATCACCGATGTGCACGCCGGAGTCGTCGAGCGGATGTACGCCACGGACGTGGCGTTCCTCCAGGACTTCTACCGCCGGATCAACAGCGAGGGCCACACGCATGCCGAGGTGACCTGTCCGCTGTGTCACGGATCGTTCGAGGTGGACCTCTCGGGTGAGCGCCTGGGGGAATCGTGACGTACGCGCCTTCCCGGTTGTGGGAGGAGATCGCGTACGTCGCCTACCACTTCCACTGGCAGCGTGAGGACATTCTCGACCTCACCCACGGCGAGCGTCAGCAGTGGGTGAGGGAGATCGCGCGGATCAACACCCGCGTCAACGAAGGCGGGTGATCGTGTGGGGTTCAGGGACCGGTTCCGCCGAGCGGACGGGCGGCAGCCCGGTGCGTCCGGCGCGGGGAGCGCCGAAGCCGATACCGGGATCGGTGCGGCGCCGGTGACCGACCGGAGCGACGAGCGGACCGATCGGCGGGACGGCGGAAGGGCCGGCGATTGGGACGGCGGGTGGCGACGGGTCGCGCCGCCGTCGGCGACGGTCGCCCGGTCCTCGATCGCGGTGAGCGACGGACTGCGGTTCCGGGCCGGCCTCGCCTCCTGGCAGAACGTCGCGTTCGGCGGCGAGCTCGGCCATGCCGTCATGCCGTCCGCGCCGGTGGGGCTGATCCACGGGGTCACCGGTCGTCCGGGCGTCCCGCGTCCCGCATCCCCCGGTGGGCCGCTGCTGCTGCGTGCCGCCGCGACCGGTGCGGACGGGGAAGCGGCGCCTGCGGCGGTTCCGGGGCCGACCGTCGCGTCCGCGCCGCAGTGGCGTGAGGCCGGTGGAACGGCACGGGGTGAGCGGCGGCAGCGTGAGGGAAGCGCATCGACACGCGGTGAGCAGCAGCGATCTCGGCCCGAAGCGGTGCGTCCGCGGCGGACCGCACCACCCCTGATCGTTGCCCGGCGTCCGGACATGACCCTGCGCCAGATCGCTGGGATCCCACCGGCCACCGCCCCCGCACCACGCGCTCCCACCACAGCCTCCGCTGTGCGGCCGGCCCTTCCCGACCGGCCGAGCGGCTCCGGCCGGACGGCTCCCGCCTCCTCACCGGAAGGCACCACCGGGACCGACCGTCCTGCCGCCCCTGCGGTCCGCCCCGCCCTGGGCCGGTCACTGCGGGAACTGCCCCTCGGAGCCCTGCCGTTGGGTCCGCAGACGGTGACCGGGAACCCATCGTCCGGCCCGCAAGCCCGGCCGGAACCAGGCATGCCCGTACTGCAGCGGCGGACAGTGGACGCGGAGGCACCCGCAGCCGGCACCCCCGCTCCGGAGGCCGGGCCCCCGAAGCCGGCCAAGACACCCCGGCTGCCCCAGCCCGTCCAGCTGTCCCGGTCGACCCGTTGGACCCAGTCGGAACGGACTGCGGCATCCGGCCCGGAGGGGAGGACACAGGCTGGCGCGCCGTCGCGGCCTTCGGCCCCTTCCGGGGCCGCGGGGCCGTCCCAGCCCGACGGGCGGGTGTCGCAGGCCCGCACCCGCGGCGGGATCGGCGCCCCCATCCCTTCCCTCCCGCCGACGGCCAGGCTCCGGGACGACGCACCGCTGCTGGGGGACCGCCGTCGGGCACGGCAGGGAACGATGGGTCCGGAGCGGGACCGGACGACGCCAGGGGTGCCTGCCGCGCATCCGATCGGCGCACCGGCCGGGTCCGCACCGACACCTGTAACGGCGGCCGGGTCCACACCGACGCCGGCACCCGTGAACGCGCCCGCCGGCATGCCGGTGCGCTCGTCCGCGGCGCCTGCGGGGCCAGGTACGTCCGAACCACGACCCGCGGTCGCCCAGCGCGCGGTGGGCCCCGTCCGTACTGCTGCGAACGCGCCCTCCAACTCCCCTTCTTCATCGGCTTCCATCGGACCGGTACGCGTCAGGAGGATCGCTACGGGAGGGGAGCCGGGGTGGGCGCCCGGGGCCGTCGCGGGCCGCGGGAGGAGGCCGTCGGCCGTCCAACGGTCGCGAACCCTCCTCGCGGACAGGGCCCTGACGGTGAGAACCGGGTCCGGTGAAGGCTTCACGGCACCGACCGCAAGCAGCACGGCCCGTCCGGTGGTGGCGGCCACGTGGCGTCGTGATGTGCGGCAGCCGCGGGACGGTGCGCAGCCATCGGGCGCCGGGGAGCCGCCGACCGGGCACCGGACTCCCTCGGGCGCCGCACCCCGGGACACGGCTCTTCGCACGGGCATCCGTTCCGGCGGACCCGCGTCCCCGTACCTGACCCGTGCGTCCGGCTCGGGACCGACAGTCCCGGGACCAGCAGCCCAGGGGACGACCGGTGCTGGCATCGTCCAGCGCTCCCTGCCCGGCACCCCACAGCCCGGCAGCGCTCCGCGCGGGACGCCCTCGCCCCCGGCGGCAGCGGGTGACCCGAGTCGTTCTCCAGGGGCAGGGGCAGGGGCAGGGGCAGGAGCAGAAGCGCGGCCACGGGTGGGTGGACGGCCATCGACCGGCCGCTCCCTGCTGCGGCGCGTCGTGCAGCGTTCGGCACGGGACGGCGGCCCGCCGCCGCCCGGGCTCAACGCCCGCCCGCCGGCACCTGAACCGTCGCAGCCGCACCCTCCCCGCCTCCCCACGGCCCCTTCCCCGGCTCCGCGGCAGGCGCCCTCCGCCGCTCCACCGGTTCCGGTCGTGCGCCCGCGTCCGCCCGCACCGGTCGGGCCCGAAGCGGGGACCGGTCCCGTACAGCGGATGGCGATGCCGGTGGTGCCCGATTCCGCTGGCCCCGTGAACACCGGACCGGTGGCCGAGGACAGGGCTCCCCGCGGCGGACCGCCGAGCCCCGCCGTGCGGGTCAGGCGGCGCGCACCCGATCCGGCCCCTGGAACCGGTGCTCCCGGAACCACGGCCCAGGTGCTCCAACGCGCGGCGGCCGACGCCGGAATCACCGGTGTCCCGGTGCGGGCGACCCCCGTGCGGCCCGCCACGCCGTCAGGAAGGACCGCATCGGCAGGACCCTCCGGACTGTCCGGACCGTCGGGACCGCCCGACACGGACGCTCCAGCCGCGAACCGGATCACCGGGGCGGACATCGAGGAACTGGCCCGCCGTCTGCTCGATCCGGTCAGCCGGCTGGTCCGAGCGGACCTGCGCAGAGGGCGGGAGCGTGCCGGACGGCTGTACGACGGCCGCCGCTGACGGTGGGGCCCGGCCCGGTACGGAGCACGGGAAACGGCAGAGAAGAAGAGAAGCACATGACGGACAACATCTTCGCCACGAGCGTGTTCTTCAAGCTCGTGATCGGAGGCAGTGACCTGGGGGCCTTCCACACCTGCGCGGGTCTGGGCGCCGAGGTGGAGCTGGAGCAGTACGCCGAGGGCGGCAACAACGGGTTCACCTGGCAGCTGCCGGGGCGGATCACCTGGACCAACATCACGTTGACCCGCCCGGTCACCGCCGACACGCTCAAGATCGCACGGTGGCTGAACGACACCCTCCAGCGGGTCGAGCGCAAGGACGGCGAGATCGTCGCGCTCCGCCCGGACCTCAGCCGGATCATCAGCTGGCAGGTCCACGGCATCGTGCCGGTGCGCTGGCAGGGGCCGTCCTTCGACCCCGCCAGCTCCCAGGCGGCGACCGAGACCCTGGAGATCGCACACGAGGGCCTGGAGCCATCCTGATGAGCCGTCAACTCACCAGCCATTCCGCGGATATCGGAAAATGTCCGGAAGGAGGGACGTCATGTCACCCGCTGCGCGTGCGAGCCGTGCCCGAGCCCAGCTGACCATCATGGAACCGCCGGCCTCCGTCGGTGCCAGACCGGGCGGCACCCTCGCCCGGCTCACCCTGCAGTTCAATCCCGCGAAGCTCTCCCTGAGCAAGAACACCGAGTGGCGGCGCACACCCTCCCGGACGGCCGGGCAGTCCGCGCTGCCCGAATTCGTGGGCAGCGGCCCCCGGGCATTGTCCCTGGAGGTCTTCCTGGACGCCACGGCCACCCATGACAACTCGGTGGAGAAGGCGGTGGAGCAACTGATGACGGCCTGTGTGCCCACCCCCAGCAGTCTGGCCCGCAAGACGCCCGCCAGTCCCTGGGTGCGGTTCGACTGGGGCACGTCGAAGACGACCTCGTTCGACGGTGTGATGGCCAACCTCTCCGTCGCGTACACCCTGTTCGACATCGACGGGAAGCCGCTGCGGGCCACCTGCTCCCTGTCGATCGAGGAGGCGAGCGTCGATCCGGCCGGCCAGAATCCCACCTCGGGCTCGCGGGAGGCGCGCCGTACCCACCGGGTCGTCGCCGGTGACAGCCTGCCGCTGCTCGCCTGGCGGGAGTACGGCGATGCCACCGCATGGCGTTCGATCGCCCATGCCAACGACATCGACGACCCCATGCAGTTGATCCCCGGCAGGGAGCTCGTCGTGCCCGGCCTCGAGGATCACACTCCGGAGGGTGCCCGGTGACCACAGCAGGCCGCGCATTCGCCGCGGATCCGATCGTCGAGGCCCCCGCTGAGCTGCCGCAGGCCTGGGCGGCCCAACTGGTGAGCTGCGTGATCGACCAGAACGTCGGCCTCCCGGACACTGCCGTGCTCATGTACCGGGACCCCGATCACAAGATGCTCACCGCAACCGGCCTCACCATCGGTACCCCGCTGAAGATCTCCGTGGTGACCGTGCAGGAGCGGGTGCGCGAGCGGCTGTTCACCGGTGAGGTCACCGCACTCGAACTCGACAGCGACACCACCGGTTCCTTCACGGTCGTCAGGGCCTTCTCCAAGGCACACCGGCTCCAGCGCGGACGGAAGGTGGTGGCCTACCGCAACATGAAGACCGCCGACATCGTGCGCAAGGTCGCCGCGGGCGCCGGGCTCACCTGCGGACGGATCGAGGCAGCGCCCGTCACGTACAAGCAGCTGACCCAGCCCAACGTCTCGGACTGGGAGTTCCTCCAGTACCTCGCGGGGGAGAGCGGCGCGCACGTACGGGTGGACGACGACGGCCGGTTGGAGTTTGTGCGACCCAAGCCCGCCGCGTCGGCGCCCTCGCCCGCCACCCCCGCCACCCGGCACCCGATGGTCCTGGAGTACGGGCGCAACCTGCTGGCCCTGCGTGCCGTGCTGACCGGCGCGGACGGGGCGGACAGTGTGGAGGTGCGCGGATGGAACGTGGACACCAAGACACGGCTGGTGGCGCGCGAACAGTCCCTCCGCAGCGAGACGGTGACCCCCGGGCTGAACCCCACGACCGCGGCCGGGGCGTTCGGCGGGAACGCACGGATGACGGTCACCGACACCCCGTACCGGACCCAGGCCGAGGTCGGCGCCGTGGCCGGTTCGGTCGCCGCTTCGGTGAGTTCCGGGTACGCCGAGATCGAGGCGGTGGCCGAGGGGAATCCCCGGTTGCGGGCCGGTGAGCCGGTGGCCCTCGGCAACGTCGGGCCCGCGTTCGCCGGCCGTTACACGGCGACCGCCGCGCACCATGTCCTCGAACCGAACGGCGGCTACCGCACGACCGTGGTGGTGAGCACCACCCCCGACCGCTCGCTCGCGGGACTGACCAGCGGGGCGAACGCACCCTCGCGCGGGCCCCGCATGCCGGGTCTCGCGATCGGCGTGGTCACCGACATCCGTGAGGGGAAGGGCGAACGGGGCTGGGTCCGGCTGAAGTTCCCCTGGCTCGACGACACCTACGTGACCGACTGGGTCCGTACCGTGCAGTGGGGCGGCCAGGGCGGCGGCGGGGTGTTCAGCCCCGAGGTCAACGACGAGGTGCTGGTCGGGTTCGAACAGGGCCTGCTGGACCACCCCTACGTACTGGGCGGCCTCTACAACGGGGTCGACAAACCGTCCCGCCACGACGTGCCGCTGGTCGACCCGACCAGTGGCAAGGTCAACCGCCGTTCCCTGGTCTCCCGTTCCGGCAACCGCCTGGAACTGCTCGACGCCCCGCGCGGCCCCTCCGGCGTCCGGCTGGCCAGCGGCGACCAGCGGCTCGAAGTCACGCTCGACGAGCGGCGGAGCGAGATCACCCTGAAAGTGAACGCCCCCGGCGGCAGTCGGGTACTGAGCTCCGTGACCCTCGCACCGTCCGGCATCACCCTCGACGCCGGAACCGGGGACGTGAACGTGAAGGGACGCTCGGTGACCGTCAACGGCACGTCGGGCGTCACCGTCGACGGCGGACTGCTCGCCGTCCTCAAGGCCAAGCTCATCCGCATCAACTGACGCCCAGGCAGCCGAGTTCCGCACCACGATCCGCAGCGCCCACAACTGGTTCATCGGCCCTGCCGCCCGTACGGCGACAGAAGCCCCCTCACAGCAAGGAGAACAGCGACCATGCCCCCCGCAGCCCGCACGGGCGACACCACCGCCCACGGCGGCCTCATCGCCACCCCGCCACCGGGCGCCGCGGTAGCCGTCGCCACCGTGCTGATCGGCGGCAGGCCCGCGGCCGTGACCGGCAGCCTGCACGCGTGCGTCGTGCACGCCGCGCTCGGGCCGGGGAACGTCGTCCTCCCCGACCCCGCGGCCGCGGCGACCGGCCAGGTGCTGATCGGCGGGCTGCCGGCCGCCCGGATGCGGTCCATGACCAGCTGCGGTGCCCTCATCACGAGCGGCGCACCGGACGTCCTGATCGGAGGTCCGGTGTGAGCGGCGGGTTCATCGGACGCGGCTGGGGCTTCCCGCTGCGCGTCGGCGCCACCGGCGGCATCGGCCTGGTCGGGCGGGACCAGGAGATCGAGGAGGCGATCGGGCTGGTGCTCGGCACGGCGCCGGGCGAGCGGCCGATGCGCCCGGAGTTCGGCTGCGGCATCCACGACTATGTCTTCGCACCCGGTGACGGCGCCACCGCCGGGCGCATCGCGCACGAGGTCCGTACCTCGCTGGAGCGCTGGGAACCGCGCATCGAAGTGACCGATGTGGTGGTCGCGTTCGACGCCGTCGAGGAGGGAACCCTGTACATCGACGTGCACTACACCGTGCGGGCCACGAACGACCTGCGCAACCTCGTCTTCCCCTTCTACACCATCCCTGCCTCCGAAGGCGCCGAAGAAACGGGGGCGTACTGATGGCCCTGCCCTCACCCAACCTCGACGACCGGCGCTTCCAGCAGCTCGTCGACGAGGCCAAGCGGTACGTCCAGCAACGCGCCCCCGAGTGGACCGACCACAACGTGTCGGACCCCGGGGTCACCCTCATCGAGACGTTCGCGTACATGGTCGACCAGTTGCTGTACCGGCTGAACCGGGTGCCGGACAAGAACTACTCGGCCTTTCTCGACCTGCTGGGCGTCAGGCTTTTCCCGCCGACGGTGGCGCGGGCGGAGGTCGACTTCTGGCTGTCCGCGCCGCAACCGGAGACCGTCCTGCTCCCGGCCGGTACGGAGGTCGCCACCTCGCGCGGCGAGGCCGATGAGCCCGTGGTGTTCTCCACCTCCGACGACCTGCCGATCGTGCCGAGTTCGCTCGTCCGGCTGGTCACCGCGCCGGTGTCCGGCGAGCAGACCGACCGCACCGCACCGCTCGGCGCCGGCAAGGACATCCCGTGCTTCCAGCCCCGGCCGGAGCCCGGCGACGCGCTGCTCTTCGGGCTGCCCACCGCCGTGCCCCGGTGCATCGTCGCCATCCGTCTGGACAGCCGTGTGGAGGGCGTGGGCGTCGACCCGCGGCAACCGCCCCTGGTGTGGGAGGCGTGGGACGGTGCCCGCTGGGTCACCTGCCGGACCGGAACCGACACCACCGGCGGACTCAACCGGCCCGGTGAGGTGACCGTGTTCGTCCCGGCCGGGCACACCGTGTCCGTGGCCGCCGGAACCCGAGCGGGCTGGCTCCGCTGCCGGGTCACCGCACCGGAACCCGGCCAGCCGTTCTACTCCGAGTCGCCGACGATCCGGGAGGCCGAGGTGTTCACCGTCGGCGGCACCACGGACGTCGAACACGCCGAGACCGTCCTCGACGTCCCGCTCGGCGTCTCCGAAGGCGTCGCCGGCCAGAGGTTCTCCGTGAGCAGGACACCCCTGCTGCTGGACGGTGAGCCGCCGGTCGTCCAGGTGTCCTCACCGGAGGGCTGGCAGGTCTGGACCCCGGTGGAGCACTTCGGCGCCTCTTCCCCCGGCGACCGGCACGTGCTGATCGACGCCGTCTCCGGCGAGTTCGGGTTCCCGCCCGAGGTGCGCGAGCCGGACGGGACGATGCGCGTCTACGGGGCGGTGCCCGAGAAGGGCGCCCAGATTCGGATCCCGCGCTACCGGACGGGCGGCGGCGCGGCCGGCAACGTCGCCCGCGGCGCCATCTGCGTGCTGCGCAGCTCGGTGCCGTACGTGGCGGACGTCAACAACCGCGAGGCGGCCCGCGGCGGGGTCGACGGCGAGACGGTGGAGAACGCCAAGGTCCGGGCACCCCACATCCTCAGGGTGCAGGAACGCGCCGTCACGGCCCGGGACTACGAGGTCATCGCCCGTGAGGCCGCGCCGTCGCTGCGCCGGGTCCGCTGCCTGCCCGCCGTCGCGGGCGAAGCCGGCGCGGTACGGGTCCTGGTGGTGCCCGACGCGGTCGCCGACGAAGGCGGCCAGCTGCGGTTCGAGCAGCTGATCCCGCCGGACTCCGTGCTGTCGGCGGTCGCGGAGCGCCTCGACGAACGGCGGCTGGTCGGCACCCGGTTGGTGGTGGAACCCCCCGCGTACCAGGGCGTCACCGTGGTAGCCCGGCTGGTGACGAACGAGGGCGACACGGACCGGGTGCGCACGGAGGCGCTCGCGGCGCTGTTCCGCCACATCGACCCGCTGCGGGGCGGCGCGGACGGGACGGGGTGGCCGTTCGGCAGGCCCGTGCAGTACGGCGAGGTCTTCGCCGTGCTCCAGGGCGTACCGGGAGTCGGCCTGGTGGACGAGGTACGGCTGTTCCCCGCGGACCCGATCACCGGACGGCGCGGGGCGGCGGCGGAGCGGATCGATGTGGCCCCGAGCGCACTGGTCTTCTCGCACCAGCACCAGGTCGTGGTGGTCACCGCGGACGGGGCCGGTGACGGCTCATGACCAGGGCTGCGGTCCCCGGGCTCGCCGGCCGCTATCCGATCGGAGGCCTGCTGCCCGCGCTGTACGCCGACGACGACCTCGCCCAGCGGTTCACCGCAGGCCTCGACACCGTCCTGGCACCGGTCCTGTCCACCCTGGACAATCTCCCGGCCTACTTCGACCCCGCCCTGGCCCCGCACGACTTCCTGCCCTGGCTGGCGTCCTGGGTGGGCGTCGACATCGATCCGGCGTGGCCCGAGGAGCTGCGGCGGTCCATCGTCGCGCGCGCCGTCGAACTGCACCGGTGGCGTGGCACCCGCCGCGGCCTGATGGACCACCTGCGGCTCTGCTTCGGCGTACACGCGGACATCCGGGACGGCGGCGGCGTCACATGGTCGTCCGAGCCGGGCACCGAACTCGCTGCGCCCCCGACCGGGGAACTGCTGGTGCGGGTCTGGTCGGTGCACGGAGGGCCGGTGGACGCGAGCCGCGTCCTGGATGCCGTCGCGGCCTCGTGCCCCGTACACCTCACATGCCGGGTGGAGATCCTGCCGGGCCCGCCGGACGAGACAGGAGACTGACGCGATGCGTGCATGCCCGGCATGCGGTACCGCCAACGGCGAGGACGACGAGTTCTGCGGAAACTGCGGCTCCTATCTGGGATGGTCCTCCCGGCCGTCACGGAACCCTTCCGCCGCCACGGGATCCGACGGACCGGCGGAGCCGGACGGTCCGGCCGCCGGGGCCACCGCCGGTGCGCCGGCCGTTCCCCCGCCCGGTACCGCACCGGAGAACGCGGATCCGGTGCCCGTCCCCCCGCCTTCTTCGCACCCCGAGCAGGAGGCCCCGGCCCGGTCCACTCCCTCGCCCGCACCCGAACCCGCCGGGCCGCCCGCGGAGCCCGCACCGGACCCCGCCGGGCCGCCGCCCGCGGAGCCCGCACCGACACCGGAGCTGCCCCCACGGCCGGCCCGGCCCGCCCCCGTACGCCCGGAACCTCCGGGCGAGGACGCACCCGTGGCCGCGGTGCAGCCGGCCGTACCGGTCGCCCGGCGGCCCGTGGTCAGGCCCGTGGCCCCGGACGAGACGCCGGACGGCCCCCCGTGCCCGGCCTGCGGTACCCCGAACCTGCCGGGACGCCGGTTCTGCCGGCGCTGCGCGGCGCCCCTGCAGACCCGTGAGGAGCCGAAGTCCCTGCCCCGGTGGCGCACGGTGTGGCCGTTCCGGCGTCGGGTGCGGGGCGGATCGGGCCGGTTGCTGCGGCGCGGCGTGCTGGCCCTGGTGGTCGTCGGGCTGCTCTGCGCCGGCTTCCTGCTCGTACCGGCAGGCCGCTATCTCGTGGAGGACGTGCGGGACAAGCTCGGTGGGACCGCGGAGATCAGCCCCTCCAAGGTCACCGCGAGCTCCCGGACCCCCGGCCATCCGGCGAGCGACGCCGTCGACGGACTGACCAACACCTACTGGGGGGCGCCCGCGCTCGGTTCGTCACTGACATGCTCCTTCGACAAGCCGTTCCGGCTGGTCGGCGTCGTGGTGCACACCGGGGTGTCGTTGGAGCCCAAGGAGTTCCGGCAGGGGGCCCGGCCCACCCGGGCCGAACTGATCGTCACGACGGCGGACGGCGAGGTCCGGGAGGAGACGGTGACACTCACCGACAAGCCGGGCCCGCAGACGGTACGGACCGCCATCAGCGACGTCGTGTCCGTCCGGCTCGTGCTGCGGGACGCGGCCGGCCAGGGCGAGGGACGGCCGATCGCGGTCGGGGAGGTCGAGTTCTTCAAGCGGACCTGAGCCGGACAGCCCTTGGGGCCGTCGCGGGGTCACGGGAGAGCGGAGCCGGTGCGTTCTTCCGCACCTGCGGAGTGATGTGCCTCACGTGATGTCACAACGTCCCGTCACGCGGTGTCTTGAGGCCGAGACCCCGAAGAAGGAGACACCATGACGGAGAGCACCGATGTGGTCGTCATCGGCGGCGGATACGCCGGTGTCATGGCGGCCAACCGCCTGACGCAACGCGACGACGTGACCGTGACGCTGATCAACCCGCGCCCGACCTTCGTCGACCGGGTCCGCCTGCACCAACTGGCAGGCGGTTCCCACGACGCCGTCGTCGCCTACCGGACGGTGCTGGCCGACAGCATCGGTCTCGTGGTCGACACCGTGACACGGATCGATGCCGCCGAGCGCAGCGTGACATTGGCGACCGGCGGCACGGTCGGTTACGACTACCTGATCTACGCGGTGGGCAGTGGCAGCGCCGACCCACGCGTGCCCGGATCGGCCGAGTTCTCCCACCCGATGGCCGAACTGGAGGAGGTCCAGCGACTGCGGCAGGTCCTCGACGCCACACCCGCAACGGCCCCGGTGACGGTGGTCGGGGCCGGTCCGACCGGCATCGAAACGGCTGCCGAACTGGCGGAGGCGGGCCGCACCGTGACCCTGGTCTGCGGTGGGGTGCTCGGCCCGTATCTGCACCCGCGAGGCCGGCGCTCGGTTGCCCGGCGGCTGGCCGGACTCGGCGTGACCGTCCTCGACGGCCCCGACGCCAGAGTGACGGCGGTGACCCGCGACGCCGTGCGGCTCAGCGACGGCCGCGAGCTGCCGAGCCGGGTGACCATCTGGACCGCCGGGTTCGGCGTGCCGGACCTGGCCGCCCGCAGTGGCCTGACCACCGACGCCGTGGGCCGGCTGCTCACGGACGAGACGCTGACGAGCGTGGACGACCCGCGCATCGTCGCGGCAGGGGACTCGGCGGCACCGTCCGACCTGCCGTTCCGGATGAGCTGCCAGGCCGCCCAGCCGTTGGGAGCGCACGCCGCCGACACCGTGCTCAGCCGGATCACGGGGGAGCGGCCCGCACCCATCGAGCTCGGCCTGGTCGGCCAGTGCCTCAGCCTGGGGCGTCGCGCCGGCATGTTCCAGTTCGCCCACAGGGACGACACCGCGATGTGGCTCCGCCTCGGCGGGCGCCCCGGCGCGAAGCTCAAGGAGCTCGTGTGCCGAAGCATCGTCAAGCAGCTGGCCGACGAGGCACGCAAGCCCGGCTCGCTCAACTGGTCCTGGGCCAAGGACGACAAGCGCCGGCAACTGCTGGAGGCCAGGAACTGTGCAGCGCCGGCCACCGTCGAACCGGCACCCTGAGAGCCATGCGTCATCACCGTCGTCGTACGACGACAGCCGATGCCGTGACCGGCGGCCTGTGCCCCGTCGCCGACGTCGCCGGTCACGGCAGGCACATACCGCGCTGCCGTCGGCCGCCGGCCGCCAAGAAGAGGAGCCCAGAAGTGAGCGACCACACCACCGACCCTGCGACCGAGACCTTTCTCGCCGTTCGCAACCTGCTCTTCACCGTCGCCTACGAGATTCTCGGATCGGCGGCCGACACCGAAGACGTCCTCCAGGAAACCTGGTTGCGGTGGGACAAGGCCGACGTGGCTCAGGTGCGCGAACCCCGCGCCTACCTGGTCCGGATCACGACCCGCCAGGCGCTCAACCGGCTGCGCACCATGAAGCGGCGCAAGGAGGCATACGTCGGCCCCTGGTTGCCCGAGCCGCTGCTCACCGCGCCCGACGTGGCCGAGGACGCCGAGCTGGCCGAGAGTGTGTCGATGGCGATGATGCTCGTCCTCGAAACGCTGTCGCCGACCGAGCGTGTCGTCTTCGTGCTGCGCGAGGCCTTCGACGTCGGCTACGACGAGATCGCGGCCGCCGTCGACAAGAGCCCCGCGGCCGTCCGCCAGATCGCGCACCGTGCCCGCCGGCACGTCGAGGCCCGGCGTCCTCGCGAGGTGGTCTCCCCGAGCGCGACCCGGGCGGCTCTGGAGTCGTTCTGGTCCGCACTCGAAACCGGGAACCTGCAGGGCCTCCTCGACGTACTCGCCCCCGACGTCGTCCTCATGGGTGACGGCGGTGGCATCAAGCAGGCCGCGGTGCGGCCGATCACCAGCGCCGACAAGGTGGCCCGTTTCCTCATCGGCGGAAGCGGCAAGTTCCCTGGCACCATCACCTGCGACCCCGTGGTGGTCAACGGCAACCCGGCACTGGTCCTGCGCCTGGACGGCGAGATCGACGGCGTCATGGCGATCCGGGCCGAGCAAGGCCGTATCACCGGCCTCTACTACGTCCGCAACCCGCAGAAGCTGACCCGCGTCGAGTCCGAGACCACACTCACCCTGCGGTGAAGCGCGGCACCCGGATGCGAACCGGGGCAGGGCACACCAGCGGGCCCGTGCGGCCTCCACGGGAGCGAACACCGCCGTGGAGGCCGCCGTGAGCTGCCAGGAGTCCTGCGCCCGGAGGACGTCCAGGCCGGCCTGGGCCGGCCTGGACGTCGTGGTCACGCGAGGTCGAACCGGTCGAGCTCCATCACCTTGTTCCACGCCGCGACGAAGTCGTTCACGAACTTCTCCTTCGCGTCATCGCTCGCGTAGACCTCGGCGAGCGCCCGCAGTTCGGAGTTCGACCCGAAGACGAGGTCGACGCGGCTGCCGGTCCACTTGACCTCGCCCGTGGCACCGTCCCGGCCCTCGAACGTGTTCTCGTCCTCGGACGTCGCCCTCCACGTCGTGCCCAGCTCGAGGAGGTTGGCGAAGAAGTCGTTGGTCAGGACCCCGGGCGTCGTGGTGAAGACGCCGAGGGACGACTGCTGGTAGTTGGCTCCCAAGACCCGGAGGCCACCGACGAGCACCGTCATCTCGGGGGCGCTCAGGGTCAGCAGGTTCGCCCGGTCGAGCAACAGGTACTCGGCCGGCAGCCGGTTGCCCTTCCCGAGGTGGTTGCGGAACCCGTCGGCGGCCGGTTCGAGCGCCGCGAACGACTCCACGTCGGTCTGGTCCTGCGAGGCGTCCACACGGCCCGGCGTGAAGGGGACCTCGACGTCGAAGCCCGCCTCCTTGGCCGCCTGCTCGACAGCCGCACCACCGGCGAGCACGATCAGGTCGGCCAGCGAGACCTGCTTGCCATCGCTCCGCCCTGCGTTGAAGGACTCCTGGACGCCCTCCAGGGTGCGCAGCACCGCCGCCAGCCGGTCGGGCTCGTTGACCTCCCAGCCGTTCTGCGGCTCCAGGCGGATGCGGGCACCGTTGGCGCCGCCGCGCATGTCGCTGCCGCGGAAGGACGAGGCCGACGCCCATGCGGTGGACACGAGCTCGGACACCGACAGACCCGAGGCGAGGATCTCGCCCTTGAGCCCGGCGATGTCGTCGGCGTCGATGAGCTCCTGCGACCGTGCGGGAAGCGGGTCCTGCCACAGCAGCGTCTCGGACGGGACCTCAGGACCGAGGTAGCGCACGACCGGCCCCATGTCGCGGTGGGTCAGTTTGAACCACGCGCGGGCGAAGGCATCCGCGAACTCGGCGGGGTTCTCGAGGAAGCGCCGCGAGATCCGCTCGTAGGCCGGGTCGAACCGGAGCGAGAGGTCGGTGGTCAGCATCGTCGGGGCGTGGGACTTCGACGCGTCGTGGGCGTCGGGGACGGTACCGGCGCCGGCGCCGTCCTTCGGCCGCCACTGGTTCGCACCGGCAGGGCTCTGGAACAGCTCCCACTCATGGCCGAACAGGATCTCGAAGAAGCTGTTGTCCCAGGTCACCGGGGTGTTGGTCCAGATGCCCTCCAGACCGCTGGTGATCGTGTCGCCACCCTTGCCGGTACCGAAGGAGTTCTTCCAGCCCAGGCCCTGCTCTTCGAGCGGCGCGCCCTCGGGGGCGGGGCCGACGTTGTCCGCCGGGCCCGCGCCGTGGGTCTTGCCGAAGGTGTGACCGCCCGCGATCAGGGCGACCGTCTCCTCGTCGTTCATGGCCATCCGCCGGAACGTCTCACGGATGTCGCGGGCCGCGGCAAGCGGATCCGGATTGCCGTTCGGGCCCTCCGGGTTGACGTAGATGAGGCCCATCTGGACCGCGCCGAGAGGGTTCTCCAGCTCGCGGTCGCCGGTGTAGCGCTCGTCGCCGAGCCAGGTGGTCTCGGGACCCCAGTAGACGTCCTCGTCGGCCTCCCACACGTCCGCCCGGCCACCGCCGAAGCCGAAGGTCTCGAAGCCCATCGACTCCAGGGCGACGTTGCCCGTGAGGACCAGGAGGTCGGCCCACGAGAGGCTCTGGCCGTACTTCTTCTTGACCGGCCACAGCAGGCGGCGGGCCTTGTCGAGGTTTCCGTTGTCCGGCCAGCTGTTCAGCGGGGCGAACCGCTGCTGACCGGCACCGGCGCCGCCGCGGCCGTCGCTGATCCGGTAGGTGCCCGCGCTGTGCCAGGCCATACGGATCATGAAGGGGCCGTAGTTGCCGAAGTCGGCCGGCCACCAGTCCTGCGAGTCCGTCAGTACCTCTGCGATGTCCCGCTTCACGGCCGCGAGGTCGAGGCTCTTGAACGCCTCGGCGTAGTCGAAGTCCTCACCGAGAGGGTTGGCCACGGCGGGGTTCTTGGCGAGGATCTTCAGGTTGAGGCGCTCCGGCCACCACTGGCGGTTTCCGCCGCCCTGGGTCGGGTGCGGGGCGCGCCCGTGTACGACGGGGCAACCACCTCCGCTCTGCGTTGTCGCTTCTGCATCGATGGCGTCATGGTTCTCGGGCATGGGCATCCTTCCGGACTGGGCGGATCACGGTGCTCAGGAACTGCGGGTGAGGGAACGGCCGGGGCATGGGCCCCCGACTCGACGGCCGGGCATCCGTGGGCGTCCGACGGGGTCGCGCGGAGCGCCTCGGGTACCGGGCGGACGAAGAGGGCGGCCTCGACACCGGACGGCTGGTGCAAGGCGTGCCGGCCGTCCCGGGGACGTACCCCGAACCGGGCCGGGCTGCCGGTCCGGCTCGACGCGGCGCACGGGGCGCGCCGCCGTGGGACACGCGGCGGGACTCGCCTGCGAGGCGGAGGGAGAAAGGGGCATGGGCTCGTACGATCCGGAGGGGATCGCTTCGGTTCCCGGGCAGTCACCGCCCCGGACCGCCCCGGCCCGCACAGCGCGGGCCGTTGTCAGCGGCCGGACAGAACCGCGGAGTTCCTCGGTGGTGGCCCCGCCCCGTCGCTGTCTCATGCCGTGCTGAAGTCTTCCTGTCCCTTGGCCGTCACCCGAACAGATCCTACGATGGACTGAATCCAAGTCAAGAACCACATCAAACCCATATTCGATCGGCAGAGCCCGACGGTCGCTGTCGCATCGGGGTGTCCCGCAGAACCTCAAGGGGTGAACCGGTATGACTGACCTGCTGGAGCGGCTGCGTGGGCGCGGCTGGCGGATGACTTCCCAGCGGCGTGTCGTTGCGGAGGTCCTCGACGGCGACCACGTACATCTCACGGCCGACGAGGTGCACGCCCGCGCGGCGCAGCTGCTGCCCGAGATCTCCCGGGCGACGGTCTACAACACCCTGGGCGAGATGGTCTCACTCGGCGAGGTCATCGAGGTCTCCACCGACGGCCGGGCCAAGCGTTACGACCCCAACGCCCGTCGGCCGCACCAGCATCTGGTCTGCTCCGACTGCGGCACCATCCGCGACGTCCACCCGAACGGCAATCCGCTGTCCGACCTCCCGGCGGCCGAACGGTTCGGCTTCGAGGTGTCGGAGGTCGAGATCACCTATCGCGGACTGTGCCCGGCCTGCGCGCGAAGCGCGGTCCGGCAGGGCGGGCACGCGGCAGCGGGGAACCCGCACCCGCGGTCCGAGGACCGGGTGGAGCCGGGCGGGGAGAGCCGACGGGCCGGTGGTCCGTGACCGCCCCAGCAGCCCCGGGGTGGTGACCTCAGGGGTGGAACTTCTTCTGCTCGGCCAGCATCGCCACGTACTTCTCGATCCGTCGCACCCTGGTCTCGGGCTTCTTGACGTCCTGGACGCGGTACACGACCGCGTAGCGGTTCCGGCCGTCCAGCGTCGCGAAGAACTCCGCCGCGGCCGGGTTCGCCGCGAGGGCCTCGGCCAGATCATCCGGCACCGAGGCGCTCTTCGCCCCGTCGTACGCGGCGTCCCAGCGGCCGTCCGCCTTGGCACGTTCGACCTCGGCCAGCCCCGGCGGCTGCATGCGCCCCTGCTCGAACAGGGCCGCGACCTTGTCGCGGTTCACCTTCGACCACCTGCTCCTCGGCTTGCGTGGCGTGAACCGCTGCAGCCAGCTCCGGTCGTCGAACCTGCCCTTCTGTCCGTCGATCCAGCCGTAGCAAAGCGCCACGTCGAGGGCGCCCGCATAGTCCAGAGCCACGACGCCGCGGCCCTTCTTCCTGAGCTTCAGCCAGATGCCGGGAGAGGAGGAGTGGTGTTCGTTCAGCCAGGACTCGAATGCCTCGGCGGATTCGAACGAAACGATTTCCAGGTCTTCAGCCACGTCGGCAGTGAACCACGCTCCGGCTGATCGGCACGGCGCATGCGCCCGGCCGTGAAGAGAGGGGCGGCCCGCGCCGAGTCGGCCTGCCCGGAAGTCGTCGGCGTGGCCGGCATCAATCCGCCCAGCCCACGGGGCGGGGCGGTCGGCGTCGGCGGACGCACGACCGCCCGGCGGCCGACCGGGCCGTGGCAGACCAGGGCCGGGCCGCCCGCGGTGCGCTACTTGCTGACGGCGAACCGCATCAGGGCGTGCTCGCTGCCCTGCTTGATCTTTCCGGTCGTATTGATCACTTCGAGCTTCCAGCTGCTGCCGACGCGTATGGCCTTGGCCACGGCGCAACCGTTGTCCTGGGTGAGCAGACTCGGCCAGATGTCGGCGACCTGCTGGGAGCTGCCCCCGGTCGCGTCGTAGACCTTGAAGCTGATGTTGCGCGCCTTCTGGAAGGAGCTGCCCTTCTTGTAGGCGGCGGCGACGAACACGATCGAAGTGATGTTGGACGGGATCCGTGCGAACTCGACCGTCACCGTCTCGTCGTCGCCGTCCCCGCGCCCGGTCTGGTTGTCGCCACTGTGCACCAGGGAGCCGTTGCCCATGGGGTCGAGGGAATCGAGCCCCGCCAGACGGACCGGATCCGCGCCCTGCATGGCGATGGCTATCAGGTCGAGGTCGGTACCGGTCTTGCGGCGGATCATCCCCATCACGCCGCCGCTGCTGCCGGCGGTGGGGTCCCAGGACACCCCGATGGACAAGTGGGTCACTCCGTCCAGATCCGCCGGGCCGTCTTCCTTCGTGAGCGTGATCATGCGTGCATCTTCCTCTTGGCGACGTGAGTGCGACATACAGAGTGTGCCTGGGAGGTGCGAAGCCGGGTGCACCCGGTCCGCAGGTTCCCGATTCGCCCTGTTACGTCATGGGCTGACGCAGAGTCGTGCCGGGTCGATGTCTCGCACTCCACGAGGCGTGACAGCCGTGGTGCGGTCGACCGGGCCCCGCGGCGGAAAAGACGAAGGGTCTCCGACCCGGAGCCGTGGCCCGTGTTCCCTCCCGGTGCCTCGGTGGAGACGGCCCGGGAAGTCATCCGATGACTGTCTGCGCGATCCCTTCTCTCGAACGGATCACCCCGCTACCATCGGCCCTGCGTATGGGAGCGCTCCCACTTTTGTGTCGAATGAGTACCGCCACCCTGGCGGTCCCGCTCGGAGAGGAGTCTTCTGTGCGCTCAAACGCAAGACCCTTTGCCGTCCTACTCGCGGCGCTCACCCTGACGGCAGGGTTGTTCGCCACCGGAACCCCCGCCTCGGCGCGGTCCGATGATGCCCAGAGTGCCGGCCAGGCATCCGATGTGTCCCTCGCGGCCGATACCTACACCTGGAAGAACGTGCGGATCGACGGGGGAGGCTTCGTCCCCGGCGTCGTCTTCAACCGGTCCGAGAAGAACCTCGCCTACGCCCGGACCGATATCGGCGGTGCGTACCGGTGGGACCAGGCCGGCAAGCAGTGGACACCTCTGCTCGACTGGGTGGACTGGGAGAAGTGGGGCTGGACCGGAGTGGTCAGCCTCGCATCCGACACGGTCGAACCGGACAAGGTGTACGCGGCTGTCGGCACGTACACCAACAGCTGGGACCCGACCAACGGCGCGGTGCTCCGCTCCTCCGACCGAGGCGCCACCTGGCAGGCGACCACGCTTCCCTTCAAGCTCGGCGGCAACATGCCGGGACGTGGCATGGGCGAGCGGCTCGCGGTCGACCCGAACAAGAACTCCGTGCTCTACCTGGGCGCACCCAGTGGCAACGGGCTGTGGCGCTCCACCGATTCGGGCGTCACCTGGTCGGAAGTGACCGCGTTTCCCAACCCCGGGAACTACGCACAGGATCCGTCCGACACCTCGGGTTACGCGAGCGACAACCAGGGGATCGTGTGGGTCACCTTCGACGAGCGCAGTGGCAGCGCGGGCAGTGCGACCCAGGACGTCTACGTCGGCGTCGCCGACAAGCAGAACACCGTCTACCGCTCGACCGACGGCGGTGCCACCTGGTCGCGTCTGGAGGGGCAGCCGACCGGCTATCTGGCGCACAAGGGTGTCCTCGACTCCGCCACCGGATACCTGTATCTGACGCTCAGTGACACAGGCGGACCGTACGACGGGGGCAAGGGCAGGGTCGCGCGCTACGACACGAAGACCGGTGCATGGGCGGACGTCAGCCCGGTCGCGGAAGCCGACACGTACTACGGCTTCAGCGGACTCTCCGTCGACCGGCAGAATCCCGGCACCCTGATGGCCACGGCCTACAGCTCCTGGTGGCCGGACACGCAGATCTTCCGTTCCACGGACAGCGGCGCGACCTGGACGAAGGCCTGGGACTACACCAGCTATCCGAACCGGTCGAACCGCTACACCCAGGACATCTCCTCCGTGCCCTGGCTGTCCTGGGGCGCCAATCCGTCCCCTCCCGAAACCACCCCCAAGCTCGGCTGGATGACCGAAGCGCTGGAGATCGACCCGTTCGACTCGAACCGGATGATGTACGGCACGGGCGCCACGATCTACGGCACCGAGAACCTCGGGAACTGGGACTCGGGCGGCCAGATCACGATCACGCCCATGGTGAAGGGGCTGGAGGAGACGGCCGTCAACGACCTGGCCAGCCCGCCGTCGGGCGCCTCGCTGCTGAGCGCCCTCGGTGACATCGGGGGCTTCCGGCACACCGACCTCGACTCCGTGCCGAACCTGATGTTCACCTCGCCGAACCTCGACTCGACCACCAGCCTCGACTTCGCGGAGACCAGTCCCGGCACGGTCGTACGGGTCGGCAACTCCGATGCCGCCCCGCACATCGGCTTCTCCACGGACAACGGGGTCAACTGGTTCCAGGGATCGGAGCCTTCCGGTGTGAGCGGCGGCGGTACGGTCGCAGCCGCCGCGGACGGCAGCGGCTTCGTCTGGAGCCCCGAGGGCGCGGGCGTGCACTACTCGACCGGGTACGGAACCTCCTGGACCGCCTCCACCGGGATCCCGGCCGGCGCTACGGTCGAATCCGACCGCGAGGACCCGAAGAAGTTCTACGGGTTCAAGGCCGGCACCTTCTACGTGTCCACCGACGGCGGCGCCACGTTCGCCGCGAAGGCGGCGAGCGGGCTGCCCGCCGAAGGGAGCGTCCGCTTCAAGGCGTTGCCCGGTTCCGAGGGTGACGTATGGCTGGCGGGTGGCAGTGCGACGGGGACGTACGGCCTGTGGCACTCCACCGACTCGGGGGCCACGTTCAGCAGGATCTCCGGAGTGGAGGAGGCGGACGCGGTCGGCTTCGGCAAGGCCGCCACGGGAGCCTCGTACCAGACCCTCTTCGTCAGCGCGAAGATCGGCGGGGTACGCGGCATCTTCCGCTCCACCGACGCGGGAGCGAGCTGGACGAGGATCAACGACGATGCGCACCAGTGGGGTTGGACGGGCGCGGCGATCACCGGGGACCCGCGGGTCTTCGGCAGGGTGTACGTCTCGACCAACGGGCGCGGGATCATGTACGGCGACTCGGCGGACGGCGACGGCGGAAGCACGGACCCGGGCACCGATCCCGAGGAGCCTTCGGGGGATGCCGCGTGCTTGGTGACCTACAAGGTCACCAACGAGTGGTCCGGGGGCTTCCAGGCCGACGTCACGGTCACCAACACCGGTGAATCCGCCTTCGACCGCTGGGAGTTGAGCTGGTCGTTCCCCGACGGGCAGAAGGTCAGCCAGATGTGGAACGCCACCTCGCAGCAGGAGGGGGCGAAGGTGACCGCCACCAACGTCTCCTGGAACGGCAACGTCGCGCCGGGTGCCTCGGCGGGATTCGGGTTCACCGGCACCTCGACGGGCGGCAATGGCACACCGACCGGCTTCGCCATGGGAGGTGAGGCCTGCTCGACCGGTTGATCGCCGGCGGTCGGCGTCCATGGCCGGGCGGGCATGGGCGCCCGGCCATGGGCATCAAGGGCAGATCCCCTGCGGGGAATGGTGGGGCCCCCGGTCCGGCGTACCGCCCGCCCGGGGCCCGCGGCTCCCGCCCCCGAAACCCGTATGACGACGGGCGTTTACAGGTCATCGGGCTCGCGCTAGCCTCCCGCAGTACAAGTGGGAGCGCTCCCAATCCCACCGCTCCGCACTCCGTGTCCGTCCACCCCCACGCTCGCCCCACTCGAAGCGAAGGGACGTACATCGTGATCCACCTGTCGAGCCGCCGATTACTGACCGGGAGCCGGATCCTCGCCGGTACCCGGCGCAGAGCCCTGCTCCTCACTCTGCTCGCCCTGCTCACGACCATCCCCGCCGTCGGACTCGTCGTCACGGCCGGGGGCACCGCCGAGGCGCACGGCACGCCCATGAAGCCGGGCAGCCGTACCTTCCTGTGCTGGCAGGACGCGCTGACTGAGACCGGAGAGATCAAGCCGACCAACCCCGCCTGTTCGGCTGCCGCGCAGGAGAGCGGGACGACCCCGTTCTACAACTGGTTCTCCGTACTCCGCTCGGACGGCGCCGGGCGCACCCGCGGCTTCGTGCCCGACGGGGAACTGTGCAGTGGAGGGAACGCCAACTTCACCGGCTTCAACCTGCCCCGCAACGACTGGCCGCTCACCCATCTGACCTCGGGTGCGACCGTCGACTTCGCGTACAACGCCTGGGCTGCGCACCCCGGTTCGTTCTACGTCTACCTCACCAAGGACGGCTTCGACCCGACGAAGACGCTCACCTGGGACGACATGGAGGACAGCCCCTTCCTCACCGTCGACCAACCGCCGCTGAACGGCTCACCGGGCACCGTCGAGGCCAACTACTCCTGGTCCGGAACCCTTCCGGCGGGCAAGGAGGGCCGCCACATCGTCTACATGGTCTGGCAGCGCTCGGACAGTCAGGAGACCTTCTACTCCTGCTCCGACGTCGTCTTCGACGGTGGCAACGGCGAGGTGACCGGGGTCAAGGACACGACCACTCCGACCGAGCCGCCGCCCGGCCTCTGCTCGGCGGCCTATCGCACCACCAACAGCTGGAGCGGCGGCTACCAGTCGGAGGTGACGGTCACCAACACCGGCGATGTGCCGATGCTCGGCTGGATGGTCGGCTGGAAACAGCCGGACGGCCAGAGCGTCGACAGTCTGTGGAACGGCGCGATGACCGTTCAGGGGCAGGACGTGATGGTCCACAACGCGGACTGGAACGGATCGCTCGATCCGGGTGAATCCTCGACCTTCGGATACGTCTCCTCCGGCGGCGAGCCCGATCCGGCGACGGAGTTCGTCTGCACGGTGGGATGAACGCGCACCGTGCGCAGGAACGACCGGCCGGTACCCCGATGCGTCACAGCGGGGTACCGGCCGCACCGGCCGGACGCGGGTTCCCAGGCCGTGCGCGAAGCTCCCCACCGACGCCGACAGGCGGACGCGGGCGGGCCTCTTGCGGTTCCGGGAGGGGAGGACGAGCCACTCGATCAGCCGTGCGCGGTGGTTCCGTGTTCTGCGCCTTCCCGGACCGTTCCGCAGCTGTGTCCCGGGCGTGCACCGACGCGACCAGGGCAGTTGAACTGCGTCGAACTGCCGTTGCTCTCTGGTGAGGCGCGGTTTCTGCGTGTAGCGTCACTGTGTAGATGTCGTGGTTCGCAGTACCTGCCCGCGCTCCGGTGCGGGCTTCTTGCTGTGCAGTGCCGTCGGGCCAGGACGATCACCTCCGGGACCGCATGGTGCGGATCCCGTCTCGACCGGAAAGGCACGAGCATGGCCAGCGGAACCGTGAAGTGGTTCAACTCCGAAAAGGGATTCGGCTTCATCCAGCAGGACGGCGGGGGCCCGGACGTCTTCGCGCACTACTCCAACATCAACGCCACCGGTTTCCGTGAGCTCCAGGAGGGGCAGGCGGTCACCTTCGACATCACCCAGGGCCAGAAGGGCCCGCAGGCGGAGAACATCACCGCCGCCTGACACAGCCAGGGCACCCGCCCCTGCCCGGCCGAATGAGGCCCCGGGAGGAACTTCGGCGGGTGCATCGGCAGATGAGGGACGGGTGGTGCCGGGCACGTCGCCGCGGAATGTACGAACAGACCGCGGAACCGCCCCGCCCACCCGTCCTGTCATGAGCGGACACTCGCCCTCGACACCCGTGACACTGTGGATGGCTCGTGCGGCGAGATCCCGGCCGCCCATCGGCCTCGGTGCCCGATGGCCCCACTCTTCCGGCGCCGCGCGCAGGGGGCGGGTCGGGCGGGCCGGCAGCCCAGCACACTGAACACCGTTGCCGTACCGGTGGGTTGCGGATGGCTCCCGAGGCAGTGCAGGTCCGCCGGCCGAACCGGCGCACCCCTGACCGTCCGCCACGTCGGCAGCCGACAGGCCCGCCCGTGCACTGGCCCCGAAGGACGGCATGGCCCGTTCCGTGGTGCCCCCGGCCCGCTCGGGAACGGGCCGATGGGAGAATGCCGGAGCAGAGGGAAGGTTCCGGTTGGTGGGGCATTGCGCGGTCGGACGCCGGAACGAGGAGGTTGCGGATGCTGACTGAGCTGGGGCTGGCCGACGAGGAGGACGCGGTCTACCGCACCCTGGTCGTGCACCCGGGAGTACGCGCCGCCGACCTCGCCCGGACACTGGCCGCCACGGGCGCCGGTGGCGAAGCGGCCCCGGCCGCCGTCCGGTCGGAGGAAGAGGTTGCCGCGGTGCTGCGCCGACTGGTCAGCACCGGTCTTGCCCTCGTCGACCCCGGTCCCGGCGGTGAACCCCGCTACCGGGCCACGCCGCCCGCCCTGGCCCTGGAGCCGCTGCTCACCGCCCGGCGCGACGGCCTGCGGCAGGCCGAGACGCTGATAGCGCGGCTCACCGAGCAGTACCGGGAGGCCCAGACGGAGCAGCCCGGGGCACCCGTCGAGGTGGTCACGGGACGGGAGGCGGTGCGCCACAGGTTCCTGCAGCTGCAACTCGCGGCTCAGCGGGAGGTCCTGGGTTTCATGCCGGTCAGCCGCCGCGAAGCTGTGGTACCGGTGGAGGAGAACGAGGCCGAGGCCGAGGCCATGCGGCGTGGGGTGCGCTATCGGGTGGTCCTGGAACGGGGCTGGCTCGGAGGGCCGGGGGCCAGGGGCCTGGTGGAGGAGTCGCTGCGCGCCGGGCAGGAACTCACCGTGGTGGAGTCCGTACCCCTGCAAATGGTCATCGCGGACGGCAGGACCGCCATGGTCGGGCTCTCGGCCCTGCCCGGGAGCGGCGATCCCGGGGCAGTGATCATCCATGAGACCGGGCTGCTGGAAGCCCTGGTCGCTCTCTTCCACGCCTATCGCGAGCGCGGTTGGCGGTTGGTCGACCCCCAGCAGACCGGGCCTGCCCCGGGCCCGGACGACGGGCTGGACGGGGAGGACCGATCGATCCTGGGACTGCTGTACGTGGGTCTGACGGACGTCAGCATCGCCCGGCAGCTCGGCCTCGGTCATCGCACGGTACAGCGCAGGCTCAGCCGGCTGATGCAACTGGCCGACGCCCAGACGCGTTTCCAGCTGGGCTGTCATGCGGTACGGGCAGGCTGGCTGAGCGGCGGCGCAGGACCGCACGAGACGGCGCCGGACGTCCCGGCGGAAGACCTCGCCGGACTGTAGTGATCGCCCGTGGCGGGCATCGAGTCATCCGGGTGAGGGCCGTGCTGCCCCGGGCACGGCCGGCCGAAAAGGATGTGGCTGATTGACATAGGTATCTCCAGATACCTATTATGCGGAACATGTCCGACAGCAGTGCTCCCGAACAGCGCATCGACCGAGTGGCCGCTGCGCTCTCGGCATGCCTGCCCGCACTGCACCGGGTGCTGGAGCGGCGGATCGCCAGGGAGTATCCCCACCCCAGGCCGCCCGAGGGACAGGTTGCGCTGCTGCGGTTCGTTGCACAGCGTGAGGGGGCCACGGTCCGCGAGGCGGCCGAAGCGCTCCTGATGAAGCCCAACAATGTCAGCGCCCTGGTCTCCCAGCTCACGGAGCGGGGGGAGCTGGAGCGTCGGCAGGACAGCGCCGACAAGCGGATCGCTCATCTGCACCTCACGGATTCCTCGAGGCAGCGGATCGCCGAAGTGTGCGCCCTCGAGGAGCGCTACCTCCGCCAGGCGATGCTGTCCCTCACCGACGGAGAGATGGACGCTCTCGGTTCCGCCGTCGGTGCACTGAGCGCACTGACGCGCAACCTGCACTCCGCACCCCGCTAAGAGGCGGCCCCGCGCGCCGGCGCACCGCCCGGTCTCCCGCGGTGAAGTGTTCGGTTCAGCGCATTTCCTCTCCCCTCTCCGGATGCGGTCACTTTCCGACTGCCTCCGTTCACGGCCCCGCCCGCCCGCCCCCGCCCGTTCGTCGGCCGGGCAGGCCGGCCGGTTGTCGAACCCCGGCCATTGGCTGTGCGGTTCGTTCGTCCCCTTTGAGAAAGAAACGGCTCTCTTCATGGCGTCCACTTCTGTGGATCACTCTGCCGCGGTCACGGCTGCACCCATGCAGTCGAGGTTCGCGCGCTTCCGGGCCAACCCCTGGCTCGCTCTCATCGCAGTGTCGTTCGGCCTGCTCATGGTGCAGCTCGACGGCTCCGTCGTCGCCATCGCCAACCCGGCGATCGGCAAGGACCTCGGGGCCAGCACCGCGGAACTGCAGTGGGTCACCAACGCCTATCTGCTCGCGCTCGCCGCCTCGATGATTCTCGGCGGCAAGCTCGGCGACCGGTTCGGCCGGCGCTTCTACTACCTCGTCGGCGTCGGCGGATTCGTCGTCACCTCGGTCGCCATCGGCCTGAACAGCAGCATCGAGGGGGTCATTGCCTTCCGCGCCCTGCAGGGGCTGTGCGGCGGCATCCTGATGCCCAACACCCTGGGCATCCTGCGCGCTGTCTTCCCCCCGAAGAAGTTCGCGCTCGCGGTGGGTGTCTGGGGCATGGTCTCGGCCGTCTCGACCTCGCTGGGCCCGATCGTCGGCGGCCTGCTCGTCGAGCACGTCAACTGGGAATCGGTCTTCTTCCTGAACGCACCGATCGGCATCGTCGCCCTGCTGTTCAGCATGGCGGTTCTCGCGGAGTCCAAGAACTCCACCGGCCACCACCGGTTCGACATCCCCGGTGTCGTCCTGCTTGCCGCGGGTCTGGTCGCGCTCGTCTTCGGCATCGTCAAGGGCGAGACCTGGGGCTGGGCCTCCGCCGGGACCCTCGGCTCCATCGCCCTCGGCCTGGTGCTCCTGGTCCTCTTCGGCTGGTACGAGACCCGGCAGGAGCACCCCCTGCTGCCGATGCGCCTCTTCCGCAACCGGTCGCTGACCACCGGCGCGGTCATGACCCTGCTGAACTTCTTCGTGATGCTCGGCGGCATCTTCTTCATCATGCTGTATCTGCAGAACGTGCGCGGCTACACACCGGTCGAGGCCGGTATCAGCACGCTGCCGATGTCGATCGCCTCGCTGTTCGCCTCACCGCTCGGCTCCCAGCTGACCGACCGCTTCGGCCCGCGCGTCACGATTCCGCTGGGCCTGGTCCTCTCCGCCGCCGCCATGTTCGGCATGCTCACCTGGACCGTCGACTCGTCCTACGCGACGATGTGGCCGCCGTTCATCGCGATGGGCCTCGGCGTCGGCATCGTGCTGCCCGCCACCGCCGCCGCGATCATCGGCAACGCACCGGTCAGGGACGGCGGTGTGGCCTCCGGACTGCAGTCCACCATGCTCCAGATCGGTGGCGCCCTCGGTACCTCCGTGCTGGTCACCGTGATCTCGGGCAAGGTCGGCTCCTCACTGTTCGGTGAGCTCACCGGCGCGGGCGTCCCGGCGGCCATGGCGCACGGCCTGGAGAAGGCCGAGGACGCCGTCGCGATGGGTATCGCCCCGGTCTCCTCCGACATGCCGGCCCAGATCAGGGCCGCAGTCGTCGAGGGCAGTGGCCAGGCCTTCGTCAACGGTCTGCACTCCGCCGTCACCGTCACGGGGATCCTGTGCCTGATCGGTGCCGTGGTTGCCGTCATCGGCATCAGGAGCCGCGCCGAGGAAGCGGCGGACGGCACGGAGGACGTGGTGGTCGTCGCCGCGCACTGAGCGACGGCGCATGCGTCGGAGCGGCGGTGCCGAGGGTCCTGTACGGCCCCGGCAGCGCCGCTCCGTGCGTGATCGGTCTTCTTCAAGCGCCCCGCGGTCAGACGGCCAGACCGAGCGCGGCCAGACGGTCCGGATCGGTGAGGATGTCGAGTCCGGTGATGCGGCCGTCCCGGACAGTGAACGACATGACGGACAGTGGCCGGCCCTCGGCGAACGAGACGACGCCGGGCGTGCCGTTGACCAGCACGGGATACGCGTCCGCCGCGAAGCGGGCGAACGTGATCGCCTGGGACGCCACATCGGCCGCGCCGCGCCGCACGACGCTCGGGACGAGCGTGCCGCCGTCGGAACGCGCGACCACAGCGGGGTCGAGGACGGTCAGGAGCGCCTCGAAGTCGCCGCCGCGTGCAGCGGTGAGAAACGCGTCCACGACGTCGCGCTTACGGGCGTTGTCCGTGTCGGCCCCCGGGGTCGCGCCCTGTACCCGGCGGCGGGCGCGGCTGGCGAGCTGCCGGGTGGAGACCACGGTGCGGCCGACGACGGGGGCGATGTCGTCGAAGGGCACGTCGAACATGTCGTGCAGGACGAAGGCGAGCCGCTCGGCGGGGGAGAGGGTCTCCAGCACGACCATGAGTGCGATGCCCACCGCGTCCGCGACCAGGACCTCCTGCTCAGGACTGACGCGGCCGAGCTGGGTGACCACGGGGTCCGGCAGCCGGACCGTCCCGTCCTGTTCGGGCAGCGGATCCTCCCGCCGGGAGGTACGCGAGCGCAGTATGTCCAGGCACACCCGCCCGATGACCGTGGTGAGCCAGGCACCGAGGTTCTTCACCTCGCTGACGTCCGTGCGGCCGAGCTTGAGCCAGGTCTCCTGGACGGCGTCCTCCGCGTCCGCGAGCGACCCCAGCATCCGGTAGGCCACCGCCCGCAGTCCCTGCCGCTCCGCCTCGAACCGGTCGGCCAGAAAATTCTTTTCGCTCACCTGTCACATCCCCGTGTCCGGATCCGTCGATCCAGTGACGGACGCTAACGGACAACCGAGGAGAGCACCGCATGAACACCACAGCCGCCTCAACCGCCACCGCCCGGATGAAGAACCCCGCCCTGGTCCTGCCGGACGCCATGAAGGGCATCCAGAACATCTACGAGGCCGTGTACCAGGGCGGCGTCTCCCCGCAGATCCTGGAGCTGGTCCACCTGCGGGCCAGCCAGATCAACGGCTGCAGCGCCTGCGTGTTCGGCGGCGTGACGGGCGCGAAGAAGCACGGCGAGACCGACGAACGCCTCCACGCCGTGACCGCCTGGCGCGAGGCCCCGTTCTTCACGGACGAGGAACGCGCCGCTCTGGCCCTGACCGAGGCCGCCACCCGGATCGCCGACCGCTCCGGCAAGGCCGTCGCCGACGAGGTGTGGGACGAGGCCGCGGACCACTTCAACGAGGAACAGCTCTCCGCGATCATCCTGATGATCGGCCTGACCAACTTCTTCAACCGCATCAACACCACCATCGAGGAGCCCGCCGGCGCCTCCTGGTGACCGGCCCGGCTGACCCGCGGTCAGTGACCCGGGTGCATGTCCGCCCCGAACGACGGTGCCGGTGGCCGAACTCCGCCTCCGGCACCGCCGTTCGGGGCGGGCGACACACGGGGGACCGGCGCTGCCCATGCGTGAACGGGCTCGGCCTCGAACGCTTCCCCGCCCTGGTCCACTTCGCCCGTGACGTCCGCCTCCTCGGGGCAGACCTGCGGGCCGCGTTCGATGAAATTCTCGCGGCCCAACTCGCCCACAGCGAGGCGCGATCCGCCCTCCAGTAGGGCCTGTTGCGAGAGCTGATCCTGAGCTTCTACTGCCTACGGGGCACGGAGGGCTTTCCGTGCGAGGTCCGCGCCTGCCGCCATGAGGAGTTCGGCGGTATCGGGGTGGGGGCCGCGGTCCGCCCACTCCAGTGGGGACCAGCCCGCGCCGTGGTCTTCGCGCAGGCCGGGATCGGCGCCGTGCGCCAACAGTTCCCGAACCGTGTCGGTGTGACCCCAGGAAGCGGCTGCGCACAACGGTGTGCCGTCCGAGCCGGGGCCGCAGCTTTCTGCGTCGGGGGAAGCCCCGGCCTCCAGAAGCAAACGGGCCACTGCGGCTTCTCCTTGTACCGATGCCAGGTACAGAGGGGTGGTGCCGTCGCTGTCCCTTTTCTCCGGGTCGGCTCCACTGCGCAACAGGGCCTTCACTTCGGTGGTGTTACCTGACAGGGCTGCTTCGAAGAGCCGACGGGAGAGCTTCTTCTGATGCCGCCGCTTCATGACCGGCTCCTTCTGTAGGGGGCACTTCTCACCGCACCGGCGGCGTGCACCTGGACCTCGCGCACCCAGGCAGGCGACCGTCACGTGAGTCGCCTCGGCCGACCGCGCCAGATGCATCCCGTGCAGTAAATGCGCCCAGGACAAATCCCGCACCCAAGCTCTTTCATGCCTTGCCCGACACCGCATCGACGTCCTGTTCGCCATCTTCCGCGACGGCGCCTTCTACGAGTCCCGACCCGCAGCGGCTGTCTGACACCCATCGCCAACTACCAGTTCTTGGCTCGCGGCGAGGACTCGAAGGGCGGATAAGGTGAGTCGATGGAATCGCGTATCAGTCTGATCACACTGGGTGTTTCCGACCTCGGACGCGCTCGGTCGTTCTACGAGGCCCTGGGCTGGGAAGGGCAGACGGTCCAAGAAACCGTCTTCTTCCAGGCAGGCGGCCTTGCGCTGGCCCTGTGGGATCGCGACAAGCTCGCGCTCGACTGCGGTGTTGAAGACCATCAGTCGGCTGGGTTCGGCGGGATCGCGCTCGCTCACAACGTGCGGTCCCCGGCCGAAGTCGACCAGCTCATCGCAACAGCGGAGCAAGCGGGCGCCACCGTCACGCGTCCTGCGGCCGCGACGTTCTACGGCGGCTACGCAGGAGTCTTCGTCGACCCTGACGGCCATGCGTGGGAAGTCGCTTACAACCCGGGGTTCCCGCTTGCCGCAGACGGCTCCATCACCGTCCCCGACTTCCACAGTCGCTAGCGCTGTGACCGCATAGGTTCACCGGGTTGAGTGCGCTCAGTCGGGCCGTGCCGCCTTCCACGTCCACGACGTCCGGCGGGGCAGACCATCCAGGTCCCCGCGTCCGGTGCACCACAGCAGCACCGGGACGGGCTCGCCGGGCGGGGCGTCGGGGAACAGCCTGTCGAGCACGTCCTCGCACAGCGGTGCCGGCGGCAGCCAGTCCACGCCCAGTCCGCGGGTGATGTCGTGGGTGTGCAGCAGGATCTCGGCGACGCCCATCGCCGCGAACCCCGTCGGGTCGCACAGGCCCCAGTGCCAGGCCCGCAGGGACGGGTCGGCGGTGGCCAGCGCGCTGCCGAGCAGTCCGCCGCAGGCGGCGGCCACCTGCAGCGCTTCGGCAGGCGAGGCGGTGGGGCGCACGCGCAGGTCGAAGAGGAGGTAGGCGTGGGCCGGGCGCGCGGCGAGCTGGCCTGCGTAGGCCAGCAGGTCGTGGCCGATGTGTGCGGCCGTCTGTCGGCAACTCCACTCCAACGGGCCGGCCGGCACTGTCCAGTCCTCGCCGGTGCGAGGTCCGAGTACCTCCAGCATCTGCGCCACGGCGGCCTGAACGTCTTGGTGATCCATGCGGTGCTCCTCACAAGGCACGTTGTGATGGGCTGTTCTGTTCGTTCGTTCGTTTCAGGCTGCGGCGGTGATGGGTCTGCGGCCCCAACGGACGCCTTTTTCGCTTCGGATGCGGGCGTGTTCGCGGCGTTGGGCGACCAGCACGTCAGCATGGCGTGCGGTTTTGTTGCGCCAGCGCAGGTAGGCGTGCAGGGCACGGGTCTGGACGGTGTGGCCCTCACGTGAACTGCGCTCGTACGCCCTGCGCTACTTCACGCTGGATCGCACCGACCACGCCGGCCACAAGGAGTAGGGCAGCATGATCCACCGCTACATCATCTGGCAGAACCGCCACGCCGACGGCACCCGCCCCTGAGGTCTTCGCCCGGGCCGACGTGGCCTGACCAGCGACTAGCCGAACACCCAGTCCTCAGCCCGCGGTCTTGGTTTTGATCAGCGGCGTGTCCCGCGTGAACTCCCGGAATCCGACGCTGTCATACAGTCCGCGCGCCTGGGGGTGCCCCGGCGCACCCAGGCAGGCGACCGTCATATGAGTGGCCCCGGCCGCCCGCGCCAGATGCATCCCGTGCAGAAGCATCGCCCTTCCCAGCCCCAGACGCCGGTAGTCCGGATGCGTCCCGACCGGCTCGAACTCAGCGGTCCTGTTCGCTTGGTCGAGCCACATGATCGTCGAGGATGCCATCGTTCCGTCCGGCGCCTCCACCAGGATGTGCAGATCGCCGCGATACCCCGCCGTCTGCCGGACGCCCTGGTAGCCCTCGGCCGTGTACATCGAGGGAGCCCAGGCGTCCAGATGGGCCTGGACCGCGGCCTCCGGCCCGGCCTCGTCGGCGGTGCGGAACCGGAATCCGTCCGGCAGTACCGGCTGTTCCACGTCGACGAGGTCCCGCTCGTTGAGCTGGGTCCAGGACCCGGCGTCGCCGAGCGCGGCCGGGTCGGTCTCATAGCCGTGCGCCGCCCATCGCTTCAGGGCGAACTCATCGGCGGCGCTCGGCATCACCGTACGCTCGATGTCCACCGCCGTACCGTCGTACCAGTCGATCACCTCGTCAACCAGCCAGGCGCGGCCGGGATGGACCTGATACGCCAGATAGGCATCGGTGACGTCCTTCACCGACCCGTCGCTCAGCCTCACCCGGTGCGGAAGAAAGGCCCAGCTCCACGCCACCAGATCCCTGCCGGAGAACCACAGTCGACGCCGCCAGCTTGCGCCGTCGCTGCTGTGTCCCTTGCCCCAAATCCAGGCCAGCTCGCCGAATGACGCGTCGGTGTTCACCAGGTCTGGGCGGGCGGCGGTGACACGCTGCGCCAGACCCTGCATGAGCTGCACGTCCGCGGCGGTGACAAGTTCGAAGTGCGCCATAGTGCGCCACTGTGTCAGGACCCCGCAAAGCCGTCGAACCGTTTTCCGGGGCTGCCGATGGCGGCAGTCAACAGCACAACGCGCGCTCGTCGTGGCGGCGGAGCCGATGGCAGGCCGGGCAGCCACGTCCCTCGATCTCACCGGCCGACTGCGGACATCGATCGACGCGCGTCGCGACCCGTAGGGCGAACGTTGCCTGCTACAGGACTAGTTGGGCGGTGCCAGGGTGCGCAGGACGCAGAACTCGTTGCCCTCGGGGTCGGCCTTGACCACCCAGCTTCGGTTGGGGCCTTGGTCTACATCCGTCTTGGTGGCGCCGAGGCCGAGCAGCCTGGGTCACCTCGTCGTCTGTGCTGCCGTCGATTGGGCTGACGTCGAGGTGAAGCCGGTGCTTCACAGGCCTGGCCTCGGCCACCTGGATGAACACCAGGTCGGGTGACATCTGACGGGCCCGAACGTCCTCGACGGTCGGTACCCAGGAGCCGATCTCGACCCTGCCCTCGTTCCGGTCGATCACTTTGAAGTCCAGGACCTCGCACCGGAAGGCCGCGAGTCTCTCCGGATCGTCGCAGTCAACGGCCAACGCGGTGAACCTACTTGTCATGCCTCTCCCAGATACTGCGGAAGGGGCTCACCTTATGGGGGCCACGCCGCCCAGCCGGCGAGTCCGGGATCGCTACGACCACGAACCCTTGGAATCGATCGTCTAGAAGACTGCTGAAAATCTTGTTGAGGGGTTGTCCGGCCGCAGGCCGGACAACCCCTTCTTCGTCATGGGGTGGCCGGGGTGAGGTGCCAGGTGCCGCTCGTGCGGTTGAGCCCGAGTCTGATCAGTCGGCGGAGGTTGAGGGCGGCGGCGCGGTGGTGGAGCGAGATGTTGTTGGCTATGACGCCTCGGTAGCGGACTCTGCGGTTGCCGTGGGCGACGAGCCGAGCGATGGCGCGTTCGACCGGTGGTCGCCATCGGCGGTATTCGTCCTGCCAGGCGGTGTCGGTGGCAGTCTGGACGCGGGCTGCGGTCAGCAGTTCGTGCTGTGGGTGGACGTTGATGGCCCGTCCGGTCTTCGAGGTGGTGCAACGTTCCTGGAGTGGGCAGCCGATGCACAGCCGTTTGAACTGGGCGGTGCGGCCTCCGTCGGCCTTGGTGCGGCCCAGATTCGCGGTCTGTCCCGCCGGGCAGGTCACGGTGGCGGCGTCGGTGTCGACGTGGAAGTCGTCGATGGTGAAGCCTCCGGGGGCGGCCCGCCGCAACGGCGTCGGCTTGATCACCAGGACGTGGCCCTGGGCGGTCAGCTGTTCGCGCAGGTCGCCGGTGCCGTAGGCGGAATCGCCGAGCACGGTCAGCGTCTCGCCCTCGCTCTGGTCTTCTTCGGCCAGCAGGTCCAACGCGACGGCGGCCTCGTGGTTGTTCGGCCCGTAGCCGCTGGTCAACGCGACGGCGGTGACGGTGTCCTGGGTGGCCACCGCATCGTCCAATACGGTGGAGTCCAGCCCCCGGCGCTGCCTTCCCTTGAGGACACCGGTGGCGGCCACGACCTCTTTGACCTTGGTGAAAATTCGCATCCGGTCGGCCGAGCGAGCGAGTCGGCGCCGGAAATAGGTCAGCAGCGAGGGATCGAAGGCCTCTCGTGGGCGCCCCGAATGCCGGGCTGGCAGTAGAGGGCGTCGATGCCGTAGTGCGAGCGGAAGGCAGTCCAGCGTTCGGCTTCCACCCGGCGACGGGAGAGGCCCAGCACCTGCGCGACGGCGGCTCTGAGGTTGTCGTAGCGGACCTTCCCGGTCGGCACTCCGCCCAGCACGTTGAGAGCGCGGACGTGGCCCTCGAAGAACGCCTCCTGCCCTGCCGAGGCGAAGATGCTTCTCTGCACTATCGAGGGCGGCTGAGCGGTTCCTGATCAGACTGCGATCGGGAGCTCCTCAATCCAGCATTCGACTGAATTTGCGGTGATTACGGCTTGGGCTTCTTCTGCGTCGGCTCTGGTCAGGAAGACGCCCGCTCCCTTGATGTCAGGCCCGCCGGAGCGGATGACCCGCGTCATGACAACGTAGACGTAACGGTGACGCTCCCGGCGTATCGTGGTGTTCTCTTCATCCATCAGTGCGTCGATGAGTTCCTGAGCCGAGGCAATGTTGAGGCCGGCGTCGATCCCGCCGAGAGGTTGGTAGGGCCAGATCGGCGTGGCGGGGTGGAAATTGTTGAAGAAGCTTTGGCGCGGTAGGTCGAGTATCCCTTCCGTCCAGCCGACGGCCATGGCGACCACGTAGTCGGACTCGCCCTGGCTCTCCAGAACGAAGACGTGATCCTCTTCTCCGAAGGACACGCTGGTGTAGTCGGCTTTGACTTGCGCGCTCTCGGCCGCGGTCGCGCACCTGATCGCCAAGCCGCGATAGTCATCACGGATCTTCACTACGCTGGCGGGCTTGAACAGCAGGTCAATCGTTGTCTCGGGTTCGCCAGGCGTGTCGGGCTGGCCGATGCTCCGCATCAGCAGCTGGCCGTGGCTCGCCGAGTAGGCCAGGAGGTGGAACCTGCGCTCGCTCCGAAAGACCTCCCTGCCGGGGATGAGCTGGTGACCGCGGTTGAGCCAAGTGCTGTCCGTCATGGGCTTACGATCTCTGTCTCGCCCAAAGTTGGTCAACGTGATTGGCTAGAGCCTGTCTGACAATTGATCATCTGGTTGGCTCGCGGAGCCGGAGATGGCCCTCGCTCTTGGTCGAGAGCGGTAAATCCGTTGCGCGTTGGATCGAGCCTCGTCGAGTCTTCCGGCATGGAGTTGACCGAAGCAGCACGGGCATGGCGCGAGGACGGGTTCGTGATCCTTCCCGGGTTCATCCCGCCCGAGGGCTGTTCCCCGGAGGACAAGTATCCTGAGCCATCGCATCTCCGTCCACGTGTCATTGCTCCAGACGGAGACTCCTCGCTTACCCGATCGCGAAGGCGGAGGACACACCGAGAGTGCGGTCAACGGGTCGGTGCACGGCCTTGCCCGAGTACGACAGCCCGAACGCAAACAGATAGCAGGTCGCCAGCTCGCCGGCCGGCCTCACTGTGACGGCGCCGAAGTCGCTCGGCCTCCGCCCCGGGCCTGTGGGGCTGCGAGACGAACGCCTCCACCACCCCCTTGCCGGACTGGAGACGGATCTCCTCACGGCGGGCGGCGACGTAGGCGCGGACCATCTGGTAGGAGACGTCGACGGCTTCATGCTCGTGCAGCAGCCGGTCGTAGATCCGCTTGACCGTGTGGCGCTGCTTCGGCGGCGCGGTCAGGTCCGCCTTCAGGATGGCGTCGATCACCGGCTTGTAGGGGCCCAGGCGCGTTGCCCGTGGCCTCATCTTCTTACGCGGCTCCGGCAGGGCCGAGGTCAGAACCCTCTGCACGGTGTTGAAGCCGACGCTGTACTTCCGCATGAGCGCGCGCTTCGACATGCCGGTCCTGGCATCACGGCGGATCGCCGCGTACAGATCGACCTTGGAGTTCGGCAGCACCCGGGCCCCCTCGTCGTGCAGAGCACGACCATGGTCCCGAGGCAAGCACCTGGGCGTTCTCGAAACTCGGTTCTGGCACAGATCTTGGGGGGCGATCACGGGTTGCGACGATGCAAGAAGTGCCGATGTCAGCGGGCCCACGTAGCTTTCGGTTGACCGCCCGACCGGGTGGCGAGGAGGGAGTGAGACATGGAGTGGGTCAGGGACGCGCGGCTGGCAGCCGGGCCTGAGGCCACCTGGTATTTGGAGGCGGCTTTCACGCCCGGCGCTCACCTTGGGACGGCGTATGACGATCCGACGACGCCGGTAGTCGTGACGGGCATCGAGGAGCTGACGACGATCCGCGTACCGAGCGGTCGGCTCGTCGTCGATGCGCCATGGCACGACGACCAGGTCTGGGAGTACCAGAGGGGGCTGCCGACCAGGCCCCCGCGGGAGCTCGCGGTGCGCATTCCCCCGGGCGTCTACCGGGTAGAGATCGCGTGGACGGCGGGCCCGTACGAGTTCATGGGCGAGCACGTCGACGGCGTTGAGTGCGCCGCGACGCGCCTGTGCATCAGCGACGGTCCTGTCGTCGGATGGGAGATGGGCCTGAGTGTCGAGGACGATATCGCCAGGCTTCAGCCGGGCGAGGAGCTCCGCTTCTTCTCCGATGCCAATGTCGGCTGCTTTGCCGACGCAGGCGCGTGGACGACCTTGTCCGCACCGTTTCGCACGTTCATAGACGGGGTCCCTGCCCTGCGCGATACCGAGCAGTTGGCCGACGGGTGCGAACGGGTACGCGACGAGTCGCAGCAAGCTGATCTGGTCACGTTCGGGGCCGAGTCGGGCGGTGTCGTCTGGTTGGGCCGCACGAAGACCGGCGACGTGGCGGCGATCGTCGTCACCAGCGGCATGCCCGACGCCAAAGCATGACGTCGCTGCCGCCTCTCCCTGTCCTGCAAGTCGTACAGCCGGACGTGGCTGCTCGCCTTCACTAGGAGGAGCAGCATGAGGAGAGGTATCGGGAGTCGCACCCCGAATAACCACGGCGAGGCGCTACTGCAGCAGGATCATCTTCCGGAGCAGGTGGAAGCCGGCTCGGCCGTAGAGCTGTCTCTTGATCTTTTTTAATGCGGTTCACGGCTCCCTCGATGCTGCCCGAGTTCCAGTCCAGGGTGAGGCCGGCGGTCACGGCGTCGAGGTCCCGGAGCAGGTGGCGTGCGAAGCCGGCAAGGCCGGGTAGCTGGCTGGCTTCGACGGTGCTGATCCAGACAGGAAGCGTGATGCCGAGGCGGCCGCTGAGCATCTCGCCGAAATCACGGATGTGTCCGGCGGCCATGTCCAGTTCGGGACAACGGGCCAGGACGTCTTTCAGGCCGACGCGGTCTTCCTCGGTCAGGGCGGTGGGGCGCCGGGTGAGCCAGCCGGTCACCTGCCGCACCGTCGGCGGCCGGGGCGGCGCCTCGGACGGGACCCAGCGCAAAGTGGCGATGTGGGCTCGGACCCCGCCGTAGGTGACAGGAGCGTGCTCGGCTATCAGCTCGCCGTGCAGTCGGGTGACGTTGGTGCATCCCTCGGCGAAGCGTCGCTCCAGGTAGGGCTTGTAGGGGTCCAGTCTGCTGGGCCGGGGCCGGTTCTCGCGGAAGGTGTCCTGCCAGCGTGCGGCGTTCGCGTACCGGAGCACGGTGTTGAGGCCCCAGCCCAGGTGCCGGGCAATCGCCCGGCGTGAGTGGCCTTGGCGAGCAGTTCGTGGACCAGTGAGTGTGCTGCCTTTTTTTCCGCTCGGCCCGCCGGCCGACGGGGTCCGAGTCGTCCTGCGACCGGCCGGGAGCTGGTCGGGTGTCCTGCGGTGGCATGCCGTTTGGCGACGGGTTGCGCAAGCAGTCGCGGTGGGCGGCGACACAGGTCTCCACGGCCCGGCCGAGGCCCTGCCACAGGTGGAACCGGTCGGCGACCTGCAGAGCGTCGGGGGCGCCGCGTCGGGCGCCCTCGGCGTAGGCGCCTGCCCGGTCTCGGCAGATGATCTCCACGCCGGGATGGCGGATCAGCCACGCGGCCAGCGGCGTGGCTTCACGGGTCGGTAGCACGTCGATCACGCGATGGTCTTCGATGCTGGTCAAGACGGTGGAGTAGGTCTGGCCGCGGCGGATCGCGAAGTCGTCCACGCCCAACACGCGCGGCGTGCTGAACCACGGATCGGGCAGTGCCATGACCCTGCGTAACAAGGTCATCCGTCCCGCGCCGAAGCCCAGCTGGGCCGCCAGCCGGGCGCCGGCCCGCCCCGCCAGGGCGAGCCCCACTCGCTCCAGGGCGTGGTTGAACCGTGCGTGCGGGGCGGCCAGCTGGGAGAACGGTTCGGCGAACGTCCGGCGTCGGCAGCCAGCCGATCCGCAGATCAAGCGCCGGACCGTCAGCCGGATCACCAGGCCCTGCTCAGCGAGTGGGAGGTCCTTCAGCCTGCGCTGGTAACGGTCGTGGACTCGGTCTGAGAAGCGGCCGCAGTCCGGACATGCGGCCCCAGCCGCGCGGCCTTTCGCCACCACCTCGACCGTGCCGAACGCGGCCGTAACCGCCTCGACCTCCACATCGGCGATCCCCTCGAACACCAGCGAGTCCCAGAACGGCGCATCGGTCTGCATGACCAGCACCATCACCGTCCACAACCACCCGCAGCAGCGGTCGGCACACACCTGATGGAGCGTCAATATCGATCCTCGGACGACACGGCGTACGCCGTCTCACACCAGCCGGTCCCCTCGCAATCGAACGCCGAGGTAACGCTCCGCGACGGCTCCCCAAGATCTGTGCCAGAGCCCGAAACTCACCTACACAGCCAGGGTGCGGATCCTCCACGAGCGCCGGCACCCGCCGGTGGCGGCCCGTCATGCGCGGCTCGGTGTCGACTGCGGCTCGGGGAGGGGCGCCTCCGCCCGACGGGGGAGTAGCAGCGGGGTCGCCAGCAGGAGCACGCCGGCCAGGCCGATGGCCGTGCGTGGGCCGAGCAGGCCGCCCAGCACGCCCCAGACGGCCGTCAGTAAAGCCGTGGAGACCTTGGTCGTCACCGCCCAGGCGGAGAGCGTCCGGGCGGCCCGGTCGGTCGCGGTGCGCTGGAGGCGGTAGGTGGCGCAGACGGGGTTGAAGATCCCGCAGCACAGGATGAGCCCGAGCTCCGTGCCCATCACCAGCAGCAGTCCTCCGGTGCCCGGCCCCAGGAAGGCCAGGCCGATGGGCCAGATCGCGCGCAGCGTACCGGCCGCGACCAGGACCTGGTGCTGCCCGAACCGGGTGACGAGCGGTCGGGCCAGCCGTGAACCGAGCAGCCCGCCGACCGCGGGTGCGGCGAAGGCGAGGCCGTACTGCCACGGTGCGAACCCGAGTCGGCCGAGCATCAGGACGGCCAGCAACGGCTGGGCGGCCATCACCAGGCCGTTGAACAGGGCGGTGTGGAAGAACAGCGGACGCAGCGTCACGTCGGAGAGGATGAACCGCCAGCCGTCGAGCAGGTCCCCGGCCCGCATGTGCATGGCCTCCCGGGCCTCGGGCGGTGGTTCGTGCCTGCCCATCGCGCGGAGGCCCAGGGCCGAGAGCAGGTAGCTGACCGCGTCGGCCACCACCGTTGCCACCGGGCCGAGGAGCCCGGTCAACGCGCCGCCCAGCGGCGGTCCGACGATCGTGGTCGTCCAGGTCGTGGACTCGAACCGGGCGTTGGCGACGAGCAGGTCCTCGGCCGACAGCAGCGTCTTCAGGTATGCGCCGGAGGCGGCGCGAAAAGTGATGTCCGCCGCCGCGACGACGACCGAGACCAGCAGGAGCTGGACGAAGGAGAGCACGCCGAGCGCGAACGCGGCGGGAATCGTCAGAAGCGCCGCGCACCGCACCAGGTCCATCCCGATCAGTACCGGCCGCTTGCGACGGAACTCCACCCACGGGCCGAGTGGCACCGCCACGACCGCGCCCACCGCAGCCCCCGCTGCGGAGAGCGCCGCGACCTCGGCCGGTCCGGCGTGCAGCACCTGGACGGCGATCAACGGGAACGCGCCGAAAGCCAGCCACGTTCCGAGCGCACTGGTCCCGTACGCTCCCCAGAGCCACCCGAACCGCCACCCCAGCCGATGTCCGAGCAGCTGTCCCAGCCGGTGCCCGCTCCGCATGCCCGCCCCTCTCACTCCGTACAACCGATTGGCGACCGGAAGCATCAAAGCGAGCACCCTGCCTGGGGATCAAACAACCGCAAGGCGTCGGCACACAACCAATGGTTGTTCCCCTAGGGTGTCCCCATGGACCTCGACGCCGTCCGGACCTTCGTTGTCGCCGCCGACGCGGGGCGGTTCCAGGAGGCCGCCGCCGAGCTGGCGGTCACCCAGCAGGCAGTCTCCAAGCGCATCGCCGCGCTGGAGCGCAGTCTCGGGGTGCGACTGTTCGTCCGCACCCCGCGTGGCGCCGAACTCACCATCGACGGGCAGGCGTTCCTGCCCCACGCGCGCGAGCTGCTGCGCGTCGCCGAGCGTGCAGGCGCGTCCGTGCGCACCGGCCGCCGTCCGCTGCGCGTCGACGTCATCGCCTCGCGCAGCGCGCAGTCGGGTCTGATGCGCGGTTTCCACCGCGCACACCCCGGGATCGACCTCGACGTGCTGATGCTGTTCGACATCGAGACCGCGGTCGCCGCCGTCCGGTCCGGTGCGATCGATGCGTCCTTCCGCGCTGTCGGCGTGCCCGGCCGGCCCCTGCCCGAGGACATCGAGTCCGTGCGGGTGCTCGACGAGCCGCTCCAGCTCCTCACCGGCCCCGCTCACGCGCTGGCGGGCGCCAAGGCGGTGCCCCTCGCCCAGCTCGCCGGGCACCGGATCTGGATGCCCGGCATCGTCCCCGGTACCGAGTGGGCCGCCTACTACGACGATCTGGTCGCCGAATTCGGCCTCACCATCGAGGCGACCGGCCCCAACTTCGGCTCCGACGCACTCCTCGACACCGTCGCCGACACCCCGGCCCTGGCCACCTTCATGGGCGGGGACACCCGCCTCATCTGGCCCTCCGGCCACGGCCTGCGCCGCATCCCGGTCATCGACCCGACACCCGTCTACCCGCACTCGCTCCTCTGGCACCGGGACAACCCCCACCCCGCGCTGACCACCCTCCGCACCCACCTTGCCGCCACAGCAGCCGGCCACGGCGCCGCCGGGACCTGGGTGCCGGACTGGGCAGTCCGGCGCTGAACGCCGCCGATCCGGAGAGCCGGCGCCATGGGTCGGAAGCCGGGAGGTGCGCGTGACCATCGGCCAGTCCGGCCGAATGTCGCCGCGTTCCTCGCCAGCGACCTCTCCGGCTACGTGAACGGCCTGATGATCCCTGTCGACGGTGGCGCCAGCGCGATGACGCAGAGCTCGTTCGCCAAGGACATCCTCGAAGTCCGCGACGCCTTCATCGCCGGCTGAGCCGACGACGGATGGTGGTCCACCGGTTCCGCCGTGGGCGCAGGCGGAACGCAGCCGCCACGTCTCATGACGACCGGCGAGCGTCACCGCCATCCCCATGACGGCCTCGGCAGCCGGCGCCGCAACCCTGCCGCAGACGCCGGCTGAGGGACGTAGCTGCGAACACCACGATGCCGGTGAAACCAGGTCACGGTACGGGGCGTTGGCATCGGGCGCCGCTGTCCGAGCCTGTGATGCCAACCGGCACGGCGGAGCCCCGGCGCGCCCGTTCCCGGAGTGAGCTGCCCCCCGACCTCGCGAACTCACTGTGGAATCCGGGCCGTTGCCCGGCCACAGGCATGATCGCCCCATTGGGGCGGCACCCCGTGCCCCGGGCTGTCGTGGACCGAGGGTGTCACGCCTCCCGCACACTGACGGCGGCCCGGTGATGGCGGGGCGCCTCGATCTCGTCGATCAGCGCGACCGCCAGGTCCGCGTAGCTGATCCGGCTGGCCAGGTCGCCGTGCTCGGCGATCCGGTACCGGCCGGTGCGTGCGCCCTCGTCCGGGTCGAAATGGCCCGCCGGGGCCACATACGCCCAGTCCAGGGCGCCTCTCCGAAGCTCGTCGAGACCCGCCGCGTGACCGAGGGAGAACGAACGGAACTCGTTCGGGTGGCCGGGCTCGTCCATCAGGGGAACGCCGGACGCACCCGGCATGACCGAGGCGAGCCCGACCACCACGAGGCGCTGCACACCTGCGTTGGCCAGGCCGGTGGTCAGGGCACGGGACGACGCGGTGAAGAACTCGTGCGGCGGCACGGAAAGGTCCGCGGCGGCACTGACGGCGGCATCATGTCCGACGGCAGCATGCTCGATGCTCGCCGAATCCGTGACGTTGCCCGCCACGACCCGCACGTCGGTCAGATCGCTGTGCCCCGCAGGGTTGCGTACCACGGCGGTGACCCGGTGTCCGCGTCGGTACGCCTCCGCGACGGCCTGCCGCCCGGCCCGGCCACCGGCGCCGAAGACCACGATGTTCATGATGAACCCCCTCTCACCGAGACCGGAGCCTGTGAGCTCCAGCCATGTCCCGGAGGTTATCGAGGGCTCCGGTTACCACGGGGATACCGGCCAGGTCCTGTTCCGTCGCCTGTCGCGGGTGCACGACGACGGTCACGGCACCTCGCCGCATGGCCGGGACGCCCGCATGCAGCCCGTGTGCGGACGCTCCTCCGCCTTGCCATGCACCGCATCCGGACCTGTACGCCGACCCGCCAGGGATCGCGGTCCGGCCCTTAGGGTAGGGCCATGAGGCAACCGTTACCCGCCGACATGTTCGACGAACTCTGCCCCTCCTCACTCAATCCGATCCGGTTCGGCGACAAGTGGGCAGCGCTCATCATCCGCTGTCTCGAGGACGGGCCGCGCCGGTTTTCCGAGTTGCGCGTGCCGCTGAGCCGGGTCACCCCCAAGGTCCTGACCCAGTCGCTGCGTTCCCTCGAACGAGATGGCCTGGTGAAGCGCACTGTCTACGCCGAGGCCACCCCGCATGTCGAGTACGAACTGACGCCGCTGGGCCGCAGCATGCTCCGGCCGATAGCGGTTGCTTGCGCCTGGACGGCGAAACACTGGGACGAACTGCTCGACGCCAGGGAGTCGTACGACAACGCCACCCGCGTCGATCGCGCCGGATGACCAGGCGGCCGGTGGTCCTGCGCTGCAGAAGGAGGCCAGGGTCACCGGGACGAGGGAGCGAGACGGGGTCAGCCGTCGCTCTCCACGAGATCGAGGTCCTCGGCGTAGTAGGCGATGGCCTTGCGGAAGGCGTGGACGCCGGGGTCGGTGCTGGACTCGGCGAGGAGCGCGAGCAGGGCGCTCATGGCCTCGTGGTGGGCGCCGGTGTTGTACCGGGCCATGGCGAGGAACACGGTGAGCGCGCCGTCGCCGGGGTGCGCGACGAGCCCGGCCTCCAGGGTCGTGACGGCTTCCTCGTACCGGCCGAGGATGCGGTACGTACTGCCGAGCCCGAGATACACCCCGTGACGGTCCTCGACGTCGAGCGCCTCCGCCCCCGCGAGCGCGCGTTCGTAGAAGGGCACGGCGGCGCCCTCGCGGCCGAGCACGTCGTGGGCCCAGCCGGTCTGGTACGCGATCAGCGGGTCCTCGGGGTACGTGGCGCTGAGCGCGAGCAGTTTCTCACAGGCCTCCTCGGCCGCACCGCCTTCACGCAGCCGGACAGCGGCGTGGAGACGGTCGAGGGCTTCGGGCGGCAGGGGCGGTGTGGCGGTCATGAGGAGGATTGTTCCAGTCGGCCGGACGGCTCCTCTCCACCGGTCTCACCTTGTCAGAGGTCGGATCGGGCCATCATCACGCCGAAGCCGGCGATGTACTCCCGGATCGGCCGGTAGAACGAGTACTCCGTCCGGTACGGGCCTGCCGCACCGAGCGCGGCGAAGGCGGCGACCCAGGTGCGGACCTCGTGTGCCGAGTTTCCGGCGTCCTTCGCCATCTGCGACGGCGTCATCGAATCGATGGGGGAGAGATCGCCGGACGCGAGCACCGCCATCAGGGTCTGGTCCCACTCGGGGTTGAGGTCCCGGATGGTGGCCGTGCCCGCCGTGAAGGCCTTGGCGGTGTCGATGACCCGCTGCTGTCGGGCGTCGCGGGCGGCAGCCGTCGGGTGCCTGCCGTTGAGCAGCAAGGCGCGTGCGGCCTCGTCAGCGGTGGCCCACTGCGGCACCGGCGGATCATGGGAGAGGCCGCCGGATCCGATGACGAGCACGCGCTCGTCCTTGAGGGAGGCGAGGTATCCGCCTATCGCCTCACCGAGTCGGCGGATCCGGCGCATCTTCACGAAGGGCTTCGCAACACCGTTGACGAAGACAGGGATGGTCGGGACGGTGTCGATGCCGCCGAAAAGGATCTCCAGCGGCTGGACGGCGCCGTGGTCGACTTCCATCCGGCGGGAGATGGCCACGTCGACGTCCTGGTCCGCCACCCACTGGGCCAACTCCTCGGCGCGTGCAGCCGGTACGTCCAGCGGGCCCTCGGTGGTGCCGTAATCGCCGACACCAAGAGCCTCGTAGCCGATACAGAAGGGCGGCATCAGGTCGTAGAAGAAGCCGTTGTAGTGGTCGGGTGCGAAGGAGACGACCAGCGTCGGGTCGAAGTCCTTCACGAAGGCGCGGGCGGTGCCGAACGCCTCGTCGACCGCGTCGGTGACCTCGGCGGGCGGCTCGGCGTACTCCAGCAGCGGGCTGTGCGACATGGTGACGAGGGCCAGGGTCATGCCGGTATTCCTTCCGTGACGAGTGTCTGCGCGGTCTCCTCCGCGGTGTCGACGGCGGCGAACGATCCGGCCGCGGCGACGGCGGCGAGGGCCTTGGGCGCCTGGACGGTGAGGGACGCCGCGGCCACGAAGCGGTCGGGCCGCAGGACGACGAGGCCGCAGGCGCGGACGTCGAACCAGTCCTTGAGAGCCCCCGTGGTGTCGCCGACGACAGTGACCGGGACCGGCGAGTCGGCGTACTGCTTCTCGGCCCAGGCACGCTGCGCCTCGGGCATGAAGGAGACGGCCTTGATCCGGTGGCGGCGGACCAGTTCGAGGTCGGCGGGGGAGAGGTAGGCGGTTGGGTTGCTGCCCCAGGTGGCGAGGGTCCACCAGTCGCCGACCACCTCGTCGAGCAGGACGTCCGTGGCCTGGGCGGTGTTGACCCGTGGCTGGATGAACTGCAGGCCGACCGGGGAGAGTTCACCGGCCGAGTCGACGAACGGTGCCAGCCGGCCCCGCTTGAAGGCGGCCTCCGCCGTGCCGGGGGCGAGTGTCGTCTGGTCGACCACGACGCCGGCGGTGTAGCGCGGCATGGGCTTGAACCGCAGCTCGGTGAAGTAGGACTTCCACTTCGGCATGACGTTGAGGGCCGAGGCGGCGACGTCACGCAGCTTGCCCGAGACGCGGCCCATCTTCATCACCGTGCCGGCCGCCATGTTCACGTCGATCATGTCCGAGGCGTGCTTGCGGCGTTCCTGGGTGTACGTGTCCAGAAGGGAGTCGCCGGCGTCGCCGTTCAGGACGGCGGTGAGCTTCCAGGCGAGGTTGGTTGCGTCGCGGATGCCGGAGTTCCAGCCCTGCCCGAGCCAGACCGGCATCAGATGGGCGGCGTCGCCGGCGATGAACACGCGACCCCTACGGAAGTCGGAGGCCACACGGCCGTGGTGGGTGAAGGTGCGCTGGTTGATGACCGTCAGGGCCGCCGGGTCGGGGACGTGGCGTTTGAGCAGTGAGTGCATGAACGCGGGGTTGTCGACCAGTTCGGTGGGCTCGTCGTCGTGGAGCATGAACTCCCAGCGCCGCACACCCTGGGGCAGTCCGATGGACACGTAGGGGCGGCGGGGGTCGGCGCCGAGGTAGACCGACGGGGTGCCGATCGGGTCGTTCTCGACGTCGACGACCACCCAGCGGGTCGAGGGCGACTTGCCCTCGAACTTCGCGCCCATCCATTTGCGGGTGAAGGAGCTGCCGCCTTCGCAGCCGACGGCATAGCGGCCGGTGACGGTGATCGTGCCCGTGACGTTTCCGTCGGCGTCGAGTTCCTCGGCGGTGACCGCCACATGGTCTCCGCGGTCCTCGATGCCCGTGACGCGGTGTCCGAAGTGCAAGGTGGCGCCGGGGAAGCGGCCGAGACCGGCGGCGAGCTCCTGGTCGACCAGTGGCTGGATGAATCCGTGCTTGCGCGGGTAGCCGAACTCCTGCGTCCTGGGATCGTTGGTGGCGAGCACCTGTCCGCTCCCGTTGACCAGCCGCACCACATGGTGCGGAACGGTGTACGGCTGGATCTTCTGCCACAGGCCCGTTGTGCACAGCGTGCGGATCGACTCGTCGTCGAGGCCCACGCCACGGGGGTAGTCGATCAGTTCGTGGCGGGCTTCGAGGACGGCGGCCCGGTGGCCGCGTACGCCGATCAGGTTGGCCAGGGTGAGACCGACCGGTCCGGCTCCGATGACAACGACGTCGGTGTCAAGAGTGGTCATTTGCTGTGTCCGATCGAGTCAGCTGTGCGACAGGAAGCCCACGACGAGGCGGTTGAACTCGGCGGCGTGTTCGATCATCGCCCAGTGGCCACAGTGGTTGAGCAGCATGAGCCGTGAGTTCGGAATGTTGGCGAGGAGCCACAGGCTGACCTCGTAGTGCAGGACCCGGTCGTCCTTGCCGTGGATCAGCAGGGTCGGCACCTTGATACCCGGGATCTTGTCGCGGTCGACCTTGACCGGGATCGGGGCGCCGTGCGCGAGACCCTCGACGTAGTTCTTGAGGTGGTCCGGCCGGGCAAGGGCAGCCTCCGAGCGCGCCCGGGTCAGCTCCGGGGTCGCGAAGCGCTCCTTGTCGTACGTCATGATCTCGACGAGGGCCTTCATGTTCTCGGGGCTCGCGTCCTTGTAGGCCTTGACGATCACTTTCAGGCCTTCACTAGGCCCGTCGCCCGCCCCGAAGAGACTGGCGGGACCCCGGCCGAGCGAGGCGCCCATGGTCACCAGGTGGGTGATGCGCTCGGGGTGCAGCGTGGCGAAGCGGATCGCAGTGTGGGCGCCCATCGAATTGCCGACGAGAGCGGCCTGCGGAAGACCGAGGGCGTCGAGGAATTCCACGAGGGTCCCGTCGTGGTCCATGTCGACGGTCGCCTGTGCATCGGAGTCGCCCCACCCCGGCATGTCCGGGGCGATGACACGGAATCCGGCCTCGGCGATTGCCCCGATGTTGCCGTAGAAGTTCGACCACCCGGTTGCGCCGGGGCCCGAGCCGTGCAGGAGGACGACGGGCGTGGCATCGGCCTCTCCTGCCTCGTAGTAGCGCATGCGCATGCCCGAGGGCAGCACGATGTCGCGCGTTGCGGATTCTTTGGTGATGACCATGACCTGACTCCTTCGTGCACTATTTGCACGGTGTTGCTTTTTATTTGCACGCCCTAAGTCGTATGGAACGCGCGCGGCAGAGGAATGTCAATAGCGGGGTTGCTGCTCAGGCGAGTTCGCTGTGGATCCTTGCGGCGGCGGCCAGGAGAGCCGGCGCGGCCCGGTCGGCGATCTCGGGGCGGTAGGTGATCAGGTTCAGGCAGGCGGGTGGGAGTCCTTGGATCGCGATCGGCACGGCCACGCCGTAGGCGCCGGGCTCGACTTCGCCGAAGGTCGCGGCGAAGCCCTGTTCCCGTGCCTCGGTCACGTTCGCCGCCTCGCCGGGCGACGGTGACTGTGCGGCGAGCAGGGCGACACCTGCCGAGCCGCGGCCCAGCGGATGCCGGCTCCCGGCCTTGAAACTGAGCAGGTAGGACACCCCGGGCGGCTCGACCACGGCGAGGGCCACTGCGTGGCCGCCCTCGCTGATCAGTAGCGAAACCGTGGCGCCCAGGTCGGCGGCGAGTTCCTGCATCACGGGGGCCGCTGTGGCGCGAAGGGTCGCGTGAATGCCCATGGCGAGCCCGGCGAGCGCGGTGCCGGTGCGGTACCGGCCGTCGTAGCCGCGCGTCACGAAGTGGAAGTCCGCGAGGGTCTGGAGCAGCCGTGACGCGATCGACCGGTGTACGTCCAGTTCCCCCGCCACTTCCTGGATGTTCAGGCCGTCGTGCGCGGTGCTGACGAGCTGCAGGGCGCGCAGGCCGCGGGCGAGAGTCTGGGTTCCGGCGGCGCGGGGGGAATTCGTCATGCGCCGAAGCCTACGGCCGGGGCCGTTGTCGCCCGCCCCCGGTCACGCATGCGCCCGAGGTCAGAGGCCCGGTCCAGAGCACCCGCGGCCCACGAAGTCGGCGTGATGCCGAGCATGGTGCGGGAGGGTTTCTCGGACCGGACCTCGGAGACGAGAAGGCGGGGGACACCCGGAGGACTCGAACCAGGCTTCGCGGGCGGCACACCAACGACTGTCCTCGTAAGGGCAGCGGCTTCAGCCGGCCCGGGCGCTGCGGCCGGCGCCGACAGATCAGATGTCGAGGAAGCGGACATCCTTGGCGTTGCGCTGGATGAAGTGGCGGCGTGCTTCGACGTCCTCGCCCATCAGGACGGAGAAGAGGTCGTCGGCGACGGCTGCGTCGTCGAGGGTGACCTGGCCCAGGACCCGGTGTTCGGGGTCCATGGTGGTCACGCGCAGCTCCTCGGCGTTCATCTCGCCCAGGCCCTTGAAGCGCTGGATGGAGTCGTCCTTGACGCGGCGGCCGGCCTGTCGGCCCCGTTCGATGAGCAGGGTGCGTTCGCGGTCGGAGTAGGCGTATTCGACGTGGTCCCGGCTCCACTTGATCTTGTAGAGCGGGGGGCGGGAGAGATGGACATGGCCCTCTTCGATCAGCGGCCGCATGAAGCGGAAGAGGAAGGTCAGCAGCAGGGTGTTGATGTGCTGGCCGTCGACGTCCGCGTCCGCCATCAGGATGATCTTGTGATAGCGGAGCTTGGCGATGTCGAAATCCTCGTGTACACCGGTGCCGAACGCGGAGATGATCGCCTGGATCTCCTGATGGTGAAGGATCTTGTCGATCCTGGCCTTCTCGACGTTGAGGATCTTGCCGCGGATCGGGAGGATCGCCTGGTACTGCGGGTTGCGGCCGGACTTCGCCGAACCGCCGGCGGAGTCGCCTTCGACGATGAAGATCTCCGACTGCGAGGGGTCGCTGGACTGGCAGTCGGCCAGCTTGCCCGGCAGGGCCGCGGACTCCAGCAGGCCCTTTCGGCGGGTCAGGTCGCGCGCCTTGCGGGCGGCGATCCGGGCTGTGGCCGCCTGGATGGCCTTGCGTACGATGTCGGCCGCCTCGTTCGGGTGGCGGTCGAACCAGTCGGTCAGGTGCTCGTGCACGACCTTCTGCACGAACGTCCGCGCCTCGGTGTTGCCGAGCTTGGTCTTGGTCTGGCCCTCGAACTGCGGCTCGCCGAGCTTGACCGAGATGATCGCGGTCAGGCCTTCACGGATGTCCTCGCCGGCGAGGTTGCCGTCCTTGTCCCGCAGCAGCTTCCTCTCCCGCGCGTAGCGGTTGACGACGGTGGTCAGCGCGGTGCGGAAGCCCTCCTCGTGGGTGCCGCCCTCATGGGTGTGGATGGCGTTGGCGTACGAGTAGACGCTGTCGGCGTACAGGCCATTCCACTGCAGCGCGACCTCGACCGACTGCAGCCGCTCGGTGTCCTGGGCGCCGATGGAGATCACTGAGGGGTGGACGGGCTCGCCCTTGCGGGCGTTGAGGTGGGCGACGAAGTCGGTGATGCCGCCGTCGTAGCGGTAGGAGACCGTCTTCGCCGCCTGCTCCTCGGCAGTGCCCGAGCCGGCTTCGTCGGCCGAGGTCGTGGCACGCGCGGACGGACGTTCGTCGGTGAGGGTCAGGGTGAGCCCCCGGTTGAGGAACGCCATCTCCTGAAATCGCCTGGCCAGCGTCTCGAAGGAGTACGTGGTGGTCTCGAAGACCGCACCGTCCGCCCAGAAGGTCAGCGACGTGCCCGTCCGGGAGGTGGCTTCACGGCGGGCAAGCGGGGCGGTGGGGGCGCCGTCCCGGTAGTCCTGCGTCCACCGGTGGCCGTCGGTCCAGATCTCCGCCGACAGCCGGGTCGACAGGGCGTTGACCACCGACAGGCCCACACCGTGCAGACCGCCGGAGACCGCATAGCCCCCGCCGCCGAACTTCCCGCCCGCGTGCAGCACGGTCAGCACGACCTCGACGGCCGGCCGCTTCTCCACCGGATGGAATCCCACCGGAATGCCTCGGCCGTTGTCGACCACTCGCACGCCGCCGTCGGCCAGGATCGTCACGTCGATCCGGTCGGCCACCCCTGCCAGCGCCTCGTCGACGGAGTTGTCCACGAGCTCCTGCACGAGGTGGTGCAGCCCTCGCTCGCCCGTGGAGCCGATGTACATCCCAGGCCGCTTGCGAACGGCGTCGAGACCGTCCAGGACAGTGATCGCGTTGGCGTCATAGGGCGCGGTCCCGGCAGCACCGGTCTGCTCAGACCCGTAGGCTTCGGTGCGAGTGTCGTAAGTGGTCACAGATGCTCTCTTTCGGGCATGACAGACCGCGCTCCGGCACCGCGGTGCGGGAGCGGCCGGACATCTGGCGGGAACGGGGTACGGCAGCGCAAACAGGACCCCTGGGCTCTCGGAGCTCGGGACCGGTGACTGCAGGAACGATGTGCAGGATATCGAAGATGTCTCTTGCGTTCGGGGTGAGGAGATGCCTGTATGCGTCTGTGGCCGCCTTTCACCCCTCGGTCGATGCCCCCCCTGCGCCACGCCCATCAAAGTGCGTCAGCAGGGCGTGTGGTGGTGTTCCTGGCTCCTTGGTGCGCCGGGTCGCAGACGCTTTCTTCGGAGTGGCTCTCCGCGCTCGTCAGGCGCGCTGCGCCAGACCGCCGGCTAGCGGCCCGTCAGGGACTCTGCCCGGCGGACGGCTCCTGACCGGAGGTGCCTCCAAGCGTGTGAGGCCGCCGCTGGGCGACGGCGATGGCCGGCCTCGGCGTACTCGATGAGGAGTGGCTCGACCGTGGTGCCGACTCGTGGAGAACGTGAACTGCAGGCCCGGCCGATGCTGCTGTCGGGCCCTCAGCTGAAACGCGGGCGCCGGCCGCGAGGTGAACAGCGGCACCGGCTCCAGATCCCGAGCGGCCACGGCGACCCCGTCGCCGTCGAACCGTCAAGTCTCACCCGCCGCCCCAGCTCACACGCGTCCGAGTCCATCCTTCCCGCCTCCGCGTACCCCTCACGCAAGCAGGCCGCCGCCCCGTTCGTGCCCTGCGTACGTGACCTGCCGCAGTGAAGGTTGGGCGATTCACGTCGAAGGCTGAGCGATGTTGCGCCGGATCTGCACGCTCTATTTGGTTTCGCTTCGCTGCTCGGCGGTGCGGGAACGCCGATGGGCTGCGACTCGTTCGCGGGTCGCGCATCGGCGGGAGCAGTAGCGGCGTTCCGGGCCACTGCCTTGGGTGATGAAGACGTTCCGGCAGCTGGGTGATGTGCAGATCCTGCCGGGCGGGCGTTGGCGGTCCCAGATGAGGACGGTCAGGGCCATGCAGGACGAGGCGAGGAGCCACTCGTCCCAGGGCGCGTTGTCGTCGTGGTCGAGGTGCGGATGCCAGGGGGTGCTGCCGCCGTGCGAGGTCAGGCGGAGCGGTCCGGCGTGGTCCTGCAGGAGGCGGTTGAGGGTAGCGGCGGCGCCGTCGGCGTTCTCGGCGGCGAAGACCTGCCGCAGCAGGGTGGCCGCTGCAACCATCCTGGCGACATCGCGAGGGGTGAGGTCGATGGGGTCGGTCTCACCGTATGCGCGGAGCACATCGGCGACCTCTGCCGGGTCAGGCCTGTTGGCGGTGAGAGCGTTGATCAGGGCGGCAGTTCGTCGGGCCGTGGTCAGCACGGAGTGCCGCGTGGACCAGTCGTCGCTGCGGGAGAGCACCTGTGGAATGTAACGCATCTTGCTGAGGTTTGAGTTACCGCCGTAACGTCCCGCTGATGAGAAGCCGTTACCCACTCCGTTGCTATCTCGCCGGGGCCGTTGCAGCTCGTGCCGGAGACGAGATGTCAGGACCGGCGCTGATGCTGGCAGGATTTGCCCTGGCCGGATCGACCGTCCAAGCGTCGTCGCTGCTTGCGGGCATCACGATCACTGCCGCGGTAGGTGGGCCCGTGCTCGGGGCGCTCCTCGACAGGTCAGGACGGCCGGGACGTCTGCTGGCCGGGGCCCTCGTCATGTATGCGGCGGGGCTGGGGATGATTCTCGTAGCACTCGGCCGGTTACCGTTCGTCGTCACCATCCTGATCGCCGTGGTGACAGGACTGCTGGGGCCTGCCCTGTCGGGCGGATGGACGGCCCAGCTACCCCGTGTGGTGCTCGGTGACCGCCTGCCGCGGGCGAACGCGCTCGATGCCATGACGTTCAGCGTGGCGAGTCTGGCCGGTCCGGCTCTCGCCGGCGGCGTGGCGGAGGCGTGGGGAGCCCCGACGGCCGTGGTGGTCGCCGTGGTGCTCATCGCCTTGGCGTTGCCCGCTGCGTGGATGCTGCCCGCCCGTTCCGGTCGGGCGCCAGGGGCTCAGACGACTTCGGTGATCAGCGACCTTGCTGCCGGAATGCGGGTCATCGCCGGAAGGCCGGCATTGGCCCGAGCGACCCTCACCTCGGTCGTCTCCTGCATCGCCCAGGGCATGCTGATGGCGTGCATCCCGCTCCTGGGTGAGCGTGTCCTGGGCGGGGCCGGCCGCGGCGCGGTGCTGCTTTCCTGCGCGGCGATCTCCGCCTTGGCGGCCAACGCCGTACTTGCCCGGTTCCCGCGTTCGGTCAGCCCCGACACGGTCATCTGGGCCGGCGCTCTTGTCCAGGCTGCCGCGTTGATCCTGGCGATGGGGGGCCGACCCCCTGTACTCATCGTGGCCGTAGTCGTCACGGGGATCGGCGAGGGACCCCAACTGGCCGCCTTGTTCGCAGTTCGCCACCGGGAGGCTCCAGAACACTTGCGGGGCCAAATCTTCACCACCGGCGCCAGCTTGAAGATCACCGGATTCGCCCTGGGGGCGGCGGTTGCCGGACTGGTCGTGACCTGGTCTGTGCCTGGCACTTTGGCGCTCGCGGCGAGTGTGGCGGTCTTCGCGGCAGTGGCCTTCTTCGCGATCCCGTCGGCAACCGCCCATGCGCCCGAGGATCGCGCGATGGCGGCTCGAACGGTCTCATCGAAAGGCTCGCCCTGCCCCGGAGAAGAACGTAGGAAAGGTTGAGTCACCGCTCCTGGACGCCGCCGTTCGAGGACCCCCGGCGGAGCCCCGCCTTCTTGCTTAGGAAGTGGGGCCTGTTGCCGCAGGAGGTAGAGCATGTCAGTCGTTTGTGGTTCTTGCGTCCCGGTTCCAGGGGGGCTGCGTCATGCACAGGTTGCTGCCTGGGCAGGTGGGCTCGCCTCTGTCGAGGCGTCTACGGATGTTGGTGACCTGTCGCAGTGAAGGTGAAGCGTTCTCACCGAAGATTGAGCGGATGGTCTCGCGCGGCAGCGCCTCAGGCCATTGTCAGTGCTTGCAGGCAGGATCACGGGCATGACGCCGTTGCTTCTTTCCGACATCGAACGAGCCGTTCGCAGCAGCTGGAGTGCCGAGACGTGCACGCCTGAGTTCCGATCGCGCTGGACCGAGGACAACCCGGCTCGGGACCAGTGCGGGGTGACTGCCATGGTGCTGAATGACCTGCTGGGAGGCGAGCTGATCCGCGGGGAGGTCCACGTCAACGGCGAGCGTGTGGACTACCACTGGTGGAACCGTCTGGGCATGGGCATTGAGGTCGATCTCACCCGCGAGCAGTTCGGGCCGGAGGAGACTGTCACTGGCGGCGTTGTCATCCGCCGCCCGCCCGTGACCGAGTGGCGCAGGCTCCGTGAGGAGTATGAGCTTCTCCGTGACCGGGTCCTGGAGAAGCTCAATGGGCAGCAGGCATCCGCCTCTGTGGCCGTGCCTCGGCAGCCACGTGTGGAGCTCGTGAACGAGAGGGTCGAGCGTGTTGACGAGCAGGACCAGGTCGTGGCGGTGGTCGACCGAGGCGAGGCGGTTCGCCGTGGCTGGTTGCATCGGATTGCCGTGACGGTATGCCGGGATCGGGAAGGCCGGATCCTCGTGCACCGTCGTTCCGAGCACGTCGATCGGTTCCCGGGGCACTACGAGGTGGCGTCGGGCGGTGCCGTTGCCCCGGGTGAGTCCTACGAGGAAGCCGCATCGCGCGAACTGGCCGAGGAACTGGGTGTTCGAGCGCCGGTCCGCTTCATCGTGAAGTTCCTGAACCGCAGCGGGCTCAGTCCCCATTGGCTCGCCGTGTACGAGGCTGTCCTGTCCGACAACCTGTGTCCTGACCCCGACGAAGTGATGTGGCACGGCTGGCTGTCGGAGCCCGAGCTCCTCAGGTCGATGCGGGAGAACCTGTTCACTCCGGATACCCATGACGTTATGAGTCACTACCGTGCCGCCGTGGAGGGGGGAATCGTCTGATCGCCTTGGTCCTCCTCGTTTTGCCACCGCATACCTTCGATGCGTGACCTCTCACAGCGAACATTGTGTGCGATTGATGTGCGATCAAGGCGTGTTCAACGAGCGAATCGATGCGCGAGGCGGGTAATGTGTCCATTGGAGGTGATCTCTGTGGCCACAGAGAACGAGCTGTTCGGTGCCGTCGATGCGCTGCTGGAGCAAGTGGCGCAGGACGGCCTGCCTGCCCCCGCCGAGTGCAAGAGGCTGCGCGAGGCCGCTGGGCTGAGCCAGGCGCAGATCGCCGATGCGCTGGGCACCCGCCGCGAGGCGGTGGGGAACTGGGAGACCGGGAAGACCGAACCACGGCCGCCGAAGCGTGCCGCCTATGCCCGCCTCCTGGAGGGCCTCGCCGCACGGTTCCCCGCCCCTGAAGCTGCGTCCGACCCGGTTGTGGCGCAGGCAGTCCCGCAGACGGTCCCGGAAGGGATCGCCGACCCGGAGCCGGGCCCGGAGCCGGCCCCGGTGTCCGCGGCTGCCCCGCCGCCCCGGCCGACGGCAAGCAGCACCACCAGGCCCTCCGGATCGTCGCGCCCCGCGGGTGCGAAGAGAGCGGTGAAGAGGGCGGCCGCCCCGACGGCGGCAGCGGACCCGCGTTTCGAGAACGGCCCGCTCGCCGTGGTCGACACCGACACCGAAGGCCAGGTCCTCGCGTACTGCGTCGGCGGTCTGGTCCTGGACGTGCCGGCCAAGTCCCTGCCGTCACTGATCGAATGGACACTGTCCGAGGCCCGGCTCGGACAGGCCCGGCTGCACCGCAACGGCCGCGACGCCGACCCGGTCCTCGTCCTGACCCCGGCCGCGCTGGATCGCTACGGCCTGCCCGCCACCCTGTCGGAGGAGGAGCGGCGCGCCGGACGGCTCCCGGACAGCCACAAGGTGGTCAAGCAGCTCACCAAGGCCAACTGGCAGCTCACTCAGCGCGGATTGGGGCCGTGGGCGCGGATCTACCGTCCGGCCGAGGGCTCCAAACGCAACTGCGTCCAGCTGTGCATCCCGGCCTGGAACGCCCTGGACGTCCGCGAGTGGGACCGCAGGGACGATCCGGTCCTGCCGACGATGCACCCGGCCGACCTCGCCCGGTACGTGGGCGCGTACGCGCAGCGGGTCATGACGCCGCGCGGCACCACGGCCGTCACCGGACTGGAGCTCATGGTCGGACTGCGCCCGCCGACCCGGGCGGAGAGGGACGAGACCACCGGCGAGTTCAAGCGCGCGTTCAACTTGGACGCGCTCACCGCCGTGTACGACGTGGTGGAGTGCGAGGTACCCGACGAACACCCGCTGTTGAAGGGGAAGTTCGCCCGGCACCACCTGCGCACCCCGGCCGAGATGCTGATGGAGGAACCGTACGACTGGTGCCGGCCCCTGACCGACGAGGAGTGCATGAACCCCTTCCTCGTCGCCATCGATATCAACATGTCGTTCGCCGCCGCCGCGAATGGGCTCACCGTCGGGCTGAACGGACCGACCCACCTGACCGGCGGCCCGGCCTTCGATCCGGCACTGCCCGGCTCGTGGCTGGCCGACCTCTCGCATGTGGACCTGTCCCGCGTGGAGATCAACGGCCGCACCGTCGACGGCGACCTGCTCCCGTCGCCGTTCACGCCGAAGGGCGACCGCCCGACCGGCCCGGCCTGGTACGCCACCCCGACACTCGCCTACGCCCAGGAGCTCGGCTTCGACGTCGCACCGATCGAGGCGTACGTGCGCACCCGGACCGGGCGTTATCTGGACGGCTGGTACAAGCACCTGCGTGACGCGTACGTGGCCACGATGGCTGACCTGGGCGTCACCACCGATCTGGGCGGGGCCGAGTTCCTGGAGGCGATGGCCCGCTCCAAGCAGATGGATCTGGTCATGAACCTGCTGGCGGGTGCGATCAAGGCGACCGCGAAGGGCGGCATCGGCAAGCTGAGGCAACGCAACCGGGGTCAGGTGCCGTACTACGAGCCGTGGCCGGCCCTCGCCCGGGAGACCTGGCGCCCCGACATCCGGGCCGCCGTGCTCGCCAACCAGCGCATCGGCCTGCACCGCAAGCTGATGAAGACCGCAGCCGCGGCAGGCCTGTACCCGGTCGCGATCGGAACCGACGCCATTGTCTACCCCTCGCCCGGCCCGTCCCCGCTGGATGTCCTGCCGCACACCGGCGAGGGCAAACCGGTGCCGGGTACGTTCCGGCTCGGGGTGTCGCCCGGGATGGTCAAGCACCAGGGCACCCGGACCGTCCTGTGGGCCGAGGAGCGGTTCGAGGAGCACGGTGGCGTGTTCAACGTCTCCAACCTCATCAAGACCGACTCGACGGCTGGGGAAGGGGAGTAGCAGGTCATGGTCGACTCGTTCGGGGACAGTCTGGACCGCGCGCTGGAAGGGGCGTTCACCCGTCGCATCCCGCGGAGTGCCCAGGCGCAGATGAAGTACCTGGTCAAGCAGCTCAGGGGCACCAGGGCGGCCGCTCAAGTACTCGGGATCTCCCAGCGCACCGTGGAGCGGTACGTCGCGGGCACGCTCAAGCGGCCCCGCCCCGAACTGCGCGGGCGTATGGAGCGTGAGGTCAGGAAGCGATGGCAGCCGCAGGTGCGGGCCAGGGCCCGGCAGAAGGCGGCCTCCACCGATGGCCTGGTCGTCTCCACCCGCGCCCGCTTCGGGTTCACCGCCGCGCCGGGCACCACCGACGACGCCCGCACCCGTGACATCACCCAGGCCCTGCCGCCCGTCTACGCCGACCGCCTGTTCACCGCCCGGGAGCAGGGCGCGGGCGAGCAGCAGCTCCAGCGGATCGCGGCCGAGGGCCTCGCACAGATGTACTTCCGCGCGAACAACACCCGTGCGGACGGCCTGGGCGTGGAGTTCACCGACGTGGAGCACATCGAGATCGAACTGTGAGCCCGTCCAGGCAACGGGGTTTCAGACCGTGGCCGATGAGCCGACGCACGGTAGTTGTCGCATAGGCATGCTTGTTGTCGTCGGCGTAGTGGAGTACGTGCGGTGCGACTTGAGCCGGGACACGGTAGCTGGAACCGGGCCGCGCTTGTTGGAACCGAGGGAAGTCAGAGCTGTGTAGCGAGACCTGAGTCATCGTTCGCGCACGCCAGTTCTGTGAGCATGGGGCGTAGGCGGGCGGCGAGTCCCGGATTCGATAGTCCGAGCTCGTCCGTCACGATGTTGATGGTGGCGCGCAGGGCACGGTGGAGTTCCGGTTCGGCGAGTGAGCGCACGAGCGTCGTCTCCAGCGGTGCCGTCAGGTCATCGGGCAGGAGATGGGCTCCCTTCCCGTAAGCGGCGGGATAGCCCAGTCGTAGGCAGGCCAGGGTGATCGCGTGGTCACGCATGGCGCTTATCCAATGCTCGGCCTGCCACCAGCGGCTGCGCTCGATGCAGACGCGGGCGTGGAGAGCGTGGTGCCAGACGAGTCCGATCAGAGTGTCACGGTCGGGAGCCGTAAAGGGCTCAAGTGGTTGCGTCTGGCCGAAGATCGTCAGCCATTGAGGTCCCCGCGGGCCGAACGCCGCCTCCGGTGCGAACGTCATGTCGATCTCCAGCCAATCAGGCAGGAGGAACACGCGGATGATGTTCGGCCCGGCAGACAGATCCCAGTGGTGTTGCGCTCCGAGCTCGTCGTAGAGCCAGCTTGTCCATTGGTCCAGCGTTGTGGTGAGTTCGCCGCGGACGGCCAGGACCAAGTCGGTGTCCGACCAGCGGTCGCTTTCACCGTCGGCGTGTGAGCCGGTGAAGGCGGCACCGACGATCGTGTCGTCTGCTTCGGCGCGCGCGATCAGCTGCTCTCGGACGCGGTCCCGCTCTTCGACGGTGAACATCATGCAACTCCCTTGTTCAGCATCCGTACTGGTTCCAACAAGGATGGCAACTCACCGCAGGTTGTGGCCATTTGATTCCAACCAGCCTGTCCCGCAAGGCCCGAATCTCCACGTCACTGCAACCTCGCGGTTCCAACTGCCGTGTCTCGTCACACGACTGTTCGGCATCACCGAGCAGACCGGCATGTGCTACCTCGGCGCGGCCCACCTGAAACGCACCGCCAAGCTGCTCAGGTAGACCGCCTGGTTCAGCTCTGAATCGTGGCGAGCCAGTCGGTCAGCAGGCTGTTGACCTCGTCGGGGCGTTCCTGCTGGATCCAGTGGCCGCAGCCTTCCAGGAGGTGGGAGGCCGACAGGCGGGGGAGGGTGGTGGGGTAGGCGTCGATGGCGTCGGACATCCAGGTGGTGGAGGCATCCAGGACGCCGCCGATGAACAGGGATGGCTGCTCGATCGGGGCTCCGCGGTGTGGGGCGAGGTCTTCCCAGTCGCGGTCCATGTTGCGGTAGCGGTTGAGGGCGCCGGTCAGGCCGGTGCGCTCGAACTCCCCGGCGTAGACGTCGAGGTCCTCCTCGCTCAACCATGCCGGGAGCGGGCCGGCGGGGAAACGGCCGCGCAGCTGACAGCCCAGGGCGACGAAGTGCGGGTCGGGCTCGCCCTCGGCGGGCATGGTCTCGGCGGACAGGGCCGCGTAGAAGCCTGCGAGCCAGCTTCGGACGTCGGGCTCGATCTCCGCCTCGGCACGGCCGGGCTCCTGGAAGTAGGAGACGTAGAACTCCTGCTCGGGGCCGCCGATCTGGCCGAAGATGTCGGTGGGGCGGGGGCCGCCGGGCGGCGCGTACGGGACGCTCAGCAAGCCGACCGCGCGGAAGACTCCGGGGTGGAGCAGGGCGGAGGTGGCGGCGATGTTGGAGCCCCAGTCGTGGCCGACGATCACTGCGCTCTCCTCGCCGAGGGCGCGCACGACGGCGACGTTGTCCTCCACCAGGTCGAGCATTCGGTAGGCGTCGGTCGCGGCGGGCTTGGAGGAGCGGCCGTAGCCACGCACGTCGATCGCCACTGCCCGGTACCCGGCCGCGGCGAGGGCCGGGAGCTGGCGGCGCCAGGAGTACCAGGACTCGGGGAAGCCGTGCACGAGCAGGACCAATGGGCCGGTGCCCTGCTCTACCAGGTGCAGGCGCCCGGCAGAGGCCTCGACGGTGCGGTGGCGGAGTGCGGTGGTCGGCTCGGATCGCATGGGGGACTTCTCCTCGGTTCGTGGGTGGCCGGCGGGAACCCATCGATCATGCGACGCTGCGTCCACTCGGCGCGATCAGCGTTGCCATTCTGGCAAGGTTGCAGGACAGGGCGGCGAAGCGGCACGGCGGGAAGGAACGGGGACGATGACAGGTGACGACGTGACCCAGACGCTGGCGGCGATGGGGCCGCGGCTGCGGGTCGTGCGCGAGCGCCGTGGCGTCACACTCGCCGATGTCAGCTACGCGACCGGCATCTCGCCCAGTACGCTGTCGCGGATCGAGACCGGCCGGCGCAAGCCCACCCTGGAGGTGGTGCTGCAGCTGGCGAAGGAATACGGAGTCGCCCTGGAGGAGCTGGTCGGCACCGCGCCCGCCCCTGCGGCCGAGCCCCGCAGCACGGCGCCGCACAGCTTCGGCGACGACAAGGCGGTGTTGCCGCTGACCCGGTACGTCGGCGGCCTGCACGCCCACAAGCACGTCCTGCCTGCCGGCGCGGAGCCGCCTGGGCGGCCCCGACAGGTGTCCCACAAGGGCTACGAGTGGCTGTGCGTCCTGTACGGGCGGTTGTGGCTCGCACTCGGCAACCAGGACCTCGTCCTGACGTCAGGGGACGTCGTCGAGTTCGACACCCGCACCCCCCACGGAGTCGCGAACGCCGGATCCGCCGGACCGGTCGAGTACCTGATCATGTTCGGGCCGCAGGGAGAACGTCTACGGCTGCGCACCCCTCCAGCCGCTGGTCGCGGGACTGGTGACAGAACGGCTGCTGAATGATCAGTTATGACAAGCCGCGTGCGTCGTCGGTGACAACCACGCTGCTTCGGGCGGCTCCTCGGCTGGCTTCGCGGTCGCCGGCGGGAGGGCGAGGAGCGTCTTACGGGTCACCGCCAGGCTCTCGATCTCCTCGTCGAGTTCACGCAGGCGCGCGGCGAGCTCGTCATCTGCGCGCGGATCTGCGCTGTATCGTCGGCGAGCTCGCGTTCACGCGCGTCGATCCGCTCCGGAAGTGGCGTGACTTGGTCGTCCATGCGGTCACCCGCGCCAGGTGGGCGTGGTCTGGCCAGTGAGGCGGCGCGCTTTTACGTCGATCACGGCCCAGCGCACCCTGGACTCCGAGGACTTCGGCCTGCTCTCGTAGTCCCGCACGAGCCGCCGAAACAGCATGAGGATGCCGAGATTCTGCTCCACGATCCACCTCTTGGCCTGCGGGACGAAGCCGACTCCCGTGTCGGTTGGGTTGCGTTCGACGATCTCGACATCGATGCCGACCGTGGTGCCGTGCTCGACGACGGTCTTCTTGAAGCCCTGGTCCACCAGCGCCTTCTTGATGGTGCCGATGGGGGCGACCTGGCCGAGGAGCGCGATACCGAAAGCGTTGTCGTGGGCGCTGGCGGCCAGCACGGTTACGGCGGTGACCAGGCCGAGGACGTCCACCGCCAGCCCCCGCTTGCGGCCCGACACTTTCTTCGCCGCGTCCTTCCCAGTCGTGGTGGCGGGCACGTTTACCGCCGCGCGGACGCTCTGTGTGTCGATCACGACCAGGCTCGGGTCCTCCGACCGCCCGGCCTTCTCGCGGACCTGCCAGCGCAGCAAGTCGTTGATCTTCACGTCCGTGCCGTCGTCGCGCCAGGCCGCGAAGTAGTAGTAGTAGACGGCCGACTCAGGCGGCAGGTCGTGCGGGAGGTCGTTCTTTCTCAGCCTTTGACGGCTTCTGCGATCTGCTGGGCGACCTGGGCAGGTGTGAGCTGCGTGGTGTCGATGACTTCGGCCTCGGCGTGCAGCCATGTGCGGGCCGCCTCGGCGTAGGGCTCGCGGTGGTGGAGGCGGAAGGGGGAGGGCCCGAGGAGAGTGTCCCCTTCGATGCGTCCGCGGAGGGTGTCCTGGTTAACGTGGAGGACGAAGCGCCGTTGTGGAATGCCGTGATCGGTGAGGCTCGTACTGATCTCGTGCCAGTACTGTTCGACCAGGACGGTCATGGGTACTACCAGGGTGCCGCCGGTGTAGTCGAGTACGCGGCGGCCGGTCTCGGCCACGAGCGGCGGCCATGGCGGCCCGTGCTGGAAGTTGTCCGTAGCGGGCAGCGCCGGTGTGATGTCCATGAGTGTCTCGCCGACCTTCTCGGCGTCGAACACCCCTGAATCGGAATCAGTTGCTGCATGAGCGCACTGGTCGTCGTCTTGCCCGTGCCGTGGGTTCCGTTGAGCCATACGATCACGGGACTCGACACTATCGTCGTGCGGGCCGCCGGGAAACAGGCCCAGCGCAAGGGGCTGCGCGAACCGCCTCTGCCGACGCTGAAGGGGTTGGGAAATGGTGCAGACGCGAACAAGGAAACAGCTCGGGGCAGCCGCTAGGACTCCGAGTTGACCTCGCTCGCCGCCCGGGATCCGTCCGGGCACGTCCGGTGGGCCGCTGTGCGGCCGGTGGCGCTCTCCGAGGGTTCGGAGCAAGGGAGGAAGCCGCTGCCAGTTCCCTTCCATGTGCTGACGTGGCCCTTGACCGGCTTCGTGCCCCCTTTGCAGGTGTACGCGAAGTCCGCCTCGACCAGGTCGATCCATCCCCAGGAGTAGTACGAGCCCTTGAGGCCGCCTTGCGCCGCTTCGAAATAGTGCTGCTCATTGTCGTGGGTCTCGGACGGGCCCGCGAGCGGCTCCGTCACCTTCAGATGGGTGCCCAGTGCCTTGATCACCCGAGCCGCTCCGACACCGGTGGGCGCGCCGGTCACCGTGGGCCGATAAACGGTGTCATCGACGGGTTTGAGGAGGGACTTGTAATAGTCCGTCTTCTTCTTGAACGTGATCGGGTCGGCCAGTGAGGTCAGCTTCTCCCAGTGCCGGACGCCGGACCAGGCGTACGTCCCGTCCGTGCAGGACCTGGCCGCGCCGTCCGTGCCGTCCGAATCGCTGGTGCAGGCCGCCAGGCCCGCCGTAAGGATCACCGTGGCCAGGCCCGCTGCCCACGTCCGCCATGTGGTGCCGCGCATGCATTGGCTCCTGTTCTTGCCGTATGCGGGGGCTGTAGCCGCACCGCGATCGCCGATGGGGCCATGGTGCACGCACCGCCCGGGCGTGGCACGGCATTTGAGGGTTCCCTGAGCAACGGGACGATCGGCCTGTCGGCCGAGCGGAGTCGTGCCCGCATTGCTGCCCCGTCAGGTCCCCTCCGGCATCGGTTCACCGACCAGGCCTGCCGGCGCCGACGTAGGGCCGGCCCCGGGGGAGTGTCCGGCAGCGAAGGTCGCGGAGGCGGCCCACGTGGTACTTCCCCACACCCGCCGAGAAGACGCCGACGGATCTCCCGCACGTGCCGATTTGGGCCCTGTTGGCAGGCCCTCGGGCCCTGTCCGTGGGCCCGGATGGCGTTGTTACAGTTCGGTTCCCGGCAGGCATACGGCCTTGGTGACGCAGGCAATCCACGGCGAGGTGACGTGTGAAACGCAGCGACCGGATACGCCCAGAAGCACGCGGGAGCACGGGGCAGACGACAATCGAGTACCTGGCCTTGCTGGGGATTGTTGCCGTCGTGGTCGGCGCGATCGCCGCCGTAGCCATCGGGGGTGACATCTCCCGCTCGGCACACCGTCAGGTCTGCCGCATCGGTGTGATGACGAGTGGCGGTGGCGACTGCCCCGACGACTACGATGTCACCGACAGCGGGCAAGCCAGTACCGTCGACCCCGTCAAGTCTGGGACTCTCCTTCGTGGCAGCGTTGGTGAGCCTGTCAGCAAGTCCGTCGGCGGGTCTCCCGGCGAGACGGTGAACGCACTTCCCGATTTATGCTTCGAGCCGCGTGAATCGCAGTCCTCGGTTTCCGTTCCGGGCAGCGGCGTTCTTGGCCAGGCGGCCGCCTGGGGAATCTCCTGGGTGATCAACTTTGTTGTCGAAAAGATCGACAACGAGAAGAACAAGGAGAAGCGGGTCAAGCTGGCGCTTGCCGACCTTGCTTACTGTCTCCCTGACTACAACATCGTCATCGCGCAGCCGCATGAAGGAAATCTGCAGGAGATGGACGGTACGGCACTGATCGAGACTGTGAAGATCAGCGGCACGACGTACCGGATCTACGCGTTCAAGACCGGTAAGTTCACCTGGGCGGACGGCACCGACCTCGGATGGAAGAACCGTGCGTTTCACGGCGTGTTCGACATCAGTGAGGACCGCCGCACCGTCACGTTCGAGGAGCCGCCCCGTCCCAAGCGGAAGAAAGACTGGGAGCCCGGCGACGAGGGTTGCCAGGTCGAAGGGCAGGAACCGCCTGACCGGAGCCGGTACTACGACACCTATTCCCCGCTGGACAACGAGGGTTCGATCCAGGCGGTGCGGATGCTCGTGAACGACATGCGCCGCTGCTACCCCGACTACAACGTGGTAGCGATGCACTCGGAGCAGGCGTCGCACTGGGCCGAGGAGCCGGATTCGTTCGTCCACAAGGGCAGGTACCGGCTGAACTCCAACGAATTCAATGACGAGGAAATCGGGGATGACATCGCTTCGGGCCGGGGCGTGTTCGACATTTATGTCTTCGACAAGGGCAGGTTCAGCAATGACGGTGATGGCGGTTATACCAACTGGGCCTGGTATGGCAACTTCACCCGCGATGGCTCGGAGGTGACCTTCGAACAGCCGGACCCCGCCGACTTGGAGGTCGATTCCACTCCCACCGGATCGGGCGCGGTCAAGTTCAATGACGGGTCACCGGCATACACGGACGGCTGGCCGTACCCCGGTACCGACTACTCCGGCAAGGTGCCGGACGACGATGCGGAGCTGACTCATTCGCTGATCGACGAGTACGGCCACAGCTTCCCCGGCAAGAACATCATCGCAGTGAAGTCGTTCAACAACCTCTCGTTCTCCGGAGTGTCCGGAGTTGAACACCTTGCCGTGGTGGGCGGTTTCCATGTGCTCGCCATCGACGCGGGAACCGTCACCAACAAGGGCGACGGTGGCTGGAAGAACTGGGGCTTCACCGGCAACTTCGAGTACGCGGACGACGCGAAGGCGGTTACCTTCAGCAACCGGTGAGGGTGTTGCGGAGGTGGGGCCTGTTGTCGTGGATCGACTCTCGGTGGCAGTGCGTCAGACGCGCTTGTTCCCCTCGTTCCAGGTCTTGGTGGTGGCGCCCGATACGGCCTGCCAGTGAATGACGGTGCACTGGAAGTTCTGCCGGATCTCGTTTCCCACGGCGTGCTCGTTGGACGTCGGGTAGCGGATCCATCCTGTCTCGCACCCCTGGTCGCACCAGTAGGTGTCAATGTCTCCCCGGACAGGCCATGCGCCGCTGCCGGGAGACCAGTAGATGGTTCCGTTCTGGAACTGTGTCCGTCAGCCGATCCCGTCGGGGTTGACCAACTCCTCCTTGAGTGGACAGCCGCGTGACCCTCCGGGGCCGCCCACGGAGAGGTATCGCTGCTCGATGCGGCCGAGGACTCTGTGGCCGCAATGGTCGCCATCGGCCTGCGCGACCGACGAGGCCGACACGACGAGCGTGCTCGCCAGCAGGGTAAGCAGGCCCGCACTCAAAGCGGTCTTCCCCCGCTTCCTGGTCCGGGCGGTTACCTGGACGTGCGTCACTCTTCTCTGTCCTCCTTGCGGGTGGAGCGGGCGAATCCCCGTCCGGCTCCGCGCGAACTGCTGCGAAGGCTGGTGGGACGCTCAGCCTTGCACCTCGCAGGTGCGGCTTGCTTTTCTTGCGCGGAAATACCCCCGGATAGGTGTTGGGGCACCGCAGTGTTGTCAGGCCACCGCAGCCGACCAGTTGCCGTTCGTCCTTGCGTTTCCGCCCGCGTGGGCCAGTGCCGGGCGATGCCCCGACCGACTCCGCGCGTGATCTTCTCCTCATCGCCTACCCGGTGCACGGCGAAACCGGCGTTGCTCTTCATGCGGCAGGGTGCCTGGCGCTGTTCGTCGCCGAAGCCCGGGAAGTGCGGATGCCTCGGCCGGAATGCATGGGGGAGGTCGGCGCGGACCGTCTTCCCGGTCGGTTCGCGGTACGCCGACCACGGCAGGTGCTCGCCCGGGGCCATTGCCGGGCTGAGCACTTCAGCCGACCGCTGCCACCCTGGCCGAGCGCGTCGATCTGGCAGGGCGCTTCTTCGAAGGGTCCGCCGCGGCTGACGGCGCGGTCTCTATCGGCCGCTCGCGCTCGCACCGTTGCATCCGCTCACCGGGCGGTTCGCCGCGCGGTGCCGCCTCTCCCGGTCGTGGCGGGAGACCTGCCCGTGTGCTGCGGCTCGTCGCGGAATGCGTCGGCGCTGCCGCGGGTTCTTTCTTGACACTGCCCTGTCCGCATATCGGCACCAGCGCCGTCGCGGGCACGGCATGCCGCACGCACCGATGGGAGAAGTCTTGCAGCGCCCCGACTCCGAGTACGAGCCGTCCCGGCTGCGCCGCGTCCGCATCCCCGGAACCGTGCCGATTCCTCCGGCGCCCTCCTCCTCGCGCCCGCGCGAGGAGGAGGGCCAGGAAGCCTCTGGTACCGGTGAGGACCCGGAGACGGGGGAATGAGCTGAGCGTTGCCGGGAGGCACTCACCGCGGACGCGCACGAAGACCCCCTTGGAACACATGAACACATGTGTTCCAAGGGGTCTTCGTTGTGTCAGGTCGCTCCGAGGCCGTGCAGCAGGGTGTTGACCACTAAGTCGGCTGCCTGTCCGGGACTCAGCTCGGGCATCTGCCGGGAGACCAGGTGCATGACCTGGGGCAGGAGTGCGTTCGCCCACCCCTGTGGCAGGCCGGGGCGCAGAAGGCCTTCGGTGGTGGCGCGTTCGAGGAAGGTGTCGACCTGCGCGATGCATGCGTCCCGGCGGCTGCGGATGGCGTCGTGGGCGAGCATGCGGGTGAGGTCGACGGGCCAGGTGCGGTTGACGGTGATGATGTTCTCGACGTAGCGGTGCAGGGCGACGGCGACGGGTGCCTCGCGCAGCCGTGCGTCCTCGATGGCTTGCTCGATGGCCGTCACGCGGGACTCGTGGATCGCGGCGAGGAGTTCCTCGCGGGAGGCGAAGCGCCGGTAGACGGTGCGGCGGTCCACGCCCGCTTCGCCGGCGATGCTCGCGATGCTCGCGCCCGGGTCGGCGGCGAGCATACGCGCCCCGGTGGTCAGGACGGCTTCCAGGTTGCGTGCTGCGTCGGCTCTCATGGCTCAAGGGTAATGCTGACGTGGAGGATTGCTGCAGTATCTCCACGCGCATGTGTAACAAGCAAAAGTAAGTGCTACATTGCAGTGACAGTTAGGATTGTTCTGTCGGACCGAGAGCACGGGAAGAGAGCAAGCACGTGATCACCTATGACCGGCTTTTCATCGGGGGCTCCTGGGCCGAGCCGAGCGACCCTGAGCTGCTCGACATTGCCTCGCCGCACGACCAGTCACCGATCGGCCGTGTGGCACAGGCGCGCTCGGCGGACATCGACCGCGCGGTGGCGGCGGCGCGCGCCTCGTTCGAGGCAGGTGTGTGGCGGCTGACCGCACCGGCGGAGCGGATCGCGGTCCTGCGGCGGTTCAACGCGCTGCGTGAGGAGAGCGCGGAGAAGGTCGCCCGCCTGATCTCGCTGGAGAACGGTTCGGCCGGATGGTTCACCCGGGCCGGACAGCCCGGTCTGACCCGTCAGGCGAACGCCTACCTGAAGGCGGCGGAGGAGTTCGGCTGGGAGGAGACCCTGGTGCCCTGCGACCCGGCGTCCCCGGTGCGCAGTGTGGTGCGGCGTGAGGCGGTCGGTGTCGTGGCCGCGGTGATCCCGTGGAACTCGCCGTTCTCCTCGGCCACCTCGAAGATCATCCCGGCCCTGCTCGCCGGCAACTCCGTGGTCCTCAAGGTGTCCCCGGAGAACTCGCTCAGCATGGGCTTCCTCGCTGAGCTGCTGGAACGGACCGGCCTGCCCGAGGGCGTGATCAGCGTCCTGCCCGCCGACCGGGAGACCAGCGAGTACCTCGTCTCCCACCCGGACGTCGACAAGATCGCCTTCACCGGTTCGACACGGGCCGGTCGTCGCATTGCCTCGATCGCGGGCGAGCAGCTCAAGCGGGTCAGCCTGGAGCTGGGCGGCAAGTCCGCTGCGATCATCCTCCCCGACGCCGACGTGGAGCAGGCCGTCGCGGGCCTGAAGTTCGGATCCCTGCTCAACAACGGCGAGTCGTGCATCGCCCAGACCAGGATCCTGGCCCCGCGCAGCCGGTACGAGGAGGTCGTGGCCGCACTGAAGGAACTGGTGCAATCGCTGAAGGTCGGCGACCCCAACGACCCCGATACCTTCATCGGCCCGATGATCCGCCCCGACCAGCAGGAGCGGGTGCGCACCTACATCCGGCTCGGCATCGAGGAAGGCGCCCGCCTGGTCACCGGCGGCCCGCAGATCCCCGAGGGCCTGGAGAAGGGCAACTACGTCACGCCCACGGTCTTCGCGGACGTCGACAACTCCATGCGCATTGCGCAGGAGGAGATCTTCGGCCCGGTCCTGGTCGTCATCGCCTACGACGACGAGGACGACGCCGTCCGTATCGCCAACAACTCCGCATACGGCCTCTCCGGCGGCGTCTGGTCCTCCGACGAGGCCCACGCCCTGGATGTCGCCCGCCGTGTCCGCACCGGCACCGTCACGGTGAACGGGGCCCCCGTCGCCTTCGACGGCCCGTTCGGCGGCTTCAAGGCCAGCGGTATCGGCCGTGAATACGGTGCGGTCGGCCTCGGTACGTACACCGAGTACAAGACCATCACGGTCTGATCCGACACATACGGACCGATCCGCCGGCGCAACATCGGCTCCAGCGCGCACCTTGCCGGTCCCGTCGACGACGCGGCGTCGGTGTCGTACGCGCGCATCCACGTTATGCAGAACTGCCGCCCGCGAGTTGCCCGGCGTTGCGCCGGGCCGGACGGTGGCCGGATCTCTCATCAGCGTCTCCGGCGGCCCTCGGGCCCGGTGACACCACCCCCAGGTCATGCCTTCGACAGGGGGACACCGTCATGCCGGGCCCGGAGGCCGACGGCCCTCTTGCAGGACCGCGAAAAACATAACGAGGCACCGCTGCGAACGGTGAGGTTGTCCAGGGCTGCGAGCAGTGCCAGGTCGATGGGCCCTAAGCAGTCCGACAGAGTCAGGCGTGTCAGATGGGGGAGTCACGAGTACCAACATGCCGCCTGAACAGGGCGGATGAGGTTTTCGGCAAGCGTAATTCCCCGCAGCCGCAGCCGCAGCCGCAGCCGCAGCCGCAGCCGCAGCCGCCGCCGCCCCGGCCTGCGCCTCGTGATGTCGGCGCCCCCACCGATAATTCATCAATCGCCGAACACGTACTCAGGAGCTCTGCTCGTGCCCGCGCTTCATGACTTCACCACCTGGCAACCCCTGCTGCGCCTGTTGTACGTCACCCACACAGAAACGCTCACCGCCCCCGGCGGGCATGTAGCGGGGCAGATCAGTCCCGGAGCATGGAGTGTTCCGCTGCCGTACCGGCCTCCGCAGTCGGGGCGTGCCTCACAGGTCTCCGACAACCAGGAGCAGTTCGACGCGGTGGGCCGGATCGTGGAAGCGCTCAAGGGAGCGGGAGTGACGGTGTCTCCTTCGTCGTGGAGGCTTCTTTTGCTCCGAGCGGTATCCGGCTGTATCTGATCAGACTGGGCTCTTCAGCGGAGTCGGGTGTCGCGACCGTGTACCCGGGCGCGCTTCTTGCGGACGGGGCACTGCCCGGGCCGGTGCGCCGCCTGCCGGAGCTGGTGTTGGGCGTAGTGCCAGTTCCGTCCGCGGATGTGGAACTGCTGCGGCGCACTCTTCGGCAACTATGCTCACACCAGCCGCGTAACCCGTGTCCGGGAATCGGGGTCAAGGTCCGAGGGGGCTTGCGGGGAGTCCTGTGCTGTCGTTTGAACTCGTCTGCCGTCTCTTCGCCCGTGGTGGGGGTTTTGGTGGCGTGGCCGGGCTGAAGAACCTGAGCGAGCACGGCCCGACAGGCCCGGTGTTCCTCCGCTTCGGCCGCGACCACATGGAGCCCCTGTGGCAGGCGATCGGCAAGCTCCGCCGTGGGGCCGTTGATGTCCGCGGCGGGGAAGAGATCGCGGGTGTTCGGGAGGAGTGCAAGGTATAGGTGCAGGGTGCGGGGTGCGGGGTGCGGGGTGTGGCGCAGGAGCAGGCCGTGAAGAAGGCAGCCGAGTGGGAGGTGCGCTGTCTCGTCTGTACCGAGTGTGGTGGCGGGTTCACGAACGCATGGTGGGAGTCGATCGAGCGCGTTGGCAGGGGGTGCTTTGCCGGAGCCCGACCCGACTTTGTGCGGGGAATGCGATCGGCGGTTCGTGACCGATCTACAGCAAGCCTGGCCGGACCAGCACCAGCACCAGCAGTAGCACCAGGAGCAGGGCCAGGCCGTGCCCGAGCGGAAGGGCGGCGGAACGTGGATCTCCCGCTTCCGCAGGTGACGCGACGGGAGCCTCGGGGCCGACTCGCCTCTCGAGCTGGATTGGGGCGCGCTGGGAGGCGTGACCAGCGCGCCGATCGTCGTGCACCGGCGCTCCCGTACGGGTGGCCGGGGAGTCACTGTGTACAGCAGCGGCCGGGACGAGATCCTCGGCACCGTATACAGCGACCACGACTTGGTCGTGTTTTGCGAGGGCACCGGCGTCGACGAACCCGAGGACATCCTGGATGACCCGCAGTGGGGGAGTGGCGCGGCGGCCACGCCCACGAGTTCAGCGCCGCCTGACCACTGAGCGGCGGAAGCGGCCGGGCCGGATGGTCAAGCCCGGCCGCGGTGGCCAAGCGTTGGCCTGGTGCTCGGAGGCTCACGCGGGTGTTGCCGCTGACGGCGCCGGACGCAGTGACGCGCGTGGGAGCGCTGTTTTTTTTCCACCACGCGCAGCTGCTTGCTGTTTGCCTTGGAGCGGCCGGTGGTCAGGTGCTGATGCAGTCCCGGCGCGGCATCGCTCACCCACCGGTACTTCCTCCGCTAGTTGCACCCCCGGCGCGGGGCAAGCCCTCGCATGGACTTCGACCGGGCCCGTGAGGCCGCCTCCAGGTCCGCGCATGCTCGTACCACAGCCGCCCTGTGCGCCGGTGCCGAACCCTCTACGGCGATCCGTGTGCGCTGCGTGTGCTCCTCCTCCGTCCTGACAGCGGTGCGGTGAGTGATCCAGGCGCGAAGCAGTCCGGCGGCGACCGCGACGGCCATGAGAAGGGCTGCGAGAACGGGATCGACGGCTGTGAACTGCGTCATGGGATTCTCCTTGCCAAGGTGGGGCGGTGAACGGGCGTGCCCCAACCCTGAGAGCTGCGAGAAGTTTCCCTCTAGTTTTGAGAAACTCCGGGAAACTATGAGGCAGTCGGCGACACGGGGGAACGATGGTCGGGGGACGTCCGCCGAAAGGCGACCAGCAGCGATATCCGGAACTCGAGGAACTGGCAGCATGGTTCCGCCAGGCTGTGACAGACGCCGGTTATGAGAGCCTCAACGCAGTGGTGCGGGCGGAGATCGCCCACAAGAACGTCGTCTATGGGGTCTGCAACGCCACCAGGATGGTGAAACCGGAGGTCATCCGGTCCTTAGCCGTGGCCCTGGGACGTGATCCTTCCAACGTCATGCCGGCCTGGACCCGGGCCAAGGAGGCCATGGACCGTGCCGCGAGCGCGGCCGAGCAGGCGCAGACCGCAAGGCTGTCCTCGTGGACCGAAATGCCGCTGCCGTCACTTATGGTGCGCAACTTGCTGGAGGCCCAGGCCAAGGCGGTGGAACGGTTGCCCTACGACATGTTGGGCGTTACAGAGCCCCCGCTGTCCACTGTTTACGCAGCAGATCCGGGTACCCGACACGGTGGGGAACGGCCTGACTCGTAAGGAAACGTCGTCGGGCGAAGCGCCCGGTGCGCCCGCGGCCACCTTGCGCCACGACGACACTCAGCGCACCGAAAGCCAGCTGCCGGTGCCGATGGCGCTAGCCCGCCACCAGCATCTACTGATCACTGGCGAGCCCGGCGCCGGCAAGTCCACGCTGTCTAGCCACCTAGCCTGGTCCCTTTCCCGTATCTGGCTGCGGGAGGACACCAGTCTCGAGGCGCCGGTCGACGAGCCTCTGCTCCCGATCAAGGTTGCCGCGCGTACCCTCCTGGGCGAGACGGGCTCGTGGAGCGCCACATTGGGACGGGCCGCGCGCCGCAGCCTGGGACATAGCCTGATCGCCGACCCGGACCCCGGGCTCTTCCGCGGCCGCGTGCAAGGAGCGCGCTGGATGGTTCTGGTGGACGGCCTGGACGAGGTCGCCGACCGGGCGTCGCGCGCTGAGGTGATCAGGATGATCGCGCTGCACACCCGCACGGATGGGGACTACCGCTTCGTGATCACCAGTCGCCCGCTGCCCGATGGCGAGCTCGCTCCGCTGCGTGGGTCATCGGTGGGCGAGTACACCATGGAGCCCTTTGGCACTGGGGAGCTGAAGGACTTCGCTGGCAAGTGGTTCGAGGCACAGTACGAGGACAAGGTGTTGGCACGGGCCGCCGCCGAACGTTTTCTCGAGGAGGTGGAGGACGGCCGGCTCCAGGAGCTGGTCCACAATCCGCTGCTGGCCACCATCGCCGCGGTGAATGCCACCGTAGACCCCACGAACCCGCTCCCGACCAGCCGGCTCAGTCTCTACCAGCGCTTCTTCGAGCACCTGCTCACACGACGCGATGGAGGCCGGGCAGAACTGCGCCGACGCTACGAATCCGAGCCGGAACGCCTGGCCATGCACCTCTGGCTGGACGGGGAGAAGCGTCGGCTCCTCGGCGTGCTCGGGCGGCACCGACTGGAAGGCGAGGACTCGCTGTTCGAGGCGGCGCTGGCCTGGATCCGGGAGCGCGGACGCGAGCACCTCGCCCTGGAGGGATGGCAGACGGACGTCAGGGACTTTCTGCAAGGGACGGGGCCGCTAGTGCAGGAGCAGGGTGACTACCGTTTCCTGCACCACTCTTTCGCCGAGTTCTTCGCGGCCCGGTCGTATGTGGAGCGCATCGGACCCGACTTCCCCGACCTGGAGCCCTGGATCCTGCGTTCCTTCAACGAGGACAAACGGACCCTGGCGATGTTCGTGCTCTGTCTGTGGGCGGAGCGGGAGGAGTGCGATGCCGACCGAATCGCCGACCAACTGCGTACCGGCGCGGCAGGCGGACATGAACGGCCCCTGCTGGCCGGTTTGCTCCTCGCGGAAGGGGTCCGCTTCGGCGAGGAGAACCGTCGGCTGCTGGTCGAGCGCCTGGAGAGCATCGGCTGCTGCGCCCGTGACGAGCCGGATCAGGAAGAGGCCTTTGCGGCGCTGGGTGCGCTTGGGGCGGAGCCCGGTGTGCTGGGCCGGCTGGAGCGCCTGGCGCGCAGTGAGTTTCTGGATGGCGGGCGACGGCTGCTGGCGGTTGAGGCATTCAGCCGTCGCGGCCCTGCGGACGTTACGGAGGAACTCCTTGGGGAGGTACTGAGCGGTGTGTCCGGCTGGCTCGGCAAGGCCGCACGAGTGGCCGTCGCGCTCGGAGACCGAGCGCGGGAGCTGGTTCGCCGACGAGCCTGGGAACTGGCAGCGGAGCCGACCTGGAACAGCTGGTACCTGTCGCGTGCAGCCCAGGCCCTCGCGCAGATGGAGATGCGCGAGGACACTGTTCGGCTCGCCCGCAAGGTGCTGGAGGACCCGTCCGCTGGGCCGGATCCCCTGCAACGGGCTGTCGCGGCATGGCTCACCGTGATGCCCGGCGCGGCGCAGCAACTGACAGAAATAGTGCTGGCCTGGCCGCCCACCGACCAGGCCAGCCACAAGGCCGTGGGCAAGGAACTGGAGAAGTTCGGCGAGATCCAGGCTGCTGCCCGTGTTGCCCTGATGTTGCTCCGGTCGCATGCCACCGGCCACCGCACCACGGAGTGGGCGGCAACCCTGTGGGCGAAGGCACAAGGGCAGGAGGCGCGCTCCGAGCTGCAGACCGCTTTTGAACGCAGCGGGGCAGACGCTGGGCACCATTTGTGGGTCCCGGCGTCCCTCCAACGGGCATTGGCCGACCTCGGCGATGTACGGGGGGCTGCCGATTGGGCGCACGAGGTACAAAGCAACGGTCGCTGGGGAACATTTGGGGCGGGGCATGCTGTCAAGACCTGGCTGGAAGCAGAGGGGCTGCCTGCCGTAGACGGGGTCATGGAACGCATTTCCCGTGGCACGTCGCTCGTCCCAAACGATCGGCCCCTTGTGGCGGAGGCGCTCCTAGACAGCGGGGCGCTCGCAGAAGCGGGAGAAATGGCCGAGCTCGCGCTGCGCACACCCTGTAGCTCTCGTGCCGCATATGAGCAGGCCACGCGGATCCTGCTCAAGGCCAGAGACAGCGATGCAGCAGCTCGCCTGACGGAGATCTGGGACTGCACCCCGGCACTGGCCGACGACAGCGACTGGCTCCAGGGCGTTCTGCAAGTCCTGCCGCAGCAAGAGGACCACCTTGAGGTGACCCGCGTGCTTGCTCGGCGGCTCGTGGCACTCCCTTCCGGCACCGGGACCGACGTACTGCGTGGCCTGCGTGTCCTGCTCTCCGTGGAAGGCAGAGAGGCGGTGCCCTACGTCATCGATACCGTGCTGACCCATCCCTGGGCTAATTGGCCTGAGGTGTGCAACGTTGCCGCGGAGCTCGCGGCACTGGGAGAACGAGACGCGGCCCTCCACCTGTGGAAATACGCTCTCGGATTCCCAGATCCCCCTCAGGGCTCGGAACTCTCCCTGCTCATCGACATGCAGGCCGCGAGACTGGACGCCGAGGCCGCTGCCCATATCGAGAAACTCATTACCGACCCGGGCACCCATGCGCCTCGGCGGCTGCGCCTGCGGCAGTTGCTGGCCTGGCTCAAGGCAGCCAGGGAGACACCAGAGCCCGGTTCCCTGCCGGAGCAGCGCGGCCTCCCCGCCGGTGGGGCCCCGGTGGGGTCATAGAGATGTGGACTTAGCTTGGCTTTTAACCTCGCTGCGCTTGGTGTTCCCTGATCGACTCGGCGCGTTTCACGGCTTTGCCGACGTCGTGGTGCTTGGCGTGGTGCTTGTTCTTGGAGCCCGGAGCCCGGAGGCCGTCCCGGCCCTGGTCGGGATGGTTTCGGTGCGGCCGCTGGACGTGAGCCACGAGGCGATACGCATCGACGTCTGCAGTACCGCGAGCGGGGCGGCATGCCCGGACTGTGGGAGCGATCCGACCCGGGTGCGCAGCTCTTACCTGCGGTTTCCTGCGGACGTGCCGAGTGGGGGACGTCTGGTGGTCCTGCAAGTGCGAGTTCGGCGGTTCTTCTGTCCGGAGTCTTCGTGTGCGCGGACGTCCGCTGAGCAGTTGCCGGGACCGACCCGGCGGCACAGCAGGTGGACGGAGCGGTTGCGGCCGACTCTCGCCGCGGTGGGTCTCGCCCTCGCCGGCCGGGCCGGCGCCCGGTTGGCGAGGGCCTTCGTGGTGTCCATCAGCCGCAGCGCGGTGTTGCGGCTGCTCGATGCATGACCGGAACCCGAAGTCCCGGCCCCGCGGGTGGTTGGTGTTGACGAGTACGCCACATGCACCGTGTACCGGTGTCCGCTACAAGCGACCGTAACGGAAATATCCGCAATCGGTAACCGGTGGGGATGAGACTGTCGCTGGCTGCGACGAGGGCCCGGAGTGTGGCTCCTCGGTCCTGTGAGAGGCCGGGATCCCGCACCGTCCCGCCCGCCTGTATCGGCTGGTGGGCATGTTCTTGACGGGGCTTCACCCATGACTGCCGTAACCGCCCGCCGTATCGCGGCTACCGTCCTTGCTGCCGGGGATGTCGTCTCCCTCGCTGCCCTGCCGGCCTCCGCACACGACACCGACCGCCACCGGCACCCGCGAGTCGAGATCTGCGCCGTGCAGGCTGACAGCCCCGGCCACGACAACCGCACCCACCGGTCCCTGAACGCCGAATGGATTCAGATCACCAATACATCTCCCACCCGGTGAACCTGAACGGCTGGACACTGCACGACGAGAACCACCACCGCTACCGCTTCGACCACGTCCGTCCCGCCGGCCGCGCCACCGTCCGCATCCACACCGGGATCGGCCGCGACACCCGCACCGACCTCTACCAGGACCGTCGCGCCTACATCGGGAACAACGGCTCCGACACCGCCACCCGCGACGACCGCGGCCGCACGGTCGACATCAAGTCCCGGCCACCACTGCCGCCGACCTGACATCCGGCGGCGAGCATCAGCACCGCCCCACGTCGGGCTGAGAATCACGCCGACCCAAAGGCCGTGTGCCGCAACACCCTGATCCGCCCAGCGCACACACGCGTGCAGCGGTGCTCTCAGCGAGCACCGCCGCACGCCCCGTACCGCCACCAGCCCCACGCCTCGCGCCGGTGCCTTCCCAGCGGTCGGCCACCCTTACGGCAGCCGACCGTTTCCCCTCACCTGCCCGACGGGCGCGTTACATGAAGGGCAGCGGGTCGGGCAGGAGCCAGGTGGAGGAGGCCACACCGGCGCCACAGACCGTCGCCCAGCCCACCCATGCCTTCCCGGAAAGGCCCCGGGCCGCATCGGCGGCCTGGGAAGCGACGATCACTCCGAAGAAGAGGGGCAGGAACAGGTCGCTCCAGTCGCTCCCGGGTCGGCCGAAGACCAGCCAACCCGCCACGCACCCTCCCAGCCCTGCAGCCATATAAGCCAAGTGTTCAATCTCGGTGGCGGTCGATGCGCGCTTGCGATCCACCAGGATCAACACGATCTCGGCGAGGACTGCGGCGATGGCGATCAATGGGTTCTCCGGGTCAGAACGTGCAGTCGGCCTTGATGGCGCTGATGCCCAGCACAGCCGAGACCGCCTTGCGGTGCGCCGACGTCAGCGTGCGGTACCCGGCACAGGTATGGATGAGCTTCGCGGTCTTCTTGACCCCGATCCTCCCATTTCGACGGCCGTCAGGACGCGCGCGGAGCCGCCCACCGGAGCGAGGGAGAAGACGAAGCCGGCGACTACTGCGGCGCACTGGTGATCTTCTGCGTGGTGGACCACCACGCAGGGCCGATCACAATCGGGAACGCGCTGTTCGCGTCGAACTCCACGTGCTGGACGAGCCTGTCGCCCACGACCTGGTAGCAGGTGGCCACGTCGCTGCCGTTGACGTCCTTTGCCCAGGGGGCGTCGAAGAAGCCGGCGGCCTCCGCCACGGGTGCCTGCCCCGCCTCCTCGTCGCCGTCCGCGTACAGCGAGACCGAGCCGTCCTCATACGTCACGGCGCTCATCCCGGCCGGAATGACGAAGCTGGTCTCGTAGTCGTGCGGCGCAGAGCTGTCCTTGAGGATGTTCAGCGTGCGGGAGCCACCGTCGACCGTGGGCTGTACGACGGCGTCCACCGAGCCGGTCGATGCGTAGACGACGTTTCCGCCGACCTGGGTGCCGTCGGAACCGGCCGCAGGGATCGTGAGCTTGTTGGGCATCAGCTCGTTCTGGACGTCGATGGCACCGTTCGCCCCGTCCCAGAGCACCGAGACGACGTTCTCCTCGGTGACCGAGATCGCCGCGTAGGAGGAGCCCGAGGAGGCCGCGGCCGCGATGTCGGCGGCGCCGGAGCAGGTGTTGGCCAGCCAGCCCCAGGGCGTTCTCGCTGCCGTGGGCGTCCAGGAGGTGCCGACCGTGAACAGGACAGGGCCGGACCAGCCGTTGGCATAGTGGCTGCCGTCGTAGGAGGTGGTGCGGAAGCTGTAGGTCCGGCCCGTGGTGAGCTTGCCCGCGGGAACCTTCACCTGCGAGGTGCTGTTGGCCGCGACCGCCGCCGCGCTGAGGGTGGTGACCACGTCGCCGGTGGCGGTGTCGGTGATCTCGTAGGTACCGGTGACCTGGCCCTCGCCATTGGTGTCCACGGTGAACCGCAGGATCGGCGTTGTGGTGTTCACCTTGAAGACACCGCCCGAGGACATGAACGGCGCACCGCCTGCAGGTTCTCCCCGTTGTGGGGGCGGTAGTTGTGCGTCACCTCCAGCGCGTGGCTTGGTTCATCTCAAGGAACAGCGACTGTCGACCGGTTCCGGAGTCGGTTGTCGATCAGTCGGCTCGTGAATGTCGAAGAGAAAAGACGGCACCGCCGCGTGAACGCGGGACGGCCAGCCGCCCGTCAGCGGCTGGCCGTCGAGGCAGGTGGCAACGGGGGTGTGACGTATCCGGCCAGCGCGGTGCTACTGAAGGATCTGCAGACTCCAGGTGTCGGCCTCGGGACTGCGCCGGTAAAAGACGTTCGGTTGAACCGGGTCACATGTCACCAGCAGAATGTCTCCCTGACCGAGCACGACGGTCCGCTCGACGTGTGTGGAGCGTCGCCTGCGGGTCCGAAGGGTCTCAAGCCGCAGCAAGTGCGGGCCTGGGGGAAGCGGGACGAAACGAACCTTTCTGAAGTTGGTCCGGTCCACGCTGCAGAGCATGCGGTCACCTTTCCTGACGGACACCAAGCACCACTTGGGCGACATGCTGCGGATAGGGTCGCGCAGGTCAACCTGGATCAGCAGGCCAGTCCGACCACGGCGGCGGGCCCTGTGGATCAGATAACGAGAGCGCCACTTCAACCGGCCGTCGAAGACACTGTTCACCAGCACCGCAATGTCTGCCACGCTTCCCCCGTCTGAGAGCCGGTCATGTCGCCCGTCCGCCCAGGCTGGCACGGACATGCCGAGAACCAGAAGTGCCCCGACTGGCAACATGGACACCGCCTCGGGGGGAGCGCAGCTCGATCCGGTCGTCGGACAGCCGGTGCAGGGCCCAGCCGAGGATGGTTCGCAGATCGGCGATGCCGCGGGGGAAGCGCCGCAGCCCTGCCGCGATCGCGCGTGAGGTGTCGGCGTGTGAGGGCTGGGGTAGCTCTCGGCCACATCAACTGAGGGGGCGGCTGTGGGGCGGGCGAGCCGGGGTAAGAGGGAGCGCGACCGGGACCGGAACAGCGAATGGACGGCGGCCAGGGCTGCGGTAACGGCGGCAGCGATACGGGCAAAGACGCTACGGTTCCTGCCGGGCAACCCGTGGGTGCGTGCCATGGTCAGCTCCAACATCAACAACGTGCTCAGCGACATGTACCGCGTGCTGCTCAACAGTGATGCGCCCGAAGGCTCCGAGTGGGAGCTGGCCTGCTCGATGATTCTGGGCAAGCTCGGCATGCGACCGCCCTGGCCTCCCGGGCCCGGTGCGGCCGCCGAGTGGCAGCTGGCGCAGGACGTGGGTGTCCTGCGGTCAGCAGAGCTGATGGTCATCTCACCCTCCGCTCATGCGGCCGTGATGGCGGCAGCCGCCACGTTGGAGCCCGGCGACATCACCACACTCTCCCGGGACCGGGACGTCGTGACACCCGCCGGCCTGCTCGTGCTGCCCGAGCCCGTGGTGTGTGTGAACCGCACCGGCTCGCAGTCCGACACCCTCGCTTACGGGTGGCAGTTCACGACTCAGCACCAACTACTGCCCACCGCTCAGTACCCAGGCGTCCGCATCAGCACGTTCATGGACCGTGACGGCCCCGTCCAGCCCGACGACTGGCGTGCCGCAGTAGCCCAGGCCCGTGCTTCCGGCCATCCTCTACCCCGGCTGGTGCCCGACGGCATGTATGGCATGCGCGGCGACCACGCCATCACCACAGCGAGCGAGGCATCAACAGAGCTGCTGACGGAAAAGCACAAGGAGCTCCAGGCCGCGCTCACTCAAGCATCTGCCTGGCGCGCCGAGCCGGTCGCCACCATCGGCGAGTGGGCCGGCGGCCGCGTGGAGGACCCGGACGACGACTTCGCCTGTCGCTACATGTTCGCGTTCTGGCGCCTCGTCGCCCAAGGCGTCACCACCACGACCTCCGCGGCCAGCGCACCTGCCAGCCCCCGAACAACGGGGCACCCGCACGATCCCGCTATCAGGGTGGTGCGCCTGGCCCAGCAGGTCCCGGCCCAGCGCATCGCGGAGACGGGGCAGGAGCAGCAGGTGCGGACGTATCACCATCGGTGGCCCGTGCGCATGCATAAGGTGCGCCAGTGGTACCCGTCCACGCAGGAGCACCGCCTCATCTGGCGCGGCCCCTATATCAAGGGACCAGCCGACGCTCCCCTCATGCTGGGCGAGAAGGTATACGTAGCTGATCGCCGCTGACGGAGCGCCCGTCGATCCTGGCATCTACTTACGGGCACTGGGGAGGGGCGGTCGGGAGGGCGCTCCCCCCGGTCCATCTCGTAGCCGCCCGCAGACCGGCGGCCATCAGACCGTCGGCGCCGCTCCGAGCCCGTCGCCGAGCGCAGCATGCTCACCGCTACCCGCCCGACCGCGGCTTCGTCGTCCTGGTCCACCTCGATGTAGTTCTCCCAGTCTCCGGCGACCCGCAGCAGCCCAGAGAGCAGCTCGTGGTTGGCGGCGCCGTGCGGCCCTTCGAAGGGCGAGCACAGGACCGGCGACAGCGCCCGCCGTGCCCAGTCGGCGATGGTGGCTGCGTCCCCGTCGGGCACCCACTGGTAGTCGCACTCCCGGCCGATCTTGGCCAGCGCCTCCGCCAGCGGCTTGTACCCTAAACCGGGGCGAGGGTCGGCCGCGCGGCCGAGCGCGTCGGAGAACGCGCCGAGCAGCGCGAGGTCCGCTTCGGCCACCTCGAGCTCGGCCACGTACGCCACGTTCCCACCGCCCGGGCCCACAAGCAGCAGAACCCCATGCAGTTCGTCCTCCGTCTCCTCCACGAACTCCGGCGCCCCTCCGGGAACGCGTCGAGCACCCGCAAGTACGCCTCGAAGACGTCCTCGATGACGATTCCAGGGATCGGCACCCCAGCGACGCCCGGGACCAGCGCGTTTCGGAGTGTCAGGAACAGCGGGCCCTCAAGCTCAAAGAGACCGGCCACGGCATCCGGCACGATGGGCAGCAGCAGGGCACGGGTGGGAGGCATCAGGCTCACTCTCGGGTCAGGGGGACGGCGTCAGAATGTCCCTTGATACAAGCCTCCCAGTCCCGGCTGCTGGTTGTTCGCCGTTCCGGCCGACCGGGCAACCCCGGCTCCGGCAGGGGCGACCTCTCCAGAAAACCAAGATCATCTCACCGGGATTTTTTGTACGCCAACTACTCACGACCGCCTGTCGGGCCGCCCCTCGCTTGTGGCGTCCGTCCGCAGGTCAGACGGTCTGCGGGTGGGGAGATCCATCGAGCAGATCGAGGGTCACCCCCGAACGGCCGGTGGCCGTTTTCAGGAAGCGGCATCACGCCCGACCTTGCCCCGGACGACACCGCATGATGTTGACACCGGCGCCATGCTCTCCACCGAGCTGGTGCGGCGTTGGCGGCTGGGCGCTGTACGCCCCCGCGCCCGCGCCCCGGCGACCTGGTCCGCTGGGATTGGACCGGCGACACTGCCTGACGCCCGGAGGCCGGCTCGCCCCTCGGGCCGGTCTGGGGCACGCTGTGAGGCGTGACCAGCGCGCCGATCGTCGTGCACCGCCCCTCCATTTCGGGCGGCCGGAGAGTCACCGTGCGCAGCCACGGCCGGGACGAGATTCTCGGCACCGCGTATAGCGATCGGGACCTGGTTGTATTCCTCGATGGCGCCGGCATTGCCGACCCCGAGGCCATCCTGGACGACCCACAGTGGGTGGAGTGGCGCGGTGGCCACGCCCACGAGTTCAGCGCCGCCTGATACCTGAGAAGCGGCGGGCCGGGCAGGGCGGTCTGCTCGGCCCACCGCCGGTTAGTCGATCAGGTTGTGCAGCCCTACCGTGCAGGTCCCGGCAGCGGCGACACCGGCGATTACTGCCTTGAGGCAGGACTTTTCGGAGAGGAACGTGAGCACGCCGATACCGATGCCGACGGCCATGAAGCGGATCAGCGCGGTGCGCTGCGATAGGAGCACTGACTTCCCGGCGGTCCTCGACCCGGGCGTGCTGGGTGGATCAGGGTGTGCAGATGCGGGGGAGTGCTGGTCCCGAGGCATCGGGGCTCTCCTAGAAGGCGAAGGAGCAGAGACGGCGGACACCTGTGGGGGTGTCGTCCGCGTGGGGGCGGTGCGCGCCTCGCGGTCGGCGGTCCTGCTGCTCTCTTCCTGAGAGCGTCCCGGTGGGGTCTCGGCCCTGGCCCGGGGTGGCATGTTCAGCGTAGCGGCGATCGGCGCGGGTGTTGCCCTGGGTACCTGGCGAGTAGTCATCGGTACTGCCCCCGGGGCCAGTTCGGATCGGCGGCGGACAGTGGCAAGAATCGGGTGCTTGCGCCTCGCCCTCCCGGACACGGCTTCTTCACCCCCTCGGGCTGAAACAGGGATCCGGACAGCAGCACCCGGGAGCAAAGACCTCAAGACATGACGAAGGCCCGGACGCGGGTCCGAGCCTTGCTCTCTCGAGTTAGGTCAAGTGCGTCGAATGCCAGTAAGGGAATCGGCGACTTGCCTCTACTCGCGCTCGCCCCGGGAGCGGATGGAAACCCAGTCCGGGGCGCGTACGGGCGTCGGCACCCGGGCCTCGGTGGCGGGGGTGAGCATCAGGACGACGACGGCCTGACGGACCGCGCCGCCACGGCCGCACCAGGCCCTCACGTAAGCCACCACGAGCGCCACGGAGACCGTCACCAAGACGTTCCCGCCCACCGTCACGACCACCGCATCCCGATCGCGGACAGCTGCTCCACTCGCTCCGGGGACAGCGTCGCGGACCGGCTGCGCTGGTTCCCGATCCACGCACCGAGCCGGAGCTCCCGCTCCTCCTGGTCCTCGCCGACAACGATCCGTTCGACGTGCTTGCGCGGCACTCGCAGGTGTCCCTCGCGCTCGTAGAACTGCTTGGCGGCCTCGTAGTTCATCGCCCACTTGTCGGCCTGCGTACGGCGCGGGGCTGGCTTCTCGTCCTCGCCGGCGGGCTCGATCCCGAGGACCTGCTCACACATCCACTGCTGCACGGTGGTGAGGCTGTCCCAGCCGAGCCGGACCGAGCGCACCCACCGACCGAGGTCCTCACCCTGGTGCACGACGTCGCCGGGCACGGCCGGCAGCTCGCCGCCGACCTCCTCCAGGTGGAGCCGGACGAGGTGGAAGGCGCGCTGCCACTCCACCGGCCAGACCGGGCACCATGACGGGTCGATGTCCTCCAACTGCTCGCGCCGCTCGTCCGACAGCGCCCCGGCCGACGACTCCACGGGCAGACCCTCGGCACGCCGCTGCTTGATCTCGGCCGCCTTCCGGGCGGCGGCCCGCGCGTTCTTCAGCCAGACCCCCACCCGGTAGCCCTGGTGCGTGGCATCCAGTGGGGCCAGGAGGTGGCCCGCCTCCGCCGCCCACCCGCGCGCGGCGGACAGACCCTCCTCCCACGCGACGTCGAAGTGAGACCACACCATGCCCAGCTTCTCCAGCTGCACGACGCGGTCCTCGTCCAAGTCCCCGCGGGCGTAAAACCGCCGGTTGTCGGCGATCCACTGCCCGAGCGGGAACCTGGCCAGCGAGGCCGGCCACCCCTCGCCCCCCACCGCCTGGTCGCCACCGCCGGGCACCCGGTAGGTGAAGGGCACCTTCAGGTCGCCGTGCACGCGGGCGTAGATGACCGCGGCCTCGATGCCGCGCCGCCAGTGCTCGTGCTCGGGGTTGAGGACCCGCAGGTTGATGAACGCGGCCAGCTGCGCAGGGTCGCGCGGCACCGAGAACTTCAGCAGCTGCCGCGCCGGCGCCGACGGCCCACCGGACCCGTTCCCCTCGCCCCGGCTCTCCGGGCCCTGCGCACCCTTCTGGACGGGCTTGTAGGCGCTCGGAGCCTGCTGCTGCGCCAACTGCTCCACCACACGGGCGTCGTGCGCCCTCAGCGCCTCCAGCAGCTTCGCCAACCCGCCGAACGCCCTGGAGGTGAGCATGTTGTCCGCCGTCTCGCCCGGCCCGAGCAACACCGGCACGACCAGGCTGGCCACCTTGCCCTCACCCGGATGCATCCGCAGCGCGCGGCCGACGGCCTGGACGAGGTCGGGCATGGAGCCGCGGACGTCTGCCCAGTAGACGGAGTCACATTCCCGGGTATCTACGCCCTCCCCGAGCACCTTCACGGAGCCCAGGAAGCCCTTCTCCACGACGGTGCCGTCCGTGGCGATCCCGGCTGCGAACTCCCCGAGGACCCGCCGCCGGTGGTTGGGCTTGTGCTCGCCGCACAGCCAGTCCGCCCAGATCGTGCGCGGGTACAGCTCGGGGGCGGCGGCGTGCAGCTGCGCGGCAACGTCTGGAAGGCCGGCCGCGAACGCCTCGGCCTCCTTCACGACGTGGTGGAAGGCGAGCGTGCGCCGGAAGTTTTCCTCCGAGGACGCCTTGAGCAGGGCGGTCTGGAGCGCGGCGAGCCGTGCCCCGCGGACCTCGTCCGAGCGACCCTCAGCGCCCAGGAGCTGCGCGGCCTGGAGCTGGGTGTCGGTGATGTCCACGCACACCACCTGGTAGGGGGCACAGATTCCCCGGTCGATCGCCTCGGACAGCGTCAGCGTGAAGCAGCGGGCACCGAACGGCCCGTCCGGGTCGTCCTCCATGCTCGCCACCAGCTCGCCCGGCGCACCCTCGGCATCCTCATCCAACTGCCACAGCCGCGGCGTGGCCGTCATGTACAGGCGGCGCAGGGACGGGATGCGGGTGTTGTCGTGAACGACCGCCCACGGCTTGCCCAGCCGACCCGACGTCCGGTGCGCCTCATCGACCACGATCAGATCCCAGCCCGGAAGGCCGGCCTGGTGCGCGCGCTCCAGAGTGCCCAGCCCAAGGGACGCGTACGTGGCGAACACGGTGACCTTGTCGAACGGCCGCACCCAGTCGACCAGCTCCTCCACGCCCGTGGTGTTGGGGAAGGTCACGTCCTCGCCCCGCAGGGACGAGACCCCGATCATCGGGCCCGTACGGCCTGCCTCGCGCCACGCGGCCTCGGTCTGGGTGAGCAGGTCCAGCGAGGGGACGAGCACCAGCACACGGCCCGCACGGAGCTTCCCTGCGCTGCGGGCCGCGACCCGGGTCTTGCCGGACCCGGTCGCCATGATCACCTGAGTCCGGAGCCCCCTCTCGGTCGCGAGCGATCGTGCAGGCAATTCGAGGGCACGGACAACCGCATCAATGGCCTCCTGCTGCGCCGCCTCACGCTGGTCGGATCGGCTTGTGGTCGACATATCCGCCTGCCTTGTCCTGGGCTCTTAGCTGGGCAGAGAACGGGAAACTTGCACGTAGACGGCTTGTGACTGGCTACGGCGAGCCTCTCTGGGTCCGGGGCATGGCCTCGGACCCAGTAGCGGGAAGGGTATTCGAATCCCCGGACCTGATCCCTAGCAGTACTGCTATCTAAATCCAGAGTCTATCTGGCTGTAAAAATGAAGCATAGGGATCCCAACCCAGTAGTTTGAGGTGGTCCGGTTAGGCGCGAATGGTGAGTGTTACAGCGATGGCTACCAGGCCCGAGAAGCCGAAGGCTGCGTGAAGGCCGCCCATGATGCGCAGGTTGCGCAGTCGGTACGGGGTGTCCGTATGGAACTCCAGCATCGGTTGTTCTTTGCCGTGCCGCCGTAGACGGCGGAGGTGACGGGAAGTGAAGAAGGCTGGGTTCATGTGGGTGTTCAGGATGTACGCGGCGTAGCCGCGGTAGTTGGTGGCGAGGGCGAGGCCGTTGAGGAAGAACGTGCCCAGGAACAGGGCAGACATGAGAGCGCCCATTGGTTCCTCCAGGTGACTGTTGAGATGTTGACCATATGCGCCACAGTGGATGAGCTGGTAGGTCTGGGTTTCAGCAGGAGGTCGGGGTGGCTTGTCGCCAGGTTCTCGCTTGCCGCAAGGTGGACCGGACCCCCATGCTTTCCGGCTCGGCCCGTCACTCCGTCAGCCACCCGCCCCTCTTGCTGCCACCCGGGCCGCGCGGAGCGCGGCACGTCTGTTTGTAGCGGTGTTGACCCCGCACCAGTTGGTGCGGGGTCAGGTGGCCGGAGCGCAGCGGAGGCTACCGGGCCGGCCGAAGGCCGGCCCCGGCCCGCAACGCGGGCCGGATGCCCTGCGGTTGGCGGCGGGCGCGGAGCGCGTGCCGCCTGGCGGTGAGCGGAGCGAGCCGCATCCGCTCACGCGGAGCCCGCCGTGCACCGCCTTCGCGTCCAGCAGCGCGCCCACCAGGCGCGGTGCGTTCGGCAGGCTGCGGTAGGGGTG